>JBDREQ010000071.1:0-33182 GCA_043819555.1 Candidatus Zixiibacteriota bacterium | reverse complement strand
CATTGATTGTAATTTCTCCGCAATCTGGGTCTCTTTGGGATAAGCTCGGATTCGCGGAGCCGGATAATCAAGCAATACCGGATAAGTAATGATTTTTGCCTTTGGTGTTACTGCATCACCAAAACCGACATCAATTTGGATTCTTATCCTGGCATTACCGAGTTTCGCCTTTATCTTCACTCGCTGTCCGGGGTATGCCTGATTTTCACGAATCTCCCCTATCTCAACACTGTCAGCTTCGTATTCAAGTCCATCTCTTTCGACATCTCCCAGACATATTTCTGCCATAATTGTTTTGAGAACTTCTGCTTCCGGATCGCCAAAACCGAGCAAATCCAGATCACGAGTTGGACGATGCACTTCGCCTATCCAAATGGTGGTTAGCATCGCACCTTTAAGAATAAATCTGTCTACATGTTTAGATTTTGATAGCCGATATAGGAATCTTTCCACCGCATAACGTGTCAGAATTAGATTAAAATCTTCATTACGTTCTCGGCTGAGATTTAGCAGGCGCTGACGAACCGAAACCTCGAGATTATGAGAATTCTTTTTACTCATACCAGTGACTCGAGATACGGTTTTATGATATTGGCAACCCTGCAGATTTTAGCATATTTCCAAAGATCATCCATCGTACATTTTCGAGACTGGTGACAGTCGCGTAGAGCTTCGAGAGCAACATCTAGTCCAATCTTGTTTCTGAATTTAAAACAATCGGCAACTGTTTTCGCCGGATTATAAACGCGGATGGTAACGCCTTCAATATTATGTTGTTCGATTCCGGACGTAAGTACTTTACCGGAAAATCTCGCAATCCGTATAGGAATACCAAGTTCTTTAGGGCTTCGAGCCTTATTGTCAATAGCCATCCAGATCTCATAAGGCGATTGAGTTGTCAGATCATGAAACCTGAGAGCCGAGAGCAGGCAGACTACTCCTGATGGCATCCGTTTACAGGCTTCGGCGATACTTCTATTTTCAGACGGCTCTGTCTCAGAAAGGGTATAGAGGCTTCGTCCAATTCGATTTAGTACACCCTGATTATATAGCATATGGATATACTTACGATGTATGCCATATTCATCCATATCTCTTGGCCGAACGATACCAAGCTGCTTAACAATCTGGATGATCTTTTTTCTAATTTCCATTTTCATAATTATATCCGCATTATCCTAATATGTCGGTAAATATAAATTATTACCGACATATTATACTGATAAAAATTAACTGGCACAAGCTTTTTTTAGCCGAACTCATGGAAAATTACTAGGCCAATCCCGTGACAAAATCGTGACATCTGAGGTTTTAAGTTATTCTAAGTTATTGAGGTTATAGCCTAGATTTTTGCTAGGGATGGGGGAATTGGATAACCACCCCTCTTCTCGTATTCCCTAACTTACTGTGTTGTAATGAATTACATAAATTGGAGGTGGGGGGAATCGAACCCCCGTCCGAAAAAGGCGTCAAATCATCTTCTACGCGCGTGTCCGTTCTATTAAATCTTATTTACAGCCAAGCCAAACGGCAGGCTAAGACCATAAACCAGTCCGAAAATTTAAGCCCTGCATCCGGACTTTGCAAAGCCGAGCCTTCTTTTTCGACGCCTTAGCCGGACGTAGAAGGCATAACTTCCGGTAAGACGAGCTGCGCTATTTAACTAGGCAGCCATGGCATAATCATATTCGCCAATTATTAAAGGTTGCCAGATAGTTTACGAGAGTATCCGACAATCTCGGCGCGCTGACAATTCCCCACCTGATCCGTCGAAACATGGTCACCCCCAAATTTCGAAACGAATCTGCGTGAGAACACAGATTCAATTTTCAAAGAACCAATAATATCCTGCCCTAAATGATACGCAATTAATTTACAAAGTCAATAATGCCCGGCAATCGCTTTTAACGAATAAGTATCACAAAAGTTGCAGTTTAGTTATTTAATGTACATGTTATTGCGAAAAATATTCAAAAAAAAAGCGACCCATTATCGGGCCGCTTTTATTGCAAAACCCTATATCGGTTTACCAGCGGGAACGACGATTGTTTTTCCGTGTGGCAGCCCAACGAGTGTTTTTCTTGGCGCGAGTCGTTTTCCGACGGGTGGTCGGTGTGACTTTGTGACCGAAAGCCATCTTGACTTTAGGTGGGTTTTTCCAATTGGATGGATTAGCCTTGCGAATGCTTAAATCACAGGCTTTGTAACGTACGGAATACACTGTACGTCCAAGCTGACGCGCGCACCATGAAGTATCGTGGAAGCGATAGTATTTGCGCAGGAATGAAATTTCTTCGCGAGTCCAAACTCGAGCAACCTTCTTGACGCGAGTTCTGCGAACCATTGGGCGAACCTTTCTAGTTTTACGCCGTGTCGCCATGTGTAACTCCTTTCATGAGTTGTGAAAAAAGTTTGGCCATACAAAAAAGATGCACGACCTCTCCTTTTGATTATTTTATAATCTGATAAATTTATCGGTGATTTCTTAATATCCTTTATGTCAATCGTTTAAAAAATTTCACGCCAATAATCGGCCCTGTGTAACATTTGCACAGTTCGCGGACTCGGCCTTATGAATCAAAATCCGAATTGGACACAACAATGATTGCTTTTCTTCCCTCAGTCAGATATTTTCCCATGATGCGATAGTGTATTAATGGTTCAGGTGGAGGAGATAATGTCAACGTATAGTAAATTCGCTCATATTTACGATAAAATCGAATGGGATAATTTTTCGGTCAAAATGTTTTATTATACGAAGCGCATCCTATCCCGTCTTCACTATCGCCCAAAATCGATTCTCGAATTGGCGTGCGGTACCGGAACCGCCGCAGTTATGTGGGCGAAGGAAAATATGCAGGTCTTCGGAATCGACGCCTCGGCTGATATGCTAACAATGGCCGGCCAAAAAGAAAAAAGGGAAAAAGTGAAACTTATATTGTCACAATCACCAATGACATCTTTTTCAATTCCCCAACAGGTCGATCTGGTAACTTGCTATTTTGACTCGCTCAATTATGTCCTTTCCCTTGGTGAATTAAAAAAAGTATTCACCTGCGTTCACCGCGCTCTTTATCCCGGCGGATACTTTATTTTCGATGTCAATACGCCCGAGGCCATGAAGGTTCTCTGGGGGTCCGAAATCTACGCCGATGAAACCAATGATGTCGCGTGGATCTGGAAAAACTGCTATTACCCGAGAGCCAAACAGGCCGAAGTCAAAGCAACATTTTTTGTCCGCAAAGGAAATATCTGGGAGAGATTTGACGAGATTCACGCCGAACGAGGTTATACAGCCACCGAGGTCAGAGCAGTTAGCTGGGCATCGGGGTTCAAACTAATCAATCTCTATGATTGCCTGAAGTTTTCAAAACCGAAGCGGAATAGTATGCGTATAGCTGCAGTAGTCCAAAAACCCTGATAAAGCAATTTATTGGACATAATATGGTGGTATAATTCGAGCATTTTTGACTCCCCTAACATGTTGCGGCAACGAAATATATTTGATTTTGTTAAAATGTCTGCTTGACATATTCGAAAAATATATTTTCTTGTTAGTTAAGAATATGTGTGGTCCCTTACGCCCTCAAGGACATGCATCAGTTATTTTGAGGGAAGAATAATGTATTGGTCTGCGGGTTACTGCGGGCCTCAAGGAGTTACCTGTGAATCAAGGTACTGTGAAGTGGTTTAACACCTCCAAGGGTTACGGTTTTATTGTTCCCGAAGGAGGGGGGGAAGATCTGTTTGTTCATTTTTCTAACATCACCGGCGATGGCTACCGGACGCTGGAAGACGGCCAGAAGGTAGAGTTTGAACTTGGCGAGGGACGTAATGGCCCCGAAGCTGTCAATGTCAAACCTATGTAGCATACAGTGACAGAAAAATAACCACACCCCGGTCGAGTTCGGCCGGGGTATTTTTTTTGGGGGGAAAGTTATGACAGTCAAATTTTAAAGCTTAATCTATATTAAATCCAAACGCCAACCGGTTTCCCATCGCGCAACGCCGGTTTATATTTGCATTTATAAGCCGAATTTGTCGCTGCTTGTTCAAAACCCCAATTCTTAGGCTGACAAGATTTAACCTGTCCTTTTTTAACGTTTCCATTCTCGTCTACAAAAACTTCAACAATAACAAATCCTGTAATTTTCTTTTCCAATGCTTTTGATGGATACTCGGGAATTTCCTCATAAATCTGTTCGGGCACTACATCAACTGCAACAAATTCATCCGGAGAAATAATACCATCTTTAGAGGCAGTCAATTCCTCTTTTGTATTGGAGAATAATTGCTTGATTTCCCCCACACTCACTCCCGATAGTTTATTGAAGATCACATCATAATACACCCAAGTGCCTATTTTTATTCCATTTCTTTTGGCTGGAGAAAATTGAGTTTTCTTGGCAGCTTCCGATGCATTGTCACTAAAACTATTAGAAGGATTATCGGACGTGATTATTTCGATTTTTTTTACATGTCCCAATGAACTTATATATACCGCCAGAGTAACCGTGGCATCTGGTTTATCCGGGGATGCCGATTGTGGGTATTCCGGTTTAACAAGTTGGAATGGTTGTGGAAGCTCATCGACTGGAATAGAATCCGGCGGAGGCGGCCAGTTTGTTGAAGGAACCACGTTTTGATGAGTAGGCATATTGGATAGATGCTCAAAATTCAATGTTGCCGACGGCTTATTGGGATCTCCAATAAAATGAACAACATAACTGATCCAGCAACCTATTGGTTTGCCGTTTTTCCGAGCAGGTTTGTATGTACATTTGTATGCGGCCGTCGTAGAAGCTTCCTCAAATCCATAACCCGGTGATGTGCATTTGAGTGCGTGGGCTTTCAACACCTTTCCAGTTTCATCAATATATGCCTCAATAATAATTTTGGCATTTATGTTAGCATTTAATCCTCTCTCTGGAAATTCAGGAACCTCTTCATAAATTTGTTCCGGGTATTTTCCGACATTGATAAAATCTGCCGAATCAGGGATTGCCTCCGATTCCGCAGATGGAGTCTCCCCAGCTTTTTCTTGTTTATTTCCCGCCGGTTGTTCTTTGATGTTTGCAATTTTTTTATTTTGGCCGAATCCTGCCAAAATAAAAAATGATATGAAAACAATAAAGAAATATCTCAAAGCATCCTCCCCAAATTTGCGCCCCCATATATTTACATGAAATATTATATATGATGTTGCCGGATTATCAAAGAAATAAATTGATGTATTTGATGGTGACGTTGTTTCTTGTCTTCGCTCAATAATTAATCCTTGACGTATTGTAATAAAGACTTATCTTGTCCTCATACACCTGTTTATTACTTTTTCATTGCGGGGCTAAAAATGCTAATCATACTTTGGAGGAAGCCATGACTAAGTATTTACATCCAAGAAATTATTTTCTATTAATCGTATTTTGGGTTTTGTGTGTTCCGGTCTGCGTGCTTGGCGATACCACTTGCGGTGACGCCAACGGCGACGGCGACACCAATATCGGTGATGCCGTATATCTAATCAACCTTGTATTTAAGGGCGGTCCCGACCCCAGCCCAAACTGTAACGCCTGCCCTATGGGATACATTGATTGTGCGGGAATCTGTGTCAATCTGGCAAACGATATTTACAACTGCGGTTCCTGCGGTCACCAATGCCCTCCGGGACAGATTTGCAGTAACGGCCAATGCGTTTTGAATTGCCCCGCGGGAATGGTTAATTGCGGCGGCCAATGCGTGGATATTCTTAACGATGAGGACAACTGTGGCTCTTGCGGCAGCCCATGTCCTCCGGGCTATATCTGCGTCAGTGGTAACTGTGAATTGAATTGCCCTACTGGTATGGTTAATTGCGGCGGCCAGTGCGTGGATCTGGCATCTGATGAAAATAATTGCGGTTTGTGCGGCCAACAATGTCCTCCGGGATATATTTGTCAAAACGGAGCATGCGTTTTGAATTGCTCTACTGGTATGGTTAATTGCGGCGGTCAATGCGTTGATATTCTTAACGATGAGGATAACTGTGGCTCTTGCGGCAGCTCATGTCCTCCGGGCTATATCTGCGTCAGTGGTAACTGTGAATTGAATTGCCCTACTGGTATGGTTAATTGCGGCGGCCAGTGCGTGGATCTTGTGGATGATGAAGATAACTGCGGTAATTGCGGTAACTCATGTCCTCCGGGGTATATATGCCAAAATGGTAATTGTGTTTTGAATTGCCAAACAGGATTGACCAATTGTGCCGGGCAATGTGTCAATACAAATTCTGATGAAAATAACTGTGGGATGTGTGGTTATCAATGTCCTCCGGGATATTTATGTAATTCCGGCGTTTGTTCGGCTCCTCCCGCATTAAATGTGTTTAACGATGATGCAGGCGTCACCAAGAAAATAAATCAAAATCCCCCTAATTAGAAATTGAAATAATAATCAAGTATAATAAAAAAATCCCTTCAGCAATTGAAGGGGTATTTTTATTTGTTGCATTACGCCGGAAAATATCTATTCAGCGATCCCTATTGAAAACAAGCGTTTGTTATTGTCATTCCCGAGAGCGTTCCGCCCAGCGGGAGACGAGTCGGGAATCCAGAAAATAATACTCGTCATCGCGAGGAGGCCAAAGGCCGATGTGGCGATCTGTTCTTTATTATCCCAAGCCCATAGATTGCCACGCTCACTGCGTTCGCTCGCAATGACAAATGCAATAAAAATACTGTGGCACGGTTTCCGCACCCGGATAGAATTACATTAGTGAAAACAGAGGGATGGAGCCCATAGGGCTCCTGCCATCCCCGCTTTGCGGGGATATTAATTTTCTCGATGAAACCCGGCGGGCTTCATCCCTACTAAAAATGAGGTAGACGAGGACGTCTGCCGCCCACAATTTATCCAATGACCATTATTGCAGACGCAGCATTCATCCTTGTCATTCTCGAGAGTTCCGTTTTAATGGAACGAGTCGGGAATCCAGAAAATAATACTCGTCATCGCGAGGAGGCCAAAGGCCGACGTGGCGATCTGTTCTTTATTATCCCAAGCCCATAGATTGCCACGCTCACTGCGTTCGCTCGCAATGACAAATGCAATAAAAATAGTGTGGCACGGTTTCCGCACCCAGGGGGATTACCCGCCATATGGATCAACTTCAAAACCTGAAAAAGGCTTGCCTTCATTTAAAACATAATGGTTCTTACACTCTGTACATTGCGCAGACACCCTGCCATTTTTACGAGGCTTAATAGATAGTCGCATTATTTTCCCATCACTTTGATAGCAGTTACTACATAATAGTGCTTTATCCTCCTTAGTATTGGAATCGCCTTCCAGCCAACACAATCCGTTTTCAAAAATAACATTTGCTTGTATTTCCAATTTTTCTTTGAGCGAATTATTCTCTTCAATCAATTTAAGATTCTTATCCTGTATCTCATTGAATTCTTTCCTAACATCAAGAAGTTCTTCATGCAAATCCATGCGCTTAGACTCGATTGCTAACTTTCCAGCCTTTTCAATTGATTTAAAAATATCCATCTTTTCTCCTTTAAATCCTTGTTACTCAGAAAAAAGGGGATGGCACTTTGCAATGCCATCCCCTTCCAAGATGTACAATCAATGTAAGTCGTCCTGAGTAATTCAGGAGACAGCTTAGTACATGCCGCCGCCCATGCCACCCATGCCGCCCATGCCGCTCATATCGGGCATACCCGGTTTATCTTTTTCCGGTTTGTCGGCCACGATGCAGTCGGTGGTCAGAAGCAAACCGGCAATGGAGGAAGCGTTTTCCAAAGCGGAGCGTGCGACCTTAGTCGGGTCGATGACACCTGCTTTGAAGAGATCTTCATAAACGTCGGTTTGAGCGTTGTAACCGAAGCCGCCTTTTTGGTCGCGAACTTTGCTGACAACGATTGACTGCTCGACACCGGCATTATGAGCGATCTGGCGAAGCGGCTCTTCGAGAGCGCGTTTGATAATCAATTTGCCGATATTCTCATCGCCTTCGCATTTGTCACAGGCTTCCACCGCCTTGATAGCGCGAAGCATAACGACACCGCCACCGGGAACGATGCCTTCCTCAACTGCGGCGCGAGTAGCGTTCAGGGCGTCTTCGACGCGGGCTTTCTTTTCCTTCATTTCGGTTTCAGTCGCCGCGCCGACATTGATAACGGCCACACCGCCAGCCAGCTTGGCCAGGCGTTCCTGCAATTTCTCGCAGTCGTAATCGGAGGTAGTGTCTTCAATCTGTTTGCGGATATTATCGATGCGAGCCTTGATTTCATCGGTCGATCCGGCACCTTCAACAATCGTTGTGTTATCTTTGTCGACGGCGATTTTCTTGGCGTTACCAAGATCTTCGACGACGGCGTTTTCGAGTTTGAATCCGACTTCTTCGGAGATTACCCGGCCGCCCGTCAGAATCGCGATATCATCAAGCATTGCCTTGCGGCGATCGCCAAATCCGGGAGCCTTGACGGCGCAGACTTTGATGGTATTGCGCAGTTTGTTGACGACCAGAGTCGCCAGGGCTTCGCCTTCGACATCCTCAGCAATAATCAAAAGGGGTTTGCCCAACTGAGCGATTTTTTCAAGAACCGGCAGAAGGTCTTTCATGTTCGAGATTTTCTTGTCATGAATGAGAACCAAAGCATCTTCAAGCACCGCTTCCATCGCATCGGGATTGGTCACGAAATAAGGTGACAGGTAACCGCGGTCGAACTGCATCCCTTCAACGACATCCATATAAGTTTCGGCGGTTTTGGATTCCTCGATGGTGATTACGCCGTCTTTGCCGACTTTTTCCATCGCTTCGGCAATTTTGTCGCCAATGAATTTATCATTGTTAGCCGAAATCGCGCCGACCTGGCTTATTTCTTCCTTGCCAGAAACCGGCTTGGATTGGCTTTTTATACTCTCAACGGCGGCCTCAACGGCTTTGTCGATTCCGCGCTTGACAGCCATAGCATTGGCTCCGGCCGTGATATGTTTGACGCCTTCTTTGTAGATGGCCTGGGCCAGAACGGTCGCGGTCGTGGTGCCATCACCGGCAACATCGGAAGTCTTGGAAGCAACTTCCTTGACCATCTGGGCACCCATGTTTTCAAACGGATCTTCCAGTTCGATTTCCTTGGCGACGGTAACGCCGTCTTTGGTAATCGTCGGAGAGCCGAATTTTTTATCTATGCTGACATTGCGGCCGCGCGGTCCCAGAGTAATCTTAACGGCGTTAGCCAGCTGGTCGATACCTTTGAGCAATTTTTCGCGGGCTTTCGCATCATATTCTATAATTTTTGCCATTTCTATCACTCCTTATTTAATTAATAATGGCCAGAACATCAGATTCACGCATGATAAGCATCTCTTCATTATCGATTGAGATTTCCGTTCCGGAATACTTACCATACAAAATTTTGTCGCCTTTTTTGACTGTCATCGGGATGACTTTACCCTCTTCAGTCTGGCGACCAGTGCCGACTTCTATAACTTCGCCCCGCACCGGCTTTTCCTTGGCGGTATCAGGAATTATAATTCCGCCCTTTTTTTCTTCTGCCGCTTCGATCGGTTTAATCAAAACCCTATCGGCCAACGGTTTTACTGCCATGTTACATCCTCCTTTATAGGTACTAGCTCTCTTTAATTTTATTTTATCCTTTTAGCACTCGTCGTAGGTGAGTGCTAACAGATGAGCAATAAAAAGAATCGCCTAATTATTGTCAAGCGATTTCTGATAAGTTCTTTAAACTGTGAGTTTTGCCAAAAGTTCCTTAAATTTTTGTTAGGAATTACAATTGGCGATGATTTGAATTCCCTCCAGTGTCAGAGTCGGTAAATATTCACTAAGATATTTACTATCAGACACATACGAATTTGCAGCCCCGCCAGTGGCAACGACTGCGTATTGATTTCCGGTCTCCTCAAATATCTTTTCCACTATATAATCAATCATCCCGACGGTGCCGAAATGCAGGCCTGATTTAATGGCGTGGGCGGTCGATTTCCCGATAACCGAATCCGGTTTTGTGAGATCGACTTCAAACAGTTGCGCCGCTTTTTTGGCTAGATTCGCGCCGGCCGTTTCCGGTCCCGGAGCTATTATGCCTCCTATATATGAGCCATCTTCAGAAATAACATCAAAAGTCGTGGCCGTCCCCAAATCGACAACAATCAGTCCGGTTTTGAAGCGCGCAAATCCGGCGGCGGCATTGGCCAGCCGGTCGGCCCCGATTTCGTCCGGTTTTGGATAATCGATTTTGATTGGCAATTTTATTTTAGACGATATCACCAGCGGTTCGAGATTGAAATACTTGAGAATCATTTTATGATATATATCAGTCAAATGTGGCACCACCGAACAGATAGCGACACGCCTGACCTGGCTTAATTCGGCATCAATATGATGGTGAAAAAGCGATGATATAAAAAGCCCCGCTTCATCGATTGTCAGGTTTAGAGCCGATGCCACCCGAAAATCTCCAATGAGATTCCCGTTTTCAAACACCCCGACAACGGTGTTGGTATTGCCTATGTCGATTGCCAAAAGCATGAATAGAATATAGGGCAATTGTTTTTCAAGTCAAGAGAGCTAAATTTGTTATTAACGTCTCTCTTTACAAAATTGAACCCATAGCATATATTATCCCCATGAGAAAAATTATTTTTGCAGGGTTGGCGGCTATCCTTCTTTTAGCTGCCTGCGGATCGGATCAGAAAACCGATTCGGGTACCACAGCTGGTGCCGAAATTGTCATCGCCAAAGAGAGCCTCAAATATTTCATTGGCACGTTTGATGAAGTATCAGGATCATTCACCGCGTTCGATATCTCCGGCTGGAACGAACTCGAACCGATGGAGTATATCAATAAAATCGGCGAGTTTCCGGATGAGCAGGGGAAATTTTTCGGCTTACCTCCATGGTACACCTATATGGCCCAGGCAACACTGGAGATTTCCGACGAAGGAATCATTTATGCATCATTGGTCGATGTCAAAAGCAGGCAAAAAGTCAGCGCTATTATGACCAAATGGAAAGTTGAAGGAGAGAACATTCGCCTTATGTGCGTTGGAGAGAATTTCCCGAATCTCGACGCCGCGGTCAATCTCGATGGCAGTTACCTTTTCCCCGATTCATCCCGGTTTATCATGGCCCGTTCCGGCGGCGGCGATATGGAAAAAGTCTGGCGCCGTTACATGTATATCCTGGATAAGGGCGATTGCCAATGGGAAACAATTTATGATTTTGAATCGGCTCGTTATCCCGCCAAAGAGACATTTGTCGAGGGGCTTTGTCAATTGCAGACACCGATTGTTAACGATTACCTCGTGTTTGTCCAGAAATTCAATTATGGGGCAACCGGAGAATTTAACGGCGACGGTTCAATGATTCATGAAATCTTCACCATTGATTCATCATACGTCAATCTCTGGGAGCTGGCTCAGAAGATGAAATCGAAGTAATGCTTCTATTTGCGCATAGTTGATTCTCTTGGAATAGGAGCGATTTTCAGGCGAATATCTTAGTAAATAAGATCGCTCTTTTATCTATCGCATATTATCAATCCATCCCTTTTTAACATTTTTTAAGAATTTTTTCGGCAACTTTGAATAAAGTTCTCCTGTCTAATGTATACTGAACAGGCAGGAGAGAATATGGATATCGGATCTACAAACAATATAATAGCGGTCGGACTGGTAGCTTTGTTTTTTTTGATTCCAGTTCCTATAATATTGAAAAGGAAAAATAAACAGAGTTCCGAGAATAAAAAGTAAACGCTATCGGCAATTTTGGATGGTGTGGCTTTGTTAAATGGAGACAAGGGAATTATTAAAAAGGATTTATTGTAAAATCAAACCCCATCTGTATCGCCTGATACCGCATACACAAAAGACCGGCTGATGAATAAGCCGGTTTTTTATTTTTTGATTATATTCTGATTTTTAATCTATGATAAAACTCATTTTAAACATGATAGCGGAATTGTCGTAATATGCCAGGAATTCAATCTTTTCCGGCATCAATAAAAACGACGTTATTCCCCCAACATCCATATATATATCGCGTTTTGACCAGCCTTCTCGGTAGCCGTCATCAACTTCCTTGAGAAGTCCAAAGCCAAGGGCAATTACGCTGCCCCAGGTTTTATCGTTAATAGCGGCGGCTGTAACCTCCGCCACGGCCCGACTGCCCATAAAATGAGTCCATTTATCGGGAGCCTTTATATACCAGTTCTTGTGATCGATAAAATACCACTTGTCCTTATGAAAGGACAGTTCTTTGAATCTCGCGTCCCTCGGATATGATTTGGCCATTACTGTCCCACAAAAGATTGACATTCCAAATACTGCTATCAAATATACTAAACATTTCTTCATTTTTGCCTCCGGGCGATAATCGCAAGGGTTATGCCCGGCTTTCCTTAAATAACTAAGTAAAGCTGGTACAACTCATTGGGAATTCTTAATAGCAACGGAAATGAGATTTTAATATGTGAAATATGCAAAAAAATGCGTATTCTTGTTTTGATATATTTATTCCTGTCGGAGTATATTATAGTTGGCTAATTACAGGGGAATCTTTATTTTTAGGGTTCGACTCAAGGAGGACATTTGAAAAAAGCGCCTTTGATGAAATCGACTTCGGGAATCAGGGGTATTGTTGGACAATCTTTAACACCGTTTACGGTGGTTAAATATGTTGCCGCCTTCGGTTATTTTTTAAAAAAAGGAAAAGTGGTTGTCGGACGTGACAGTCGCCCATCCGGGCAGTATTTCTCTCAACTTGTATGTTCCACTTTGGCGATGACCGGTTGTAACGTTGTCGATTTGGGCATAGTCCCGACGCCGACTGTTGAATTGGAAGTGGTTCACCATAAAGCCGCGGGCGGAATTGCGATTACGGCCAGCCACAATCCGGCCGAGTGGAATGCGCTTAAGTTTTTCAACAATCTGGGTGAATTTATCACCAAGGCCCAATATAATCGTCTCGAGAAGATATTAAGGTCAGGAAAAGAAATACCACTTGCCGCTCATGATAATATTGGCAAGATAGTTTTCGATAGTGAGGCGATTAAGAGACATATATCAAAAGTACTGAAAATTAAATCGATTAATCAGCCAAAGATAAAAAAGGCTCGGTTGAAAGTCGTCGTCGATGCTATTAACGGAGCCGGATCCGAAGCTCTCCCCAGGTTATTGGAGAAATTGGGAGTTCAGGTTATCAGGCTTAATTGCAAGGGTGATGGTGATTTCTTCCGCAAGCCGGAGCCTGTTCCCGAGAGTTTATCTCAGTTGGGGAAATGGGTGAAAAAGTATAAGGCCGATGTTGGGCTGGCCTGTGATCCTGATGCCGACAGATTGGCCCTGGTTGATGAAAATGGAAAGCCAATTGGCGAAGAATTGACTCTATCTCTGGCGGTTGCTTATTATTTAAGAAAAAAGAAGGGTTCGGTGGCAATCAATCTCTCGACCTCTTTGGCGACGGTGGACATCGCGCGAATGATGGGCAATAAGGTATATATGAGTCCGGTCGGCGAAGCCAATGTTATCGCGGAAATGCGGCGGAGGAAGGCGGTTATTGGCGGAGAAGGCAATGGCGGGGTTATCCTGCCGGAATGTCATTACGGCCGGGATGCCCTCGTGGCGGCGGCAATAATTTGTTCTTACCTGGCAGAATCAGGAAAAAGACTGAGCGTACTGGCAGGAACTATTCCTGCCTATCAAAATATAAAAAAGAAAGCTCCACTTCCGCCTTTATTTGAGCGTAAAATATTAAGAGTTGAAAAAGAATTAAGATTATCTTTTGGAAAGCTCAAAATTGACCGCAGGGACGGCCTCCGATTTGATTTGGAAGGCGGCTGGGTTCAGATTAGAAAATCCAACACGGAGCCGATATATAGATTGATAGCCGAAGCCAGAACGCCGGCATTGGCGCGTAAATTAGTCGCATCGGTAAGGAAAATATTAAAATAAAGGTGACGGCATGTGCGGAATCGTCGGTTATGTCGGAGATAAAATAGCAACACCGATTCTCATTGATGGATTAAAACGCCTTGAATATCGGGGATATGATTCAGCTGGAATCGCTTTAATTGAAGGAACCGGGTTAATCAATGAAAAAACGGCCGGCAAAGTCGAAATGCTGGAAAATTTATTGCGTGATAAATCATTTACCGGAAAAACCGGAATCGCGCATACCCGATGGGCAACGCACGGCGAGCCGAGTGATATCAACGCCCACCCGCAGCTTGATGATACCGGAAACATTGCCGTTGTTCATAACGGCATAATTGAAAATTATCGGGCTTTGCGCAAAGCTCTCGAAGGAGAAGGCCATAAAATTATTTCCGAGACAGACACGGAAATAATCGCTCATCTTATCAGTCTTTATTATAACGGTAATTTGACCGATGCCGTCCGGATGGCTTTGACCCATGTCGAAGGTACTTACGCCATCGCGGTTATTGACGCCCGCACCCCGGAAAAAATTGTCGCCGCCCGAAACGGAGCGCCGCTCTTATTAGGCATCAGCGAAGGCGAGAATTTTGTCGCGTCCGATGCCGCGGCGCTGCTTCGCCATACAAAGAAAGTTGTCTATCTTGAGGATAAAGAAATCGTCACATTAACCGCCAGTAATTATCATATCTCAACCGTTGAAAATGTTGAAATAACGAGGAAGGCCGAAGAAATTGGCTGGTCGCTTGAGATGATTGAAAAGGCCGGATTTGAATATTTCATGCATAAGGAAATACATGAACAGCCGGAAACGCTCCGAAACGCCATGCGCGGCCGCCTGAATTTTGAGGAAGGAATTTCAAGATTGCGCGGGTTGACCGATCATCTTGACGATCTCTCCAAAATTAAGAGAATAATTATCACCGCCTGTGGAACTTCCTGGCACGCCGCGTTGATAGGAGAGTATTTAATTGAGGAATACGCTCGTATCCCGGTAGAAGTCGAGTACGCCTCGGAATTCCGTTATCGCGCTCCCATTATTGATGAGGGAACAATGGTTCTGGTAATTTCCCAGTCGGGAGAAACGGCCGATACGCTGGCGGCAATGCGGGAGGCTCAGCGCAAAGGCGCCAAAGCCCTCGGAATAGTCAATGTCGTCGGCTCAACCATCGCGCGGGAATCAGACGGCGGTGTTTATATTCATGCCGGGCCAGAAATTGGCGTGGCATCAACCAAAGCCTTCACATCCCAGATAATGGTTCTGTCTCTGATTACAATCCTGCTGGGGCGGATGCGTAATTTGTCGGTTCATACCGGACGGGAAATGATCAAAGGGCTGGAATCTATCCCGGAAAAAATACAAAAAATACTATCTAATGAAAACGAAATCCAAAAAATTGCGAAAACGTATTACAAGCACTCCAACTTTTTGTATCTGGGTCGTGGCGCGAATTTTCCTGTGGCTCTTGAAGGCGCCTTGAAATTGAAAGAAATCTCATACATCCATGCCGAAGGTTATCCAGCCGCGGAAATGAAGCATGGTCCGATCGCCTTGATTGATAAAAATATGCCTGCCGTGGTCATCGCCACCAAAGACTCAATCTACGATAAAGTAATGTCCAATATCGCCCAGGTTCGAGCCCGCAACGGCGAGGTAATCGCGATCGCCACCGAGGGCGATACCGAAATCGCCGAAAGGGTGAATCATGTCATATATATCCCGGAGATCAGGCAGTGTTTCACGCCGCTTTTGGCCGTAATTCCGTTGCAGCTTTTGGCCTACCACATGGCTGTCCTGCGTGGTTGTAATGTCGATCAGCCGCGTAACCTGGCAAAATCCGTTACAGTGGAATAGGCTCAACTTGAGAGTAAACTTTTATCATTACCTTTTCCTGTTCTGCATTCTCTCATTTGCTTGTGGAACTACTCCAATTGCGTCCGAAACTATTTGGGAGAAAATTGATGAAGGATTGGAAGTCGCCAATTTTTCAATGATCGAAGGCGAAACCGATTCATCTATTACGATCATCCGAATAAATCCCCAAAATTGGAATTTCAAAGTACTTTCTATCTCCGAGATCGGCCAAACGAAAGGTTCCACCGCCCGCGAATGGTGCGAAAAATATAATTTAACGGCCGCGATCAATGGCGGCATGTTTGATATTGACTATAAAACCCATATTGGCTATTTGAAATCCTTCGAGCATGTAAATTCTTCCCGTCGCAATAAATATTTATCTGTAGCGGCCTTTGAACCGTTTGATAATGATTTGCCGAAGTTTAAAATATTTGATCTTGATGAAATCAGTCTTGACTCAATTATGTCGGACTATGCCTGTGTCATTCAAAACCTGCGACTAATCAAAAATAAACGAGAAAATCGATGGGAACCGCAAACCAGAAAATGGGCGGAAGCGGCCCTTGCCGAAGATTCCCATGGTAATGCCTTGTTTATTTTTTGCAGCGAGCAAGTGCCTATGTATGATTTCAATAAACGCCTTTTAGCCCTGCCGATTGATTTGGTTGCCGCTCAACATCTGGAAGGCGGTATTCAAGCCCAGATGTTTCTTAAAATGGATGAATATGAGATCAATCTTTCAGGTGGATTCTCGACAGGTCTTACAATTAATAATAACGAGGGTTTGGTGTCTCAATTGCCCAATGTCATAGGAATCTCTCGTCGCGATAAAAATGATTGATATTGCTATTGAAAACCTTGACGAAAAATCGTATCTCATTATAATGTAAATCCATACTACTTAAATAAATTAAAAGGGATTCGTATGCGTTTTCGCGGTATACTTGTTTTTTGTTTTTTAATTCTCCTTTGCGCTTGCTCTAATACTTTGGTGAAATTTTATGAATTTTCTGACTCTGATTGGAGAACGCAAATTGACGAGTATGATATTGAGATGATTATGCGTGCTTTCCAAATCGGTAATGTATTGGGAGTGGATTCATTTGACGTGAAACTAAAAGTCACCGCCCGAGAAACTATCTCGCCATCACTTGAGCAGAATGAAACGCCATTATTGAGAATTGACTCATTGCGCCTGGTTTTGCCCGATAATGAAAACGCGATTTATCCTAAACTTATCCCCTGGAATTTCGGAGATGCGCATCTCAAATCTTCCATATTCGAAAACCGGCTGTGCGATCAGGTCGAAGCCGAACCGGTTTATCTTCCCGATAAGTATGAAGCCATTGAGTTGAAGTTTGATCTTGTAAAATTAGATAGAAATACCGGTGATGAATTAAGCCGAGAAAAAATACAAAAGACAATTATAAAAAAAATGGCGATGCACCAATATAACATTGAGTGAATATTACCGGGAAGGAAATATCCGAAAATTGACAACTCCACAAACAAAAAATATTGGCGGTGAACTGATCGCCAAAACTCTGTCTGGTCTCGAAGAGGTATTGGCCAATGAGTTATTGGAAATCGGCGCGACCGGCATCACCCCGATGAAAAGATCAGTTCGTTTTTTCGGAGATAAATCAATATTATACAAATCAAATCTGCTGTGCCGCACCGCTACCCGAATTTTAAAACCATTAAAGCGCTTTCAAGCCGGGTCGGCCGGTGAATTATATCATAATGTCTCACAAATCAACTGGGCGGATTATATGGATGTCAATCAGACAATCGCGATTGATGCCGTTATCAATTATTCCGAGTTCTCAAATTCTATGTTTGTGGCTCAGAAGGCCAAGGATGCCATAGTTGACTGGTTTCGCGAGAGGCATGGAAAACGTCCTTCGGTCGATGCCACCGATCCCGATATTAGAATCAACGTTCATATAAAAAAGAAGACCGCGACTTTATCGCTTGATAGTTCCGGCGGTCCGCTTTCGCATCGCGGATACCGCAAAGAAAGCGGAAAAGCGCCTTTGAGCGAAGTCCTGGCGGCAGGAATAATCAGAATTTCCGAATGGGATGGATCGTCCGCTTTTATTGATTTTATGTGCGGCTCGGGTACCTTTGTAATCGAAGCCGGGCTTTTGGCCAAAAATATCGCCCCCGGATTAAACCGCAAGGGTTTTGGATTTTTCAATTGGAAAAACTTTGATCAAAAACTCTGGGACGATATTAAAAGAGGAGCAAAGGCGGCCATTTCTTCCAAATTGAATTGTATAATTGTGGGTTCTGATATCGATCCGGTCCAGGTGAGCCAGGCTATGGCAAATACCAAGCTTGCGGGATTATCAAAGGATATTAAAATCGAATGTAAATCCCTGGAAAGACAAAAACCGCATGCGAGTAGGGGAATTGTGATTATTAATCCTCCCTACGGCGAAAGAATGCCGGTTTCGGAAATCAATGAGTTGTATAAAAAAATCGGTGATGCTCTGAAACAGACATTTATCGGATATGACGCGTATATATTGACTTCCAATTTGGATGCGGCCAAGAATATCGGACTAAGAGCCACCCGGCGCATCAAGCTTTACAACGGACCCCTTGAATGCAGGCTATTGAAGTTTGAGATTTATAAAGGTTCTAAAAAGCAAAAGAAAAAAGACCATAATATACCGTAGACGGTAATACTATTGATAGTCGCGGGATTGTTATTACTTTTATCCGCTGTGCGTGGAAAAAAGAAATAATTTCTTTTTATGAATGAAAATTGAGATTATGATTCAGGATTCAATTTGAACTTCAATGAATCTTCATTTGTACATTTGTACCATTCGGTACAAATATGATAGTGCAATAGCCAGTCAGTAATTTCATAATTCACTGTCCGGTTTGACGTTATTAATTGGTTAGTTTAAGGCATAATTCTTGCTTAATATTTTATGGGAGATATGTTCGAAGAGGAGATGCTGTGAAATTATTACTTTGGAATTCAATCTTTACCGCCTTGGCCGCGTTCTTAATATCCGGGTGCGATGATGATCTTGTCTCAAGCAGGAAAACTGGGATTATAGTGACATCCCAGAATAATTTCCCCAAACAGGTTGGAATGTACTGGGAGTATGCCGTTTATGATAGCCTGACCGGTGAAACCGATACCGTCGAAGTATCGATAGTTGATACTTTGACGATTGGCGACCCCCTCTTGACCATGAAATGGAATGTCAATTATATCAATAACGTCATCAGCCGCTATTATACTCTTAAAGGTGATACGTTAATGATCTCCAATGATAGCCTGATGATGGGGGGCGGCGAATGGTTTGTGTTTCCCCTTGACCTGAACAAAATGTGGACCGGGCCTAATGTACATGATGATACAAGTCGTGTGACCGAGCGTGGAACCATTTCCGTTTCTGCCGGAATGTTTGTCTCAGCTGCCAAAGTTGAAAGGGTTTGGCTACATGATTTTGAGGGAGGCGGCAATTACAGTACAACCTGGATCGCTGATAGCGTCGGAATGGTCAGCCGTCATCAGCTTTCTCAATATTCCGACGGCGCACAGCTTTATACATCGGTCAATGAAACCTGGGAGTTATTGAATTTTGATTTGACGACTTTTTATATCGAGCAGTTTCCCAATGATATCGCCTTTTTCTGGAAATATGAATCGCATGACAGTATCAACAATACCTATGACACATTGCTTGTTATGGTAACTGACACAGTCACGGTTCCGACTGTTATCGGTGATGTAATCGGCAAGGTTTGGGTGTATGACTACGGCAACCATCAAGACACCGAATATGTTGCCATTGTTAATAATCGCATTGAAGTTTATCCTCTCCCCCGAACAATTATTGGAGAATACAATCCCATTCGCGATTACTATTATGAATTCCCCCTGACGGTGGGGCGTTATTGGGGAATTATGTTTTTTGTTCCGATTCCGGATGTATTTGAAAAAGTCCCCGTGACTTACCGCCACGGTGGCGAATTCACGGCGTTTAAACATTACTATTCGCATCAGGGATTTAATTATTATCGTGGCGTGGAAAGTTTACTGGTTCCCAATATCGGCGTCATGTCACGGACAGTCCGTGAGTATAATCTCGGACCGATGACAAAAGTGACCTATGAGTTGATTGGTTACGGATACCTGGAAGATTAGATACTTTGGCGTGAGTTGAGTAATTGTATTTCCTCGGCTCCAGCCCCGCTTCACCTTATCACATTTTTAGATTATCCCATACAATGTGATATAATATTCGTAACTAATTATTACCTTGATGCGTGAGCAAAACCTATATAATTCATAAAGGAGAACATGATGGCTAATGAGAAACCGGTTCACGGAACTTTTTGCTGGAATGAACTAATGACGCGCGATTCGGCTGCGGCTCAGAAATTTTACGGCGAGCTTGTCGGCTGGGATTTCGCCGGCAGCAAAATGCCGGGGATGAAATATACTATTTTAAAGGCCGGAGAAAAGGAAGCTGCCGGAATGATGGATATGCCGGCTGAGGTTCCGGCCGAAGTACCATCACACTGGATGGCTTATATTACCGTAGATGATGTTGATACTCTGGCGGGCAAAGTCGCCGGGTTGGGTGGTCAGGTATTGCACGGTCCCATGGATATGCCCGGGGTTGGTAGATTTTGCACGGTCCAGGATCCCACTGGCGCAGTAGTTGGATTTATTACGTTTCCTGAAAAAAAATAATTGAAATTATTGATATGTGCGATTCAAGGCAGATGGTATTGTCTGCCCCACAAGTTTCTCATTTAGTGATATAGAATTTACAAAATAAGCTGGAATTGTCGACCTCTTCTACTTCAGTGTCCAAGCCAAATTTATTCCCAAGTTTTGTGAAATCATCTTCACTAAATGTATCTGCACGAAACCCGTCTTTGCAAACAATAACACCATCACCAGTGGCATCGTAATCAATCTCTCCCAAAAGCCCTTCTTGGGACTGCAATTCAAACCATTTCAATCGCTCATCCCAGAAATTTTCGGAATAGCTGGAGAACATGATTATTCCCTTCGCTTTTATAACTCGAAGAACTTCGGATAGAATTCGTTTGGGATTTATTTTGATGGCTGATATTCCATTTTGAATACATAAAACTATATCAAAAACATTATCAAGAAAACCGAGCGCACCGGCATCCATATTTGCTAAATGAAAATACCGCCTTTCCGATTCCAATGACCTCACCATCGTTAGACTTTCGAGTGAAGTATCTATTCCGAATATTGATGTGCTTTGAGGGTGCAAATAAGTTAACGCCCGCCCGTATCCGCATCCCAGCTCAAGAAGGATGTCACCCGGTTTAACATATTCAAGGACATAGTCAATTTCAGCTTTAAGATATTGTCTGACTCTTGGAGGTGCAATAGTGTAACATTTTTTTAATCTCTCGGCCGATAGTTTTTCCGCATAATAATCTGGCATTGCCAAAATATAATACAAATTTCCGGATTGGCGATAAAAAATGGATTAGCCAAAAGTTTTCTTAATCATTATCCTGCAACTCAATAGCTGTGATACGAAACGCGTCTAGCGAAATCATTTCAGAATTTCATTGCGTTTTCATCCAATTTAAGATATTATATAGTATCGCTCTGTTGGGCGAGCAAGGGCATAGTTTTATTTACCCAGGGAACACACAGGGCTAACGCTAAGGGGAGCCTGGGGCTGTTACTTTTGTTGAGTACGGCAAAAGTGTGAGTTAACCCGGTCGATTGGTTCGGCCGGGTTAATTTTTTCATTAAAATATGGATATAAAAAAGCCGGATATCGTTATGATACCCGGCTTCAATTCAAATCCTAAATCGTTTAGAATTGGAGCGTGAAAGTGAAATATTGATTGGCATCAAAAATATCACCAGTCTCAGCCCAAGCAAATTCAAAGCTCATAGCCGTTTCGCCCAAATCGAACGTTAGTCCCCCACCGGCCGAGAAACCAAATAAATAATCGGCCTGATCGGAATAGCTATATCCGGCGCGCAGAGAATATTTCTCATCAAAGACATATTCAGCGCCTCCAAGAAATTGATCATTGCCAAAGTTATTTGAACGGAAATTACCGTTTAGTTTGGCTATATTTCGATCCTGCTCCAGCACTTTTAATGACATTCCAAAATCCACCGTACTGGGAAGTTCGAACTTAGAGCTGGTCGGCTCTCCGGGGCGATCGCCAATATTGATTTTATGTCCCGAGAAGCTCATTTGCGGACCATAGTTCTTGATGACCATGCCCATCGTCAAGCCATTCCAATTGGGATCAAACATAATACCAATATCAAAGGCCATGCCGCTGGCAGACATATCGGCAATTTTCTCGCTGATGAACAAAGCATTGGCGCCAAAAGCCACCTGACCGGTCAATAAACGAGAATATGACAACGACATTACCGATAGCGAAGGAGAGAAGAATCGACCGGTTCCGAATGGAGCATCTTCGGTCGTTTCCTTTATATCTCCTATTGATACGATTTTTGCCGCCGCCGCGATTGTGCCAAAATCTTCAATGCGGGTTGCCACACCCACGAAATTGACATTAATATCCGCGATATAGGGGTGATGCATAAACATCACTTGCGTCCCCGGAGTATTCGCCAGTCCGGCTGGATTCCAGAAGACCGACTCAACCCCGCGCGCATCAGCAATCACCGCTCCTCCCATGGCCACTCCGCGAGAGCCGACGGGAATCCGCAACTCCTGAGCGCCTGCAGTACCTAAACGCAGGTTGTTCCCCGCGTAAGCCAGGTTAAGGCTCACAACAAGGAGAACCATGGTTAATATGAACAGTTTATATTTCATTTGCTACAATCTCCTTGTTTAATATATAGTTAGTACTTCTGCTTCAACAAAGACAGCCATCTTACCGATCTTAGTACCAAATTCTTTGGCTTCCACAACATAAATATAAATGCCGGAGGCAATCGGTAGCCTATTATCCGTAAGCAAATTCCAATAAGTATAGTTGGTACCGTCCGCTTCCTTATCAAGCGTTCTTACCAAATCGCCCGCAAGATTGAAAATCTTAATCGTGCAGACATCAGGCAGATTATGGAACGCAATCCGCTTACTGCCCGGCGATGGATCATAACCGCCAAAGAGATAAAACGGATTTGGAACGGGCGTAATCTCATCAAGATCACCTTCTGTCGAAGTTAAAGTTGGAGCCTCAGTTGAAAACTCCCAGATATCACTGGGGCTGTGACCTTTCGAAGTTACAATGCGTATAACAGAACCCTGCTCAGGAACATCCTGGTTAAAGGGCGGTTCTTCTCCACCGTTCCAGTTAACCAGAACTGTCCGAGCAAAAACTTCATCCATTACAACATCATAATCATTGCCTGGATCAGCGTCCAGCAATAGAGTTTCATGAGCCATATAACCGGCTTCCCCAGGACTCATGTCAGCAGGCGTATACCAATAAACCCAGTCGGTGAACGGATCATCATTGCCGCCTGACACCGAATGTTCACAATCTCCGCTACAGGTGGTACCGTCTGCTCCCCAGCTTTCAAGGGCATAAATGTCATCTCCCGAATAATCGACATTGGCATCATCGATGATAAGCGGAATCAGCCTGACATCATCGCTGGGATCATCCGGAGTTCCGATTCCGGTACGCCATAATTCAAAAGGCACCCAGAATACGTTATCATCATTGAAGGCTTCAATGGCGTATGAGCCCCCCACACCGGGAGTGCCATTATCACCGGTAAAACGCATTTCATAATCGGTAAAGCCAATGTAAGCCAGGTTACCTCCATCGCGCGTTGCACGAGACATAAAGGCATCGAAACTGCCTCGCGTCCCGCCGCCACTTGTTCCGCCGTTATCAGCGGTATGGAAGAACCAATGACCTTCGCCAACCTGCTGGCCATCACCAGGACGTAATGGAACTCCATCGGCATCCACACCTGTTGGAAAACCACCAAAGTCGGCAGCTGCCGCTTCCGGTGGATCAATCACCCCAGCGCCATTAGCAACCATTTGGAAGTTAGTAATTTCAACGGGCGGGCCATTGACCATTACCTTAATTCCATCAACTACCCAGAATTCATCTTCGGCAAGGCCCTGGTTTACCTGATTTTCCAGGAGGAAAGTATCGGCGGTGACATCGTAAAGATGCCATACGGTCGTGGCAGGAATGCCATTGACCTCCATTATCGTATCCTTGAATAGGACCTGGTAGGTATGCCCGGTGAGCGCCAGGGGATCGACAACTTCTACCGAAACAGATCCCATTGAAATACCGGCAGTATGCTCGACAATAAGCGTATCCTTAGCGTCATATGTAATATGTGTTCCAGTTGGAATTGCTTGTGGTATTACACTCACAAAGGTTTGACTTTCCAGGAACCGGTCACCATTGTTAACCACAATTATCTCACCAGCTCGCTCATATTCATAAGCAAATGAGAAAGCCGTAACCCGGAAATAATATTCAGTAAGGGCGTGAATAGCTTCTCCGGTAATCTGGTTAATATTCGTGGTATAGCTATAATTCAAACCGCTATTTGAAATTTGCCTCTTGATAACCGGCAAAATAGCATTCAAAATCGTATTGGGCACGGAATCTACAAGTGCAACATTGCGGTCATTTATAATATCCCATGTTTTCAACAGTTTCCAGTTCCCGGAAGAGGGATCCGCAGTTTGCCATACTGAATAACCTTCAAACTCAAAGTCACCAGGATTGACCTGTGATGTATCATCCCAAAGCAGTGTAATACGGTCTTTAAGAACACGAACATCGATATTTGGCGGCGTTGGAGGACGCGGAGGATTAAACCCGTCATCATATAGCTGCTGGGCAAAGGCATCAAGGTCCTTAACTAATGTAATCGCCTGTTTCACATCCTCTGAGCCTCGGGCAAAAATCATAGCGGCCAAAATTTCGGTTGAGTCGCCCGGCACAAATGTAACCGGACCGGTTGTTTGCATCATGCGCCTGTCGGCCGAAGCGTTATCCACATCTGAAACCAAGCCCTGAGGATCATTTACCGGATCACCCGATACCTGGTAGAGCAATGTACCCCCATTATAAACATAAGGCGTGCCATCTTTATTCAAGCCCCGCATATAACGGTAAGTTTCGGTAACGTTATCCGGGTCGGTGCCGTTAATATACTTATTGAATGATACCATTCCGATATTTACGGAGTCGGAATATGTTTTCCCCCACATTCTGCCCAGAATCAATTCACCATCGTCGGTAGTATCAGCGGGATCCGCGTTAGCAATATCTTCGGCCGTTGCCGCCCGGAATGGACCCTGGAAAAAGTCAATTCCGACTACAGGCGGCCAGGGGGCTGATGATCCATCGTACCGGGAATCTGCTTCGCCGGGACTCTGGTAACAATATCCCAGGCCCAGGAGCGTATCACACCCGACCAAATCGTCTGCTGAACCGCCAATATCAGGATCGGACCAAATCGAGAAATAGCAGTTATTAATTGTATTTACGCCTTTATTATAGATTCGAAGGCGCAGGAAAACCATATCTCCTAAAGTTCCTTCTCGAGTAAATGCAAAAATCGTCTGTTTTACTTGAATACCGAGTGGTTCGGTCTCACCGCCCTGGATACCTGAGTGTTGCGCCGGGTCGGCATCATTGCAAATTGACCAGCACATCTGGTCACCAAACAATTCGGGGATATAATTGCCATCACCGTCAAGAACCGGATCACCCAGACTATCCTTTTGATAAGGGGCGCCATCGGGAATGGCATACTCAACATAATCAAGATAATCCTCGTTTGGATTGGTAGCCATAGAATCTCGATATATCTTAAATACCCGATAATAGGATTTGTCCTTAGAAAAGGTGTTGTCTGCCATCGGTCCCGGGACATATTCACTCGAATACTCCGATACCGCGGCATGAACCACTCCGTTAACTAATCCAGCGACCCAGAGACCCCCAGCATAATATGGCGACGCAACCGCCTGAGCGACGCCGTCGCTGATTAAATCAGGATCGCCTATATACGGATAAAAAGTTCCGTAGTCATAGCCGAAATAACCACCTAAATCACGCCCAAAGTTACATTGATTGGTAACAAACATTAGTATTCGATTGGCGTCGATCCAGGTAGTATTATCAACAATGAGCGCTTTATCGCCGATATATCCTTTTGGAGGAGCCGCCTGTAACGGGACAGCAAAAAGAAATACCAGCAGAAAGCATATGAAAAATCTTATTTTCATTGTAGTGTCCTCATCTTTCTTAGAATGACATCCTCAATCCAACCATAATCATCCGAGGGTTGGAATAGTTTTTCGGATTATTTTGCAATAAATTATGCCGATGGGCATATTGCTCACCTCGGGTCAAGCCGGTATCCTCATCAATTACGGTTTCATTGCTGGCTTTCCCCATGCCTTCAGGTGATTCCAGATATCCCGTAACGTTTGCTTCGCCGGTACCTTCGTAAATATTAGTTATATTTTCAGTGTTCAGAAGGTTCTTTACCCAGATAAACGGCACCAAACGATATTCGCCAAAAATAAATGATTTCTCGGCTTTCATATCGATCACATAGGTCCAGGGAAGGTTAGCCGAATTGGCCGAACCTGTTGGATTTTGATCAACAGAGATGCTCGTCACCGGATCATAAACTTCCATTGGCGTATATGGTGTTCCACTGGCAGCCTGGATTATTGCATTGACTCCGAAGTTTTCGAGGATGTATGTATCGCCCAACTTAGGACCTTCACCCTTGGAATTACGATAATCAAAGATTCCGATGATGCTGTGTCTTTGATCATAATCAAGAGGCGCAGTCATCTTGGGGAATGAGTCTTTGTCTTTTTTCCAAGCAATATTGCTCGTGGAGTTTGCGAATGAACCGGTGCCCGTGGCATAACTGAGAGTATATTTCAAATTAAGGCTAATATTCTGTGTCCGTCTCATCATCAATGCGAAATCAAACCCCTTAATCGTTCCATAGTCGGTGTTACCATAAAAATCGTAAGACCTGGGTATGGCCGGACTTTGTTTGAATACCTGCGTCAAATCGGAAACATCTTTATAATAGCCGGCGACTGAGAACACGACGTTGTCACTCAGTTGATTCGTCAATCCAAACTCATAAGCAATTGTTTTTTCAGGCTTCAAATTCGGACTTGGGAAAGGATAAAATGATCCAGCCCTGACGATGCGCGATTCAAGAAAATCATAACTAAGGTACAGTCTTAAAAGATCGGGACGCTGGTAGAATTGGCCATAGTTCATATAGAGTTGAGTTTTATCCGAGACCGGAAATGAAATACCAAGTCGAGGAGAAACTCGAGTGAACTTTTCAGAATTCTCAAGATCTTCCCGATCAAGTTCCTGGTCGGTTCCACCGGTATAATCGAATGGAGATGTCACTTCCTTAATGCGTAAGGCTTTATAATCAAAATAGTCAAACCTGACGCCGGCGTTTACAATAAAACCCCGCCAATCAAAACGATCCTGCAAATAGATGCCGATATTAATAGGATTCTTGGTACTGTTCTTAAAGTCTTCAGCATCCGTCTCGACACCATTAATGTCATAGCCGTAACGATTTAACCGGGATTCGACGTCGGCCGTATCCTGGCTTTGATTCGCGTTTAAATTCTCAAAATAACGCAGCGTATGACGTTGGAAATCAAATCCAAATTTCAAGGTATGGTATGATCCTGCCTGGTGAGTAATATCACCTTTGGCCTGCCAATAAGTGGCTTTTCTTTTCAGGTGATTAAACCATCGGCCTTCAACCACGCCTATTAATGCATCCAGAGAATCATCGATCTGGTACAATGTATCGCCATCAAAATTAACCAAATCGCTGTAATAGATGGAATCCGGTTCACGGAAAAGATTATAAAAATCCCATTCCGGATGTGGTATTTCCAAGTCGGAAAAAGTCACCGTAGTATCGCCCAGGTGGTCTAACAACGATATATCAATGGTTTGAAAATAGCCGGCATAATCATCAAACAAAATGCCATCCATCCGATACCGTTCAGTACGGAAGTATGATGCACTCAGATTATAAAACGTCTGCGGACTCAGTGTATGCGTTATTTTCGCATTTAATCCCTGGTTCCGATCATCGTATTGAGGTGAATGCCGAACCTGCTGCGGAAAATCGGGATTGTTATAGTTGTGGCGATATTCTTGCCATTTGTCAATCGAGCCGTTTCCATTTAAGGTCAGTTTTAGGTTAGAAGTTACATCAATGTCGATTTTACCTTGGTAGGACCAACCACTAAGATAATTACTGGGCAACCTTTGCGGCTCATTATACAATTTACTAAGCCCGAATTCTTCAAATATCGTCCCCGTATTTATAGATGGGGCGCGATCGCGTAAAAAGCGGCGTTCGCCGGAAAAGAAGAAATAAGCTCTTTCTAATCCCGGTATCGGACCGCCAATATCTCCGGAATACCAGTTTTGGTCATAGCTGTCGTAACCGAATGGGGTAGCAATATTATCACTGACCAATTCGATAGTTCCGTGATATTCTTCGGTACCTGAATTTGTGGTGACGTTAACGATACCTGAAGCAACATGGCCATACTCGGCTGAAAAGGCGCCGGAAGTTACCGAAACCTCCTTAATCGCATTATTATTGATATTCGCGGTTGAGATACCCGATAACGGATCCTGCTGCGAAAAGCCATCAACATAATAAGCAACTTCAGAGCGGCGGCCACCGCGGAGGTTTATCTCCGGAGCTGTTCCCGATGACGCCTCTCGAGCACCTCTTTGGCGTGTATCAACGTTTGAATTCATCCGGACGACACTGTTTTGCAGACCGACTATTTGATCAAATCCGCGGGTCGGCATGGCAAGCAGTTCTTCCCGGCCAACGATACTAACCGTTGTTGTTCTGTCCTTGATAACCATAGGACGTTCCGCGGTAACGGTAATCACTCGTCCGGTTTCCGCAGTTTCCTGGTTCATCTCCCGATTCTGGAAAGTCGCCAAGTCGGCCGAAACTCTTACGTCGGAAACTTCCACTCGGGAATATCCAACGGAACTAAATACAAGTGTGTATGATCCGACGGGGACATTCAAAACAATGAAACGCCCTTCCAAATCGGATTTTGCCCCCATGGTCGTTCCGGCAATACTTACCGAAACACCTGGCAACGGCTCTTTGGTTTGGGAGTCAACAACTGTGCCGGTTATGGCACCGGTGACACCCGCCCAAATCGGAGCCGCCATTAAGCATGCTACAAAACACACTACGATAAAAACTTTTGGCTTCATGCTTTTAAACTCCTCCTTTGTCATTGGTATAGATTATGAGTACTTTGCCAAGAAAGTTCTTTAACATTAATTTTTCGATACATCCCTCCCTTCAATCCTTTGCGTTTTTTGGCAATATTTGCTTATAAAAAACATTATGTAATTCTCATCCATGATAGAGGACCTTCCATGTCTTTTTTTCATACATCTACCCAATCAGAAAATTGGCAATTAAGTGTAAGAGTGTCAACAAAAAACAATAAACTTTAACACTGATAATTTATTTAACTTTCTGCACTGAGCGCCAATCTAATTGCTTCAGTCTTTACCGCATTCCAAACATTAAAAATGCAGCGAATTCAATTTAGAAATGCCAAATAGAATTCGTCAGCCTTCATCTTGTGAAAAGTAGACAACGTTATGAACGGCCCGATTCTTCTTTGAATTGAACACTGGAATCACTCATCCTTTTCCGTCTATATGAAGATGATTAATCAGTATCATCATTTCCTTTGTTTTCAGGCATTAAAACCCGGCTTTTAATCTTAATACGCCGCATAACGGATCAGTATGAAAGGCACTGGGCGGCGGAGGCAGGCAGTAAACAACTGTTCAATATCCATATTTTATACGCATATAATTTTACACTGTTAGCCCAATTTATGGCGTTGTTGGAGCCACCAGGAAAATCAATCAAACGATTTTTACATTGCTGCAACAATTTCTGCCGATGTCGGTCTAATATAAATGAATTTCGGATGTCAGGCCTTTCTCAATAAAAAATTAATGCCGGTTTGGCGGTATTAGACATTTTAGGATTGAAGGTATAGTTATGTCGATGCGAAAAAAAACAAAAAGATACTTATACTTAGCCACTCTTTTGATTGTCGTGATAGGAGTAATTATCGGGTCGACGACAAATGGCGAAGAGGGCACTCTGGTTCAGGCCAACCTGGCCTATGTTGATGATATTTCAGAAATTGTGACGGCGACCGGCAGAATTCAACCCCAGACAAAAGTTGAAATTACGGCAGAAGTGTCAGCCGAGATCATCAATCTTTTTGTCGATGAAGGTGATCAGGTTTCAAAAGGCGACCGATTAATTTTGCTGGACACTATTCAATTAAGAGCCAATTTGATGCAGGCTCAATACGCATATGACGAAATGGCCGCCCGTACCGAGGCCGCTCGCGCTCTGTATGAAAAAAATAAAAATAATTATGAACGCCAGTCCAGCCTTTTCAATCGGCAGCTAATCTCCGAAACTGATTATTCCGAAGCAACATTCGCATATGAAAACTCAAAAGCAAATTATGATGCAATGCAGGCTCAGGTAAGAATTGCCCGGTCCAGAGTTGAAAAAGAAGCGGATAATCTGGCCAATACCGTAATTATGTCTCCAATGTCAGGAGTCGTCACCTATTTGAACGCCGAAAAAGGAGAAATCGCACAGGCCCAGACATCTTATACTCAAGGAAAGAGACTAATGACAATATCCGATTTATCAGTTTTTGAAGTGGACGTTAACGTTGATGAAACAGAGGTCAGGAAAATTTCTGTCGGACAGAAAACTGAAATACGAATTGACGCCTTTCGGGATACCTCATTTGCGGGTTCGGTAGTCGAGATCGGCAATAGCGCGATGATAATCGGCGAAGGAACCGAGGATTATTCTACCAATTTTCAGGTTATTGTCCGTTTTGATGATACAATCGAAAATATCAAACCAGGAATGTCGGCCACAGTCGACATTGCTACCGATTTTGCATCCGAAGCTGTTTTGATCCCATATGCTGCAGTGGTGACGCGAGAATTTCACCCTGATACGCTTAGGCTGATTCTCGAAGTCAACCGTGATTCAGTAAATACAGAGGGACGTCAGACCAGTAAACTGGATGAAAAACCCTCCAATTACATACCGGATATTGGGAGAAAAAATAAAATAACCTGTTCCGGCGTTTTTATTATTAATAATGGCCTGACCAAATTTGTTGAAACTGCGACTGGGATTGCCGATGACCGCCATATCGCCATATTATCCGGCGTCACTCCCGGAGATACCATAGTATCCGGTTCGTATCAAACGCTCCGAAAACTAAAGCACGGGGAAAGTGTAAAAATCGAAGAAACCTCGCTGGAGCGAATTAAAGAAGAAAGTGAATTATAGGCAGAGTCTGACAATATGAGGGTTTTAATTTCAATTATTGGAGAAGCCATTTCCGCATTGCGGGCCAATCGTCTCCGCTCCGCATTGACGGTTCTGGGAATGATTATGGGAGTGACTTCGGTAATCGCGGTTGTGTCCTTGGTGGAGGGCTGGCAGGCACAAATCGAGGATACTTTCGAATCAATGGGCCCGCGAGCATTCGTGGTCAGTCGATTCGGCTTTAATTACAACTGGTCCGATTATGCAAAAATGCTCAAACGAAAAAAAATCACTCGGGGTCTGATTGTTCCGGTTAAAGAATCTTGCCCGGACTGCGATGACGTGGGAGCCGAAGCTTTTGCCTATCAAAACGCCAAATACGGAACACGGACCATGAGATCGCTCGAAATCAGAGGCGAAACTCCAAATGTTCTGGCCATGCGTTCCAATGATATCCTGAAAGGCCGTTATATCAGCTGGGAAGATGAATATCGAAAAAGACTCGTTACTGTCATAGGATATAAGATATACACCAAGCTGTTTGAAGAAAACGATCCCATCGGGAAAAAGCTCAAAATCGGCAATGAGGAATTTCTTGTCATTGGCGTGATGGAAAAACTCGATTCGGAAATAGTCCAGGGTATGGATGAAGAAATCGTTATTCCCCTTTCAACCCATCAAAAAATATATAAACAGCCGGGTAACCCGGTACGCCTGATGATAAGCGCCGCCACGCTGGAGAAACGAGATGTGGCGATGGAACAGGTTCGGTCGGCGCTTAGAGCCATCAGACATGTTCCCTTCGCCGACGCTGACGATTTTGAGATATACTCGCCAACTTCTTTATTGACCTTCATCAACGATATCACCCGGGCTTCTCGAGTTATAATGCTCTCGCTGCCCCTCCTGTCAATTGTCATTGGCGGCATTGTTATTATGAATATCATGATGGTCTCGGTGACCGAGCGAACGCGAGAGATTGGCATTCGGAAATCCCTGGGAGCCAGCCGAAATAATATTCTAATCCAATTCCTTTATGAGGCCGTCATGTTATCACTGGTCGGGGGACTTATCGGCGTCTTCCTCGGAATTAAGACGGGGCAATATATGCTGGTCAACTGGATGGATGTATTTATTACTCCAACGACTATGGCAATTGTCTTGGGATTTGGCATTTCGACCGGAGTGGGACTATTTTTTGGAATATATCCGGCTCGAAAAGCGGCGCGGCTGGATCCAATAAAGGCTTTGACCCATGAGTAAGATTTGGAAATTACCAGCGGAAGTACAGGAAGGCATTCATTTGGCATTTGATGCTCTGCGATCGAACAAATTTCGTTCAGGAATGACCATTCTCGGAGTCATGATTGGAATCGGAGCTGTTATTATTGTCAATACCATTATGGAGGGGTTTATAAAATATACCGAATCTTCTATCGATAAAATCGGCAGCAATGTTATTTATGTAACCAAATGGGATCCGGATACTGACTTTGATAATTTGACTGATGAACAACGGCGACGCAAAGACATTACCATGGACGAAGCTCTGGCAATAGTAGACTATTTTAGAACTGCAGCGTGACCGAAGAGAGTAATCATTGAGCAATATCGCAAATTGGTTGACCACCAAACCAGCGACATAACCTAAAATATTTCAGCCAATTACGACAAAAAGGGCCAGGCTAACCGGCCCTTTTCGTAGCAGTTTGTCGAACCGTTGGTCATTCTATTTCAACAGCAACATCTTCTTCGATCTAACGAAATCCCCGGCTTCAAGGCGATATAAATAGACACCAGTGGCGACATTGTGGCCTTTAGAATTTGTGCCATCCCAGATGATTGATTTTTCCCCTGCTTGTTGGTATTCATCTATGAGAATCTTTACTGTTTGTCCCAGGATATTGTAAATCTTGATGTTGACGTGACACGGCTTATGTAGGGCATATTCGATTCGCGTATCCGGATTGAACGGATTAGGGT
>JBDREQ010000070.1:0-36274 GCA_043819555.1 Candidatus Zixiibacteriota bacterium | reverse complement strand
GATTTGGCTACACTTACTGATGATCGCTTCTTCAAACTCATTTGCGCTTATAATAACACTCCAAGGAAATGTCTGGACTTTCGAACCCCAGCTGAGTTATTTGGAGATAAACTGTTGCACTTCAAATGTGAATCCACCTCCGGCTGATTATTGGAATGGAACTTGCATGGAGATAAAGAATACATTATTCTCCAATGTGGATACGCAGAGAATTCAGAATTATCATTCTGCTATTGCAAACATCTAAATTGATGCGTGAATTAAATTATGGATCTTTCGTTTAGAGAAAATTATTGCGATTCCCCGAAATTAAAAAAAGAGTTTATGAATTATCTGGTACAGATATTCGGACTTGATTTATCACTGTGGGACAAAATGGGATTCTGGGATCAGAGATACAGGCCATTTTCATATTTCGATGGCAACTCGATTGTTTCCAGCGTCTGCGTTTATTCTATGGAAATGACCATCAGGGGAAAGCCATGCCAGGTCGCTCAAATCTCAGCGGTAGGAACTCTTCCCGGGCATCGCAAAAAAGGTTTAAGTTCTCAATTAACTCAAAAGGCAATGGACTGGGCGCGGGACCGCCATGATTTTTTCTACCTGTTTGCTGATAAAGATGCATATCCTTTTTACAAAAATTGTGGCTTTCGCCTCGTGGACGAGTATAAACCGCGAATTTCCGTTTCGGGGAATGTTGCTCATCCTGGTTCCGTCAAATTGGATGTTCAAAATAAAGATCACCTTGAGCGGATATACCGCATTGCATCCGTTAGAGAACCGGTATCTAATGTTCTGGGCGTATCGAATAAAAAACTGTTTATGTTTTGGTGCCTTTATGCTCTCAGGGATGATATTTATTACATTCCTGAATTGGATGTCTTGGTCTTGTATAAGCGCGAAAATGGCCTGGTAACAATATTTGATATTGTGGGCGAAGAAATCCCCACTTTTGAAAAGATATACCCACACATCCGTGACAGGAAAGATGTCGCCGTCGAGTTTCTCTTTATGGTCGACAAAATGAAACCGGAGAATATTGACTGGGTTAAAGTCAGAGAAAACGGAACACATATTCTGGGCAATTTTTCTCTGGAAAATACTAAATTCATTTTCCCTCTCACAGCTCAGGCGTAGGGGCATTTATTTTGAAATAGATTATTGCTTCCAAAACCATGAACAGACAATAGTTATTTGAGATCAAGGCAGGGGGGCTGTGTTTGCCATCCTACATTGTAATATCTTACCGTACAAAGCCTTAAATATTGTTCACCGCTGTTAATATTTCCCTCCATTATGACGATAAAAACAACGGGGGTATCAATATCTGAAATATTTTGGCGCTCAGTTTTTTGAACTGGCCCTGGGGATCGCCAACAATTGATGGTACAATCCGATTTGCTACGGACATGGCGTTTTGAGATCGAATAGAATATGGGGCTAGGAAAACCAAGAATGCGCATCGATTTTTACGCGCCAATTAGGCTTCTGGTGGTGACCATAGTTTGCGTCTTTGCAACGGAGGCCCTCATCATGATGCTCTTGTCGGCTTTACCTCAAATGGGTACATTGGAGACCATATTTCTCGATGCCACTTTGATCGTGGTTTGTAGCTTGCCAGTTTTATACTTTTCACTTTTGAGACCGCTGCGGGAAGCTATGCTGACCCTGGCACAATCCGAAAAATCGCTGCTAAAAAGCGAAAGCAAGTTTCGCAGCTATGCTGATTCGTCACCTTATGCATTAATAGTGGTGGATGAAAATGGTTTAATCCTTGATGTCAACGATGCTTCCACAAGAATTTCAGGTTATTCCAAAAAAGAACTTCTGAAGATAAATCTGGTCCAGCTCTTTCCCCCGAAGGAAAAAAATAGGGGACTAGAACATTTTTCCAATATGGTGAAATTTGGCAAATTCTCCGGCGTGGTACTGGTTGTTATCAAAAATGGCGATCGAAGGTATTGGAAAGTCAAAGCTGTAAAACTTGACGAGAACAGGTTTCTCGGATTTATCAGCGATGTCACCAGCCGTATGGAAACCGAAAAAGCCTTAAAAGCAAGTGAAGAGAAATATCGCCTGATGTTCGAAACCGCATCCAAGTTGATTACGTCCGTGGATTCAGAAGGAATACTTGTTGACTGCAATAACAAAATAGAAGAGGTACTTGGATATAAGCGTGAAGAAATAATCGGACAAAATATGGGTAAGATTATACACTCCGATTATCATGCCGAAGCGCATAAATCGCTGGCGGAATTAACGAATACAGGAATCACTCGTAACAAAGAATATAAAATGATTCGAAAAGATGGCCGACTCATAGATGTCAATATAAACTCATCTTCCATCACAGATAAGCAGGGGAATTTTATCCGCTCCATTTGTTTAATCGACGATATCACCGAGAACAAGCACGCGGAAAAATTGCAGAAGGCATTATATAAAATATCCGAATCGGTTAACCAAACAAGTAATTTCCAGGAGCTTTTAAGAATTATTCATGAAACGCTGGGATCATTGATTGATACTACTAATTTCTACATCGCTCTCTACGATGCGGAGAAAAAACTATATTCATTCCCTTATTGCGTAGATCAATACGATGAAACTGATTTTACACCTAAGCAGCTCAAGAAAAGCCTTACCGATTATGTCCGAAGAACAGAAAGGCCTATTATAGTAAATGAACAGACTCATAATATTCTGATGAGTAAGGGCGAAGTAGATTTAGTTGGGTTGCCATCACCTATCTGGTTAGGGGTACCGCTAAAAACTCCAAATGGCATTATTGGCGTGGTAGTGGTGCAGAGCTACAGCAATCCAGAAGCTTATTCCGAAGCGGATCTCAATATTATGTCGTTTGCGTCCGAACATATTGCTCTTGCAATTGAGCGCAAACAGACCGAAGAGAAGGTAGAACAGCTGGCAGCATTCGCAATGAATAACCCTGCACCAGTTTTGAGAACGGATTTGCATGGCCAAATCACTCTCATTAATCCCGAGGGAAAGAATTTGCTTGGCAGAGATGTTACAGGAGAATCCATTGAATCGGTTCTCCCGGGCGCTGTTGGTAAACTCAGCGCTCCAGCCTTTGGCAACACTCCATTACAGTTTGAACAGAAGCTGGGAGATGACATTTATCTGTTTAATATCCAGAGAGATGAATCGACGCAGTCAATATATATTTTCGGGAGTAACATCACTGAAATCAAAAGACTGCAGGATTTGGAATTACGAGCTGAACGTCTCGAGTTGGCCGGGACAATTGCCGGCTAGGTCGCACACGATTTTAATAATCTTTTGGCGCCTCTAATGGCATACCCCGAGTTTATTCGAAATCAACTTCCACCCGGTAACAAAGTTCATAAATATATTGATTCAATCGAAAAAGCAGCAGAGAAAATTGCGGATATAAATCAGGATTTGCTGACAATGGGCAGAAGAGGACATTATGCCCAGGAGGTAATTGACCTTAACCAGGTTGTCCTGCAAGTCGCTGAGGAAATTGAACTGCAAACTAAATCAGTCACCTGCGTAATGGAGCTTTGTCCTGATCTGATGAAAATAAAGGGTGGAAGCGCTCAAATTCATCGAACATTAACCAATCTGCAGATAAATGCCCGGGATGCTATGCAGGATGCCGGACAGATTATTTTCAAAACAGAAAATTATTATGCCAATGATACTTCGGTTGCGTTTGGCCGCATTCCCATGGGGGAGTATGTCAAGCTGACCATTTCAGACACAGGATGCGGTATTTCGGATGATATTATCCAAAAAATACTTGATCCCTTTTTCTCGACAAAAGAGGCCGATAGAAAACAGGGTTCGGGGCTTGGTTTGAGTGTGGTTGACGCTGTTATGAAAGATCATAACGGTTTTCTTGACATATACAGTAAAGTTGGTCAAGGCACTTCGTTCTATCTCTACTTTCCCATTACCCGAGAGATAGTCGGCAGGAATGATACCCGATCTGTGGCCGGTGGTACAGAGAAAATATTGATTGTTGACGATGATACTATTCAGCGCGACGTATCTTCACATTTGCTTAAAAGGCTTGGATATATGAGCAGTTCCGTCGAGAGCGGCGAAAAAGCCATAGAATTCCTGCGCGAAAATCCGCAGGATCTGGTGATCCTTGATATGGTAATGCAGGGAGGTATTGACGGAACCGAGACATACCGACAAATTCTTAAGATTAATCCGCATCAGAAGGCGATCATTCTATCGGGGTATTCGGGATCGGATCGAGTTCTCGAAGCCCAGAAGCTGGGGGTCGGCGCTTTTATCAAGAAACCTATTACAAAGGATATCCTGGCCGCCGCCATCAGAAAAGAGCTTGACCGTCCGGTAAAAGAATTTACGGCCTGATATTTCGTGGACAAATTTCACAAAGAGCTAATCACATGAATGATCCAGGCGGACAATCTTTGCCCCCGGATAATCCATAGTTATATCAGGATAATCAAAAGAGCCAGTAATTTTAATCCAAAATAGCCTGAGATATATTTGTTGCAGTCTCACCAGGCATTTGACTATGTTAGAGAGCTAATTCTTGAGAATTTTAGGCGCGAAAGTGCAGACTCAAAACAATTTGAAAGATATAGTTTGAGATTCATGAAAAAACGTGCCCTGCGAAATAGAACCATTACATGTTCAAAAAGCGAGACACGCGATTATGGCAAATCGCTGCTCAATCTATCAACTCCAGCTAACATTGAATATATCACGAATAAAATCATCCATCAGGATTTTGCTCAAGCTCGAGCTTTCCTTCCCGCTGAATTCGTTGATTTGCTGATTCTCGATCCCCCATATAACCTGACCAAAAACTATAACGGCAATCTGTTCAGATCAAAGCAGGCGGAGGAATACAAATCGTGGTTTACCGAAATTGTTTGTTCTCTCAAACCGTTTTTAAAACCAGATGCTTCAGTATATGTATGCAGCGAATGGAAAACTTCCAGTCTGATATTCCCCATTTTAGATACGCATTTCCATATACGCAATAGAATCACATGGGAACGGGAAAAGGGACGGGGTGCAAAATCAAATTGGAAAAATAACACCGAAGATATTTGGTACTGCACTTGCGGCAACGATTACTATTTCGACGCCGAAGCGGTTAAGTTGAGAAGAAATGTTAAAGCTCCGTATCGGACCGATGATGGTCAGCCAAAGGATTGGGAGGAATGCGAAGGGAAAAAGTATCGATTAACACACCCCTCGAATTTCTGGTCGGATATTTCGGTTCCTTTCTGGTCTATGCCGGAGAACACGGATCATCCCACCCAAAAGCCTGAAAAGGTGATGGCAAAATTAATTCTGGCAGGCTCCCGAGAGGGGGATTTTGTTTTTGATCCGTTTCTTGGAAGCGGCACTACAGCGGTGGTCGCGAAAAAACTAAATCGGAGATTTTGCGGCATTGAGCTTAATCACGATTACTGCTGTTGGGCCGCAAAACGATTAAATCTCGCCGAAAAAGATACTAGGATTCAAGGCTATACTGATGGAGTGTTTTGGGAACGAAACAGCCTGAAGGAGCAGAAACGGTACAAGGATGAGTTTGAATCATCAATCTAATTAAGACATTTTTAGTTTTTTCCCTCAGACAATAAATGGAATTTGAAAAAATGTCATGCCTGTCGCAGCCATGACATAATTCAACAAAATTCCGGCCTTCTAGGAATACTTCCCGTCTGCGTAACAGTAGATATTTCAACAAAATAAACGATTTATGTTTGAGTCCGGATAATAAAGATTAAACATAAATAACCTGTGCGGAATGCCGATATATAGAGAGGTTGCAATCTGGTAAATTGTTTGTGATTAGGGGGCAAAAAAAGAGCATGGGGGTATCGATCTACCAATTTCAAGTTTTATACTGATTTCGATGGCCAAGGGGATTATCGCATGACATTTAAGTTCTCCGGTAAAACGACATTCAGGTATTATCTGTCAATGTTGATCATGGGATTGATACTGGTAATGATGGGTTGCGGCGAGAAATTGCAGACCGTTGATATGAATGACAGAGTCCAGGCGGACGACTCGGTCAGTTCACATCCCGATACGCGGCCTGCATTGCGCGTGGCGATCGGGGCGATGATCTCGCCCGAAACGACCCGCGACTATTATGAGGAACTGATCGAATTACTGGCCGATAAACTTGGCCGAAGGGCGATCTTCTCCCAACGACGGACCTACGCTGAAGTTAATGCTCTGGTGGCAAACAAAGAGGCGGACATCGCCTTTGTATGCTCAGGACCTTACACAAAAGGACATGATGAATTCGGTATGGAAATAATTGCTGCGCCAGTCGTGCGTGGACAAACGGTATATCATTCTTATATTCTGGCCCACCGCGATAGCGAGATTCAATCTTTCGATGATTTGCGTGGCAAGCGTTTCGCCTTCACCGATCCAAATTCCAATACCGGTTTTTTGGCGCCGACCTACATGCTCTCCAAACATGGTAAAATCCCCGAATCGTTTTTTGGCGAAACGTTTTACACTCATAGTCACGACAACTCGATCCGAGCCGTTGCCGAGGGTTTGGCTGATGGCGCGGCCGTTAATGCCCTTGTTTGGGATTTTATAAACGCCATTGAACCGGAATTGACAGAGTGTACGCGTATCGTTGATAAGTCGCCGCCTTATGCCATGCCTCCTGTTGTGGTGCACCCGGATTTGCCCGGTGAGCTTAAGAAACAGCTGCGTACGCCATCCTTACATTGCACGAAGATAATAAGGCCTTGGCGCTTCTTAAACGTCTGCAAATTGACAGATTTGTAAAAGGCGATGATGCCGCATACAACACGGTTCGCAAAATGCACAGTTGGGTAGAGAATGAATTGGAGAGAGCGTTGTGAAACTGAAAACAAAAATATTTATTCGAAGTGTGATTCTCAGCGTTCTTCTGATCGCCTTGATTATGTTGGTGCATAGAGCCTATGTACTGCATTTCAATCGTCAGCTTATGGAGAAGCATTATTTCCAGGAAGTTGCCGTCCGAGTCACTGAAGTGGATCGTTTGATTCTTTGGGATGATCGCCTGGCTTTGATGGGATTACTCGAGTTGATCACCGAGGCCGACGACTGCGTTGCGTATGCTTTTATCGAACAGGGAGGACAGCCTTATATTTACACATTCCCGGATGGTATCCCCCTTAGGTTGCTTGGCCGACCGGCATCGCTAATTCCTGAAGAGTGGCGTTATCAAAATGAGAATGGCATGCAATTCACAGATATCTTTACGCAGGTGGGCAATGCCAGTGCGGTGCTTCATATTGGTCTCTCTGTAGATGAGATGGATGAGGAAATGGCGCCGTTGCTTATGCGTATCGCCAAAGTTGGCGTCGTCACGATTCTACTGGCGATTCTTATCTCCGCATATGTCGCTCGCTGGACGACTCGCGAGTTCACTGGTGCAACTGCCGCTCTTAGAGAGAGCGAAGAGAAAAACAGAAATTTGATCAATAATGTGCCTGGCATGATTTACACCGCCAATTCAGATTGGTCAGCCAGTATAGTAAGCGGAAGCGTTGAAATCTGCGGATACACTAAGCAAGAGCTTAATTCCATGAAGGAGAAATGGCTTAGTATAGTGCATCCCGATGATAAGAAAGCTATTTTAGAAAAGGGGAAAAACCTTATATATAAGAAACATGGATCGATAGTAGATAATTATAGAATTATACATAAAGAGGGCCATGTCCTTTGGGTTGAGGACCGGAAAATACCACTTTTTTCATCTAAAGGTAAATTTCTGGGCATGGATGGAATCTTGATAGATATCACCGAGCGCAAGCGGGCAGAAGAGGCATTAATAGAATCGGAGCATCGTTATCAGGAATTATTTGGTTCCGTAATGGAAGGTATCGGTATTGTCGATGAAAACGAAATAATCATATTTGCCAATCCGGCATTTGCAAGTATATTTGAGGAAAATTCGATCAATGACATGCTGGGAAAGAATCTTCTCGACTACTTTGATGAAAGCCAGAAGAATATTATCACGATGGAAAACAATAAAAGAAAAACCGGAGAAAGTTCTCAATATGAGTTGGAGTTGCCAACACGGGACGGCAATAAAAAATATATCTTTGTCTCCATTACACCAAGAAGAAATAAAAACAATGAATTTGTGGGAGCCTTTGGTTCAATTCTGGATATTACCGAAACCAGGCGCTTGAAGGATCTCGAAGTCCGGGCTCAACGTCTTGAGACCGCCGGAAAGATAGCGGGTCAGGTAGCCCACGATTTCAATAATTTGCTGGCGCCTTTGGTTGCTTATCCGGAATTTATCAGGGATGAGTTGCCGGAAAATCATCCAGCGCTGGTTTTTTTGGATGATATAGAAAATTCCTCTCGAAAAATTGCCGATATTAATCAGCAGCTTCTAACGCTGGGAAGACGCGGACACTATAATCAGGAAATGCTTTACCCGAATCAATTGGTTGAACGGGCTATCAAGGAGTTAGATTCGGTACCTGATGCGCTGAACATTAAAACCGATTTAGATGTGAACTTGATGAATATTATGGGAGGGGGAGCTCAGATTCATCGAGTCTTAATGAATCTATTGACCAACGCCCGCGATGCCATGCAGGATAATGGCCGACTTCACATTAAAACGGAAAATTGTCGTATCGATAGACCCATTAGCGGATACTCTACCATCCCCCCGGGAGAATTTGTCAAAATTTCAATTTCCGATACCGGCTGCGGAATACCCGATTATGACTTTCATAATATATTTGACCCCTTTGTCACATCGAAATCATCTGATCAAAAAAGAGGTTCAGGCTTGGGATTAAGTGTCGTCGATTCAGTTGTGAAAGACCACGGCGGGTTTATTGATTTACATTCAGCCATCGGGCAGGGGACAACATTCGATATGTATTTTCCCGTCGTTCAAGATGTTAAAGAAGTAGACGAAGAAGGCAAAGTGGTTGGAGGATCAGAAAAAATCCTGGTTGTTGATGATGACGAAATCCAACGACAGGTAACTTCGCACTTACTGAGAAAAATGGGATATCAGGTTATGCTCGCCGAAAACGGAACTCAGGCGATCGAATTGGCTCGGGACTATTCATTTGATTTGATTATGCTTGATATGATGATGCCTCCCGGAATTGACGGAGTCGAAACATTTAATCGTATTAGAGAAACTAGGCAGGATCAAAAAGCAATCATTGTGTCCGGCTTTTCCGAATCAGAACGGGTTGCTGAGGCGAAAATGATTGGCATCGGGGCTTTTGTCAAAAAACCGCTAACAAAGCAGATTCTTATTACGGCTGTTAGAAAAGAACTGGATAGAAAAAGCGAACCAGTCACATAAGTGATGTTTTCAAATTCATTCCTCGCCTTTATTTAAGGTTAACCCGTCAAGTGTCCATCTAGTTTTTTTAAGTGAGAAGCTGATTCCAGGAAATTACCTGTATCTGGGGCGGTGTCGCCTGTTTATCTCCGGAGAAATCGCTAAAAATCAAACCGTCCGAGTTTAATAAGGACGACAGGGCCGCCGATGACTTCTTTTCCGAATATTCAGCCTTTATACCGTTCTGAGTCTTCTGGAAATTTCCCGGCCATATCAGAAGCCTTCCGCCTTGCCTGACTTGGTCGGGATCCATAACCGCATTTTCAAAGCAAAGCTCATAATCTTCCCTGCCAATTATTTTTTTCAAAGTTGGGATGATAAATACCGCGCAGGTTACCGCGGTTGACAGCGGGTTCCCAGGCAATCCGAATAATATCCTTTGACCTTTTTGTGCAAAAAAGACTGGTTTCCCCGGTTTAATTCTCGCCTTATGAAAAACCTGTTCGAATCCGATTTTCTTAGCCGCTCCAATTACCAAATCCTTTTCGCCGGCTGATACACCGCCGCTGGTAATAATGACATCAAAATCAGCCGCAAGAGCTTGCTCAAGTTTTTCAGAATCATCGATGACTGTCGGGCCGATTTCAATCCGTTCGACAAAGGGTTTTATTAAAGATGATACTGTGTATTTATTGCTGTCGTAAATTTGGCCGAATTTCAGGTCGTTCCCCGGAGAAACCAGTTCATTCCCGTTGGAAAAAACGAGGACGGAAGGTTTTTTGAATACTAAAACTTCTTTTAATCCTATTCCGGCCAGGATACCGATATCAAGTGAACAGACGACATGACCGCGCTTGAAGACAAGTTGATCCTTATGCACATCCTCACCGGCCGGTCTGACATTAGTTCCTTCATATATGGATTTCGTGAATACGACAAAAGAGTCATCATGAGATGTATCTTCAAATTTAACAACCGTATCAAACAGATCCGGTACCGGCGCCCCGGTCATAATTTTAATCGGTCGGCCATCTAACGTTTTTGCAATACCGGAATCGCCGGCAAAAACGGTCGCATCAATCGGCAATTTCACCGGATGTTCAGAGGAGCAATCCTTTAGCCATTCCGCTTTTACGGCGAATCCGTCCATTGCCGAATTCCTGAATGGAGAAATTGATAAGGGCGATATAATATCTCGAGACAGAACATACGAGACGGCTTGTTCAATCGGCTTTGTAATTTCGCCGAGTGATTTGGCGGCATCAAAGATCAGGGAAGAAGCTTCTTTGAATTCAATCATTCTGCCTTAAATCCTCCTGGCAATCTTTCAATTGTCCGGCGATTAGTTTGAGGGGATGAGCGATTATTGGGAGCAAAAAATCCAGTATTTCACTGACCGCCTTGGGTGAACCGGGTAAATTAATTATAAATGAATTCTTGGTGATTCCCGAAATAGCACGAGAAAAATAAGCATTGGGAGAATACCTGGCGCTGAATGTCCGGATCGCCTGGTCAACTCCCGGGGTTGGCTTTTCAATGATTCTACTCGTGGCTTCGGGTGTGATATCTCGCGAGGCGCACCCCGTCCCTCCCGACGTAAAAATCAAGGAAATGTTGGAGGCGATCATTTTATTGAGGGCGGCGGTCAATTTCTCATCGTTATCGGGAACGATATCGGTACATTCTATAAAATATTCAGAATTTTTGAAAGATGATTTGAATACCGGGATACAGCCATCTTCACGTTCGCCCGTTGAGGCTCTATCCGATACGATTATGATACCGACTGAGAATTTCATATTATTGGAGTGCAATCGTATCACCGACGGATATTTTTCCGCCTTTAACAACGCGGACAAAAACGCCTTCGCGAGGCATGATGCAGTCGCCGACCAGTTTTTTGATCTGGCAACCGTTATGACATTTTTTGCCGATTTGCATGATTGTAAGCTTTACGTTTTCGCCAATGATAATTGTATCGCCTATTTGAATCCGCGACAAATCTATGCCGGTTGTGGTGATATTTTCGGCAAAATCTCCCGGCTGTACATTCAATAATTCATGCTTGACTTTAATGAATGATTCCAGCGGTAACAGCGATACTTGCCTTTGGCTGCCAAAATGAGCGTCGCCTTCAATGCCCCGGTCAATAACAAGATTCACCGAATCGACGTTTTTCTTTTTTTCCCCTTTGTTTTTGGAAATCGAAATTCTATGTATTTTCCCGGACGAAGTCACCTGACTTGCCTCCTTTTTTCGCAAGCAGCATCAAATCTGAAATTACAATATCCTTTTGTACCGCCTTAAGCATATCATAAACCGTTAGAGCCGCTACGGAGCAGGCCGTTAACGCTTCCATCTCCACTCCGGTACGCGATGAGCAATTGACGGTCGAAATAATTTTTATCACATTTTGGGATGAGTCTAATTCAAATTCAATATCAACATGATTTAACGGCAGTTGATGGCAGAGCGGGATTAAATCCGAAGTTCTCTTTGCCGCCTGAATTCCAGCTAACTTCGCTACCGTCAAAACATCACCCTTGGCGCTGCGATTTTCACGCGCGATTTCAAAACTCGTTTTATTTAATTTAATGGAAATTGTTGCCCTGGCCTGACGATTTGTAATCTCCTTATCAGATACGTTTACCATGCGGGCCTTGCCTTCTGAATCAAAATGAGTCGGTTTGTTCATATCATCCCCCGACCTGATAAAAGGAAGGCAGGCTATCGAAATTATTCATTGTGGCAATGCAACCTCGAAGATCTTTTAAAGCCAACAGCTGCGTCATTTTATTTTGCAAATCGCCTGATTTATCTTCCAGCATTTCAAACAAATTAAATCCCTGTGAAGAAAACAGGCAGCCATAAATCATTCCATCGGCCGTCAATCTAATTCGGTCGCATGAGGCGCAAAAAGGATGGCTAACCGGGCTGATAAAACCAACCCGAATATCCAAATCCGGCGAGCCGAAGTACCGCGCCGCCGCCGAACCTTTAATCGGCAACGGGAAAAAATCAAATTTTGATTTTTCCCTCAACTCTTCATTGGCCAGATACCCTCTCTTCCTTTTACTGTTATGCCTCGTTGGCATGTACTCAATAAATCTAATATCGACGCTCATCGCATTCGCGAATTCAATCATGTCATCGGATTCGTCATCATTGACGCCGTCAATGAGAACACAATTAATTTTGACCTCCGAAATTGATTTTCGGGCGATTTCGATACCCCTGATTACTTTGGCAAGGCCGTTAACCGATGTTATAGATTTGAATTTGTCAGCATAAAGAGTATCCAGGCTGACATTGACGCTATCGAGTCCACTTTCGCAGTACTTAGATGCGAATTTTTCAAGTAGAAGACCGTTAGTGGTCATGGCCGTAAATATATTTGAATCAAATTCTTTGGTTTTCTCGATTAACCGGGGGAGATTCTTATAAAGGGTTGGCTCGCCGCCGGTGAATCGAACCTTGCGAACCCCAATTTGATGTAATGCGCGAATGGCATTAAAAAACTTCGGGGGAGGAGTTTGAGGCATTTTGGGATTAATTGTTCCCGGCGGGCGGCAATAGAAACAGTTCAGATTGCACTGAGATAATAACGACATTCGGAGATATTTTGGCATTTTAATTGCGTTCATGATCATCATCCTTGGGCTGCAAGCCAAAATGGCCAATCACAAAATCAGCCAGTTCATCAGTCTTATCAAGGGGGAAATAATCCCTCTCCATATTATTATTAACCGGACCGTAAACGGCAATAATATGGTCGGGACTTATCTCGCCCAGGTCATCAATTTTGCGTGTCAAAAGTATCGTGGACCTCTTTGCTCCTTTATTACCTTCAACAAGACAAACGTCGCAATTGTTCATAAGAAATTCAAAAAATTTTTCTCTATTTTCGTCATTGGGCGAAGCGAAAAGAGCCATATCGGCGCTGCTGATTCCGACCGTAAAACGTGCCCCCGCCTGCCGATGCCGAAAAGTATCTTTGCCCTCGGTATCAAAAGAATGCGAATGAAAAGTATGCTTTACCGTTGCTACTCTCAGTCCGCGACTGCTCAGAATGGACGCCAGCTTTTCAATCAAAGTAGTTTTACCGGAATTCCGAGCGCCGATAATTCCTAATTCAATCATAACTCGACTCCCGATGAAGTTGCATCACGAGGAGTATTAATATTTCGCCATTTCTTATTCGTTAACGGAAGAAGCCGCGCATCCAGTCTTACGACCACATCCTGCATTTTGAAATTGCTCTGTTCTGCCATCGCAAGCATAATCTCTGATGCTGACTTATGGTAAATGCCGCATAACGGCTGGGGGCCGCCATCTTCACAATATCCAAGGAATTGTTCCCCCGCGTAGCGTTTGAATAAATCGGCGATATTTTGGGAAGTTACATCAATTAAATCCGCGGCCGTTATGAAACAAATATCTTCGGGACAATCTTCAAGAGCCGAGAGGACACCTGCCATTGGTCCTCGAGCAAGCGGGAAGTCTGGCAATACCTTGAAACCCCTAATTTCTTTAATTAGAATAATGTTGCCAACCAGTCTAATTTTATCGCATTCGGAAGCACAGGTTTCAATTATGCGTTCCAGAAGCGATTGGCCTTTCCATTTTAGACTCAGTTTGTTTATCCCCATTCGGGAACTGGAACCACCGGCAAGTATGTAAGCGAATCGTGTCATAATAAAAAAATCCATAGCCCGATGGCTATGGATAAAAAATCCTTCTCCTTTGCCATTCGGGCAGGCTGGGCGATTGCTCTCCCAACCGTAGAGTCCCCGCTGACCGCATGGGCGCAACGGGATTCGGAGATATTCAAAATCTATTGTCAATTAGATGATAACTTTATTGGGCACACGCCTCCTCAACTATCATTCTTACGATATATGAAAGCCTTAAGTATCGTTTAGTATTAAGACAATCATTTTTTTACTTCCGGAATTTACGAAAATCCCGAACGAATTCCAAATTATTTATAGATATTGCCTAAAATTCAATAAAACTCCTTTTAGGTTCAATGGCAAAAATCTCCGATTCCGATCTGATTTGGGTTAATACAATCAGGTATGAATTAGTTCCTGTTTGAGAGCTGCCGCCTGGTTTTTAAACTCAAAATAAATTTCCTGGATGACACGGAACGAATATAGGAATTGGCTAATTCAATTGCGGCGCTTCTTGAGAAACCTCAGCCATGCATTGAGACCAAATACTATACATCTCGTCATCACGGGTACGCGAATTTATCACCAGATCGGCCTTCCCTTCTATAATCAAGGTTTCAAAGCATTTGAGAATAACCGGATCGAAAGTTGTGGCTGCTTCCTTATTCATGATCTCAAGCGCTGTTTGCACCTTATTAGCCTTACGATAAACTCGATCGGAGGTAAGAGCGTCAAATACATCGGCGACACAAATAATCTTGGCACCCAGAGGAATGTCCTCGCCCTTAAGGCCCAATGGATAACCGGAACCATCTATTTTTTCATGATGGTGTAAAATAAGGGGCTTAACGTCCCACGGCAGTTCTTTGGCCCGGAGAAGTTCAACGCCCAATTCGGAGTGTTTCATGATATGTAAATATTCAGCCTTTGTAAGTTTCCCAGCCTTCTTTAGAACTTCATCTTTAATGTTTATTTTTCCAATATCATGCAAAAGCGCGGCAGCCGCGATAGTTTTCAGCATACTGGTCGGAAGACCTAATTCGCGGGCCAAAAGGAGAGCCAGAGATGCTACCCGATCGGAATGGCCTTTGGTGTATTTGTCTTTAAGATCGACGTCTTTCGCCATTGAATCAAAGATTTCGAGATATAATATCTCGATTGAATTGATAACCTGCTCGGTTTGTTCCCGCTTCCCCTCGGCTTTTATGCTGGCGTAAATCTGGTAGGAAGATTCCAGATCATTGAGGGCTTCGAAATGATTTTGCAAAACGCGGAGTAATTTTCCGCGTTCAAGCAATACTTCCGCCTCAAGAAATCGGGTTCCCATTTCGCGGCTGATTTCAAGAGCGCTTTCAAAAAACTGTTTCGATATTTCATATTCTTCTTCGAGAAAAGCGATCTTGCCGGCGATTTTCTTCACTTCAACCAGATGGCTGTTAATAAGCCCGGTCTCCTGCAAATAGGCGTCGGCATTCTGGCAATGAATTTTGGCGTTGGTCAGATCGCCTTTCTTTAGAAACAGGTCTGCCAGATTGATATTGACTATCAGGGTCAGAGAGGCATCGTTAATGCTCTGGGCAATATCGTTTGCTTCTTTAAAATATTCAAAAGCGTCGTCCTCTTTGCCTTGCTCAAGGAACGCGATGGCGATATTGTTTTTGGTGTAGGCGCTTTTGCGAACCTGGTTATTGGCCTCATAGATTTTCAGTGATTCCGAATATAATTCCAGCGCTTTATCGCGATTACCTTTCATATTCATAATGGCGCCGAGATTATTGACCAGGTCGGCATAGAGAATTTCATCGCCAATTTTTTCGGCCAGCTCAATGGCCTGGCCATAATTGATTTCGGCCTCCTCAAATTCGCCTAATTCAAGATAAACTACTCCCAAATTTCGAAGAGCCTTGCAGGTGCCTCGATCATTTTTTAATCTTCGGTTAGACCCAATTGCCCGCTGAACATATCCCAGGGCACGATCAAAATCTCCCTGTTTGGCCATCAATTGTCCAATTTGAGTAAATGTTTCCGCCTTGATATTCAATCGATTGGCATCACGGCAGTATTTTAATATTTTCTGGAATTCACTGATGGCTTCATCATATTTGCCCTGGGCGGAAAAGGCTTTACCTTTTTCCTGATGCAACTCAAAACGGAGTTCAATTGAAAATTCCGGAAGTCCTTTGGAATCCCATATTTCTTCAAGCGTGCATAAATAACTGATGGCCCGGTCATATTCAAAATCTTTGTTTGCCTTCTTTGCCAGAGCCATCAAGTTGGTAATCGTTTTTGCCCAATCTCCGTCAACATTAAGCTGAATACTCTGTGAAGCTTTTTCGGCTTCAAGCTTAATGTTGATTTCGCGCGTCATGTCCTGATATGCATTAGCCACTTAATCCTCGCTTGATCTTTTCCAGGGCATAAAAGTGTCGTGCAGACCCTGTCTTACAATACATCGGCTTCCAAGGCAGACAATTTATGCTCAATTGGAATTTGCAGCGTTTACTCAGGCAATTTCTTTGATTTTGTTAAATTTCCGGTCAATCTCAGGGCACTGTATCTTCTAAGTTTGGGCTGGTTTGACCGCCCAAAAAAATGATTTATCTGGCTTTTTGCTTCCTGTGATGACATTATTGCGTAATGGATTTAGCCGGAACAGTTTGGGAAAAACGGTGTTGAATATTTATTAAACTCACCAGTATTAAAAAGCAGGAGCAAATAGATGTTAAAATTAGAAAATACGGCTTTGGCTGTCGTTGATATTCAGGGTAAACTGGCCGGACTTATGTACGAAAAAGACAAGCTGTTTGAAAATGCCGTTAAAATGATCAAAGGCGCTCAGGTTCTGGAATTGCCGATACTTTGGAATGAGCAGGTGCCCGATAAGCTGGGGGGGACGATCCCTCAAATAAAAGAACTTCTCGATAAAATCCAACCGATGGCCAAATCAACTTTCAGCTGCTGCGGCAATGAAGGTTTTATCAAAGCCTTAACTCAGACGGGTAGGCGGCAGATTATTGTCATAGGTATTGAGACCCATATTTGCGTTTATCAAACGGTTATCGATTTACTTAATGCCAGTTATGAAGTTTATGTGCCCGCCGACGCGGTATCATCACGGACGATGGATAACAAGCATTTCGGTTTGACAGCCATGAAAGACGCCGGAGCGAAAATTACTACGGTCGAGATGGCTCTGTTTGAAATCCTCCAAAAAGCCGGTGGCGACCAGTTCAAACAAATAGCCGGGATCGTAAAGTAAGCTGACGATGATCTTCATTGGACTTTATCTCATAAAATGAACTTGTCATTCCAGCGAAAGACCCAAAGGGATCGTTGCTGGCATCCATACAGAGTAATCGATAAATGACAAATTCAGCACTTCTCCTTACGCCACATGGATTCCTGGTTCTGTAGGAATGACACCATGGTCGTTATATATTTAATAATATCATCTATACGATGTGGTATAGGTCGAAACCCCTGCGGTTTCGACTGACCGCATTCAGTTAAAGCTTATGGGACAACCTCTCCATATCTGACCGGATATAATCTTACTTCGCCTTCGGTCTGACCATATCCTCCGGTTTTACCTTCTCATCAAACTCCTCGGCGGTCAATAATCCCAGTTCTACCGCTACTTCTTTGAGCGTCGAACCATCGGCGTGTGCTTTCTTGGCTATTTTGGCTGCGTTGTCATACCCGATGTGAGGATTGAGAGCCGTAACCAGCATCAGTGTGTTGGATTTGAGTTTGTCGATTACCGGCAAATTTGGCTCCAGTCCGGCAAGGCATTTTTCGATGAAGCAGTTAATCGTTCCCGAAAGGATTCTGACCGAGTGGAGAAAATTGTGAATCATGACCGGTTTGAAGACGTTCAATTCGAAATTACCGGAGCTGCCGCCGATGTTAATGGCTACGTCATTACCCATCACCTGGGCGCAGACCATTGTCATCGCTTCCGACTGAGTCGGGTTAACTTTGCCGGGCATAATCGACGATCCCGGTTCGTTGGCCGGTAAAATCAGTTCGCCGATGCCGCAGCGCGGCCCTGAACCGAGCCAGCGAATATCGTTGGCCAGTTTCATCAGCGAACAGGCCAGAGTTTTAAGCGCGCCGTGAGCATAGACAATCGCATCATGCGCCGCCAGCGCCTCAAATTTGTTGGGAGCCGTCACGAAATCGATTCCGGTCAACTCAGAAATCTTATCAGCGACTTTGACAGCGAATTTCGGATGAGTATTAAGGCCGGTGCCGACGGCGGTCCCGCCTTGAGCCAGCTCTTTGAGATACTTGAGCGATTCTTTTATTCGCGCGATGGCGTTTTCAGCCTGTTGGCGATAGCCGGAAAATTCCTGTCCCAAGGTTAGCGGTACGGCATCCATTAGATGCGTTCGGCCGACTTTGACGATATCTTTGTACGCTTCCTCTTTTTCTTTTAGGGTCGCGTGCAGTTTTTCCAGGGCCGGCAGAAGCGTGTGAGTTACTTCTTCGGTGGCGGCAATATGCATGGCCGTTGGAAAAACGTCATTGGACGACTGGCTTTTATTGACGTCGTCGTTGGGATGAATCGGGTCTTTGGAACCGATTTTACCGCCCGCCATTTCAATGGCGCGGTTGGCGATAACTTCATTGGAATTCATATTCGACTGCGTCCCCGATCCGGTTTGCCAGACCACCAGCGGAAAATTGTCATCGAGTTTCCCGGCGATAACTTCATCGGCGGCCTTGCAAATCAAATCAGCCTTGTCTTTGGGCAAAACGCCTAAATCGCAATTGGCCAGAGCGGCTCCTTTTTTAAGAATTCCAAACGCCCGGATAATTTCGCGCGGCATTCGGTCAAACCCGATTTTGAAATTCATAAGCGAGCGTTGAGTTTGCGCACCCCAGTATTTATCGGCGGGCACCTGCACTTCGCCCATCGTATCTTTTTCTATACGGACATTGTCAGACATAATTTATCCTCCCAAAAATATTTGAATTCAAGTCACGGCAGGCAAAATAGTACCGGGAAACAAGATTGTCAAATCACAACTTGCAAATTATTAATTGGGTGAATATTGATATCAATCTATTGCCCTCGGGCATCAAACGAAATATGTCCCAGGGCGCAATCATTATCCGGCTCGGCAGGCACCAATCGTATGGCGTCGTAGCCGACCGAATAAATGGAGTCAGGGACATTGACTATTTTATAAATCAATCCTGCGGAACCGGCCTTTTTATTCCATAGCCGGTATTCGCCGATTATTTTATCGCCCAGGCTATAGCCAATCAGATAATCATCATCGTTGTCGATACTAATCATAAACTTTTTAAATGTTATTGGATATTCAAGTTTGATGATAATGCCATCTTGCGGGACAACTGTCATATCAGGATGCCACCAGGCAGTGCCTTCGGCAACAGGTGTACTTATATCGTTTATTGATATCGTTTTTATTGGATGAGCGGCGTTTTTTAGCAAATAATCATATTCGCCCAGATTTAATTTTATTATCGCGGATAGTCTACCGGGTGAGCAAAGCGGGGCTTTGATTACGAGACAGAGGGAATCATAATAAGCCGCCAGCCAGGGATCCTTGATTAAGTTTTTATTTTGTTCAATTGTCTCCAGATACCCTTCGGGGATGATTCTGCGGAAATGTCCTGGCCGCCAGCTATTCAATTTTATTGCCGGTAGATGTGCCAGAAACGGATCGGCCAAACCCATGAAATCGATTATATGCGTCCCCTGACCGCTGTAATAACCAATAAAGCCGATTGTCCCTTCTATGACAACTGGTATTTTCAATTCATGGTTGCGGCGGCCGTTTTCGACCCAATGGTGCGTCGATTCTTTTTGCCACCCCAGTTTATTATATAATCCGTTATCTTGAAATACGAGTAATCGGGAATCTTCTATTCCATGGCCAAATCCCCACTCATAAGGATCGCTCCCGAAATCGCGGCCGCTCAACATCGGAGGTCCTTTGATTGTCAAACCAAGCACGATGGTCAGGACAGCGACATAATATATTCTCCTTCCGGAAAATAATTTCCCATACTGGGTCAGGATAATCACGGCCATAAAAAATGGAGCAGTTAAGAATCGACCCCCGATAAAACAACCACCGATGCAGACAACATAAATAATATAGGCCAACGCACCCGCCGCCAGTGGCCATCCGGTGCGTCCTCGCCGCCAGATCGCGGCTCCGATTGCAGCGATGATGGTTATAATCATCAAGCGATCACCGCGAAAAGCTCCTTCCAGATAATAGGCGCCCTGAATGATAAGGTTCCAAAGTGGAATTCCGTTATTCAGTTTGGCGTAAGCGGTATTAGGAAATGGCGTTCCATAATACCACAAAGAAAATATTTCCCACAAAACAAACGGCGTCATTCCGAGGGCAATTATGCCAATTGCACGGACTGAACGAACATGCCAAAACGAATAGAGCACGGCTGGAATAAAAATAAGAACCGTATCCATGCGGTTGAGAAGGCTTAATGACATTAATAATGATAAGTAAAACAAAGTGCGCCTATCGTGCCGCCGCTTAAGAAAAACAGCCGCGAATAAAACCGCCAATAAATGAGTCAATGGATTTTCAAATCCTGGAGTGGAGTAATCGACAAAAAATTTTGACATCAAAAATATTAATAATCCCGCAATAACCGCCCGTTCTTTGTTCGCGAACGCGAGAACATAGATCAATACCGCCATCAGCGATACGGTTATGGAAAAAAATATGACTGTTAAAAATGATTCGCGTGTTAATAAGTATATGGCCGATAACAAAAACATCCAGAGTGGATGCGTATATGTCTGCACGCGCTCGGATACATTCCAGGTGAGTCCATAGCCGTTTACAAAATTATCGACTGTTCTTAGAGTAATATAGACGTCTTCATATGTCCAGGCCGTTCGGACAAGCATAACCGCATATATTAATAGAAGCAAAGCGACAATCGTTTTAAAAGTCTGTCTGGATATTGAAGGGGTCGCAATTTTTTCAAACATGGCAGGCAAACTATATCGAGACAGCCGGAAAGTCAAATATTGGGTGAAATTTATGAAAGACGATTTTTGAAATAATGGGTTTGTTTCCTCAGATTAATAATGGGGCAGACGAGGACGACTGCCGCCCATGTAATTAAGCTCCCCATCCTTTTCACTCCTTCGGAACCCGATGCATCATCCTATCCGCCTGGTATCAATTACAGTTTTACACCAAAATGATTTAGGATGGTGATCATTAACCAATAGCTTACAACCGTAAGCCCGATTGAAATGGTAATGCTCAGGTAAAAATTCCAGCCTTGTTTCAATAGTAATGGCAATACCAAAAACAATGTCAAAGAGGGTATGACAAGCCAAAAAACACTCATCGACAAAGCGCTGACTTTTGCGACATCTTTGGTATCTATGTACAGCCAGAGCATTGCCAGCACGGAGATTAATGGAATTGAGGCTAATAAGGCCCCAAAAAACGAGCTCCGCCTGGCAATCTCCGAAATCGCAATTATTGATGCGGTCGTTAGAACGATCTTAACTGTATAGAAACCCATATAAATATCCTCATCTTTAATTCGCATTTTGTATCATTAAAAGTTTTTGTCGGATTTCTCATTCATTTTACTCATTCTGAATTCAATTTACAATTATAATTATTTAATTTTTATCCGGTTTCGCAGCTATTTAATATTTATTGCTTTAAGAAGGCTGATTGGAGAAATGATTTTTACATGAAATCGCTACGCGGATTTTTTGCCGCGTTTGGTTTTGAATTTGTATTCTGCTTCGCCGGTTTTGTTGATGACTTTATCGGTGATGATGACTTCTTTCAAATCCGGAATCGTCGGCGTTTCATACATTATATCAAGCAGTGATGATTCCAGAATCGAGCGCAATGAACGGGCTCCGGTTTTGCGCAAAACTGCTTTGGCCACGGTGGCGCTGAGGGCTGACGGTTCGAATGTTAATTTAATACCGTCAAGCTCGAACAATTTTTGAAATTGTTTGACCAGAGCGTTTTGCGGTTCGGTAAGAATCGTCAGAAGCGCTTCTTCCGACAGGGGACGCAGCGCGGACACAACGGGAAGGCGGCCTATAAGTTCGGGGATGAGACCGTATTCGAGCAAATCGGGCGGTTCGACCTGGTCCAAAAGAGCTGATTTGTCTTCATCGAAGTCGATTTTCCTCGAATCGAATCCAACGGTTTTCTTTCCGATCCGGCGGGCGATACACTTATCGAGCCCTTCGAAAGCTCCGCCGCAGATAAATAAAATATTTGACGTGTCAATCGAGACAAAAGCCTGCTCGGGATGTTTGCGGCCTCCTTTGGGAGGAATATTGGCGACCGTGCCTTCAAGGATTTTGAGGAGCGCTTGCTGGACGCCTTCGCCAGAAACATCGCGGGTTATCGATGGATTTCCATCGGTGCGAGAGATTTTGTCGATTTCATCGATATAGATGATACCCTGTTCGGTTTTACCAGCGTCGTAGTTGGCGGCATGGTAAAGCCGGACCAGAATATTTTCGACATCTTCCCCGACATACCCGGCTTCAGTCAGGACGGTTGCATCGGCAATAGTAAAGGGAACTTTCAGAAATTTAGCCAGCGTGCGGGCTATCAGGGTTTTACCGGTTCCGGTCGGGCCTAAAAGGAGAATATTCGATTTTTCCAGTTCGACATCTTTGGTTTTCTCGCGGTTCTGGACGCGCTTGTAGTGATTATAAACGGCGACCGAAACGGTGCGTTTGGCTTCTTCCTGATCGATGACATATTTATCAAGGAATTCCTTGGTTTCAGTCGGCGAAGGCAGGACAAAATCCTCACGGGGCAAAATTTCTTCGGGCGTACCCTGCGTCAGGTCGTGGCACAGGATGACGCAATCATTGCAGATGTAAGCGTTATAACCTGAATACAGGCGTTTTACCTGCGAAGCTTTTTTGCCGCAGAAAGAACACCGTTCTGTTGGGCCGGGAGTTTTGGGACCATCACCCACGATAGTAATTTCCTATTTTTTATCTTTCGTTTTCAGACCAAACTCATAGACTTTGTCAATCAGGCCGTATTCTTTGGCTTCTCGGGCAGACATGAAATAATTACGGTCGGTATCTCTTTCAATATTTTCAAGCGATTGACCGGTATGCAAAACCAGAAGTTCATTCAACTTCTTTTTGGTATATAGAAACTCTTTTGTCATAATTTCGATATCCGAAACCTGGCCCTGCGTTCCGGCCATCGGCTGATGAATCATAATACGCGAATTGGGCAAACCTGAACGTTTTCCGGCGGTACCGGCAGCAAGAAGAAAAGCGCCCATTGAGGCGGCTAAACCCATGCAGGTGGTGACGATATCGGGTTTGACAAACTGCATCGTATCGTAAATGGCCATTCCGGCCGTGACCGATCCACCCGGAGAGTTTATATAGAGGAAAATATCCTTGGCCGGGTCTTCCGCTTCCAGAAAAAGCATCTGGGCGATGACAAGATTAGCGATATTATCATCAATCGGGGATCCGATAAAAATGATTCTGTCTTTGAGAAGACGCGAGTAAATATCATAGGCGCGTTCTCCGCGTCCGGTTGTCTCAACGACCATTGGTATTAAAGTCATATCTTAACCTTCCTTAGTTTCTTTTGATTCCTGACCGGAATTGGTTTTCGAAAGCAAAAACTCGATGACTTTATCTTCGAGAATACCGTCTTTGATTTCTTCACTCTTTCCGGTTTGTGTCAAAATTTCTTTCGCTTTGCCAAATTCCATGCGATAGCTTTCCGCAAAACTCTTTATCCATTTTTCGGTATCCTCGGCGGAAACTTCAATTTTTTCGAGGACGGCAAGGCGATGATAGAGGAGGTACCATTTGACGGTATTGATTCCAATCGGCCGGTATTTTTCCCGAATTTCTTTTTCATCCACATCCTGATTCTGCCGTTTTATGTCCTCAATTACATTCTTAAAATACGAATCCAGCATCGCTTCGGGGACGTCAAATTCATTTTTATCGACGACTTGATCGACGATGTCCCGTTTTTGTTTACGCAAAAGTTCTGCTCTTCGTTCCGCTTCCATCCGTTTTCTCAGATTAATCTTGAATTCAAGGTAAGTTTCTCCGAGGCCAAGGCGTTTGGCAAAATCGTCGTTTAGTTCCGGCAAAATCTTTTCTTTAACTTCTTTGACAGTAGTTTTGAAGGTTACAGATTTGCCTGCGAATTTTTTATCGGAATGATGTTCCGGAAAAGAAAGGATAATTTCCTTGACATCATCGCGTTTTGTTCCCGGCAGGGCTTCTTTGAATTCTTTGACTGTTTTGGGACTGTCGAGATCAATTTCCTGATTATCCATCGGCGTATCGCCGAGACCTTCGATAGCCCCCTGGATCGGCTCCAGATCGCATATCAGCAAATCAGTTTTATTGGCTGGCCGATCGACAGTACGCAGCGCTGCCTGCTGTTTACGGGTTATTTCGACAACTTCGTCGACTTCAGAATCGGTAACTTCAATCTTGATTTCCTCTGCCGTAATCCCGTCAATCTTAATATCTTCCAATTTTGGCATCACTTCAATTCCAAGGGAAAACTTCAGAGGCTTGCCTTCATCCACATCAACATTTGTAAGAACCGGAGTCCCGACCGGTTCCAATTGATTCTCACGGATCGCCTTTGGATAATGTTCATTAATCATGGAATCGATCACTTCGGCGGTAGCTTCGCGGTGGAACCGTTTACGAATAACATTTGGGGGGATTTTCCCGGGTCGGAAACCATCAAGCTTTATTTTTTTACTCATGTCAGCATAGATTTTTTTATAAGCCTTATCCACTTCTTCAGCCGGGATTTCGATTTTCAATTCCCGTTTCAAACCTTCTTTTTCTATTAATTCGACTAACAAATCATCCTCCAATAATAAATAATGCGAAAGGGGGGACTCGAACCCCCACCCCGGAAAAGGACTGGATCCTAAATCCAGCGCGTCTACCAGTTCCGCCACTCTCGCATATCTTGTGCGGGGACAATTTATACTATTTGGAGTGCAAATGCAATCAGGTTTTAGTCATAATTGGAATCCGAGTATTCACTATTGATGGAATTTGTTTGATAGAGGCTATTTAAGGAATTTTTTGATAATATCTTCGGCGGCCTGGGCGGCCGGGAGCCTGCCTTCAATGACCTGTTTTTCTAATATTGAAATAGCTTTTTTGATTTTAGAATCGGTAAATAAGAGATTTTGCAAGTGACCTGAGATAAGATCATAAAGCCAGTTTTTCAATTGAGCTCGGCGTTTAATCCTGAAAGCGCCGTTGACTTCGGTTATTTCTCTGAAGGACCTGATAATATCCCATGCGGAATCTATTCCATTATCATGCAACGCCGAAACCGTAATCGCTTTTGGCTGCCAGCCATCGGTTACCGGCTGGAAATAATGCAGAGCGCGGTCAAATTCCTCGCGAGTATTTTCGGCTCGCCGGATATTAATGCCGTCTGCCTTATTTATCACAATGGCATCGGCGATTTCCATGACTCCGCGCTTGATTCCTTGAAGTTCATCGCCTGCTCCGGCAATTAGAATTAACAGAAAAAAATCAACCATTGAACATACCGCAATTTCATTTTGGCCGACGCCGATGGTTTCAACGAGGATGACATCATATCCCGCGGCTTCGAAAACAATAATTGACTCTCTCGTCTTTCGTGACACGCCTCCCAGCGTCCTGCCGCTCGGGCTGGGTCGGATAAAGGCGTTGGCGTCGCGAGAGAGATTCTCCATTCGAGTTTTATCACCGAGAATACTGCCTTTTGTCAGACTGCTGGAAGGATCCACAGCCAGGACGGCGACTTTGTGATTCCGGGCGGTGAGTTTGATTCCGAGAGTATCGATGAAAGTACTTTTCCCCGCTCCGGGCATTCCGGTAATGCCGATTCTAATCGAGTTACCTGAATGAGGGATCAACTCTTTTAGTATTTGCTGTGCTCTTTTTTGGTCTTTCTTCGCATCCGATTCGATGATTGTTATAACTCGAGCCAGGATTGCCCGATCGTTGGCGAGAACGCCTTCGACTAATTTTTTAATAGAGGGATTTTGGGGTTTGTTTTTCTTTTCCGATTTTTTTTGATTTTGACGGGCGCCGGTTAATGAGACATGCTTGGCTGTCCCCTTGACGATTCGCAGAGCAGATTTTGGTTTTTCGCCATCTTTTTTAGGGCTTCGGGGCATAATACTGTTATCGTCCTTTTTCCCGGTCTATCAATTTTTCCAAAATTGTCCTGGCCGCAGTGGGGATGACCGTTCCCGGACCAAAGATCGCACAGGCGCCATGTTCAAAAAGAAAATCATAATCCTGTGCGGGAATAACGCCGCCAACGGCTACAAGAATATCGCTTCTTCCGAGTTTTTTGAGTTCTTTGACTAATTGTGGTAGATGGGTTTTGTGTCCGGCGGCCAATGAACTCATGCCGATAATATGCACGTCGTTTTCTATCGCTTGAAGGGCTGTTTCATTCGGGGTCTGAAATAACGGACCGATATCGACGTCAAATCCCAGATCGGCCAAAGCTGTCGCGATTACTTTGGCGCCCCGGTCGTGTCCGTCCTGACCCATCTTGGCGATTAATATCCGCGGCCGCCGCCCCTCTCGAGCCGCGAATTCATCCGATAATTTGCGTACTTCGTCGATTATTTCACTCCTGCCAAATTCACTTTTATAGACGCCCGAGATGATATTATGTTCCGCTTTGTGGCGGCCCCAGACCTGTTCAATAGCCAGACTTATTTCGCCAAGGGTGCATCGTGCCCGTGCGGCCTGTATTGATAATTCAAGCAAATTCCCCTGGCCGGTCTCAGCGCATAATGTAATGGCTTTTAGAGCCTGTTTAACCGCCGCATCATCCCGTTTGTCACGAAGTTCCCTGAGCCTATTGATTTGCTGTTTACGTACAATTTGATTATCCACCTCAAGAATGTCAACTGAAGTTTCACCTTCGGATTGATATTTATTGACGCCGATAATTATTTCTTCGCCGGAATCAATCCGGGCCTGACGGCGGGCAGAGGCTTCCTCAATGCGCCTTTTGGGCAGACCGCTCTCAATAGCTTTTGTCATTCCGCCCAGTTCTTCAATTTCCTGAATATGATTCCAGGCTTTGCGACAGAGTTCTCCGGTCAAAGATTCGACAAAATAAGAGCCGCCCCAGGGATCAATGACATCACATATCCCCGTTTCTTCCTGAAGGTAAAGTTGAGTATTGCGGGCGATGCGGGCGCTGAAATCAGTCGGGAGAGCGATTGCTTCATCAAGAGCATTGGTGTGCAGTGATTGAGCGTGCCCCAAAGCCGCGGCGAGAGCTTCAATACAGGTGCGAGCAATATTATTAAACGGATCCTGGGCCGTAAGGCTCCAGCCTGATGTTTGGCAGTGGGTGCGGAGCATCATCGATTTTGGATTTTGGGGATTAAACTGGCTGATGAGTTTGGCCCAGAGCATCCGCGCCGCCCGCATCTTGGCAACTTCCATAAAATAGTTTTTTCCAATAGCCCAAAAGAACGATAAGCGAGGAGCAAATTCATCGATTGTCAAATCGGCCGCCATACCGGTGCGGACATATTCAAGTCCATTGGCGAGAGTGTAGGCCATTTCGAGATCGGCGGTGGCTCCGGCTTCCTGCATATGGTATCCGGAAATTGAAACGCTGTTGAATTTGGGCATGTTTTCGGCTGTAAATGCAATTATATCTCCGACAATTTTCATCGAGCCCTGCGGGGGATAAATGTAAGTATTGCGGACCATATATTCTTTGAGAATGTCGTTCTGGATGGTTCCGGTCAGTTTATCCATTGTAACGCCCTGCTCTTCGGCGGCAACGATATAAAAGGCCATTACCGGCAAAACGGCGCCGTTCATAGTCATCGAAACCGACATTTTATCAAGCGGGATGCCATCGAACAGGATTTTCATATCAAGGATGGAATCAATGGCAACTCCGGCCATGCCTACATCACCTTCTACGCGGGGATGGTCAGAATCATATCCGCGATGAGTCGCCAGGTCAAAAGCAACCGAGAGGCCTTTTTGCCCGGCCTCAAGATTTCTGCGATAAAAAGCGTTGGAATCTTCGGCGGTAGAGAAACCGGCATACTGACGAATCGTCCAGGGACGGGTGACATACATCGTCGGATACGGTCCGCGTAGATATGGGGGGAATCCCGGCAACGAATCGAGATGCTCTAAATTCTCAATATCGTGTTTACCGTAAATTGGTTTTATATCAATTTTTTCGAGGGTTTTCCATAACTGGGAATCATCAATAGATTTTTCTATGTCTTTGTATTGAGAGGGTGTAAAACCGATTTTTGTAAAATCCGGCATAAGGCTGTTCTTTCTTCTATTGTACTCCGCGCCGATATTAATCGAATCAGGAATTGATTCCAATCCAGCCTCTCTTTGAAATTGACCTTTTTTGAGTGATTCAATTATTCCACCCTGCGATTCAATTTTCCGGAAAAATTCCCACGCCTTTTGAGCAAGATCATAGGTTAGTTTTTCCAGATAATATGATCCACCGCCCGGGTCGATTACTTTATCGAGTCTAATTTCTTCTCTTAAAATATTCTGAATATTGTTCGCCAACCGTTCGGCGAAATCACTCCTTTCCTTTATTGCGTAATCATACGGCAAAATGGTAAGACTGTCTGCTCCACCTACTATGGCTGAAAACGCTTCTGTGGTCGTTCGCAGAATATTGTCATGGATTTCATCTGTTGTTTTATTGATTGCTGAAGTGACCGCATGAATATGAATCTGGTTTGAGTTTTCCGGCAGTCCTATTACTGCGACGAAACGTTTCCAGAGCTCTCTGGCTGCTCGTAATTTGGCAATCTCGAGAAATAGATTTGAGCCGATTCCGAACGAGAACTTTAATTTTGGAACGATATTTTCGAGAGTTAAATTCCTATTTTCAAAAATGCGCAAATACTCGGCGGCGGATGATAATACAAAGGTTAATTCATGGACCGCATTTCCCCGGCTATTATGAATGTAATCGCCATGAATTATTAAATATTCAATATCAAAGGATTCGTCTGAAATGTTTTTAATATCTTCAATTATCTGTTCAATTCCGGGAATTGTATAATCCTGAATTATCTTCCAGCCGTTAGATGTTCGATCCGGCGTGAAACTGTTATCGACATCTTCATGGATATATAATGGTTTGATTGATATTGATTCGGGGAGAGATTTGGTTATAAGCTCTTCAGAAATTTTATCTTTGAAAATCTTTTTTGCCAGCTCGACCCATTGATTGACATCGACCTTATTGAATTCTTCAAACACGGCTTAATCCTGCAATCTAATATAGTTTTCAATTTCAAAAATATACGACTTTTAGGGTTTTGGCAAGGCTTGTAAATGTATTTTGACGATCGATTCTTTCTGAATTAATCAATTGCTGCTAAAGAAATCGGTATTTATGGAATGAATAATTTTAAATAGCTTATGCTTGACAAATTCAACGCCGATATTATATTGGAGTTCTCAGAAACGCCAAGTTTTTGAAAAAATGGTTTGATTTTTCCACACTCCCCTGTAGCTCAGTCGGTAGAGCAGCTGACTGTTAATCAGCGGGCCGCTGGTTCGAGTCCAGCCGGGGGAGCTTTACAGCCTTCTAAATTCATATTCATGTCATTTTGGGATTCGATTGCAATACATGTTGCCGAATTTCCGCTTGAAGCTGTAGTTCAAGCTCGCGTGTGATAAGTAACTAACTGGTAACACATTACAACACCTATTACTATTTTGTGATATTATATGAAAAGGCCGCTCAGTAGGTTATGTTTTGTTGAGTCAAGTCATAGCCATAAAGGAGCGGCCATGTCAAAAAGCTATATGGGAATCGATGTCCACAAGAAATGGTGTGTTTACACCGAGATCGATTCCATCGGAAAGGTAATTCGCCAGAGTAGGTTTGGCAATACCTTTGAGGAGGTTTCAACCTTCGCCAGTTCGCTGAACTCCAAAGTTCACCTAGTTCTTGAACCAGTGCTGAATTACTTGTGGTTACTGGATCAATTTGAACCGTATGTCGGTTCGGTCCATGTGGCGACACCGTTCAAGGTTCGGGTAATTGCGGAGTCGAAGTGTAAGACAGACAAATACGATTCTCGCATACTGGCTGAACTTCTGCGAACTAACTTTCTGCCGGAGTCCTGGGTGCCTCCGGCGAAGATTCGTCTGCTGCGGGGACTGATTCGACAGCGTTATCATCTGGTCAAAAGTATGGTTACAAACAAGAATCGCATCCGTCATTTGCTGTTTCAACACGGGATTGACCTCCGGGTCTTCAACATATCTTCTCCCAAAGCCAAGTTAGAGATCCGAAAGCTGTGTTTGCCTGATGTCACAAGACAGACGATTGATCAATGTTTGAAGATCATCGCCCTGCTTGATGATCAGGTAGTGGAGATCAGCAAAGAAATCTGGGAGCGTGTGAAGGATAACCATACTGTAGAGCTGCTTCAGACCATTCCGGGGATTGGTAAGCTGCGCTCAGCCGTGGTCTACGCCGAAGTAGGCGATGTCGCACGCTTCCACAGCGCCAGAGCCTTAGCCAGTTATACTGGTTTAACTCCGACTGTTAGATCGTCAGGGGATTCGGTCTGGACTGGCGGCATTACCCGATATGGTTCCAAACCGCTGCGTCATGTTCTGGTCGAAGCCTCGATCAATGCTGTCCGGAAATCACCGGATTTGAATCGGATGTTCTGTCGTATTCTCTATCGCAGCAATGTTCAAAAGGCACGAGTGGCCATAGCTCGGAAGTTAGCGGTCATTATCTATGCCATGCTCAATCGTAACGAGCCGTTTCGGACAGAGGCAGCGTAAGAAGTAAACAAGAAGTCGGAATTGCATATGAGCGGTCAGCCCGAAAATTTGGGCTGGATCGAAAAGAATCCGTTTTTGTGAGTGGGCGGCCGTTTCTAAAGAACAATATCGTGAGCCTTCTAACTGAAGAGCTCGAATAGGTGACTAAGACAATCCGACGAATGAACTCGGGTCCAAGGGACCAGAAAGAAGAAAGATAACCCTTGACAGCGGCCTTTTCATAGGTGACCATTTTGTGTCCACTAAAGCAATAGTTCTTACTATAAGCTTTCAATCCGCTTAATATCGAGAAAGAATTTTATGATAAATGCATTTGAGACTTTGATGCTATACTTGCCCGGCAATTCCTACTATCCCCGCTACTCGAATATCAAGCCAGCCATCTCAGAAAGCTCTAATTTGGCCAATTTAATGTATTCCTCACATGACTCCGGAGCACGAACAATAAATTCTTTAATAGCCTCTTTCGCTTCATCAAACCTATTAATTTCTATGCAAGCCATTCCTTTATAAGAATAAGTTAACTGTGTCCGAATTACGCTGACGAGGAAGAGCTTCAGTACTAAAATGATTGAAATATTCTAATTGCTCTTGAGCATTATTTAGTCTATATTATCAAAGCTCTTGGGGTATTCATCATTGATAAAATTAGGGTTAACGCGTATGTCTTTGAATCAAGATGACAACGATAAAACCCAAACCCACATCGTCCTAACCAAGGGTACGATGGTGTCCCACTACCGGATAGTCGAGAAAATCGGCGCCGGTGGGATGGGTGAGGTATATATGGACGAAGTTGCCAAGCTCAAACGCAATGTCGCTCTTAAGTTTCTTCCTCCGAATCTTTGCCAGGATAATGACTGCCGGGCTCGTTTCAAACATGAGACTCAAGCAACTACTGCACTAAAACACTCCAATGTTATTACTATTTACAAAGTCTCAAATACAATGAGTGGTAGGTCAGCCCGGCCAGAATATTGAAGTGTTGATACAATCTCAATTTTATGGAGTTCAGGAGGCAGATGACTATGAGATCAAACAGAGTGATTATGCTATGCGTAATTTCCGTTTTCATCCTGCTGTTTACTGGATGCGGAGGAAACTCAGACGATTCCGCAATGGTAATTGCTTACTTTGGAGCTTTATATGATGGAAACGTCGATGAGATTCTCGAAATGACAGATCCATATCAACGCAGTCCCCGTGTTGATTTTCATCTCAAGCAAATGGTAGTCGGAATAGGCGGCAGCGAATTGGATCCGGATAAGTGGACTTATAATGTGGTTGCCAGATCCGACACGACGGTAAGATATCGGGTTACAATCCAGCAGGGTGTAGATTTTTTCATCGAACTAGTGAACAGAGATGACAATTGGTTTGCTGCGACAATACCTGGTCCGCTTTACCTATCTAATTGGGACTATCTGAATTACTATCAAAAGCGACCGATGTTCAAGAACTATCCACGATACTCGGAGACCTTTGGAACTGGGTCCAGTATTGATTCTTCGGGGAATGAGAGCAGAGTTACCAAGGCGGCTCGGGAAGAAATAGAGAGAATGAAGAATCGATAGAGTGTGTTAGTGACTTATCACTACCTCCATCATTCTTTATCTGCTAAAAGTGTTCTAAGTTTGCTCTGTCATCTGTTCGAACTTGGCAGTGGTTTTCTATCTTGAAGTCCAATGACAGAATAAAATCAGGAGGGTTATATGCATTGTCCAAGTTGTCAAAAGTCGATAGAGGCTGACAGTTTTTTTTGTCAATGGTGTCGAAGGTACATTCCAAATCCGACTTTGGGTATTCGTCCAAATCTATTTGAACGGTGGCTTGCTTTGGTCATTGATCCTCTATTGGGTCTACTCCTCCACTTCACTTTTATGTTAATTGTGGGGCGCATATTACCCGATCTCATTTACATTGCAGCGATAGCGTTTCCCATCGGTTACCTGATATGGTATGCGTCACTGTTCAGACAGGGAATGACTCCAGGGAAGAAAGTAATGGGACTCCGCGTCATCAGACAAGAAACCGGTAATATTCCAGGCTTCGGATTGATGCTGCTTAGAGAGTTCATAGGCCGACCTTTAAGTGGTTTATTTTTGGGTCTCGGTTTTCTCTGGGCGCTCTTCGATAAGAACTCACAAGGGTGGCATGACAAGTTGGCTGGAACAGTAGTAATCAAGACGCGTCTCGGATCTGCAGTTATACCAAAACACACTTCTACGCGCAGTGAAACGGTGGTCGACAAAGTGGACGTCTTTGTTGAAGACCCCCGGTTAAAAGCCAAAGAAGAATTGCTAAGACAGCAACTTCAATTGGAGCCACTAAACGTTGATTTACTTCTTAAGCATGGCAATGTGTTAGATCAATGTGGGATGCTTCAGGAAGCTACTCAGGAATTGGAAAAAGTACTTGCTATTGATTCATCACATCAAATTGCTCTTTGCCAGATAGCAAGAACATATTATGAACTTGATCAGTTTGAAAACGCTAAAAAGAGCCTCAAACAATTATCTGCTCTCACAATTACAAATTCTAAGGAAATACTTGAACTTGCTAATCTCTTGATATTGATTAATAATGACGCCGATACAGCTACTTATATACTATCTGAGAAATTAAAAGATGACCCTGAAAACCTCGAGCTACTATCAGGTTTATTAGAAATATATAATAGTATGGGAAATCTTGAAGCAGCCGATGAAATTGCCCAAAAGATAATGAAATCAGGCTCTGATGATTTCAATATACTTTATATTTTAGCACAAGCGAAACTTGTTAAAGGTCAATTTAAAGAAGCTTCAGAGTATACAAATCGTGCCAGAATATTAAAACCAGATTCTCAGAGTGTAATTCTTCTTGATAGCCTCTCGAGACTTTTCTTATCTGAACCAACGGACTCGCAAATACATGAATCAATTTTAAGAGAATTAGAAGAAATTGACATATCTGATCTTGATCATGATGAGAGACTGAAATTGGAATTTGTTTTATCCGCAGCAAAGATAGCATTGAAGAAAGCAGATAAGCTAGACAATAATACAATTATTACTTATATGAAATCAAGTCCTCAAAAAAGCAATTACTACAGCGCTTTTATTTTTACGTGCTATGAGAAGTGGATTGAGGGTGCTACTGGACAAGAAGCCATAGAGCTTCTACCTCATCTGGAACATTTACGGCAAATTGAAGATTGGAAAGATGATACAAATCTTTCAATCCATATCCACTCTGAAGCTGGTAAGTTTTATCTAAAAGAATCAGCAAGGAAGAAAGCTCTCTATCATTACAAAGAAGCAACTAAACTGGCCCCAAGCAACGAGGAATACAATATAAACCTTTCTAAAGCATTAAAAGGGGTAAAAAGGCGGAACCGAAGGCTTATAATTGCTGCCTGTACAATTCTGTTATTAATAGTGTCTGGTGTTGTTCTTACACAATGGTTGAAATTGAGAACAGAAAAGGCCTACTTCGATTCAGTGGCATCTGGTATTTACCCTGAAATGTATATATGGAAATATCCAGAAGGAAAATACCTGGAAAGGGCTAGAGAGTTGATTGATTCACTCGATGCTCAACTCATCAGTGTACGTATGAGCAAAGTAAAAGAACAAGTATCAAAATGGGGTGACTGGCAACGTATGTATCATATTAATGGAGGACGTCAGAAGATTACTCCAACTTACAATGGAGGATATATTATTGCATATAGTGATTACCTAAGCGGTGGGGATTTTAAAGGTAAGGATGGAATTGAAGTTATAAACGTCGGGCCTGACGGTGGAGAACGCTGGCGGGAAAACTATAGTGGCACTGAGACGGAAAATGAAATAGCACCATGCCCATCCGGCGGATTTATGATGGCAGTTGGAAAATCACTATATAGAATTTCAGATTTAGGGCATGTTATTTGGACAAGAGACTTAATTGAAGATAAAAGTCATATATATGAGTTATTGGTAAATGAAAGTGGAAATTACTTAATTGCATTTACAATTACAGAAGAAGGTTCTTTCGAGAATAAAGACCGGAAATCAATATCTGAGAAAATACATTTAAAAATGTACGATTCATTAGATCAACAGCTTTGGGATGCTGTAATTGGAGACGAAGAAGAATTCCACATACCATTTTCGTTAAAAGCAGACAATAGAGGGGGTTATGTTTTGCTTGGATTTTTTCGACAACTACATCCAAAAACCAAAAGAGGATATTATCTTGTTCGGATAGACTCAACTGGAAGTAAATCTTGGGAAATTGAATGTACAGATTTTTCTCTTCATGCCATTAACACTCTTCCAGGTAAACCTGATATTATTAATACTCGTGATGGCGGCTATCTGTTAGCCCAACAAACGGGATTAACAAAATATAGCTTGGACGGTCAAAAAGAATGGTTAAAGCCTTGGGACTGGGACGCTAAGTATTATAGTTTTTCAATTGCTAGTGCGAGCGGTGATATTTACAACTTACTTGCAATGCATGAAGGTGTAACGAATCCTGGGAGAGATCGTTTAGTTTCTTTCAATGCCCGTGGCCACATACGACGCAATACTAGTCTTGATATTTACAGCTCCTGGGAGACCATAACTCTTACCGCTGATGGTGGATTGCTTCTAAGTGGTGATTTGCACGGTCACCCAAATCCTGGAATAACAAACAAAAGTGATCAATACAACGAGCTTGTAATTACTAAGTTTAATCCAAAAAAAGGGCTCCCTATTGAACTCACGCAAGGTCTTCTCCAAGATTACACCCATTGGAAGGGGAGTTGGAAGGTGCATGGAGGAAAATCTTCAACTCGAATTCGAATTAAGATAATGGATATATTTGGTGATAGATTTGATGGTTACTTTTACGAAACTATTCAAGGCTCTGAGTATGAAGTAGGTCCGCTTTCTGGAACTATAAATAAAAAAGACATTAATTTTGAGATTTGGACAAAAGAAAACATGAACGGGGCTATATATAGGTTCAATTTAAAATTTGATGGACGCTTATATGGTAATGAAATTGGTGGTTCGTGGCGGAGAATTAGAAAAGCTACTGGAAGGGATTGGACAACAGGTACTTTTTCTGTAAGCAGGATAATGCTGAACACAATTAAATAATCATGACTAGAAATTATAGAATGATTAAAAAATTTGATCGTAGGGGTAATTCATGAAAAGCAGCGCCCTGTTCCCGCGTTTGGTCATTGCACCGAATGATAGAATAAATTACTGGCATCGAATGACAAGAAAAGAGCATTATGGATCGAATGGATACTCAATATGTTCACAATTCACTACATCCTTGTACCTATGTTCCAGTCCGAATTCCTCCAATTTAAAATCTAATTTGTGAGGATATTGAAGTATCCAATCAAGACCTACTGTTTCCCGTCAAAACCTGCCGTACTGATTA
>JBDREQ010000069.1:0-3524 GCA_043819555.1 Candidatus Zixiibacteriota bacterium | reverse complement strand
TTATTAACGGTCTCAATATAGTATTGACATTATGCTTATGATGTTTCCTTAAGTTTCTCATGAGCGACAAGGGCGCAAGGCGACTTGATTATCAGTCTTTCTACACAGCATGGTCTATTCTATTATGAGACCCTTAATAATTTATGGTTCCACCATTTTCGAAGCCGCAGCTAAGCGCCTTCTCGCTTGCTTAATTTCATCTTCTGTAAAGAGCTGAGACCACGGTTCTTTCAAAACGAGAGCTTCCATGGATAGATCAATCCGCTTTTCTTTTGCCAATCTTTGAAGACCGGGAGAAAGACCCTTCCCAGGACTTAGCCATTCTCGGGCAGCTTGAAGTCCGCCAACCTTTCTAACCTTTTGAAGAAACCTTCTTGGCCAATAGCCGGTGGCTTTCCCAGACTTGTGAAAAATTGAGACCATTTCCTCATGAAATTCTGATTCAAGTTGTGATTTCATTCTTCATGCCTCTCAATTCTTTTTCGCGTTCTAACGCTCCGCATAACCGGCTGACAATGGAGCGCAGCGTAATTGCCAGTCCGAGTTAATGCGGTTGTTATGCACTCGTTTCCTTGTCTTTAGTTATCAACACAATCCCTGTGCCAAGTAAAATTAGCACAACCGACAAAGAGAGTGGGTATTTCAGAGGAATAGCAACCCTTCCTTCATAATGCCCAGTTGAGAGTAGATCAATACCTGAAACATAGTGTCTTTTGTCGAAGACATAGTTTCCTTCGTCGATCACGATCTCCATTCGAGATATATTTCCAAGGAAATTCCGCTTTGGGTGGGATCCGGAGGAGAAGAAAATGCTTATGAATAGAAGCCCAATGCCCACAAGAATAGCAATGATACCCTTATTTCTTTTCATTGTGTCTCCTATAATGCATAACGCCGCTTCAAGTAATTTATCTGACGTTGGATTTAATCCAATCAGGTTTATCTTCAAAGTCCCAATATGGTTTTTCATTCGTTAAGGTTGGAATCCAAATCATTCTAAAGGTATCAAATTTGTAGTGAACCGGAGGATAGTAAGCTTCCTGTTTTTTGTCATTACAGCAATAGATTTCTAAATCCATTGATATTTCGGGAGGATTAGCGGGGCCAGTAGAGAGAACATCTGTATTAGGCCTAAATGCAAAAGTATTATGAAATTGTTTCCTAACTTCATCAGGTTCACCTGCCTCCGTGATTTTTTGTATTTCATCCTCGGAGATTAAACCTCGCTTCAAGTACAAATCGAGAACGCTAAAATGACCTTCTTTTTCCTCTCTATACTGCAAATTCCAATAATCCTTTCCTTCGTAAGCTGGTGAAAAATCTTTTACCGGCTCTCCATTCACTTTTAGGTTGCAGTGAAGATTCACGGCGACAGCAATATCAGATAGATTTAGCAAACTGATGCGAGTATCATATGGTTTCTTTTCATTGGTAAAGACAGAACAGCCTATAGCCGGACGATACAGTTTAAGTAAAGATGCTCGGCTGACCTCAGCAATCTCTTGTTCAGCCCTTCTAACTTGAGATGTTTCCCATGTGTACCATAGAATGATAATCGCAGTAATTCCCAATATACCTTCTGAAACAAAATTAATATTCCAGAATGCTCCACTGAAAATTAGCGCTAAAATTGCTATTGAACCAATAAATACTGTCATTTTATCTAACTTATTATGCATAAAGCCAGCGTCAGCGGGATCTGGCAATTTCAGCGATCCGCTGCACGCAGCAGTTAGAATTTTCTGTATCTACATTGCTGCTTGTTATGGGCTAGTTTCATAGAACTCATGGCCGCGCGGACCTATTCCCAGCAAGGTAATAGGTCCACCAATACCGGGAACAAGATTTGAGACGTCGTAAAGACCAGCAATAGTTTGAATCTGTAGACGCAAAAGCCTAGCACGCGTGTATAAATCATCTGGTGAAGGTATCGATATACCGGCCAATTGCGGTTGCAAGGGGAGACTTTGCAAGAAGCTCTGAAAATAAGTGAAAAACTGCGCGTAGAATTGGTAGTCACCGTTTCGAGTTATGTAAAACTGGCCCGGCTGGTACTGTTGGGGAGATCTATCAAAATTTGCATTGAATATCGATGTGTTAATATTCGTGAAGTACTGGCTTATCCCGTTGTGAACATGATAGAATGCTGGCAGTGATGTTGTACCGATTTGAACAAAACCAGCGACATGAAATCCGGAGTTTTGAGAATTTGGTGGTAGTGCAGAGTTCAATTCAGAAGCCAAGAATGATGCGAACGAATGCAAATCTGAGGTAGTGGATCTTGAACGTTGGATCAGGTCAGTGATCCAGATATCGGTATCCACGCCATTAATTGAGCTTAGTCCCCAACAAGAAATTCCAGCATTTATATGGTGAACTGGTTGAAGTTTATCTGCGCCGTGTAGTACGCGGTTTTTAAAGCCACCATCTGGCAAAGGAACGCGAAACGTCACAGCCGAGTCAGCAGCCATAGAAATTCCATGCTGATTGAGTTCTGTTAATACAAGCGTCATTGGTATTCCCTCCTTTTCTGCAATGTTAGCCAGCGCTAACAGCAAAATTGTCCCAATCCCCGCTCCACTCGAAAACGACCTTGGCTGATACCGGTTTAACATTGTCGCATGATACCTGTAGAGTGTACCGAAACTTGCCGTGCTCTTTGAAAAGAGGTTCGTAACGGTACAAGTGCGGATCAGTCATAATCTTGTAGTCGCTCTTTGTGCTTCTGGTAGATACTATATCAATAAACTGCTTTATTTCTCTTGGCATATCCAGTGGGAGATAAGCTTTTTGGGTATCCCCTCGAGCTGACCAAGCAAGCTGCAGACTGTCACAATAGATGGTAGGTTCAAATTTGCCAGTAGATGTATTCCATTTCTCGACGTTTACGAGATATGCACGACACTGCTTGGCATTTTGGAGACCCGTATTCAGAACTTTGATCCTGACGTAGTGAGCGTCCGCACCTCCGGTTTCCTTCGTATCTGTTATAAAATCTCTGTCACCTTCGATGAATTCGACTTTGAGTTTCGGGCCAAAGAAGCAGTATCTAAGTTGCTCTACCACAATCGGCGCCAACACGGCTGAGACAAAGCCTATCGCACAACCGATTAATAAGGACAGAATGTCAGCCATACGTGCCCCCTACAATTTCGCTGCCGAACTATGTTTATATGGATCGGTATAAAATCCCCTGTAATCTCATCACTTGTAATAAAAAACCCCGTTCTTTTATAGGAAGCTGGGTCATTTCAGCCAATCCATCTTTCCCTCTGGAATGGATATACGGGACGGAAACTCTGTCAACTACCTTTATATTTCGAATTTCACTATCACGATTTGCATCTGAAATCCACTAAATCAACAAAAATTCCCGGTCTGATGCTTTCAGGAAGAAAGACATTTTAGACAAGCCCGCTTAACCCGGGTGAACCCAAAACCCCTATCGACAAAGGTCCGTCATCCTTTGGCAGGCCCCGGATGATCCGGCGGCATGGTTCGGCTGTGCGATAGGTTCACAGCTC
>JBDREQ010000068.1:0-34283 GCA_043819555.1 Candidatus Zixiibacteriota bacterium | reverse complement strand
AGAGTTGATGCGATTTGCCTGATCGAGCAGCCCGAGGCTGATAATCTGGAAATCTCACACCGCTCTTCAAGGTTAAATTGTTTGTATCTATGTCCCATAACACCTCTACGAGGTGTTGCACTTCGTTTGTGAACTTAGGGTATCCAGAATTTATCAGACGCTGACTGGATTCCCGACTCGCTTCGCCCTTCGGGCAACGCTCTCGGGAATGACAACATATTAGCCGTAGGTCAAATCCTCTGTGGTTTCGACAAATTTGGGGGAGTCAATGAAGCGAAGATATTCGGAGGAAGTTTTGAAGAGTGAGTACTAAATTTGTATCCTAACCATTGGGTGGGGTATTTTGGTTTATCTACTGCGGATTTGACTCTCGTTTACGATCTCTTAAGCAATATCACCGTCAGATCATCCATCACAAACTCGGGACTGGCGAAGCCATGGACGGCCGAGAGCATCTTATGACCGATCTCTGATGCCGATAGTTTCCTGTGCTTTTTTATAATCTCAATCATCCGCTCGGTTTCAAACTGCTCGCCTTTGTTGTTTTCCGCTTCAGTAATGCCGTCGGTAAAGAGACAGAGGATGTCACCGGAGTTGATATAAATCGGACGTTCCTCATATTGGACATCGGGACGGACGCCGAGAATGAGGCCTCCTTCGATAAGCTCCTCGACCGAATTGTCCATCCTGACCAGCAAACCCGGATTATGCCCGCAGTTGGAAAAGGTAAAGATAGAGTTTTTGGAATCCAAAACGCCATAGATGGCGGTCACGAAATTTTCCGATTCGAGAGATTCACAGAGAAGATTGTTGACTTTACGGCAGATGGTACGGATAGCATAATTGTTTCTTATCTCTGCAATCAGCGACGCCCGGAACGAAGCCATAATAAGAGCGGCCGGGATGCCTTTGCCGGATACATCCGCGATCGAGATGCCAAACTGATTCTGCACGATATTGATAAAATCATAATAGTCGCCGCCGACTTCGCCCGAGGGAATATTGGCTCCCCACAAATCGTACCCGTCAATCACGGGTACTTCATCGGGCAGAAAAGTTTCTTGAATCGTCCGGGCAATATGTAACTGCTCTTCGATTTTTTTCTGGTCGAGCATATATTTATGGAGGCGAGCCCGTTCGATCGATATTGCGGCCTGAGTTGCAAACATTGTCAGGATTTCTTTATCTTCTTCAGAAAAGGCATCATGATTGTTATGCTCGAGATTTAAAACTCCCACGAGTTTGTGTTCCAATTTGATTGGCATAACTATTTCGGATTTTGTTTCAGGACGGGCGTTAATATACCGGATGTCTTTGGAAACATCCGATATGATTTCGGGCTGTCCGCTTTTGGCGACATTGCCGACGATACCCTGCCCCAGTTTCAAGTGCAAATCGGCAGTGATAACATCATCGTAGCCGATAGAAGATATCGATTCGACATCCTGGGATTCTTCCTTGATTAAATAAACTCCACCGGAATGATATTCGATGACATTTTTCAAGGCGATTAAAATATTATGGAGCACTTCATCAAGGTTCAGCGACGTCATCAACAGGCGGCTGACGTCAAATAGTGTTTTTTTCTCAAGGGCTTTTCGGACGGCGGAGCGATACAACTGGGCATTATTAATCGCCAGAGCGATTTGGTCGGATAGTATTTCCAGCGTATCCAAATCCGATTGTTCGAACTTACCGTCGCGAGCATTAATCGCTTCGATAACTCCAAAAAAATCACCACGTAAAGTTAGAGGGTAGCAAATAATTGATTTTAGATCAAAATCTTCATCTTTGGTGAACGCCGGATGATACCGTTCATCATCAAGCGGACAATTGGATATGGCCGGTTTGCCATTTTGCGCTACCCATCCGACGAATCCCTGTCCCATCATAAAATTCATCCGTTGCGGTTCGGTATCGCCATAAAAAAAACGGCCTCTCAAATCATCACTTACCGCGTCATAGCGATACACCATTGCTCCTTCGGCGTTGACCGCCTTGGTCAGAAGCTGCAGCACCGACTTGAGAACATCCTCATATTCAATCGTCGAGTTGAGCATATGGGCCGCTTCGGCGACCAAAGCCAGCTTTTCGACTGACTCCTTTGAGTCCCTCAATCTATCTAATAATCCGCTCATTTAATTCCCATGCCTTTGTTTATTTGCCCTGTATTTAAGCAATTATACAACAAGATGATGAGATAAACGATAGAAAAATGACAAAAACGACATCATACACAAGGCAGTAAATCGCCCGTTTTTAATTGAATAATATCAGTCACAGCCGGTATATTGATTGACACAAAACACAAATAAGATCTATTGGCATGAGTAAAAAAGGCTCATTCCTGATGCGGGAGGTTTATATGGATAGAGTAATGTGGGTATGGTTGGCGGCGGCGCTGGTTTTCATAATCTTCGAAATATTCGCACCGAGCTTTATATTTGCATGTTTTGTTGTCGGAGCGATTGCGGGAGGGATTACGGCCTTATTTACCGATTCATACGTAATCCAAGGCGCGGTTTTCGCGATTGTATCGCTGATATTATTGCCTCTTACCCCGCCACTTGCCAACAAAATCACCAAGGAATCGCCGGTTAAAAGCAATATGGATGGGTTTGTCGGCAAGGCGGCGATTGTCAAAAAAGAGGTTTCCGACATTGCCGGGCAGGTGCTTATTGAAGGACAAATCTGGCAGGCCAGAGCTGAAAAGACTATCCCGGGCGATGCCAGAGTGAAAGTCATTTCCTACGAAGGCGCCAAATTGAACGTTGAAGAAATTGACTAATTTATAAATAAGGAGGAAATCATGTCAGGAGCAATCATATTTGTCGGGGTACTGGTTGTCTTTGCCTTTATCCTGATCGGGATGTCGTTTCGGATTATCAGACCGTTTGAAAAGGGATTAGTGGAACGGCTTGGTAAATATCAAAAAACGCTTGATTCGGGTCTGAATATAATAATTCCGTTTTTCGATACAGTCATCAAGGTCGATATGAGGGAAGTCGTTCTTGATGTGCCTTCCCAGATGGTGATTACCAAAGATAACGTCGGGGTCGAAGTGGACGCGGTTATTTTTGCCCAGGTTACCGATCCGGTAAGATCTCGCTATGAGATTGGAAATTATATCCGGGCAGCTACCAAGCTGGCGCAAACTAACCTTCGTAATATCATCGGCGAAATGGAACTTGACCAGTCATTGACGTCCCGTGATGTCATAAACGGACAACTTCGGGATGTTCTCGATAATGCCACCGATAAGTGGGGTGCGCGCGTCAATCGGGTCGAACTCCAACGCATTGATCCGCCGGTGGATATAACTGAGGCGATGAGTCGGCAGATGAAGGCGGAACGTCTCAAAAGGGCCGCAATTCTCGATGCCGAAGGAACCAAGCAGGCTCAGATTCTTCGGGCCGAAGGTGAAAAGCAGGCCGCGATTCTAGAGGCCGAAGGTCAGGCAGAAGCTATCAAGCGTGTCGCTGACGCTAATAAATATAAGCAAATCGCTCTTGCCGAAGGCGAAGGACAGGCCATCGTTACCGTTTTTAGCTCAATTCACGATGGCAAGGCGACCGAAGATGTCGTAACGATTAAGTATCTCGAAGCTCTGGCCAGGATCGCCGATGGCCAGGCCTCCAAAATATTTCTGCCAATCGAAGCCTCAGGGGTACTGGGAGCTTTGGGCGCCGCTTTTGAAACCATTACCGGAAAAGGCAACAAAGGCAGCGCTCCGGCTGTGGGAAATTCAGGTCAAGCCTAACTCAAACCTTTCAATTAATGAGACCGACGGCGAACCTTTTGGTTCGCCGTTTTTTTTGGATACAGAAAGGTCTTAATATGACTATTTTAAGTTCTTAAAGTATTGCAATTCCAAGAAAAATGCGTATATTTGCCGAACAAAAAGAAGAGGATGATTTAGGCTGGAATTATATTAGATATACTAATTTGGCCCGTATTGTAATAGTAGCGTAGATATCCTTAGATTAGCGCAACCGGAGATGATATGTACACTGATAAAGTAATGGACCATTTTCAAAATCCTCGCAACGCCGGTGAAATCGAAAATCCCGACGGTATCGGAACCGTCGGCAATCCGACCTGCGGGGATATAATGACTATATATATCAAAGTCGAGAACGATGTTCTTGTAGATGTCAAATTCAAAACTTTTGGATGCGGGGCGGCAATTGCCTCCAGTTCGTTTACGACCGAACTTGTGAAGGGTAAGAATATCGACGACGTCCTGAGTTTTACGCGCAACGATGTCGCCGAAGGGCTTGGCGGACTGCCGCCGATCAAAATGCATTGCAGCAACCTGGCCATGGATGCCCTGAAGGCGGCCATCGAGGATTATCAGAAGAAAAAATCGCAATAAGTAAATTATTAAATGCCGGAACTTCCTGAAGTAGAAACAGTTGTTCGAGGACTGACAAAAACCATCGTCGGACAACGAATTTCGAAGATTACAATAAAAAACACTGCCAAAATTTATCCCGAAAATAGAAAATTCAAATTAATTCTTTCCGGTTCCAAAATAATATCAATAAATCGCCGAGCCAAAAATATCCTGATAAATCTGTCGAATGATTATACACTTTGGGTGCATCTAAAAATGACAGGACATTTTTATTATCTGCCCGTTTCTAATCCTATCGGAAAACACGATCATGTTGTTTTTGACTTCACCAACAATAATTACAATCTAAAATTCAACGATTATCGCCGTTTTGGATATTTGAAATTATTTCCGACCGATGAGATATTTAATCAACCGGGAATGGCCAATCTCGGTCCGGAACCACTGGATTTATCTGGTGATGATTTTATATTGATGTGTGAATCCCGAAGCAGGATGATTAAACCGGCTCTTCTGGACCAGACTTTTATTGCCGGTATCGGCAACATCTACGCCGACGAATCGCTGTATCTGGCGCGCATTCATCCGCAGAGGCTAACCAATTCGCTTTCAAAAAAGAAACTGATTGAACTGCACGGCCATATTCAATCGGTACTTAAGCGTGCGATCAAACTAATGGGGACTTCAGTCGATACATTTACCGGTGTTAATGGTCAACCCGGACGCTACCAGAAGTATCTTCGAGCCTATGGTCGGGAGGATAAATCCTGCTTTAAGTGCGGCCGCAAAATCAGGCGCGAGAAAATCGGAGGCCGTTCGGCTCATTTCTGCCCATCATGCCAGAGAATATCGCGATAAATGATAATTGTCGCAGTCTTTCTTGACTTAAGACAAAAATAGATTAACTTGTCATGATTGCTATTTGATTCCATTGTACAGGAAAATTGTGGGACTTTTAATATCTAAGTGAGGATTATCATGGATTATAAAAATATCATCGTCGAGATAAAGGACGACGTTGCGGTCGTGACCTTGAATCGCAAGAAAGCGCTTAATGCGCTCAATTATGAACTGATTGCCGAATTGCACGATTTCTTTTCCAAAAACTGGATTGAGCATGATTTCCGATGCGTAGTACTTACCGGCGCCGGTAAAGCCTTTGTTGCCGGGGCCGATATTGCCGAACTATCCGAACTCAATGCTGCCACAGCCGCCAATACATCCGGGATCGGTCATTATTTGATGAAAACGATTGAAAATTTCCCGACCCCGGTGATTGCCGCCGTTAATGGTTTTGCTCTCGGTGGAGGGTGTGAGCTGGCGATGGCCTGCGATATCCGCATCGCTTCGGAAAAGGCCAAGATAGGCCAGCCCGAGATCAACCTCGGGATTATTCCCGGATACGGCGGAACCCAGCGCCTCCCGCGTTTGGTCGGTATCGGCATGGCCAAAAAACTAATCTATACCGGTGATATGATAAACGCCGCAGAGGCCTATCGTATCGGTTTGGTTGACGAGCTGTGCGCGCCTGACGAACTGATGGACAGAGCCATGGCTATCGCCAGGAACATAGCATCCAAGAGCGGTCCGGTTATGAAGCTGGCCAAAGACGCCATCAATCGCGGTATGAGCGTTAATCTATCGGCCGGATGTAGTCTCGAACGCGGCGCTTTTGGCGTTACTTATGGTTATAGCGATTCAACCGAAGGCCTCAAAGCCTTCACCGAAAAGCGCCCCCCGAAGTTTGAGCATAAGTAGGTTAAGTATTATATCATGCATGTAGCGACAACCCTGGGGTTGTCGCTACACAATTATCAATCATTTAGTGCGCATCAGAATTCAATCGTTATCCCAAAAAAATGGGTTTGTTTCCTCAGATTAACGTTTTTGGTCATATCAACTCGGCGGTTATTACGAACAGGCCTCACAAATGTTCTGTAGGGGTCGCTCGCGAGCGACCCGCAGGCTTGTCGCGACAAGCCCCAACGGTTTTATTGTATATATGCAAAATATTCCATCTTACATACGCGAATGAATTCGGGAAATACATCGAAGTTATTGAAAATATGTAAGTGTGATTGCGGGACCCTACTGGTCACAGAATAAATTTATCTTGACTATTGGAATAGATTAATCCATAATATTATACAATGGATTATTTTTGTAAGATGCTTGAAACTTTGTCATTCGGCGATTATATATCGTTTGGCGCACTATTCGCACTGGTTTTTTACACAATTAGCACCTATAAATTATTAAATAAAAATCGGCAGCTTACTGAATATACGATTCAGCCAATTCTGGGGGCTTTACTTAACAAAGAAACTACCCAGACTAAAATAATGATTGAAATTATGAATTTTTCTAATACTGATGCAGTTGGCCTCATTTTAATGCAATTATTAGTAAATGGAAAATCTGTGAACTTTCAAGACCAAGCTTATGAAGGAAAAGAGCTGTGGTATTTTCCCGCCAGGCAAGGTGTACAAGGATATAAAGAAATTTCGGGAATACTAAAAGGACTAGAAGTAATCGCGGACCCAAAAGCTAAATTGGAACTTTCTGTATATTTATATTATAAAGCATGGTGTAATAAAAAGAAGAACTTAAGTAAAGGCAGTAAGTATTTTAGCCCCATAAAAAGATGGCAATTCGATTCCAATGGGGAAAGATGGATTCCAATTTTAACTTCAAAGACTAATTTAATACCTCCTGAACCTGATTGGAGTATTTTTGGCAAATAATTCGAAAATAAGATTCAATTAATTGAGAGGTTCGTGGATATTTGGTTTTTTGTGCATTCGTTGAAAGTTTGAAAAAATTATTAGGATGATTTGGATATTGAATGGTCTAACTTAAATCAAGCGTTAAGGATATGATATTAAAAACAATTACATTAATTGTTATTTCCATATATTTGGCTTATAACCAAAATTGGCTATTGAGTATATGGGCTATCTTATGTATAATCCCCTCATACGGTTTATGGCTTGCCATAATCTTAACGTTTGTGCTATTACTTCAAGGCTATTACCTTCCAGCATTGATATTAGCAAGCCTCATTATTTTTAATATGGTGTGGAATGCAAAACTACAAAAAAATAGACGCATATCCTATACTGAAGATTCAAATATTATCGTCAATTTAGTTCGCTATAGTAGAGAATACTTAATTACAATTAAGAATTATTATGAATATGATGCACAATTAGCTGTATTAGACCCATTATTTGGCGAGATGATGGATGTTGCTTTACTAGACATTTATGCAACCGTGCCAAATAGTACAATTTTGCAGGATAAAATTGAGCAGGCGATAAAAAACTTTCTATTTGATTCAATAGAAATGAACGGAATAAACAATATGATAGATGATTATGACCTTAAATATAAATCACGAAAGAAAGAGATTATAGAATACCTTAAAAGCATTGGTCATCCAATTGTCAGTTAAGGCAATCTGTGCCTCACCCATTGTGTGAGATTTTTTATCAAAACTACAGGGATTTTGACCTAGAAGACGGCCGGAAAATATTCCCCCAAACACCTCCAAGATTCTGGGAAACTGTCCGTATAAGTGCAAGTGCATTAAATGGTCGAAGGAGAGTATAAATGATATCATTTGAGTTTACAGATAGTCAGCTGGAAGTTCAGCGGATGGCACGCGAACTGGCTGTAAAAAAAATTATCCCGAATATTTCAAAGCAGGATCGGAATCAGGTTTACGATCCGCAATTTCTGAAAGATATGGCTGACGCCGATCTTTTGGGGTTTTGCCTTCCGGAAAAATACGGCGGTCTGGGAATGGATTATATTTCGCTGGGACTGGCCTGTGAAGAGATGGAATATGGAGATACTTCCGCCCGAGTCGTATTGTCGGTTCATATAGGACTTTATTCGCTTCCGGTTTGTACGTGGGGAAGCGAAGGACAAAAGCAAAAATACCTGGTACCATGCACCGGCGGCAAAAAAATCGGATGTTTTGGACTGACCGAACCGGCGGCGGGATCGGATGTTGTCGGGATTCAAAGCACGGCCGTCAAAGACGGCGACAGTTATATTCTCAACGGCGAGAAAATGTGGATTTCATTGGCCGAACTTGCCGACTACTCACTCATTTTTGCCTGGACCGATTTGGAAATGAAAAAAGAGAGAAATCACAGAGGCATTTCGGCCTTTATTATTGAAAACAAATATGAGGGCGTCACGACCGGCTCAATTCACGGCAAACTCGGAGTGCGCGCCGGAAACACCGGATATATATCGATGACAGATGTAAAAATTCCCGCTGAAAATATGCTCGGTGAAGTTGGCGAAGGATTCAAAATTGCGATGTTCTGTCTCGATCAGGGCCGCTACACCGTCGCTTCCGGTTCGACCGGACTAATCCGAGCCTGCCGCGATGCCAGCGTTAAATATGCCCACGAGCGGGAAACATTCAATTCGCCGATCGCACATCATCAATTAGTCAAACAGATGATCGCCAATATGGAAGCGGGGTATCAGTTTTCACGCCTACTCTGGATGAAGGCCGGATGGAAAAAGAACCTGGGCGAACCGAATACCCGGGAATCATCAATGGCCAAATGGATCGCCTGCCGTGAGGCCGAACAGGCGGCGGCCGATGCCGTTCAGGTGCATGGCGCTTATGGTTTTTCAGATGAATATCCGGTCGAGAGGTTCTATCGCAACGCCAAGGGATCGTCGATGTATGAGGGTACGCGAGAGATTCATACGATTATGCAGGGCGATTACTCTCTGGGATTTCGCGAAGATAAACCGCTTCGAGTGCATCTGCCGATTGTTGAGCAGAATTAATATACTATAGTCGTCGGATAATTCATTCGTTTGATCAGATCATTATAGCGACTATTGTCGCTTATATTCTGGAGAAAGAAATTTCTCATTCCGGGAAGACGAATAAATAATAACTGGGGTGATTTGACATCAATTGTTTTCTCCAGCCAGTACCAGGCCGAATCCGGCTTATTTAAATTTGCATAAAGGCAGGCAAAACAAAAAGGATCAATATATTTGTTTTCGCTTTCGCGTCCCAGTAATTCCAGAATATTACGAGAGTGATCTTCGTTTCCGGCCCGAGCATAGACTGCACCCAGCGAGGCATACAGCCAAGGGTCAAACTCGGGATTCAACTCATTCAATGTCAGGTCACATTCGGCGAGCGCCTGGGGATACAGGTCGTTATAGGCGTAAGCCCATGCGAGTTGTGTATGCGCCCAGATATTTGTCGGATCAATCTCAAGCGTTTTCTGAAATTGATTGATCGCCATCCGTGGTTGGCCACTGGCAAAGTATGCCCAGCCCATTGATTGATTGACCAAAGGCGATAACGGATCAAGCAAAACCGCCTGCTCCATCTCAGCCAGCCCCTCAGTTATCCGGTTCATCGGAATTAAAAATGAAGCGTAGGCCAGATGCGCGGTGGAATTACCCGGAGCAAGTTCCAGGGCCCGCGCAAATTGTTTATCAGCCTCGTTCCATTCCCGGAGGAGATGACTATTGACCCATCCCATCACAAAATGTGCTTCAGCCAGCAGGCTGTCTTTTTCCAATGCTTGACGGGCGGCATGCACGGCAGGAGAGCGAACATTATCAACCGGTATGATTCCGGTGGTCACCGAAAATGTGTAATAAGCCGCCAAACCCGCCCAGGCCAGCGCAAAATTTGAATCGGTCTGCAAAGCAAGGTCCAGGTATGATTTTCCTTCTCGAAATCCTTCCACCGTTTGCCTGCTGAGATGAAATTGCGCTTTTAGATAATAATTATAAGCCTCCAGGTTTTCAGTTGGCACGGTTAGTAACCGTTCAGCCTCGATAACGCCCAGCGTAATACCAAGATTATTGACAATATTTTTGCTATTTCGGCCTGAAGCGTAAAGATCTGCCGCAGTGGACGTTCATAGTTTTCCGCCCAAAGCAGCATTTCATCGTATGCTCGGATAAGCTGAGGAGTAATCCTGACAATATTGGTGTCGCCCGTTTTGTCCCAGCGAATAGTACCGACGAGCACATATCCGACTCTTAATTCCTTTGCTATTTCGGGCAGAGTTTTATCAGTTAGCTTAAAGGCATTGGAACTTGTCCGGGAAATAACCCCGAGATCGTTGATCGATACCAAACGCGAAATTATTTCCTCGGCCATGCCATCGGCGAAATATTCATCATCCGGGTTTCCCAGATTACGAAACGGCAAAACCGCCAGCATCTTTTTCGATTGCGCGGCCTTATTTTTTTTTGCCTTGTATAATTCAGAGATTGCCCAATATCCGATAATCACGACTAATACCGCCACCGCTCCGAATACTACGTAACGATTCCACCAGTCGTAAGGCCGCGCAGAGCCTCTGCTTTGTCCTTTTTGGAATTGGGTCAAATCAGTTAAGATCTCCGATGCGTTTTGGTAACGGGAGTCAGGAGATTTTTCAAGCATCTTCAGGATGATGCTTTCAATTCCGGCGGGAATATCGCTCAGATGCTGCGCAAGGGGTGGCGGTTTATCGTTCAGTATCGAGTTGATCATGGCCGCTTCATTATCGCCCTTAAACGGTCTCGTGCCGGATAACATTTCATAAAACAAAACTCCCGCAGAAAAGAGATCAGAACGATGATCAATCTCGTTGGTCTGGATTTGTTCGGGAGACATATAGCCGAATGTTCCCAGCGTTGAACCGGATTTGGTGATATGTTCGCCGCCCTTGATAGCCGCCAACCCAAAGTCGACCAATTTGGGACGTCCATCATCATCCAGAACAATATTGGCCGGCTTAATATCTCGATGATTTATGCCCTGATTATGAGCTTTTTCGAGTCCTTCAAGAACCCCGATAAATAATTCGATGGATTTTTCAAAACTCAGCTCTGATGAAGCGATGACATCTTTTATGGAATGCCCCTCAATGTATTCCATTACGAAGTAAGGACGATTTTTGAATTCGCCGACCTCGAATATGGTAATTATATTCGGATGATTGAGCCGGGCCGCCGCCTGCGCCTCGCGCTTAAATCGCGCCCGGTAATCCTCATCATCAGATAGATTTGACGGCATGAATTTCAAGGCTACTTTGCGGTCAAGTTCAGTGTCCTGGGCAAGATACACTTCACCCATTCCGCCGGCCCCAATTTTACTTATAATCCGGTATTGATTTATTTGAGTTCCGGTTGTCAGGACAAGATGCGAATGGGTATTATTATTCGATCTCTCGTTATTTGCCACAGATTTACTCCCTGCTCATTTATAATATATACGCTAAGAGATTGAGCCGTGTAATTCAAGCAGAAAATTTAATTGGGTTTTTTCAAATTAAATAAAAAAAAGTCAGGAGTATTCGGACTCCTGACTTTAAAAACCTGCTTTTATATAATTCGTAGAAATTAATTATAGCATGGGGCATCGCCGTCCCTAAAGATATGATTTATCAAATAAACGGCATCTCCGACATTGACGTCGCCATCGCAATTTGAATCACCGGCTTCAAGCGGTTGAGGAGGGGGCCTTGTTTGAAAACAGTATTGATCAAATATACCGCATCACCAAGATTGACCGACCGATCGTTATTGGCATCTCCCGACAAATATGTTGGAAGCGACAGAGACATTACAAGTAAGGCGTACGAATCCGCAACGATGACATATTCTCCGAATGGAACAATAGAGTTGGATATACCCGGAGTGGAAAATTCCCCGACAAAATATGGTTTGGCAATATCTTGTATATTGTAAACAGTCACAATACTACTATTCATATCACCCGGAAAGATTAAGAAATCATTATAAATTGCTGGTTCGTACTGCGAATGGTCCTGAAATCTTGTTATTGTCGTAGGATTGGCGGGATCAGATATATCTAAAACCACTGTTTCAATTCCACCACTGGCGAGAGCATAGCCGTCAATGAAACTTGTTTTACAGGGCATTTGTAAATCAGAATAAATACCAACCTCAACCGGTTCTGCCGGATTCGATATATCAACAATATAAATTTCATAAGTCTGCCAGCTGCTTACATAGGCGAAATTTCCAAAGGCGTTTACATTTTCAATCTTCGTATCCCATCGAGTTACCCCGCTTGGCGTATAACTCGCGATTAAATTGGGTGCGGCCGGATTTGATACATCCACAATATCCATACAATAAGGAAAGGCTGTGATATAAGCTATATCATTGATGATTGTAAATTCCTCCGAGCTGGTGGTGTCAGAATCGATATACTGTCCCACCTTTAACGGGTTCATAGGATCGGAAATATCAATAATATCAAGTCCTGAACTCGAAGTCAAATAAGCCAAATTATCAATAATTTTTACCTCGTGCGCTCTGCCGATTATTGAATAATTTGATACAATTTGAGGTGATAAGGGATTAGTTATATCCACGATTGTCATTCCTGAATATTCCTGGGCAATATATGCATAGTTTCCGGAAACTGTAACATCATAATTATTTTCTCCGGTTTTAATCTCAGAAATCAATGTTATGTTTACAGGATCTGAAATATCGTAAATTTCATTTTTGCCTGAGGAGGCCAGCAAAAGGTCGTTTGCTATCTTCAAATCACTCTCAAACAAAATAGGGAATTCCTGTGTCAGCAAAACCGGATTAGACGGGTCTGATACATTATACGAGTATAGTCCATCAAAAGACGATTTGGCGAACAATGTTGTTCCGTTCAGAACTATATCGCTCGCCTGATGCATTTCAATGGTTGTCACATACGCCGGGTCGTATGGGTTTGTAATGTCAATAATGTGGATTCCGGCCATTTCCAGATGAGGATATGAATAATCGGAAATAAAGGCAAAATCTCCGGATATATCTATATCCTTGTATCTAAGATTGACAAATTCCTTCGCAGTTGAATAATTTTATACCCAGATTGGGGCGGCCGGATTAGAAACATTAAAAATCTGCAATCCGGATGTTAACTCAGTTACATATATAAAATCGCCTGACTTTGCTAGTTCAGAAGGAAAGTAGATAGTGTTCATTGCAGAAATTACGCTCGGTGACGTTGGATCGGAAACATCAATTAAAAGAATTCCATCCGGATCAGTTCGCCAAAGATATAAAATATCTGAATCGCACAAAACTCCTTTAAGATCTCCGGCAATTTCAAGATTGCCAACTATTTGAGGTGCATTGGGATTTGAAATGTCGACGATTTGCAATCCACCATCAGTGTACCGGCGGCCGATGATATATGCGTATTGCCCGGAAATATCAATATGATTTGCTCCGGATTCCATAAACAAACGACTCGTAAGACTACGATTTAATGGATCACTAATATTGACAACTTCCAAGCCATAATGTTTGCAGTAATAAGCATAATCACCGGAAACTGCTACATCATAGGCTCGTCCCCATAACACGCTGGCTTCAATATTGGCGTTCAAATCATATGCGGAAGAAATCAATGGATTAAAACAAATCAGAATAATTATTAAGATTGTCGAAACAAATTGGCACTTGCGCATAGCACACCTCCCCAAAGGCAAAAATATATATTTTTATTATATAATTTCCCGGCAACCATCAAATAACAATAATATATCAGAATATATATTTACCACATCTTTTTTGCAAGCAAATTCGTTGTTTTATTGAATATTCTTTAAATCCGGGACAATTTTCATCTGCAATTTAAAGTTTAGAAAAAGCAGACATTCATTTATCAAAAATACTCAACTCCGGGATGAATCCGCCGTCGGAATCTATCCCAATGCCGAAATTATTGTGGCCATAATTTGGATCATCTTTATCAAGCGTAAACCAGATAGCATTGTCTCTATATTTTTCCGCGGCCGTTTCTTCTTCGCCCTGAAGCAGGATATAATTATCGGTTCCCGAAGCGTCGATAAAAATACCGGCTGATTTCGCGTAATAAGTATAAGGATTCAATAAATTTGGCGATGCAAAATCCGGCCGGAATGAAGCCGCTCCGAATCCCTGCTGGCCTTCGATATATTTATAGGTATCCGCGCCGCCCATTTCAAAAAATAAGGCAAATGATCGTAATTGAGCCAAACCGTAAGAAATCATTTTGGCTTCATATTCGTCGTTTCCGCCGCGGTCAATAAAGAGAGCATTGGTGAAATCCCAGCCGAACGCCAGTGCCGCTCCCGCAGTTTCATACAAAACATGCTTATCGTCACCAGCTTCATCGATCAGGACACCATTGCAAAAATGCGCACCTGAAGCTTGAGTAAAATAAACCGATTTATATAAATCGTCGCCTTCGCCATCATAGCAAATCCCGGTTCCGAACCAGTAGCCGCATCCCAATGACCAGTTGCCTGATATATATTGGTCGTCTCCAAAAATATCGACAATTACACCCAAGCCTCCGGCATAACTATGTCCGTCCGACCCGTCACCGCGGCGGCCGAATCCGACTCCCTGAGCATTATTGCCATTTATCTTGTGCTCGCTGTGATAGTCGCCCTGATCATAGACATCCGAATATGGTTCGGCCGTATAGACATCGTTTCCGGAATAATCGGCTATTACGCCGACCCCGCCGCCAATACCTCCAAGCCCCTGTCCGTCAACATACATATAATATTTGTCATCGCCATCGGCGTCAATGCAAAGACCAATGCCAAAATATCCACAACCCTGCGCCGACGTTTCGGCCTTATAATCATCAACTCCGTCTTTATCGAACAAAATGCCGATTCCAAATAGGCCCGCGCCTTGCGAGAAAACTTTGCCTTGATAACGGTCAGAACCGGAAGCATCATAGCAGACGCCAATGCCCAGAATACCGGCCCCCAATGAAATCTCTTCATCGCTCGAATAGTTATCATTGCCGCCAAGATCAATCAATACCGAAACTCCCCGGTCATATCGGCTTGTGGCTCCCGCCGATCCGGTATAATTATCATCGCCGCCAAAATCGACAATTAGAAGACAATCATTGCCGTCAATCTGGTTGTTTGTCGTTCCATTTATAACGATTCGTCCATAAGGGGTCTCAAAATCAACGGCAAAATCTTCGGGGAATTCTATAGTTATGTTAGATACCGCTTTTTCAAATTGTTCCGCCGCGGCCACCGCCTTAAGACCGCCGTAAAACAGAGATTCAAAATCAATCAATCCGGCGGCATCGTCAAGTTCCGGATAATATTTTTGCCCATCAGCCTGAGTCTCTGATAAATCACGAATATTAAAAATCTTGTTGCGTATTTCTTCAGGGATATTTCTGATTCCCAAATCACGCCAGTAGTATGCTTCCCTAAGGTTCTCCACTAATCGCCCCAGAAGCATCCTGACTTCCAGTGGCAGCGATTTAGTCTGCTCTTCCAATTCAGCAATCAAATCGGTAAAACCGTATTGCTTACCAAACGATATAAATCTCGTCTTTTCGCCAGCGGCCAAAAATATATTTTCAACCGCCTTCGCCAACGGTTTCAGGCTGTCAGGAGCTTCAACGAGGTTGGCGCCATAAGATCTCGTACCGCCAAGTTTTCGTTCGACGCCGAGATAATAAGTCAGCTGATAGAGATTATCATCAAGAGAATCAAGCCGTTCGGGAGTGCAATATATTCGCAATGCCTCTCCAAATGATTTTCCGAAATCGTACAATTTGAGCGGCTCGGCGAACAGACCGTCAAATGATTTCAATCTATAAGGGACGTCATTGGGAAATTTCGTCCAGTGACCTTTGGGCTGATAACCGATATCGGCCCTTGTAAAGCCGATTGAATCAAGTGCCTGGTTCAATAAATCTATCTTGTCCTGCCCGAATCCGGGACAGCAAAAAACCAAAATTATCACCAGTGAAAAAACAAACAGTTTCATTGCATATACCTCCGAGTGTATTAATCATTTCAATGTATATGCAAACACGAGATCTATATCCACTAAAAATCATTTGCGTATTCTGCTGAAAGTCAATGTGTTATGAAAAAGTTAATTTTATGCCATTTTTAAGCGGTTGAAAAATAAGGCTCAATTGACTCTCCCTTATGGCTTTAAACATAGTTGTGTCAAGTATTGCTTAAAAAAAATTAAAATAAGTGCATTTTTTTATTGCGCTTAAAATATCAAAATCGTAAATACAGCTCGATTTAGAAGGTAATTGGAAATTTAGAAAATAGGGATAGAGGAATTTAGGGAAGATAACTCATCGAAATAGGTATCTCTGTTTTGATGAGAAAATCAAGGAGGACTTTTTATGAAGCAACTCATTGGATATCTCCAAGCCTAAAATAAGTGTAATGTACGTGGAGAGATCCATCCCTTTATTTTGAGATTAACTAACTAACTAACTACACCTAAACAAAGAGGTACAAAATGAGAAAGTTGCTAATTCTGACATTGATCGCATTGCTGGCCGGAAGTTTTGCCATGGCCAGCAACACCCGGGTACATACTATGGGTGAGGTTAATAACATCGTGAAGGATGATGCCAATATCTGGCTTTATCCTCAAACCATCAACAATTACCCCGGCCTGTTCTCCGCCGAATTTGATGAAAACGATTTTTGGATGGGCGGCGCCAATTTTGGATTCAATGAAGAAAATCCGTGGGTATTGGGCGCTTATTTTAATACTGATAATTATTATCATGAGATTTTCAATGATTATGGACATTGGGAAGGCGGAGCCGATCACCGCATCGACCTGTTCTATGGCCGTAATCTTGGTGAGATGCCTTTTGGATTTGTTTTCAGTTACAACAAGCGTAGTGAGAAGAACGAAGATACCAGCACAGTAAACCATATGGAAGGATCTTTGACTCGCTTTGGTTTTGGCTTTGGTCTTACAGCCATGGAAGGCAAGCTTGATGTGGCCGCAGGAATTACCATGACCTCATGGACCGATAAGGACTATAATGGCACAACCAGCGCGCTTGAAGACGAAACCAAGCCGTCGGGAAATACTGAATTTGGATTCACCGGACGTTATTGGATGGATCCGAAGGGTAAAGCCACTTTGGTTCCGCATGCAGCGCTTTGGATCAGCAAGCAGGGACTTGAAGATTATGATGACGGTGACCTATACGCTACCTATACTTATAAGCATACCATGTGGGAATTGGGTATGGGCATGAATTATGAAGCCAAAGAAGATGTTTTGGTAGTTACCGATTTTGGTATCACTTCATGGTCAGGTAAGGATGAAGCAGATCCAGCATCTGGCGATTCCTATGTGATGTGGAAAGATAAAGAAATGACTGTTCCATATTTCAAAATTGGTATAGACGCGAAAGTTATCAAATGGTTGGATTTCCGTGCCGGTGTCACCAATTACTGGATTAGCGAAACTTGGGAACCTTCAGAGGTAATGAAGCGCAAATATGGATGGGGGGAGACCGATACATACTTAGGCGCTGGATTCCATTGGGGTGATTTTGAGCTTGACGCCGAAATTAATACCGATTTCATTGAAAATGGGCCGTATTTTATCTCCGGTGAATATGATTACCTGACTGAAAGAGTGACGATCAATTATTGGTTTGACTGATAATAAAAATCTCTTTTCTTAGATTGACACAAAACCCCGCCGAAATCTGGCGGGGTTTTTTTATCGTCGGCATTTCCTCGGCAGTCGCAATACTTTGCATATTCTTTGATTAAATGCATAAAGTGAATTATCTTGCAGAGCTCGATAGTTCCCTTCCGGCTTTGGCGCAATTTGAATAAAATAATTGATTAACAATAAGTTACGGGCTATTTGCGCCTGTCGAGAGGAGCACAAAATCCATTCTATTACAATCTACGGTCGAGGCATGGGGTTTGCATTTACTCCTCCCAGTTGACAACAACCAAGGAGGTTTGATGCTGGCTCAAAATTATAGACGTGGTTTTACTGAGGAGTACTTGAAGACAATGTCCGAACCGCGAGTTAAGTGTGATGACAGTGGATTCTATATGATGACAATTTCGGAAAATGTAAAAATCTATTTTAATGATTTTTATTCTTTTCTGGAAAACAGCTATGCACGCTGTATGACTGAGCTGGCGCGAATCGACCAGAAGCTTTCTGAATATTCCAGTGATTGGACCGAAACCGTTGCCTATTATACTGCTTCAAAAATTATTCTTGAATTAGCTGCCAAAAATATAAGGTCGTTTTATACCGATGGTTCTAATTTTGGAGTTGTCATGACGCCCTGGTGTTTTGGAACCGTTATTCTGGAGAAGGTTGAAACATATAAAGAGCGCCTTGGCAAAGGACAGGTGGCCGACGCCAAATTGCCGGATAATCCTTATTACGTCATCAAATACATCGAAGAATCTTATAAAAAGCAACTTTTGAATCTCTTCGATTTTCCGGAAGAGGCTTTTAAAATGCGCTGGCAGTACAGCGAACTTCTCAAGAGATATTCAAACGTTCTGAGAAATATTTCCGGCTCGTTGCAGTCGGTTTTAATGATGGTCAAGAGTTACGGGGTTTAAGTAAAGAACCCTGCATTGCGATTACATATCCGTCAGTTCACACCCCTTTTCCGTCGGGCCCGGAACTGACGGAACGATTCAATCTTACTTCCTCATCATTTGTTTTTTTGCTCACCCGTCTGATTTCAGGCGGGCTTTTTTTATAAAAAAATACTCTTACCAGCCGATAACTCAATAGATAAGAATAATGACGATAATTTGCCCCAGGGTGATATTCACTTATTATGAGTGTCGTAAGCAAATCGATAGCGATAAAAGAAAAATTCCTGCCTGTTTATTTGGAGGCGTTGCGGGTCGATTCCATTGTTCAATTTGATCTCTATATCAAGGTCGGCCGCGATTTGATACTTTACCGTTCAACCAATTTGCCGTTTACTGAAAAAACCCGCACGAATTTACTCGATAATGATGTCAAAACTCTCTACGTGGCTTCCGGAGAAAGAGACCAATATCAGAAGTATATTGAATCCAATATCAACCAGATACTAAAAGATGATTCCATCAATCCCACGACGAAAGCCGGAATAGTCTATAGTAGCACAAAACTTCTCGTAAAAGACGTTCTGGCCAATCCCACGCTGGGGGAAAATATTCAACGCAGTAAATCATTAGTCGAATCGTCGGTCGGATATATTCTCCGGGAAAAACAAGCTTTCTATAATATGCTCAAAGTGATGTCGTTTGATTATTATACCTACACCCACTCGGTCAACGTCTGCACATTCTCACTCGCTTTCGCCCGGCATCTGGGGAACAGCGATGAAGAATTTCTGAATCATCTTGGCGTCGGGGCGTTGTTGCATGATGTCGGCAAGACCAAAATCTCCGACCGGATTCTCAACAAACGAGGTCGTCTTAATCCGACCGAAATGTCATTGATAAAAAAGCATCCCGAATGGGGACGGGAGATTCTCGAAAAAACACGGATGCTCAATACCGATTCAATATATCCGGTAATACAGCATCATGAGCGGGAGAATGGCTCCGGCTATCCCATGGGTTATAAAGGCAGTGATATCGATATCACGGGCAAAATAGCCGGCCTCTCCGATACCTTTGATGCCATGACGACCGAACGGGTTTATCAGAAGGCGGTAGAGACTTATCCGGCTTTGAAATCGCTATTCACCTGCGATGGTCTTTTTGATCGCAGGCTTCTCGAGGAATTCGCCAAATTAATGGGTCCATCGGATTTAATGAAGTTCTAATCCATTCATTTTAATCTTGAATCGAATGCCTCACTTGCCCTATACTCGTTTAAAAAAGTGAGGAAATATGAAAAAAACAATTATCGTAACCGCCGCCGCTCCCAAAGCGATCGGGGCATATAATCAGGCGGTGGCGGTTGAGGGAGCAAAACTGCTTTTCATCTCCGGCCAGATTGGTCTTGATCCGCAGTCGATGAAAATTGTCGAGGGGGGCGTTTTAGCTGAAGCCAAACAAGTGATTCAAAATCTTGGCGGTATCCTTAAGGAAGCCGGCGGCGACTACGGTTCGGTCGTCAAAGCGACAATATATTTGGCCGATATCAATGATTTCGCGGCGGTCAATGAAATCTATGCTTCGTACTTTGAAAACGATCCTCCGGCGCGGGCGGCTTTTGCCGTAGCGGCTCTGCCCCTTGGCGCAAGGGTGGAAATCGAAGCGATTGCCGCTTTGTAGAATTTGATATTCTGCGCAAGTTAATTTGGAATTATCGCTGCTCGCTTGGGGCTGAACGGTGTCTTTATGACTTGCGGCGGGATTCTGCTGCTTTTTGTTTTACCATCAGTGGCGAAGTTATATATATCGAGAAAGCATTATTTAATGTGAAGTGTTTGAAATTTAGGGACAGGTGGGAAAGCCTGTCCCTTACATATTTTCATAGCTTTAATCCAACACGCAACCACTGCAATATGGCCTAGGGCCGTTTTTGAAAATATGATTAATTAGAAAAACCGCATCGCCGATATTGATATTACAATCGCGGTTTACATCGGTGGCGGGCTTATTAGCTGGAGCCGGTCCGCCCTTAAATATATTGTTGATTAGAAAGACTGCATCACCGACATTGGCCTGTCCGTCAGTATTGGCGTCTCCGGCAACTTCGCATACAAAATCAAGAACTTCAATATCAAATCCACATTCAACCGGCGGAGACATGCCATCGGTTACCGAAATAGTCACTGCGTGCAATCCGGCATCTTCTACGGTTGGAGTCCATGAATACTCGCCGGTTATCTCGTCGATATCGCCGGGTCCGGAAACTATCGAATAATTATAACTATCGCATGAATCAGGATCAATAACGCTGAAATCATTCTTATAAAAAGGCAAATCCGGGCTTGCCTGCTCGTACCTGATATCGCTATAGACTTCGGAAGTACTCTGATTGCTGACATTTATATTCAGGTGATAATAGTCTTCACAGCTATAAGCACATTTACTCATTCCACTAGCCCTAATAACAGCCTCAATAACCTTACCGGCGTCGGAAGCAACAGGTACATAAGTTATATCGCAGGTTCCGTCTTCGTGGTCGTTAATGATTACTTCGCCATCTCCGCCAATAAGTTCCCTAAGTTCTATTGTAATATAATCTCCCTCCGGATCTTCCCAGGTGACGGCGTTATAAAGAGTTACCGGTTGGCACTTGGTGGTAGAAACCGAACCATATTGTTCGCTAACTAATTGTGGCGGATAACAGCGAGGATATTGAATCGGAACACACAATCCGCCTTCAGGCCAAAGCTGAATCGGCGAAATATTCGTTCCAACTTCATTCCTAAAGACCAGATCTCCATCCGGCGGAATGAAAGCGGTATCAATACAAATAGTATGCTCACCGCCGCATTCAATGTTGAAATGGAATAAAAGCACTTCTTCCAGTGGGCCGGATTCTAATCCGTTGTTTGTTGCTTCTCCCCCCATTCGTATAAAGTCCGGAGAATTTCCGTCCAAATCTGTGTCATAAACAATAAATCCTGTATTATCCCAAATCTCGTTGGGATTCTCCATACGAGTTGAATAAAGTACTGTTACAAATTTCTTGTCCTCGGGGCCCCATTCTCCAACATCTGCCCAATCCCATACAGCGCCTTCCGGAGACCAGACTTTAAAACCGAGATTGAGTTCTTTAATTAATTCGTCATTCTCGATATGAACATAAAAATCGGCATCAACTCCAATCCAAATAGTGTCACCGCCTGTATGAGTTGCGACTGTAATATCGATTTTATTATCTGCCCAGGATATGCCGACACAGATCGAGGAAAGGGCCAAAATAAGAATAAAATTTCTCATAACTATCTCCCCTTCTTCAAATATCAATTATCAATAAATTGGCAAATAATAGAAAGCAAGAAATTCAAGCGCCAATACCCCGTATCACCGAAATAATAACCAAAATCTTTTATTATGTCAAGCAAAAACTGGAGTAATTGGTTGATTTTTTGATTTGGCCCAAATGTCTTGATAGCCTGGTTTATTATTCAGTATTCGATACTAATTTTCTGTCCAAATTATTTGGCGAAAAACCACTTGACAAACACGGATTATTGCCTTTTTTAACAGCTTAATTTGAGGCCGGTATGTGAAATTCGTCACATAGATATTATGATTCCGGCAACGGGAGATTTGAATATGCCTGCTCAGTATCTGGCGGTATTGATATTTATTCTGGTTGGCACCGGCCTTGTGATTTTTACGTTTACTTTATCGCGGCTGATTCGCCCCCATAATCCTTATCAGGTAAAAAACGAAACATACGAATGCGGCGTCCCGATTATCGGCGAAAGCTGGACGCAGTTCAATAACCGCTTTTATATTTTCGGATTGATTTTCGTGATTTTCGATGTCGAAGCGGTTTTTCTGTTTCCCTGGGCGGTGGCGTACAAATCTTTGGGGCTTTTTGCGTTAATCGAGATGGTGATATTTATTGCAATTCTTTTGGTCGGCCTCGTCTATGCCTGGAAGAAGGGAGCTTTGCAATGGGTATAATTAAAAAGCTTCCGGTATATGCCGAAAAAGTTCCGGGCGGCGGGATAATTACGACGCAGTTAAACAAAGTGTTCACTCTGACTCAGGCCAAATCGCTCTGGTATCTGCTTTTTGGCACTGCCTGCTGCGCGATTGAATTGATGGCGACAGGAGCTTCCCGATATGATTTTGACCGGCTGGGAATGATATTCAGAGCTTCGCCGCGCCAAAGCGATTTAATAATTATCGCCGGAACGGTAACCTACAAGATGGCGCCAGTTATTAAACGCCTCTATGACCAAATGGCCGAACCCCGCTATGTTTTGGCAATGGGCGGATGCGCCTGCGGAGGCGGACCGTTTTATTATGACAGCTATTCCGTTTTGCGCGGAATCGATAAAGTTATCCCGGTTGATGTTTACGTCCCCGGTTGTCCGCCGCGTCCGGAAGCGTTGCTCCATGGATGTCTGGAAGTAGGCAAAAAAATCAGAACTCAGAAAATGGATGATTGGAGCTAAGTAGAATCCGATGACCAAAGCCGAGCTCCTTGATTATATAAAAGAAAATTTCTCGGGCGAACTGGAAGTTATCGAAAACGAGCATCCCGAACCTTATTTTATCGTTAAGGCTCAGGATCTTATTGAATTTTCCCGATTTATCCACGACGACGAGAGACTTCTCATGACGTTTTTGATGAATCTCTCGGCGGTCGATACGACCGAGAATTTTGAAATCGTCTATAATGTCTGCTCGTATCGCCTCAAGCATCGCATATACTTCAAAATTATTTTCGATTACAATAAACCGGAATTTGATTCCGTGATTGATGTCTGGAGAGCGGCCGATTGGTATGAGAGAGAAATCTGGGAGCTGTTCGGCATCAATGTCAGGAATCATCCGAATCTGAAACGGTTTCTGCTCCCCGACGACTGGGATGACGGCTATCCGATGAGAAAAGGCTGGCAGGGCAAAAACGTGATACCGATGCCGGAAAGAAAGTAATGCCAAAAGATTTGCGCACAGAGCAAATGGTTATCAACATGGGGCCACATCATCCGTCCACACACGGAGTCTGCCGCCTGATTTTGACCATTGACGGTGAAGAAATCGTTGATTGCGAACCGGTCATTGGGTATTTGCATCGGTCCATTGAGAAAATGTGCGAAAACCGTACTTATTTTCAATGCCTGCCATTGATGGATCGTTTTGAATACGTTACTTCGATGGCCTGTGGCTGGGCATTTGCTCTCGCCGCTGAAAAGCTTACCGATATTGAAGTTCCCGAACGAGCCGAATATCTCCGTGTCATTATGGGCGAGCTCAATCGTATGGCCAGCCATTTATTGTGCATTGGCGTAACGGGTCTGGATTTGGGCGCCCTGACACCGTTTCTCTATACTTTCCGCGAACGGGAATTTATTCTTGACCTTTTTGAAATGACCTGCGGACAGCGTTTGACATACAATTATATACGGATGGGCGGCGTTGCCAAAGATATCCCGCCGGAATTTACAAAAAAATGTCGTGAGTTTCTCGATATTATCGATGAAAAATGCGATGACTACGAAAAAGTTTTAACCGAAAATCCGATCTGGATCGCACGCAACAAAGGCATTGGCATTATTACCGAAAAAATGGTTCACGATTACGCCATTTCCGGTCCTTCCGCCCGAGCTTCCGGGGTATCTTTTGATATTCGCAAAGACGACACCTATTCGATTTATGATAGATTCAAATTTGACGCCGTTGTCTATCACGGCGGCGACAGCTATGATCGTTACCGGGCCCGGATGGGCGAAATCAGGCAATCGGCCCGGATAGTACGGCAAGCCATTGACCAGATTCCCGAAGGGGAAATTACGGCCAAAGCGGGAATAATGACTTTCAAGACTCAAAAAGGCGAAGTTTATTCTCGCATCGAAAATTCACGCGGTGAGATGGGTATTCATTTAGTATCTGACGGTACTAAAAAACCGTTCAGGGTCCGCGCTCGCGGCGGCAGTTATAATCATTTACTGGCGACGCCTGAAATTGTTAAAGGTCTGAAAATAGCTGATTTGGTAGCGATTTTCGCGTCACTCGATATTATTATGCCGGAGATTGACAGGTAATGGAACTGAAACCGGTGATTGACTGGCTGGGAGAACTTCTCGCTTCAATTGGGTTAAGCCCTTACTGGAATGCCATTATGGCAAACATCATCCTGGCGCTGGTCGTCTTTGGATTATTGTCTTTGATTGCGTTGTTTCTGGTTTGGTGGGAACGCAAGATTTCCGCTCATATTCAACAGCGTTTCGGGCCGATGATGACGGGGTGGCACGGAGTGCTCCAAACCGTTGCCGATGCCGTCAAGCTTATTCAAAAAGAAGATATAACTCCAAAACTTGCCGACCGTTCGGTTTTCTTCTGGGCTCCGGTTCTCTGTTTTGTGTGCGCTTTTGCCGCCTATGTAGTTATTCCTTTCGGTGACGGGCTCATTGTATCGGATTTGAATATCGGAATTCTATATATAATTGCGATAACGACATTTACCATTATCGCTCTTTTGATGGCCGGCTGGGGTTCGAATAATAAATATGCCTTACTCGGCGGAATGCGTTCGGCGGCTCAAGCCGTCAGCTATGAAGTTCCGTTGGCGCTTTCGATTCTCGGAGTCGTTATGGTCACCGGCTCGATGTCGATGAATGACATTGTTGTGGCTCAATCAGGTTGGGGCGGTTTCCGCTGGAATATATTTTTCCAGCCTTTGGGATTTGTGATATATATCATTGCCGCCACGGCCGAAGCCAATCGCACCCCGTTTGATATCCCGGAAGCCGAGCAGGAACTAGTCGCCGGATTCAATATTGAATACTCCGGAATGAAATTCGCCATGTTTTTCCTGGCGGAATTTATAAATATGTTCACCGTTTCAGCCATCGCCGCGACGGTATTTTTGGGCGGTTGGAACGGCCCGTTCCTGCCGTCATGGATGTGGTTTTTGGGCAAGACGCTCTTTGTCGTCTTTTTACTCATGCTTTTCCGCTGGACTTATCCGCGGCTAAGAGTTGACCAGTTGATGGAATTTGCCTGGAAGGTATTATTGCCTCTGGCGTTTTTGAATATTTTATGGGTCGGGATTCTTGAATGGTTGAGCTGGTAAAACAATTTACATCGGGAATATACAACCTGATATTAGGGATGTTCACCACCAGTAAGCATCTGGGACGCCATGCCATAACTATCCAGTACCCTAAAGAACGATGGGAAGTTCCGGAACGGTCGCGGGGAATGGTTGTTCTATTGACAGACCTCGAAACCGGCAAACTAAACTGTACCGCCTGCCTTTTATGTATGCGCGCCTGTCCCAGCGGAGCGATTGAAATTGATTCATATAAAGATGAAAAAAATAAACGCCAATTGAATGACTTTTCCGTTGATTTCAACCTGTGCTGTTTCTGTGGATTGTGCGAAGACACCTGTAATTTTGCCGGAATAAAACTCTCGACCAAATATGAATTTCCGGAATATGAAGGCGGCCTTTTAAGATATGATATGAAGAAGTTGGCCGAGCAGGGGATCGATGTCCCATATGAAAAACCGGTAAGGAAGAAAAAACCGGAACCCAAACCGGCCGCCAAGCCCGGGGAATCCAAAGCCGAAGTGGAACCTGAAGAAAAATCAATTCCTGATGCCGAATCAAAACCGGTCGAAACTGCGCCTGAAAAGGAAACGCCTAAATCCGAACCTGCTCCTGAGACTGAAAAAACTGAAACCGATAATCCGCCGGAGAAGAAAGAGGAGTAATTATGGATCCGGTCGTATTTGTGATTTTAAGTATTTGCATCATCGCCTCGGCGCTGGCCGTCGTGACGATGCGTAATATTTTCCACTGCGCCCTGGCTCTGATATTTTGCCTCTTTTGCATTGCCGGTTTATATGTCATGCTCAATGCCGAATTTTTGGCGGTTGTTCAGGTTCTCCTCTATGTCGGTGCGGTGGCTATCCTGATGATATTCGCGATCATGCTTACTTCCCGGCTGGCCGGACGCGAAACGGATATTTCCAATGAACAACAGTTCATCGGCGGATTTCTCTCGCTAATTTTCTTAGTGACGATGGTTGGCTCATATTTGGGGGTTCCCGGAATCACAGAGGGAACATATTTCCGACCAGCGACAGGTATGTTGCCGGCCAATAACACTCATGCCATCGGAACTCTTCTGATGACCGATTTTGTTCTTCCGTTCGAGTTGGTATCGGTGCTTTTGCTGGCCGCTCTAATTGGCGCGATCGTAATCGCGAGGCGGGAGGAAAGCTAAAATGACCGGTCAAATGTTTTATATGTTTCTCTTCCTGGCCGCCGTTCTTTTTTCCATTGGCTTATTTGGAATTTTAACTCGGCGTAATGCCATCGCGATTTTGATGTCTCTGGAATTGATGTTTAATGCCGTCAATATAAATCTGGTGGTGTTCAATCGCTACACCAGCCTGAGCGAATTAACCGGCCAGATTTTCGCGATCTTTGTCGTCGTTGTCGCCGCCGCGGAAGCAACCGTGGGACTGGCCATTGTAATTCTCATATACCGGAGATGGCATAGTATCGACGCCGACCGGGTAAACTTAATGAAGTGGTAATATGCTGGATAATGCCTACATAATTGGTCTGCTGCCTCTATTCGCTTTTGTGATCATCGTCTTTTTCACGCGCTGGAAAGAAAATCTTTCGGCCGGTATCTCAATCGGAGCTATCGGTCTGGGATGGCTGATGTCGATCTATGTTATGGCTCAGGTAATCATGCATGCCGGGCATGAAGCCTTTCGGCTTGAGCGGGCACTCGATATTGTCACTCTGCCGGCTTTCCGTCTTGAGCTCGGTTTCCTGATTGATCCTGTCGCGGCCATGATGCTGGTTGTCGTTACAACCGTGTCATTGATGGTTCAGATATATTCACTTGGATATATGCATGGCGACCCAAGGTTTTCGAGATATTTCGCTTACTTGTCGCTGTTTACCTTTTCGATGCTGGGACTGGTACTGGCTAACAACTTCTTCCTCATTTTTATTTTCTGGGAATTGGTCGGACTGACATCATATCTTTTGATCGGATTCTGGTTCGAGAAAAAATCGGCGTCCGACGCGGGCAAAAAAGCATTTATCACTACCAAAGTCGGTGATTTAGGATTCCTGCTGGGCCTGATGCTGATGTATTATTACATCGGCTCGTTCAACTATAAAGAAGTTTTTGAAGTTGTCGCCGCCGGAGGCATTCCTACCGGGGCTTTGACAGCTATCGGAATATGTGTTTTCTGCGGAGCGGTCGGAAAATCGGCCCAATTCCCGCTTCATGTCTGGCTTCCCGACGCTATGGAAGGCCCGACTCCGGTATCGGCTTTAATCCATGCGGCCACGATGGTAGCCGCCGGTGTTTATCTTGTCGCCAAGACAATGACTATCTACATTGCCGCTCCGGCCGCGGCCGAAGTCGTTGCCTGGATTGGGCTGTTTACAGCTTTATTTGCCGCCAGCATTGCTTTGGTTCAAAACGATATTAAACGGGTTTTGGCCTTTTCGACATTATCTCAACTCGGCTACATGATTATGGCTTTGGGTCTGACACATTTTGTTGCCGGTTCATTCCATCTGATGACGCACGCCTTTTTCAAAGCCTTGTTATTCCTAGGCGCTGGTTCGGTTATTCATGCCGTTCACACTAACGATATTCAACAAATGGGCGGCCTGCTGGGTAAAATGAAAACGACGGCAATGACATTCCTGATTGCCTGTTTGGCTATCGCGGGAATTCCCCCTCTGGCCGGGTTCTGGTCAAAGGATGAAATTATCGCCTCGACTCTGGGCCATCCGGTCTTTACCGTAGTCGCGCTGATGGTTGCTTTCATGACCGCCTTCTATATGTTCCGCCTGTTCTTCCTGACATTCACCGGCAAACCGCGTGATCAGGAGAAATATGACCACGCTCATGAATCACCCAAATCAATGACTTATCCGCTTATTTTCCTGGCTGTTATGTCCGTCTGCGCCGGATGGGTCGGCATTCCAGGAATTAAAGGATTTGCCTGGGTAATCTACGGCGCCGGAGAGCACCCGCATGTTACCAGCGTTCACTGGCTGCCGATGATACTTTCAATCATAATCGCCTCATCGGGAATCATTCTGGCCTACCTGATGTATTACAAAGGCAAAATTTCACCGGATGCCATGGCGCGGCGGTTTGGTTTCGCTTACAGAATTCTTTATAACAAGTATTACATAGATGAATTTTACGATGCCGTAATAGTCCAGCCGTGTTACTGGGTGGCGAAAAATCTCTGGAGATTCGATTCCGGAATCATCGACGGTTTGGTTAATCTACAGGCCACCATTACGATCTGGCTGTCGGATGCAAAAATGTGGTTCGATGTCAATATTGTTGACGGCATTGTCAATGGCCTCGGTATTATTACCGACCTGTTCTCGGCGGCATTACGCCGCATACAAACCGGACGGCTGGCCCACTATCTGTTGGCCGTTGTTTTTGGACTAATATTGATAGCGCTTTTGTCTGCCACTGATTTGCTTAATCAGGCTCTTATACATCTCGGCATAGTAGAAGACCTATTGGGAGGATAAAACCAAAATGAGTTATAGTAGTTATCCGATTTTAACATATACCATCTTAATTCCGCTTTTGGGCGCGATTGTGCTTTTGTTTCTGGATAAGGAAAAGCATAATATTATCAGATGGGTTTCGACTTTTTTTGCTTTTATCACCTTCGTCCTGACGCTCTTTATCCTCCGCGATTTTGACTGGACTACCAGCCAGATGCAATTTATGGAATCTCACACGTGGATTCCCGCGATAAATTCCAATTATTTATTAGGAGTGGATGGTATTTCCGTCCCGATGCTTCTTTTAACAAGTTTACTATCGCTAATATCGATTGTCATCAGTTTTAATATCACCAAGCGGGTCAAAGAATATTTCTTTTTCTTTCTGCTTTTAGAATGCGGGATGCTGGGAGTTTTCGCGGCTCTTGATTTCTTCCTCTTTTATGTTTTTTGGGAAATCATGCTGGTTCCGATGTACTTCCTGATCGGGGTTTGGGGCGGTCCCCGGCGTGAATACGCCGCCATCAAGTTCTTTCTTTATACGCTGTTCGGCTCGATTTTTATGCTGGTGGCGATTCTGGTCTTGTACTTCACTTCCGAACCTCATACGCTGAATATGCTCGAAATGACCAAGATTGGCCCGAGCTTCCCGCACGGAATACAGCTTCTGACCTTTGCCTTCTTCTTCATCGCTTTCGCGATCAAGGTACCCGTTTGGCCATTCCATACCTGGTTACCTGACGCGCACGTCGAAGCCCCGACGGCGATATCGATTATTCTTGCGGCGGTTCTCTTGAAAATGGGAACCTATGGCATGCTTCGGATTTCGTGGCCGATGCTTCCCGAGGGGATACGATATTTCGCTATACCGATCGCGATTCTGGGAGTGATCGCCATCATTTATGGCGCATTGGTATCGATGGCGCAAAAAGATTTGAAAAAACTGGTCGCCTATTCATCGGTTTCACATATGGGCTATTGCATGCTTTCACTGGCGGCCTATACATCAGTTACGGCGATGGCCGGATGCATGTTCCAGATGATATCACACGGACTGATTACCGGCGCCCTCTTCTTGCTCGTCGGCGTATTGTATGACCGGGCGCACACGCGTGAAATAGCGGCCTTCGGCGGCATTGGAAAAAAACTTCCGGTTTACTCCGGTATTATGGTTATGTTCGCGATGGCTTCGTTGGGACTACCGGGCATGTCCGGATTTATATCTGAGTATATGGTCTTTATCGGAACATTCCCAAGCTATCCCGTAATAGTCGGAATCGCGATTTTGGGCGTTGTTTTAACCGCTGCCTATATCCTGCGCATGGTCCAGCGGGTGTTTCTGGGAGAATTTGACCAGGCTAAATGGGGTCATTTGACCGAAATCAACGTCCGTGAAGTTCTCTGTGTCGCGCCTCTGGCTGTGCTGACACTGGCCATTGGTATTTATCCGGCTCCTTTAGTAAATTTGATGAAGGCCACTTTGGAAAACATTGTAACCCTGATGGCGCGTTAAGATGAATGCAGATTTTCCAGATATTACGCCGATGATACCCGAGCTGTTTTTATTTGTTATGGCTCTGGCAGTTTTACTCCTCGACCTGTTTTCGAAAAAACGTTCGGTTGCGGTCCCGGCCTATACCAGCATGGTGGCTCTGGCCATTGCCGGAGCATTGGTTTATAAATTTCAGGGCGGTAATCTCTGGAATGGAATGTTCGTTTCCGACGGCTTCGCGGTTTTTTTCAAAATTATCTTCCTCGGTTCAGCATTCATGGCCATTGGGTCATCATTTGGCATTGTTGAAAGAATGTCTCATCATCGCGGTGAATTTTTCTCTCTGATTCTTTTCTCAACCGTCGGGATGATGTTTTTGGCTTCCGCCAAAGAATTAATCATGCTCTATATTGGACTGGAACTTACGACAATTCCTCTCTTTGTTCTGGCGGCCTACCAGAAGACCAAGAAAGCTTCAGCTGAAGCGGGTTTGAAATATTTGATTATCGGCGCCGCCTCTTCGGCTATCTTACTCTACGGATTGTCAATAATTTACGGTTTGGCCGGAACAACTTATTTGATTCAGATTACGATTAATCTTTCTATTTACTGGCTGTCGCACGGTATGATAGGCCCGGCGTTCACTATTGCTTTGATGATGATTATGGCCGGACTGACATTCAAACTGGCGATTGTTCCGTTTCATATGTGGGCGCCGGACGTTTACGAAGGCGCGCCAACGCCGATTACAGCCTTTTTATCAGTCGGCTCCAAAGCCGCCGGGCTAGCAGCAATCGTCAGGATATTCGACGGCATGCTGATCGCTTTTGCCTCCGATATGATGGCTCCCCGCGACTGGGGAAATATGATGGCGGTTTTGGCCGCGATCACGATGATTGTCGGAAATGTTATTGCCATTCGCCAGACCAGCATCAAGCGGATGCTGGCTTATTCGTCAATCGCGCAGGCCGGGTATATCCTCGTCGGCGTCGTCGCCGCGACTAAAATGGGCGTGGCTTCGGTCAGCTTTTATATGTTCGCATATATGTTTGCCAACATGGGCGCTTTTGCCGTTGCCGGTTTATTTGCCGAGAAAACCGGTTCGGAAAAAATCAAAGACTTCGCGGGTTTGTCTCAATCCTCGCCGATGGTTTCAGCTCTTATGGCGGCATTCCTTCTGTCGCTGGCCGGTATTCCGCCGCTGGCAGGATTTTTGGCGAAATATTATGTCTTTGCCGCCGCTATTGAAGCTGGCTTCAGATGGCTGGTTATTTTGGCCTTATTGACATCAGTCATCTCGCTTTATTATTATGCGAACGTCATCCGGCTTATGTATCTGACTCCCGAAAAAAGCCCTTATCGAGTCGTGCCGTCATTCCCGGCCGGGTTAGTTCTGACGATTGCCGGAATCGGCGTATTGATATTCGGGATTCTTCCGCAATCGGTTTTGGAATTGGCCTATAACGCGGCGATTGGCTTTGCTTTTTAAAAACCTTTGGCTCTTCTTGACATTCACCGTTCGATTTTGTATTTAGAACCGCTTTTCTATGCCGATGAATATATCAGGGAAAGCTTATGCCGATAATATTAAGTAAAATAATTCCGTTGTTAAAAAAGCGGTTCTTATCCGGTCTATTGGTCGTCGTTCCGCTGATTGTTACCTATTTTGTCCTCAGGTTTCTGTTCAATGCCCTCGACGGCCTATTAAATCCCCTCATGCGCGATATGCTTGGCTATAATATACCCGGCCTGGGCGCCGTTGTTACAATCCTGATAATTCTATTGGCAGGAATCATTGCCACCAATTATATTGGAGCAAAGCTATTTTATTGGAGCGATCGCTTTCTGGTTCGGACGCCGTTGGTTCGAATCGTATATACGGCGGCCAAACAACTGGCGCAATCAATGCTTTCGTCCCGGGTTCGGGCTTTTTCGGAAGTCGCCCTTATCGAATATCCCCGGCGCGGGATGTATGTCATCGGGTTACTGGCGGGGAAAAGTGAGATTAAAACCAATAATCGCGGCGAAGAAGTGAGGCTCGTGTTTGTCCCTTCTACGCCGACCCCGTTTACCGGGCTGGTTGTCTTTGTACCGGAGCATGATATACACCGAACCGATATGAGTGTGGAAGAAGCGATGAAAATACTGGTATCGGGCGGCATCGTCGCGCCGCCGGAGATTAACATGGAAGATAATCCCAAAATCGATGAGGATCTCAATGCGTCTGGCTAATTTACTTGATGAAGAACTGGTTACGCATAAACTATCGGCAACAACGAAAGATGATGCCATTTTAGAACTCCTTGATAAAATTAAGGCCAAATATCCCCGTAATAATTACAATGCCATCCTGAAATCAATTCTCGAACGGGAAGAGATTGAAAATACGTCTTACGGCCGGGGCATTGCCTTCCCGCATGCCCGGACTGATGAAGTCGACAACATGTACATCGCCGTCGGGGTCTCGCCCAAAGGCATCATCGAGAAAACGCCCGACGGCAAGCCGGTTCATGTCGTCTGCCTGATGCTGACACCATCCAACATCGCCAAACTATATCTCCAAACGCTTTCTGCTTTTGCCGCTTTTGCCCGCAATCAGGAGAATATAGCGCAAATCGTCAAAGCCACTTCACCGGGCGGAGTCATCGATGCTGTCTGGGAATCTTCAGTCAGGGTCGAAAAAGAACTGACCGCTAAAGATATCATGCATCACAATATCATCACTATCAAACCCGAAAATACCTTGAAAGATGTGGCCAATCTGATGTTCCGCCACCGCCTCTCCGCTCTGGCTGTTGTCGATGATGATAATAATCTCTTGGGCGTGATAACTGACAAGGAACTTATTCAGGCGGCATTGCCTGATTTTAAATCGCTTATATCCAATCTAAATTACTCGCTTGATGTCGAACCGTTTGAGGAACTCCTCAAAAAAGAAGATAAAATCAAAGTCGAGCAACTTTATGTCAAAGATCATGAAGTTGTCACAGGGAATGCAAAAATTGTTGAAGTAGCGGCGATGATGCTTTTCAAAGATCTCCGCCGGGTATTCGTGGTCAAAGATAAAAAACTGGTCGGCATCCTCCTCCGCAAAGATATTGTCAATATGATCATTAGAGGATGAGTGGCGGCCATCCGGTTTTATTCATTCTACATTCTTTAGATAGACAACGCGACAGCCAAAAACAGGCTTTCGCCTGTGTCATTCCCGAGAGCGCAGCCCCATAGGGGGCGAAGCGAGTCGGGAATCCATGCAGAATGATCAATATGTGAAAAATTCATCAATTCTCCATGCGCTGTATTGATTCCAGCTTGCGTTTCGCTATCGCCTAAGTTCACAAACGAAGTGCAACACCTCGTAGAGGTGTTATGGGACATAGATACAAACAATTTAACCTTGAAGAGCGGTGTGAGATTTCCAGATTATCAGCCTCGGGCTGCTCGATCAGGCAAATCGCATCAACT
>JBDREQ010000067.1:0-63232 GCA_043819555.1 Candidatus Zixiibacteriota bacterium | reverse complement strand
AGCGTCTGGCGAAGTTGAAGAATCAGATTTGCTGAGCCTGCATTGGCATCATCACTTTGAGATTTCAATAGTTTTCTCCTGATCAGCGCCTTTGCGGTCGGTTATCACATGCTATAACAAACGATATAACACTCCACTTGTCAAGAGCTTGTTGCAGAATGTTGCTTTTTTGTATTCTAAGAAAAAAAAGAGGGTTTAAGATTAGATCCTAAGCCCTCTTGGGTATATTCTTCTTTCAAACTCGTCGTATTTGGTGGACGTGTGAAAGAGGAACGGGGGTAAAGTACAAGTCTCTCTCAATAGGTAGATTGAGTGGGCCTCGAATTTCCTGAAGCTCAGAAAGCCGGAAATATCCTAACTCTGTTTCCAACCCGATTACAAGACCGAAAAAAAGGTCATCGCCATCGAATTCGATGACATACCAAGTCCAGTTCGCATCCGGAGTGAAGAATTTCACTCGGAGTGTTGGATCGGACTCAGATTCCATTGAGTAGAGTGGAGGTAGGTCTTTGCGAATCTCGTCGTTTACAAGTTCCATATCATCCCTTCCAATTTCGGCATGGTTGGGCGAATTCACAGTTGCTACACTGCCACCCATGATTAGGATGGAAACAGCGATTCTGAATCGCGCCAGTGACCGATTTTACAAGATGAAAGAACCTGACCATGTCTGACTCATTTCGTGACACTTCGACTGACTGCATTCGCGGTTGCTTGGTCTTCGTGACAACATCCAGACGCAGGTTTGCATCGCGTTCATGTAGAATACGATAAGCATATCCATAGGCTGTCAGTTGCAGGTGGTTTAGGATCGTTAAATGATCATAAGCACGAGCTGCTGTCTTGGTTTCCACAACTGTGTCATCCTCCTCGAGAAGATCAAAGTAACCAACAAGCGGTAACTCCAATTCCTCTCCAGTATCCAGATCGACAAGGGGAACACGAAACGAAACTTCCGTATCATATACCGTCTTGCCTCGATACTCTTTGACGTAGATTGTGATAAGCTGCTTACCAAGACTAATAGCATCCTCCAGGGTCTTACCAGCTTTGAAGTGAAGAGTTTCCTCCGCTTGCGCAAGTAGATCAGCTGATAGAATTCTTGACACATCTTCAGCATCAGGTGATGAACCGTTGTTTCTGTGTTTGTGCCACCATTCGACCGCCGCATGAAATGCTGTACCGAGAGCCAGATCGATCGATTTGAACGGTCGCGGCAGTTGGTCAACATACGCAAAGCGGTATTTGAGCGGACACATCAAGTAGACGTTGATTTGCGAAGCTGAGACATGATCTCTTGGATAACCGTTCCAATTGGTATTCAAAACGGTACCTCCTCGGCTGACTTCGTTGAACCGACCATCTCGTCGATCAGAGTGCTAGCCTGGGTCTTGGTGATTTTTTCAAGAGATACAACATTGGTTCGTTGTAGCAAGTGTACCTTGGCATCATCACCTTCGATCTTTCTTTCAGCCAATAAACGAAACAGATAGCGTCGCTGAGCATCGGTCATAAGTTGACCGTTTTCAGCGGCTTGATTTGACTCGCCCTGTGGTCTGGATCTGCTCCGAATATCGTGGTTTGTGTTGTCCGTCTGATTCTGTGAATTCTTTGGAGAGTTCCCGTTACCGGGCTTGCCAGTTCCTTCCAAATTAAGCTCCTCCATAGCTACTACGCCAATGTTTACGGCGTCTCGCAAGGCTCGAGCTTTAGCACGGGTTTCGGCCATCCGGATTATGTGAGGTACTATCCTCGACGCGACATTATCCGGACTAGCGTCACCATGACCCTTGTAGATCCCTGCTTCGGTTTCCACAACGGCATGGAACACTGCCATCTGACCGTTGGATTGATCAGGTATCTGCACTAAAGAAGTTTCAATCTTCTTAAGTCCCTGATCATGTGCCAGACTAAGTAGGCCGGCATACGTGACAACTTCTTCAGTCGCAATAATACGACCCTGACGATCTTTGATTTCAATCGTCTTTACCAGATTACCATTTCCAGACATGACTGTCCTCCTTGGTTTGAGTGATTGTAAAAAGAACTGTTTTGTGTGATCAGTCTGGAGCTTAGCAGATTGCCGGAATTGGTCAATTGCCTCAATAGGCAACTGTTGGTGCATCGACAATTGAATTAACTTCTGTTAAGGTGGTGCGATATGGAAAATAGGAAAATTACAATCCTAGGTGAGACCAACTATCGCAATAAGAGGCAACGCTTCGGCATTAAAGATCATGACCGGCAACGGCATGTCTATGTCGTGGGTCAAACCGGCATGGGAAAGTCAACACTGCTGCTCAACATGTTGGTTCAGGACATTCAACGAGGTAAAGGTGTTGCGTTAATTGATCCTCATGGCGACCTAGCTGAACAGCTATTAGATTACGTCCCCCAACGACGCATGACGGATGTCATCTACATCAATCCCGCTGATATCAATTATCCTGTGGGAATTAACCTATTTGATGGTGGTGAGACTGCCAGTAGTCATTTGATTGCGTCACAGCTGGTAGACATTTTCAAGAAGATCTGGTCTGATTCATGGGGTCCGCGGCTGGAGTACATACTGCGGAATACAATCCTCGCTTTACTTGAGTGTGGTGGTCACACTCTTCTCTCGATTCCCAGATTGCTTATAGACCCTGAATTCCGGTCTATGGTTCTCAGTCGGGTGCAGGACCCGGTTGTCCGTACTTTCTGGCAAATGGAGTACGAGTTATATCCGAAAGTTTTTAGGACAGAGACAATATCCCCTATCCAAAACAAGGTCGGCCAGTTCCTATCGGTGCCTGTGATGCGAAATATACTCGGGCAGGTCCAGAACAAGATCGATCTCAGATCCGCTATGGACTCGCGCAAGATTCTGATCGTGAATCTGTCTAAGGGACGTCTTGGTGAGGATAACACTGGTCTTTTAGGATCACTCATAGTCTCTAAGCTGTTTTTAACAGCCATGTCCCGATCAGACATAGCACCAACTAAAAGGGAGCCGTTTACTGTGTATATTGATGAATTTCAGAGCTTTGCCTCTGACAATTTTGCTCACACACTCTCTGAAATGCGCAAATTCGGCCTGCATTTGGTCTTGGCACACCAATACCTTGCCCAACTACCATTACAGCTAAAATCTGCCGTATTTGGCAATGTGGGCACAGCTATTTCATTCCGAATAGGAGCGGAGGATGGAGAGTACCTTGAACGCGAGTATTGGCCCATTTTCAAGGCTTCCGACCTGCAATCGCTCTCAGCATACGATATTTATGTCAAGCTCTCTATTGACGGAAAGACGACTGACGCCTTCAGCGCTCGGACGCTGCCAGAGCCGGCTATTGTAGAAAGTCACCGAGACGCGGCTGTTCAACTATCACGAATGCGATATGGAAAAGAAAGAGCCGCCGTGGAATCACGAATAGACGCGTGGATGGTAGATCCTATTAGGGGACTTTCTGATGAACTGAAATTGTGTTAAGTCTTGGTAAGATTAGGCACTTGAACATGTCGTTGGTCTTTGTCTATTTTTTGCTGAGATTGGTTGTGATAATGCTACTGGATAGTAAAAGAAGGTGGTGTATCACATGGCTTTCTAAGAAGGACAATCGGCAGGCTATCTAAGTGGCACGAAGAGAGCACGGCATTCCGCCATAGTTCACATCCAGTTCTTAGGCAGATAGTTGTTTAGATTCGATTCCTCTCCACAAGTCGCCGATAATGTTCGCCGAGTGCAGTCAGTTTACAGGTCTTGCTCTCCATAGCAGCGTTCCACATGTGAGGAACACCCACCGGGACAAGTAGATTTAGTCGGTTATACCTTTGAAGTACTGCAAAGATCTGTGTGTTTTCAGGGTTTGGCGGAGGCATACCAGTGTCTCGTCCCTTCAGTTCGGGTTCGTAGGTTGGATCGAGAGGAAACTCGAATCCAGGCGAAGGGAAAAACTCAGTAAGCCGACGTAATTCTGACGTAGGAATCGGTGGCGCCACCTTCCTCAAGGAAACAAACTGTTTGACATTAGTCTTAAATACCGGTCGTTGTTCCCAGGCACCGAGCGATTGATCTATATGAGCGTAGACGCTGCCAGGAGTGATGTCACCGGTAAGGTTGGCCGCTGCTCCATTGAGTGCGTCAACAAAAAGAGTTGTGAATACACCCCTTCCATTTTCTTCAGATGCATATTGATCCTTCGTCGAGGCCGTCAAAACGGTTAACCCTTCCGCCAAAGTCGCCAACTGGCCACTCGAAGATGGAGTCCCTGCAATACCGGAGTGACAGCTATCCAAAACGATTACTTTGTTCCTAGCTGGGGATTCGTTCGCTAAAGTCAATATTTCAGATAGTGATACACCCTCATCCCCACGTTTTGAGTCTGTTGACAGAATATAGCCACCGGTCGCCTCTATATGACCATGTCCGGCGAAATAAAATAGTGCAATCTCCGACTCTGTGTTGAACAACGTCTCAATCTTGTCCTTAAGATCACCTCTATCTACGCGATCGGCTGGCCCCGTGCCAGTTTCAAGCATGCAATCGAAGTTTACAGCACCACCATCGTGACGCTCCAGAACCGCCTTAACGGCATGGGCATCATCGACGCACCCAAAGAGTGGGCCACCATGATCGTAGAAATTTATACCAACAATAAGTGCTATCCGCATTGTTGTTTCTCCACTTTCTACAAACTGTCGATGAATTTCTCAATCGCCGGCCATGTCCATACGACTGTGTTAACTCCAGCGACGTTGGTTCGATCGTCCTTGTAGGCCCAGATACCGAGAATCTTTTTCTTCTCTTCTTTCGCACAAGAGATCTCCCATTTCTGGCCGCTTGAAGTAAGAGAATTCTTGCTCACAAGGGCTATAACTCCATCCGAGCGTCGAATCCGCGTGCGAACTCGCTCTTTCCAATTAGAGTCATATGGTTCCTTAACTGACATATCGATGTACTCGAAAGGTGAAGCCGTATTTAGGGATTGACCTTTTAGAAAATCCCTTTGCCTCTCGTCTTCAATTGCGAACGCCACAAAAACCACTTTCTTGTCTGCCATTTTTCCCTCCTATAGCTATTTAGTCTTATGCCCAAGCACGAATCTTCGACCTCCTGAAAAAGGAACTTCAACATAACTCATGGTTATTCTGAGTCCTGCCTATAACATATAAATTAGCTGGATTTCAAATGTAAAGCAAGTTATATTTATAACTGAACATTCTAAGTAAGGCGGATGGATATGCCGAGAGAAAAAACGACTCATACGAAACCGAAGATGATTCACATTAGACTGAGTGAAGAGCTACACCAGAAACTGCGGATACAAGTTGCCAATGAGAATCTTACTATTCAGGATTGGGTAGAAAAACTTATCGAAGACAATGTGAAGACAGGCCGGGGGAAGCGTAGTTGAAATCAAACGGCAATGAAAAGAAACGCTGTTACGTTTACGTGAGGCTTTCGACTGAAGATCAGCACAGAAGAGCTGAGTATTCTTCTCTGGAGAGCCAAGAGAAGGTCTGCAGAGCCTATATCTCAAGTCAAGAACCGAATGGCTGGAAGTATATCACCTCAATCAAAGACCTCAGCTCGGGCGGCAATACGGACCGTCCAGGTCTTAACGGTCTCATCGAGATTATCAAACAGGACAAAGTCGATGTAGTAGTCACAACCAAAATGGATCGGCTGACTAGAAATATCAAAGACTTTTGGACACTCTACGAAATCATGCAGGAGCATGGTTGCCAGTTCGTTTGCGCCACACAGGAACTTAACTCTACAACCGCTCATGGGCGATTTTTCATCAACATCCTTATGAGCTTTGCAGAGTTCGAACTGGAGACAATCCGGGAGAGAACACGGGCAAAGATGTTGTCTCAGGCTGAAGAAGGACTGTGGCACGGAGGAAGAGCACCTTTCGGCTACGAAAGGCACAAGGAACAAAAATGCTTACTCATCCCACATAAGACTGAGGCAACGGTCGTTAAGAAGATCTTTAATCTCTTCGTCAAACTTGGTTCACCTGCTGCTGTGGCTAAGGAAATCAATAGCATGGGGTATAGAACTAAGAGTAAGAAAAAAGGGAAATTCTCTAAATGGTCGATTACTTATATTCTATCAAACCGTCTATATATTGGTAAAACGACATTCGGTGGACAAGAGTTTAAGGGAAAGCACAAACCTCTTGTGACCGCTAAAAGGTTCAATCATGTCCAGAAGATGATGGAGAAGAACAAACGCACTCGCACCGTGCCCTCTCAGAACAAGTACGATTTCCGCCTCAAGGGAATCCTGAAGTGTGGTGACTGCGGTTCGATGATGACACCGAGCCCGGCAAAGAGTGGCAGGTATCTTTATTACCGCTGCACCAAAGTCTCGAAATTTTCAAAAGATGAATGCAAGGTGAGAAAGATTGGTGCTCGGGCTATTGAAGATGCGGTGGTCAACAAACTTTGTGAAATTGGTACCGATGAAGCGGTTATCAAAGAAGCGGTTCGCAAAGCGAACAAGACATCGACTACTAATTCGAAAAGTAAGACTAAGGAATTGAACGGTCTCAAAAGGGAGCTTCGTCCGGTTCAGAAATCTATAGATAACATGGTTAAGTACGTGGAAAAACATGGCGACCTACCAAAAGCCATGTCCGGTCGGCTCCCTGAGCTGGAGACCAGGAAAGAACAGCTGGAAGATCAAATCCAACGCTTGGAATTTGAAATTGGGCAGCTAAAAGATTACAAAATCGATACTGATCTGCTCACGAAAACACTTCGAGATTTCCGGGCAATCTACAATGAATTGACCCCGGACGAGCAAACCCGCTTGTTACAGCTTATGGTTCAAGAGGTTGTCTTGGGGGAAGACACCCTAAAAATTTCTGTCTTTTCGCTTGGAGATTCGGGGAAGCCTCTGGAATATCTTATAAAACATCCAGAGTTTGCTGAGAGTGATAAATGGCGGGGTTGACGAGACTCGAACTCGCGGCCTTCTGCGTGACAGGCAGACGTTCTAACCAAACTGAACTACAACCCCGGCTATACTTTTCGGATATTTTATCTATGTTTTTTTAAAAATCTTTTCTTAACCTTCAATTCATGGTGGGCAGTACTGGATTCGAACCAGTGACCCCCTGCGTGTAAGGCAGGTGCTCTGAACCAGCTGAGCTAACTGCCCATTAAACCGGGCGTCACCTCTACTATTTCCAATGACTGCCGCTAAATTTCATCCTCACTTATTTCTTCATCCGGTCGGTCTTTAACTATTATACCGATCGGGAAAAGCACGCAATAACCCAAAACCAAGAGGATTGGCGCCAGGGTTATCGAGCCGCTGCTGAGAGAAATATAACCGATAATTATCGATACCAGGCCAGCGCCCATAAAAGCCCAGTTTTTCGGTCCAAACGGTAAACCGCCTTCAGATTTTGTTTTTTTCTTTGCCATAAGCGGATTCAATATATGCTCAATACTATTCTTGTCAAGTCATTATTAGGCAATTTCAGACAACTTTTCCGACGCCTTCAAATTACCCAAAACTGCCAAACCAATTCCCCAATAAAACATCAACAACAGCCTTACTTCTTCATCGGCAAAAAACGCCTCAAACTGAGACATCACAAAAAATACTGCCGAAGATAACAGCGTTCCCAAAATCAAACCCTTTTGCCATCCGTCAGGACATTTGATATAACCCTTATACAGCTTGGCGATAATTATAGCCCACATTAAAAGAAATAAGAGAGCGCAGACTATGCCGGATTCAGCGGCGACATTTAATATATCATTATGCGCATGAGATAGATTCCGGCCAACCCTGATCTCACGATGAGCGATATATTCTTTATCGAAATTCCCGGGACCAACTCCAAAAAGAGGCTTCTCTTCAATCATTGACAACGTCGTCTGCCAGATTGCGAACCGGGAATTAGCATATGTGGCCGAAAACTCTGTACCCGATATGTTTTTAAATCGGTTTAGAAAATCAGGAGACACAACAATTCCAACTGCCATCGTCGACAGCAGAAGTAGCGCGATCCATTTCCTGTACCTGGCGCCAGCCAGGATAATTAATAACACCACGCCTATCACGAGAGCGATAATCGTCGAGCGAGAATAATTAAACAATATGCAGGCAAGGCTGACTTGAGAGGCAAGCAGGTAATACAATTTCCTGGTCTTGCTGGTCGCCGTAAATCCCGCCGGAACAAGAAAAATCGCCGTAATTGCAAAAAACCCCGAGAACGTCAAATAGGTCGAAAAGGTTCCAATGGCACGATATCCAAAAACCATTCTGCCCAATAATATATGGTGATACAGATCAACCCCGACATAATGCTGCCAGATCCCATATCCACCCATAATAATTATACCGGCGGCAAAAACATCCAGCAGGCGGGTTAGATTCCTGATATCTCGAAACACGACGGCGCCGATTAAGGTCATCAAAAATAACCATTCTTCCCGAATCATGAAAACATCCTTGCCGCCTTTGGCCATCGAAATAAATCGGAAAACAACAAAGGCAATTACGCTTAGGATTACTAATAGTGGCGGGAAAATTAAAGATGATTTATTTTGAAGCGTAATCAAATAAACCAAAAAAGCCGCCACGGTGATTCCGAAAAACAGTTGGGAAGCCGCAATCGATGCCGGCGCCGTCAATGCGTATCCAGACAAACTGATCCAGATTATTTTCAGGGAATTTTTTTCAATTGTCATGAAAACAAGTCTCTTTCGATAAGATAAACCAAATTATGAATGATAAAGATATGCTCTTCCTGAATTCTTTGCACCGAATCGGAAGGAACAATCAGCTTATAATCTGAATAGCGCCTGAGCTTACCTCCCCCGGACCCCAGTAGCGAACAGACTTCGGCGTTATTCTTTCGCGCGGCTATGGCAGCGGTAATTAGGTTCACAGAGTCACCCGAGGTTGATATCAAAATCAGCGCGTCCTTTTTGGATACCAACGATTCAACCTGGCGCGAAAATATTTTATCAAAGCCATAATCATTTCCGGCCGCGGTCAAAAGAGAACCATTAGCTGTCAAGGAAACGGACGGGAGAGATGAACGCTGAGACTTACCCGTTAAGCGAACGACCAGTTCCGTCGCGAAATGTTCGCAATCAGCCGCCGAACCGCCGTTTCCGGCCAGATATATCGTTCCGCCTTTTTTCAATACGCGAGTTAACCTCTGAGCCACATCAATTATATCATTTAGCAGACTCTGGCACAGCTTATGACGAACAGCGACGCCATCTGCCGCAGCACGCAAAAGCAATTTTCTTTTTTCATCTTTTGTCATATTGTTTTCTATAAAGCCGTTTTTATTGTTGAATGAATCGCATCAGCCATCTCAGTCATAAATCCAAAATCATCCTCATACTCCAACCGGCTTCCGATAACAATGAATGATGCTCCGGCCCTAATCATGGCCGCCGCCTTTTCGGGACTTTTTATTCCGCCTCCGACAATAACCGGCAAATTGCAATACTCAGCCACTGCCGTCACCATCTCTTCAGGAACCGGCTGCAATGCCCCGGAACCGGCCTCCAGGTAAATCAACTTCATCCCCATATATTGTGCCGCCAGCGCGTGGACCATCGCAATGTCGTTTTTATTTCTTGGAATCGGGATCGTTCCTGAGACATATTGCACGGAAGTAATACTCCCCGAATCAATCAGCATATATCCGGTCGGAATCGGTTCCAAACCAAAAGCTTTGATTATTGGCGCGCCTTTGACCTGTTCTTCAATCAAATACGTCGGATTGCGCCCCGAGATAAGCGAGACATACAATATCCCGTCGGCATGTTTGGAAACCTGCCCCGAACTGCCGGGAAATAAAATCACCGGCAATTTTGTCGACCGTTTGATGTCAGCCATGCGGCTGTCAAAATCATAGTGGGTAATCAGTGAGCTCCCCGCCAGAATCGCGTCCGCACCGCACACCTGAGCCGACTGTGCCGCCGATATAAGTCGCTTAGGTTCGACCCTGTCGGGATCGAGCAGGAGTAAAAACCCGGCGCCTTTTTCATCCCTGATCTTTATTAAATTTTCAAATAAAGACATGTTTCCCGCATCCGTTTATGAAACTACTTCCTGTAATTTCTTTCTTGCTTTTTCTATCAGTTTTACAAAATCGAGATCATCCGGTAAACTGCCACGAGCAAAACCCGGTTTGCCGCCTCCGCGCCCGCCGAGTTCCCGAATCAATTCTCCAAAATGTTTTCCGGTATCGAACCCTGATTCAATTGCTTTCTTTGAGGCTGACGCGATAAAAGTTTTTTTGCCGTTCAATAATCCTACTGCCAGTGATACTGTTGCATCATGTGAACCCTTGAGTGAATCCGACCAACCGGCCATACTATCCTGATCTGTTTCACCAAAATCATGATGACTAAACACGGTATCTCCAATTTTCTCCGACTGGCCGACCGATTGACCGCCGCCACCTGAAAACCGCTCGCTCTTGAGCTTTTTAATTTCCTTTTGCGCATCGCTCAGGTTTGACGAAACTTTCTTTATCGCATCGGGCAACTCAGACGAAGGAACATTTAGAAGCATTCCGGAATCATTGACCGCCTGTTTATTCTGCAGAGTTATCTCTACCGCTCTGCGCCCGGTTACGGCCTCAATGCGGCGTACACCCGATGCAATCGCCGTTTCTTCGGTAATCATAAACAAACCGATTTCGGCCGTGTTGCTCACATGCGTTCCCCCGCACAATTCTTTGGAAAAACTGCCAACCGAAACCACCCGCACCTCATCGCCATATTTTTCTCCAAACAGCGCCATCGCTCCCGATTTCATTGCTTCTTCTGAAGATTTTATTTCGGTGGAAACGGGAGTCGCTTCGAGGATATGTTCATTGACGAGTTTTTCGACATGTAAAACTTCACCCGGTGTCATCGCCTGAAAATGAGCAAAATCAAAACGCAGTCGTTCCGGTTCAACCAGAGAACCCGATTGCTTAACATGATCGCCGAGAACACTGCGAAGAGCTGCGTGTAAAAGATGCGTTGCCGTATGATTGCGCATTATATCTTTGCGACGGTGCTTGTCGATGCGAGCTTTGACTTTAGTACCGGGAGAAAAATCTTCTTTACCGCCAATTTGAATCTTTCCGACATGAAATAAAATATCTTGCCTATTAACTACATGCGTTACCCTTATTGATCCATTGGCTGAAACAATCATCCCTACATCACCAATCTGTCCACCTGATTCAACATAGAATGGTGTCTTATCGAGTATAATCTCTGCCCTATCATCAATAAAAGTTGCGTCTTTTATATGAGCCTTGACTTCAAAAATAGTTGTATCATCTCCCCTAATAAATTCTGTGGTTTTAATTTCAGTAAAATTAATTTCATCTTTCCCTCCAGAATCATCTTTTTCAAACGATATTTTAACTTTTTTCCCGATGAGGTTATCATCGATATTACCTCGTAAAAGAGTTCCTGTATGGATGTAAATTCCTTCATGGACTTTAATGCCTTCAACTTTCATTAAAAAATTATCACCTGTGATATTAATGGTTGCATTAGTACTCAAATTATCATAGCTAGGTATTTCGTTAAGAACCAATGAAACATCATGAAAGTCCCTTGAAATACTACCAGAGGCTATTGCAGTATCGAATGGGGCATCCATAGTAAACGCATTATTTATTCTTGTGGGAGGCTGAAGAATACCTGATGCAATGAACGAATTTAAGAATGATTTCATTTGTTCACCGGATTGGCCGAAATTTGAACCTAATCTCGATTCTTTCTTATGTGCTTGGAATAATTTGTTAAATCCCTCCATATCCAATTGCATGTTCTCATCTCTAGCCATAACGGCAATCATATCAATTGGAATTCCATACGTAGTATTTAATCTAAATATCACTTCTCCAGAAACTAACATTTCTCCGGCAGACTTGAGTCGCTGTGTCTCGGTAGAAAATACGCTTAATGCATTGTCCAACAAATTACTGAATGATTCCTCTTCGCGTTTTATTAAAGTCTGTATTAAATGTTGTCCTGTTTTTAGCTCAGGGTAATACTTGCCCATAATGTCAACTAAAGCTGGAACTAGTTGAAAAATTATTGGATCATAGTATTCCAATTTTCGCCCATGCCGTGCGGCCCGTCTTAATATACTCCGCAGAACGGACCCTCTCCTATCGCTGGAAAACCCCCATCCGTCCGCCAGAGCAAACGACAGCGCCCGAACATGGTCGGCAATGACTCTATGCGAGGTACATCGTGCCTTTTTAGGTTCATACTTGATCCCGGTTATATCGGCAACTTGTGCCGTCAATGGCGTGAACAAATCGGTCTCATAGTTGGAATCAACACCCTGCATAATTGCCGCGATCCGTTCCAGACCCGCTCCGGTATCCACCGATGGCTTTGGCAATGGAACAATATCACCGCCGTCGGACGGTTGGTCGTATTGCATGAACACCAAATTCCAGAATTCGACATAGCGGTCATTTTCGGTATTTATCCAGGCATGAGGATCGTTTTTGGCCAGATGCTCGCCCATATCATAATGAATTTCCGAACATGGACCGCACGGCCCGACGTTGCCCATCGACCAGTAATTATCCTCTTTACCAAACCGGAGGATACGTCCGTTTTTGAGTTCCGGCGCGATCTTTTCCCATAGAGCAAACGCGTCATCATCAGTTTCAAACACCGTCGCAAATAATCTGTCTTTGGGCAGGCCCAGAACTTTGGTCACCCAATCCCAGGCAAAAACTATCGCTTCCTCTTTGAAATAATCACCGAATGAAAAATTCCCCAACATCTCAAAAAACGTATGATGGCGGCTGGTTTGGCCGACGTTTTCCAGATCGTTGTGCTTGCCGCCGGCGCGAATGCATTTTTGCGATGTCGTCGCCTTCTTGTATGATACTTTGCGGCTGCCTGTAAAAACATCCTTGAATTGATTCATCCCGGCGTTGACAAACAAAAGCGTCGGGTCATCGAGCGGGATAACCGGCGACGACGGCTGATGCGAATGCCCCCGCTCAATGAAAAAATCCAAAAACGACTGTCTGATATCGATCGAATTAATTTCTACTCACCTCGTTTAAATTCGTTTTTATCAAATACCTTATCGAATGCGGTTTTAGACGCGCCGTACGAAATCGCCCGGCGTGACAGGTAAGTATATGCTTTCTGACGGGCAGTTTCAATATCAAACTTCGTTAAAGATATACGCTTTTTCTGCAAAATTCGAGCGGCCAATTCTGATTCATCGATCTCGGCCAGAACATCCGCGACTACTTTTTCGGAAATTTGCCGAGGCACCAGCTTATTTTGCAAATCCCGAATCAAATACCCCCGGCCGGCCGGTTTGCGCCGCAGAAGCGATTCGGCTCTCATTTTGCCGTAGTTGTAATCATCCAGAAGGCCGTCCTTGCAGAATTTCCCGACAATTGATTTGATCAATTCATCTGAGATATCCTTTTTCCGCAATTTCATCTTAAACTCCCCAATCGAATGCGCCCGCAGGGATAGAATTGACTCGGCGGAATATCTGGCAAAACTTTCATCGAGGATATTTTTGAGCTTCTGAAATTCACTCTCTGTAAACTCATCCCCGGTCGACAAATTGAGTTTATCGATTATTCCTTTGGTCGCGCGAATCTGGACATCATTGGAAAAACAAACAAAATAAATTATCCCACGGCGACTGATATCGTTGATTGAAATATATTCCGGCGTTGATGGCATAGGCCTAATTTATCTTTTCTCAGGCATAAACACAAGAATAAGTCAGAAGTTATCGCAAACCAGCCTAAAATCCGATTGCGGGCGCGGGCGATTGTTCACATTCGATAGTTTGATCTTATGAAGTTCTTCCCAGGATTCGTAAATTTTTTGTTGCTTCGCGGAATCTTATAATATTTTATATGGCAAATCAACCATATCAAATCACTGGGGGACTTCATGGAATCTGCGGGAATAAACTATTTAGCTGTTATCGTTGCCGCGGCAGCTTACTGGCTTTTGGGCGCGCTCTGGTACTCCAAAGCGATATTTGGCAAAGCCTGGTTGGAGGGCTTGGGAAAAACGGAAGAGGAGGCCAAAAAAGACCACAAGCCGGTTAACCTGTTATGGGTTTTGATATTTTCATTCTTTTCGGCCTACGGCATCGCTCGCATCCTCGTCTGGACTCACCTCGAACCGGTCTGGGGTGGCTTCGGAATCGGACTGGTGGCGGCCATCTGCTTTGTTGTCGCTTCGAATGCCACCAACGGCCTCATGGAAAACCGCCCATGCAAGATATTCATGGTTAACGCTTTTTATAATCTCATTGGCTTTATCATCATGGGATTGATCATCGGACTCTGGCCGTAAGCCGACTCGAATTTTATAATTTTGTGGGCAGGAGTTTTTTTAAGGACTCCTGCTTTAAAATTATTTTCAAATCTTCAGATTGGATCTCCACGGCTTGCTGTGGGAAATACAACCCTCAACATTTCCTTTGAATTTTCGCCCACAATCTGTATAAATATATATATGGAGTCTTTTTGGAATAATGTAATCATCGCATGCGGATTTATACTCCCCGCCGGGGTGCTGGCCTTGATTATATATATTATCTGCCGCCGCATCCGGGGCAAAAGTACCCACACCGCCGGAACAAGCTTTGTCGGCGAAAATCTATTTATGAACATGGGCTCGGAAAACAGTAAATCTGCTATGGAAGAGGTTCAATACATCCGCCAAGACAAGCGCGACGACGCCGATTCCGGCGATCCACCGAAGCCGGGTGAGGCTTAATATTTATAGTCTCCACAATTATTAATTAACACTTCCCCCACCAATCCCCCAGTATTTCTGAAATCGTTCGCATTATTAAGATGAATTGTTTTTTCCAAATGAGTAGCGTGTGTTCGCATGTCATTCCCGAGAGCGAAGCCCCGAACGGGGCGAGGCGAGTCGGGAATCCAGAAGGCGTTGGAATTTTCCCACCTACCCGCCTGCGCGGGTATGACAGGCAAAGGCCTGTTTTCTGCTGTCGCGAGTATGCCCCCAATTGCGAAATGGATGTGAAACTGTTGTAATCACCACCGATTTGATATGCCTCAAAAGTATCTATTTGCAAAACGAACCCATTTTGAGAAGCATCAAAAACAAAAAAATACCAAAACGAACCCAATTTGCTGTAAGCTATAAAGGGGTATTGGATTACAAGGATTTTTTGGAAAATAATGTGGATAACTCTGGATTCCCGCATTTTGTGCATTGATTGTTGAACATAGAGCGTATCTGTCTGGGGCAGAGGGGATGTCTGCCCCCACACGCCGCCGTTTCACGGGGTTTCTCAACGACAGACGGAGAACACACCCCGCCCCGGTCGTACAGGTGCGCCCCCTTCAAGAGGGAAATGGGTATTACACTGTTCGGTTGACAAGCGTTGGAATTTTATTATCTTATCATTATTGAATATCAACAAATTTGATTCTCAGGGCTTTCTGGAGGAACATGGACAACTTAATTTATCTCGATAACGCGGCCACGTCTTGGCCAAAACCTCAATCCGTGTACAAATTCATGATTGATTTTTATAAAGAATGCGGAGTTAATCCGGGCCGCAGCGGATTTGATAAGGCTATTGAGGCGGGGAATATCATTGAGGAGCTGCGCAAACGGCTGACGATATTTTTTGGCGGCGATGTCGCCTATCCGGAACGGTTGTGCTTCTCCTACAACGCCACCGACGCGTTAAATTTAATCATCAACGGATTGGTGGAACCGGGCGATCATGTTGTCACGACGAACGTGGAACATAATTCGGTTATCCGGCCGATCAATCATCTGGTCAGGGATAATGGTGTCGAGGCGACCTTTGTGCCTTTTGACGGCGACGGTTTTGTTGATCCCGATGATATCAAAAAAGCTATCAAGTCAAATACCAAATTGGTCGTCGTGAATCATGGTTCCAACGTTTTGGGAACGGTTCAGCCTATCACGGAAATCGGAGCGGTCTGCCGTGAAAAAGAGGTCTTATTCGCCATCGACAGCGCCCAAACCGCTGGTAAAGTACCGATTGATATGAAGGCGATGAATATTGATGTTCTGGCGTTTACCGGACACAAATCGCTTATGGGCAGTACCGGAATCGGAGGATTGTGCGTGCGCAAACACGTCGAACTCAAACATACCCGCAGCGGCGGTACGGGAGTGCGTTCAGCTTATCCGTATCATCTCGATGAGTATCCATACCGGATGGAATATGGAACTCCCAACGTGGTTGGAATCGCGTCATTAGCGGCGGGGCAGTACTGGATTGTAGAATCGGGCGGCATCGATAAGATTCATGATCATGAAATGAAATTAACGCAGAGGCTGATCGACGGTTTCGAGAATATTGACGGCTTAATTATGTACAGCAGCGGCAAGCTTGACCGGCGCATTTCCACATTACTGGTTAATATCGACGGTCTCGAAGCGGGCGATGTCGGGATAATGCTCGATGTTGATTTTGATATTGCCGTCCGGACAGGATTGCATTGCGCACCTCTGGTTCATAAACAGATCGGGACGCTGGATATTCACGGCGGGGTTCGATTCTCTATCGGACCGTTCAATACCGAAGACCATATCGACCGGGCAATCGAGGCTGTGGCCGATATTGCGCTGCGGGCCAAAGAAATGAGAGCCAAAACAAAAACAGCCTGATAAATAGAAATTTATAAGATAAGCGACTGCCAGATTGAGCGGCAGTTTTGATTTTTAAAATTTCATTGAAATTATCTTATAGAGCGAGAGTTTCAGACGCCAATTGACGGCCGTTGTCGGTCAAAAGCAGGCAATCGTTTTCCTCTTTCACCAATTGCTTTTTTAGAGCCATCTGCGAAACCTGCTCGGTGAAAATTACATCCCAGTGCATGTGATGATATAGTGTCGCTATGCGACATTCTTCGGACTGTCCCGGCGTGCCCTGATGCTGAGAAATGTGCATAACCAGCATCGTTTGTGCAAATTCCCATTTCTGCCTCGTCCGACGTCTGAAAATTGCCACGATCCCCTGTTGAGGCGCGAATGAAAATATCAGACCAAAAATTACTCCGGTCATAACTGCAATTGAACCTGCTATTGAGGCATCAAGAAAATGCGCCAGCCAGTAGCCGCCAATGGCCGAAATTATTCCCAAAACAGCGCTGATGATAAGCATTATGCCCAGGCGGTCGGTCAAAAGATAGGCGGATGCGGCCGGTCCGACCATAAGGGCCACAACGAGAATCGACCCGACAGCATCGAAAGCTCCCACGGCAGTAATCGAAACGAATGACATCAAAAGATAATTCAGAATTACCGGAGAAAAGCCGATGGCTGCTGCAAGTCCGGCGTCAAAGGTCGCCAGTTTGAGTTCCTTAAAAAAGATGATGATGAACGTGATGTTCAGAATCAGGATGACCGACATGACCCAAAGTGATTTGGGCCCCATGTCATAACCGACCAATTCAAATCTATTAAATGGAGAGAAAGCCAATTCCCCAAGCAGGACGGCGTCAACATCAAGATGGACGTTTCCGGCGTATCTGGAAATCAAAATGACGCCAATGCTGAAAAGAGCCGGGAAAACAAGTCCGATTGAGGCGTCCTTTTTGACCAATCCTGTTTTTTTGATTAGCTCAACCAATACGACCGTTAAAACACCGGTCGCGGCGGCGGCCAAAATCAAAAAGGGCGAATTGATATCTCCCGTGATAAAAAAGGCGAGGACAATTCCAAATAGAATCGAATGGCTAATGGCATCGCTCATCAGGACCATCCGACGCAAGACAAGAAATACTCCGGGAAGAGCGCAGGCAACTGCCACCATCGCGGCGATCATTTGTATTTCCAGTTGGAATGAGTTCAATTATTCTGCCCTCTGAATTTAGAACTGATTAGTTTGGCCTCATCAATGCCTTTTTCTGTCAGAACCCATTGATTAGTTTCCGTGATTTTTACGAGCTCGCGGCGTTCAAGTTCTTCCAGACTGAATTTTATCCCGGCCTGCCCGGGACTCATGGCTATCAAAGTTGCCGTATCGTGGGCATGGGAAAAATCATCGTGCTGCAGGGCGAGCGAATAGAGGTCACAGATGACCGCGTCAAGACGCAATTTTCGGCGGTTTTTATTCCGGCGTATCTTATTCCAGATTATCCCTCGGTTGGGAGCAAACAATAACGACACAAAAACAATTCCGCTGACGCATAATACTATCGTCGGCCCAGTCGGCAGTTTTTCGGCGGTACTGGAGACGACCGCGCCGCTAATGCCTGACGCCGCCCCGAATATCGCGGCCAAAAACACCATCACCCCCAGTTTGTCAGTCCATTGTCGGGCGGCCGCTGCGGGAGCGACAATCATGGCGCTCATTAGGACGACCCCGACCGTTTGGAGGCCGATAACGATGGCCAGGACCAGCAGGCCGGTCAAAATAATATCGAGTATCCTCATGGGAATTCCCATGCTTTGGCCATATTCGACGTCAAAACTCAAAAGCTTGAATCTTTTCCATAGGCCAGCCAGAATAACCAGGGTTATCAGGCCGATTATGGCCATAATGATAACATCCTGTACCATAAGCGCGGCCGCTTGCCCAAAAAGAAAGTTTTCCAATCCGGCCTGAGCCGCCTGCGGCGTTTTTTGAATAAAAGTAAGGAGTACCAACCCCAGTCCAAAAAAGACGGATAGCACCAGAGCCATGGCGGCATCATGTTTAAGACGGGTCAGGTTGACGATGCTCATGATTTTAAGAGTTCCCAACCATCCGGCAAGAGCCGCGCCGATTACTAATACAAGCGGTGTTTTCATTCCGGTCAGCATAAAGGCGATGACAATTCCGGGCAAGGCGGCATGCGACATGGCATCACCCATCAGCGATTGGCGCCGCAAAACAGCAAAACATCCCAAAGCGCCGCTGACAAGACCCAAAACACCCGAGCCGAGAGCGACCGTTCGCAGGGTATAGTCAAAAATGAGATCGTATAATATTCCGTCCAAGATAGACCTGTTCCCTAAATAAGTTCTTTCTATTTTTGCATTGCCTGCAAAAAGCCAACCCGGCCACCATAAGCGGTTTTTAAATTATCATCGGTGAAAACATCTTTGACCGGTCCGCTGGCGATGCGGCGGACATTCAGGAGCGTGACCCAATCGAAATACTCCGATACGGTTTGCAGATCATGATGAACCACGACGACGGTTTTTCCTGATTCCCTTAGCTCCCGCAGCAATTGAATTATCGCTCGCTCGGTTGTGGCATCAACACCCTGGAACGGTTCATCCATTAAATAAACGTGAGCATCCTGAACCAAAGCCCGGGCCAAAAAAGTTCGCTGCTTTTGTCCTCCCGAAAGCTGGTTTATTTGACGGCTGGCAAGGTCAATCATTCCGACTTTTTCGAGAGCTTCTTCGGCCGCGTTTTTTTCACGTTTGCCGGGGCGGCGAATCCATCCCAGATGACCGTATCTGCCCATCATGACGACATCCAAAACGGTAGTCGGGAAATCCCAGTCAACTGAGCCGCGTTGCGGCACATAACCGACCATGCGCCTTTGTTCGGGATATGGTTTTCCATAGATGAGAACTCGTCCCGCGGCGGGAGTAATCAATCCCAGTGCGGCTTTTATCAATGTCGTTTTTCCGGCTCCGTTAGGACCGACGATGGCCATGAGCACACCCTGCGGCACAATCAAATCCACATCCCACAAAACCGGTTTATCGCGATAGGCGACAGTCATATCCTCGATATCAATGGCTGGAATGACTTCATTTTTTGATTTTTCATTCATCTATCTGTCCGTTTCCTTATTCGAGATTACTCCCGGGGCCGATCAAGGCCGCTACAATCATATTTACATTGTGTTTGACCATGCCAATGTAATTTCCCTCCGGTGTGTTTTTATCACCCATTGAATCGGAAAAAAGCTCACCTCCGATAACTACTTCAAAATCACGGGCCGCGACGGCGGCCTGAACAGCTTCAATATTTCGCTGGGGGACTGATGATTCAATAAATATTGCCGGGATTTTTCTTTCAACGATAAAAGAGGCCAGATTTTGAACATCAGCGGTTCCTGCTTCCGAGGCGGTGCTGATCCCCTGAAGCCCCCTGACCTCAAATCCGTAGGCGCGTCCAAAATAATTGAAGGCATCATGGGCGGTTATCAGAACTCGAATATTTTCCGGGATTTTGGCCGATTCATGCAATACATATTCATGAAGTTGTTCCAATTCGGCCTGATATCTCTCAAAATTCTTCTTATAGATATCAATGTGCGCAGAGTCCAGTTTTGCTAATGTTTGATAGACGGCTTCGACGGCATAGCTCCATAATTGGACATCAAACCAAATATGGGGATCATGAGCGCGGGAAAATTCTTTGGGTGATATTAATTTTTCTTCAGGTATGTTTCCGGCAACGGCCATGGTGATGCCGAATGTTTCCATTTGTTCCAAAACTTCGGACATGGCTCCTTCAAGATGCAGTCCATTAAAGAATATAATATCAGCGTCAGCGAGAATTATCACATCGCGCTGGCTGGCCTTGTATAAATGAGGATCGATTCCGGGCCCCATCAGAGTCTTGACGGCAACCCGCTGCCCGCCGATATTTGCCGCCAGATCGCCGATCATGCTTGTCGTGGAGACGATATTAATTGATTCCGCTTGTGATAAATCTCGATTTACCTGTTCGGATTTTTTGCCGCACCCGATCATAATAAGAAACATGCATAGATAAAATACCGTACATGGTAATTGATATTTCAAAGAGAACTCCCCAGGTTTGCTTTCATATGATTCATTTGCGGTGCGTTTATTCTTCAAAGATTATAGCTTGAAACATAAAGATTTCCGCCTGTTTCGAATTATAAGCGTCGGGTGCGAGGCCGGCTTTTTTGCAAGTCTGCCTGAGGAACGTCTCACGATCCCAGCCGTAATCGGTAGCGACCTGAGGAAGCAGTAAACCTCGATTTCTACCCATAGAGATCATTAGTCCATCGCGGCCGACTTCTATTTCATCAAGAGATTCAACCTTTTGAAGCGGCGTTAATACAGAAATTTCGATATGAATCTGATTCATTTCCCCTCTCTTCACCGGCGGAAAGCGCGGATCAGACAAAGCCGCCTGAATGGCGCAGTGCGATACGGTTTCAAAAAGAGGCGTGACGGCTATGGTTTGACCAATGCAGCCCCGCAGACGATGATCTTTTTCAAGCGTCACAAAGGCGGCCCCGGGGCGTTTCAATGATTCGGGGACATCAAATATGGGGACTGTTTCAGTCTCCAGATAAGTTTCAATCGACTGCCGGGCTATTTTTAACAGCTTTTCTTTATCATTATCTGAGAGTTCATTTTTTTCATTGGCTTTATATAAAACCGCTGCGGCATATCCAACAACAGAACTTTTATCTTCGGTAATATCGCCGGAATCGCCATATTTTAATATTTTGACCTTATTGGCTCCTTTGGCCATCGCCGCTTTCATGACGGCCACCGCCGGCGCTCCGCCGCACATTTGTGTCTTTTTCTCCACCAAAAGACTTTGCAATTTATCGGGGTTCAAGTTTTCCAGGCATTCCAATCCCAATGAATCGTATTTCCAGCCTTCTTTGGCCGACATATAATGTTGCCAATCGGTAGAGGCGATCATGACCGTTCTTTCATCCGTATCCAGATCTATTAAGGCTTCGGTCAAAGCGTCAATTGTCTCGGGAGTGGGAAACCCCATTGTCGCCGGAATCAGACTGAATTCTTTTAATACGGCCTGCAAATATGGAAGCTGGACTTCGAGTGAGTGCTCCTGCCTGTGCGCTTCCTCAAATAATTTGACTGATTTGTTGTTTTCGATAAGGCGGCGGCATAAATCGTTGTCGCAAACAACATCTCCGAGGGGAGTTTGCCAGATTACATCGGGTCCGTAAACCGAAATACCGTCAAAGGGCACGCGATGCGATGGACCGCATAGGATAACATTATCTATACTCGAATTCTCCAGAAGTTTGTAAGAATACGCGGCGATCGGCCCGGAATATACGATTCCGGCATGCGGTACTATTAGCGCGATTATCTGGCCATCAATTTCAGGAATATCTTTCACATCGGCCAGATGCTTATTGACCGTTTCGAGTAAATCCTCGCCGTCAGAAGGGTAAAACATCCCCGAAACGGCTGGATGGCGTATAATTGCCTCTGTTGATTTTTCCATTGCGGCTCCCGGCGCAGCCATTCCCCATACGATTATTATAATAATTCCAGCACAGATTATACGCACTCTCATGATTAATACCTCTGATAAAAAATACGTTGATTTTTGATTTTGGGTCAAGGTAAAAAGGCTTGACACCCGTGCCAGAATGGTTTGTATATTATTAGTATGAGCAGGGTGGCGGTCATAAAATATTCCGGTGATTTATCTGAAAAAATAATTTCAGTAAGTCTTTATGAGAGAATGATTAAAACCGGAGTTGGTTTTATAGCGGGCGATATATTACTCAGAGAGTATTTCAATCTGCGTTTCACGGGGGGGGCGGTTGGAATGAAAACCAATTGCCTGACGCCGTTTAATGCGACGCCGGCAAATTTGACAGAGGCGTTTATAAATTTGCTGAAAGAATTTGCCGGCTATAATGAAAACGATTTGATAATCTGGGAACGCACAAATCGCGAGCTAAAAAAAGCGGGATATACTCTTAACGCTTCTGCGTCGGGTGTGATGTGTCTCGGAACCGACACCGCTACAATTGGTTATGATTCTGATTTTCTGAACTCAGGCAATGTGAATTCAATGGTGTCCAAAATTATGTCGAAAATGATTGAGCATAGTGTTAATATTCCGATTCTGAAGGATCATTCCATTGCCGGGATGTCGGCGGGATTGAAAAATATGTACGGCGCGATTCATAATCCTAATAAGTACCATGACAACAATTGCAGCCCTCATGCCGCTGATATAAATAATCTGACCCCCGTTCGAGACAAGCATCGCCTGACAATTATCGACGCTATAAAAGTACAATACGACAATGGGCCGGGATATGCCCCGCATTCTTTTGATGCATATAACGGCTTGATATTATCGGCTGATCCCGTTGCGGCCGACTGTGTCGCTCTGGAGATTCTAAATCATATAAGGACAAGAAACGGCAGAAAATCATTGAAAGAGCTTGGCCGGGAAGTGAAATATCTTGATGCGGCGGAAAAATTGGGATTAGGGCAGGCAAATCTTACAAAGATTGATATCGGTGTTTTGACAATCGCTAAGGATGGTTCTGTTAGCAAAGGGGAATTGTTCTAATGGATCGGCGGAAATTCATGAAGTTTATCGGATGCGGGGCGTGCGCGGCGGCGGTATCGCATTCCGGGTTACTGCCGGAATTTCTGGGAGGCATCCAAAACGCCTGCGCTTTTGATTACACCAAAGAACTTTCGTCGGTCGAAGCTCGCTTTTATAAAAAACTTCCTGAAGGCGGGGTCGAATGCGGAATATGTCCCCGGCGGTGCCGTATGACCGATCTGGAGCGAGGATATTGCGGTTCACGCGAAAATCGCGGTGATATTTATTATACCCTCGTTTATGGACTGCCATGCGCAATCAATATCGATCCGATCGAGAAAAAACCTTTTCATCATTTTTATCCCGGAATGAGCGCCTTTTCATTGGCAACGGCCGGATGCAATGTCAATTGTAAATGCTGTCAGAACTGGGATATATCGCAATCCCGGCCGGAACAAACCGATAATATTTCTATGCCGTCCGAAGACATTATCGCCTTATGCCGCGAGCGGAAAGTCCCGACGATCGCTTATACCTACAGCGAGCCGGTAATATTTTATGAATATATGTATGATACCGCCGAGCTGGGTCATAGGCATGGAATCAAATCGGTAATGATATCCGGCGGGTACATTAACCCTGAACCTCTATCCGAACTTCTAACGCAGCTCGATGCCGTAAAAATTGACTTAAAGGCGATTCGCGAAACATATTATAAAAATTACGTTGATGGCGAACTCAGACCGGTTCTCGATAGTCTGGTACAGATTAAGAAATCAGATGTGTGGCTTGAGATTGTCTATCTGGTTATTCCAACGCTCAATGATACTGATGCTGAGTTTACCGATTTGGCCCGATGGATAAAAAACCATCTGGGAACCGATGTTCCGATACATTTCTCGCGCTTTTATCCTCAGTATCTTCTGAAAAATCTCCCGCCGACGCCCCAGGCGACTCTGGAAAGAGCTCTTGCGATTTGCCGGGCCGAGGGTTTGGAGTATGTTTATCTGGGCAATATCCCCGGTCACAAAGCCGAATCCACCTATTGTCCCAAATGCAACGAGATGTTAATCGAACGTCGCGGATATCGCACCTATCTTTCCGGTATGAATAAAAACAAATGTAAATCATGCGGTAGAATCATTCCCGGACGGTTTTTCTGATGCGCCGGCAGGCGTTTTTGCTTGGGCTATTTTCCATTGGGGGACAGGTTCTTCTCCTGCGGGAAATCATATCATCATTCAACGGAGATGAGTTATTTATTGGCACGGCTTTGTTCGGCTGGCTGATTTCGGTCGCCATCGGGGCATACCTGGGCGGAAAAAAACGCCGTGTCAATACGACGATACTATTTATCATCGGAGCGGCTCTGGTTCCGATTACGATTATCGCCGTCAGATTATTTCCAGCATTTTTGTCGCCGGTGGTGGGCGAGATTGTACCATTTGGTAAAGCGGCGATGGTTTCGATTATTGCCATGTTCCCGGCCGGATTAATTTCTGGATGGCTGTTCAGCGCCGTATCAAATCAGGGAATTGATCCCGGCGAATCAATTGTTATTGTTTATTTATTTGAAGGCATCGGAGCCTTTGTTGGCGGGATAGTCATAACGATTATCGCCGGAAGTTTACTTTCCACACTGGGATTAGCGCTTGTTTTTTCAATAGTAATTACCACGATGTCATTAACATCCGAAAAATTATCAAATATAATCCTGTCGTCAATCATTGGGATTGCGGCGTTATTTCCGGTTGTGATATCGGCTCCGATAATCGACAGAATGTGTGATGTATTAAAATACGACGGGTACAGTGTCATCTCATCGTTTGACACCCCTTACGGACATCAGGCTATATTGGAAAAAGATAGTCATTTTGTATTGATGACCGATAATGCCATCGAGGATGTCTATCCCGATATAGAGCGATACGAAAACAATTTCATCCCGCCGATGATATATAATTCCGATGCCAAAAATATATTATTCATCGGGCGGGGGGAGTTTTATTCTTTAGTCGATACTTCGCAGGTGACCTTTCTCGATCCGAGGGATGAAATCGGTCGGCAATTATCGGAGATAAATATTATTACATCCGGCACAAAGACTATCAGCAATGATCCGCTTAAGTATTTTTCTCGACATGACGGCATTACCCATTATGATATTATCATCCTCAACCCGGGAATGCTGGATAGTTATAAATCGAGCCGAATGCTAACGACGGAAAATATTATCAAGATCAAAACGTGGCTAAAAGAGGACGGGGTCCTGCACATCCCGACGGGATACGATACCGACCGGTATATTTCGCCTGAAAAGAAGCCGGTACTGTCGGCGATTTATAAAACTCTGGAACAGTCATTCAACCATATCAATATCTGGCCGGGAACGATGACGCTGTATTTTGCTTCGGATGCGGATAGGATTACGATCTCGCCTGATTCGGTGATGAGTCTGAGCGTTTCGCTGGGCTATCAGCCTAAGATTATCAATCCCGAATATCTCCATGATCGTTTGGATGAAATGAAAACCGAGAGAGTGATGCAGGCCGCCGGTAAGTTTGAGAAATTTAATTCGCTTGAAAAACCGATCCTGACTCATTATCAGACAATGTACCGTTCGACGACACATGAATTTGACCGGATATTGATTCATGGAATTCTTACCAATCATTCCTGGATGTACGCGATTCCGATTTTGATATTAGCATTCTTTTTTATGTCGCGATTGACTTATAACAATCGTAACGGTTTTCCGTTGTTTTTATATTTTACGGCCGGCGCGGTTTCGCTGTCGTTTGAGCTTTTATCTTTTTATTTGTATCAATCGACGGCCGGATCGCTTTACTCGGAGATTGCGGTTCTTATTGGAACGTTTATGTTCGGCCTGGCCGTAGGAACATGGTACGCGCATCGTCAGGATGTGCGAATGCGAATCGAACAGTCAGCACTTTTATTGCTTTTGGCAGCGGCAATTATGTTTCTCAGTTTGTACCAGAACGTTGGCCCGCACGAAGCGATTTATTTTCATATTTGTTTTTTGTTTGTGACGGCATTAGGAACGGGGACATTGTTCGTCGGTGCGACCAATCGGTATTATGCCATCTATCTCGATAATAATCGAGGAGCAGGGTATGCGGTGGAAATCGCAGGCTCAGCCGCGGCGGCGCTTCTCACGACAACGATCTTACTCCCCATCATCGGCGTTATGTGGCTGATATTGTCACTTGCGGGACTTCTAATGCTTGCGATTGTTGGGACGTTGCGGCGGTGATTCTCTATTTTGTGCATGGCGGATGTCCTCGTCTGCCATGAAATTCATACTTGGCGCACGGGGACATACTCCAACCACAATCACAATAGCATATTTTAATTTCTAATTTACATTCATGTCCGCCTTGACAATCGGGGCAATTCTATCCATATTTGTCGAATTATATGGAGGTTGTATGAAAAGATTGCTATTGGCATTTGCAGTATTGCTTTTGGGTTTTTCGGCAATGGCTTATTCGCAGGCAAAAGTGGGGACGGCAGGAACTGGTTTTTTGGCCTTTTCTCCTTCGCCTCGAGCCAATGGGATGGGGGAAGCCGGGGTGGCCATAGTCGATTTGAATTCTCCGTATTTTAATCCTGCATTAATAGCGCCACCTGCTAAGCCCTATCGTTTCTCGACCAGTTTTTGGCCGGTAAAAAACAATTTTGTTTCAAATGTGATAAAATTTGGCTCGTGCAATGCTCTCTTCTCATTTCCGGTGGGTATTTTTGGATTGAATGAGAATCATAGAGTTAGTATTGGATATTTTCGGACGTCTATAGAAGCTGGACCGATACCTTATACTACATATGAATATCCTGATGGGACAGGGGAATATTTTATGGCGCATGATTTTATGCATAATTTGGTTTTTGCACATGGATTAAGGACGTTTCTTGATATAAGTGCAGGGATATCGTTGAAGTTGATTGGCGAATCATACGATGCTGAATCATGGTCTACACATGCTATTGATTATGGATTATTATTTGGCCGTCAAGTAAATATAAAATCATTGAATAATTCACTATTCAACGGTTCCAGCTTATACATTTATCCCGCGTTTGGATGGTCAAATTCTAATATTGGTCCGGATCTTGACGCACTTGGTCAAAATGTTCCGTTATGCCGAATTTCAAGATTTGGATTTTCTACTAAAGTTGGATTGGCGATAGAATATGCTGACGAAACAATAGATATTATTTCAATTACAGCTGCTTACGAAAATGAAAATCAAAACCGAGATATCGATTATGATAACAGGCGAAAAAAATATGGGATTGAACTTGGATTGTTTGAAACCGGCTGTGTTCGCTTCGGGGAAATTACACAGGATTGGGATGGAGATGTCGATACATATGGGTATTCTGTGAAGCTCCATCGGTTATTTAGACTAATTTATAGAGGCCACGAAGATTCAAATCCATTCAGTAATATTCAGATTGAATTCCATTATTCGAAACAAGATCATTTAATATGGTATCTTAATAATGATAGAGAATTATACAAGTTGACGGTTACTATTTACTGATCCCCTTTCTTTGTAACAAAATTTGATTCTTGGCGGAGCGGGATTCGCCGACATTGGTGACATACACTGCCGGTTTGTCAATCACCGGACAGGCATATTCGCACGCCCCGCATCCGGTGCAAACGTCCGGTTCGATATACGGTCTCTTGATAGTGACTAATTTACCGTTGCGGTCGAAATCTTCTTCTTCTTTCAAAAAGATCGCTTTGGGCGAAGTCGGGCACCATTCTTCGCAGACGAGACAGGTTTTACCCATCGCCCATGGCAAACAGCGACCCCGGTCAAAGAAGGCGGTCCCGATACGGTCGGGGTGGTTATCTTTGTCGCCGACTTTTTCTTTTAAGGTCATTGGCAAAATCGCTCCTGTCGGGCAGACTTCACCGCATAGTGTACAGGTCGGTTCGCAGTATCCGATTTTCATAATCAATATCGGCGTCCAGATACCTTCCATGCCCGATTCCATCAGGGTCGGATGGATAGCGTTGTTGGGACAGACGCGCATGCACTGCCCGCAGCGGATACATCGTTTGAGAAACCAGTCTTCCTCGACTGAACCGGGCGGCCGAATTAAAAACGGGTTGGGGTTGGCGTCAAAAATATCGCCGGAACGAATAAAGGGAAACAAAGCCAATCCTCCGGCGACTGAGGCTAAAACTTTTCTGCGAGTGATATCGACCTTTTGGGTTGGCGCGGGATTGGTTTTGGTTGTTTCTTGATCCGGGAAGAAACAAAAAGACAAAGATCCCTGGGGGCATGAAGCCTGGCAGTTGAGACAGAGATGGCATTCGGCCTGGCGCCATTTGGATCCGATTTCGGGATTGTCTGCGCCCTGACAATGCTCCAGACAGAGATTGCATTTATCGCAGGTCGATTCGTCTTTCTTAAGTCCAAAGATAGCATAACGAGAAAAAAATCCGAGCATCGCCCCAAGCGGACAGATACCACGACACCAGAAACGGGTAAAAACGCGATTGAGTCCAAGCACAAGAACAAAAAACAAGCCCAGCGAAAAAATTGTGTGGAAGTGCATTTGCCTGAAAGGCAATAATAAGGCCGCTACGATATTATATAGATACTGAGCGGCGTCGCCCAGCGGAGGCCAGCCGATTGATTTTATCCATGCTACGGTAGCAAGCGAAGCAGTATGCAGAGTAGGCAGTACAACCGTCCCGATCGAACGGGCCAGAAATGGCAAGGGATCCAAAAGTCCGATTTGCAGAGTCCCAACCAGCGATCCGGCAATAAATATCAAAAAGATATAATACTTGATGCGCTGATATTTTTTGTAACGGTTGGAATTGATTTTACTTTTGCCCTTGCGCTTCAAACGTTCCGAAGGGATTTCGGATATCCAGTGATTGAGAGTTCCCAGCGGGCACATCCATCCGCAAAAGAATCGTCCCAGAAATATCGTTGGAATTAGAATAACCAGCGACCAGAGAAGACCCTTGTATATTGTTCCGGTGGCGAGAAGTGTTCCCAATGCCGTCAACGGGTCAAATTCAAGAAATAACGATACGGGATAGGGGAGAGTGATATCGCCTTCACCCGAAAAATTTACTTCGAAATTGGTTTTGAGAATCAGCCAGAAAAATATTGAAAAAAACAAAACTTGCGATACGCGCCTGATATTTCTTATGGTTTTTATATTCATGCGGCAATCTCTTTATATCCGGCACTGAGATAATCAATCGTGCCCAGTCCGCTTTTTTCTGCCAGAATGATATGGCCGATTTTATCAGGTTCAATACCCAGAAATTCTACGCCACGGGCATCGGCCGCAACAGTATCGGTGGCGCAGATGACCGAATGCTGAAGCGATACATCATCGAGCGATCCTCCGGTCGGACCGCCTCGCATCAAAACGCGCGTGGCATCGACAACGGTCAGAGTCGGTCTGCAGTATGCGGCCAGATCGACAATCGATTGGTCAATCTCCTGATGTAATTGATTGCGCCGTCCTCCGAGAATACCATAGAGATTTTTCATTCCAATCGTACAGGATGATAGCGAATGGTGTTTGACAATCGGCATATTGATCAATTTGTCAGTCTCGATAAAATGTTTGAGAATCGGCCAGACGGTAAGGAGTTTTCCTCCCATGTCGGTCCGGATATAATCTTCTTCGCGCGGAAGCATGACAACGCCTCCAGCTCTTTCGCTCGCCTCTCGGATTCCGGAACGGATAAAACAGCGGGGAGCGTGATTGCAGGTTACATCAGTGACAATTACTTGCGAAGCTCCGACCGTGAGGCATTGCCTGACCATTTCTCCGACCAATAGAGGATTTGTATTGGCGGCCTGTTCGGGGGCGCGATCCCATCCGACATTCGGTTTGATTACTACTCGGTCGCCCGGCAGTATAAATCTTTTTATCCCTCCGATACTATCAAGCGCGGCACGCAAGGCCTGAATGTGGTTTTCATTTCGAGCCAATACGATTTTGGGCAGTTCGGCATTATCGTCAATTCGGTAATCAATATTGGAAATACTTAGTTTTACATCAGGAGAAACTTTCCTGTTGTGAAACAACCATCCGGTCGTTCCGGTGACTGCCGCCAATGCTGCGGCTTGTGTGGTTTTCTTAATAAAATCGCGACGTTTCATAATAATTTGTCCTTCAGCCGAGTTGTGATTACCCAAATTAATACATTGCCTCAGTCTTTGCAATTTATAATCGGCCTGTCAGAGCCTTGATTTTGAATCCGCAGTAGGCTATGTTTTTGTTAACACGGCGGCATGAAGAGGCGATATATTTAATAGGTACAATGGATAAGACTGAAAACTATAAGTTCGATAGCGGCGAAAATTCAAATTCTGATTTACAGACAATTCAGAAAAATTTCGCTCTTTTCCTCGGGTTGCTGGAACAGAATAACAATGTTCTGGGAATTATGGGAGATATGGAGGAAAAATCTCAGGGCGAATATCTGTTTGATATCCATTATATTCGAGAATGCCTGACCGAAATTCGCAACGGGATTATCCAGATAATTAATAAAATGGTAGCGTTGGGGGGACCGGAATATGAATCCCTCCGCGTGCGGTTCAATGAAATCGACTCGGTATTGGAAACCGTTCTTCCCGGCCAACAGACTATTAAAAAAGATTCTCTGACGGTTTCATTTGATCGCCTGAATCGCAATAGAGCTTACAGCGTCGGAAGCAAAAATGCCCAATTGGGTGAAATGAAATCCAGATTGAATATGCCGGTCCCGGAAGGATTTGCGATTACCGCTCGCGCCTATCAGCATTTCGTTGACGCCAACGATCTCCAGGCCCGCATTAGCCGCCGCATCGATTCTCTTGATATCAAGAGTTATGATGATCTCGTTCGCATAGGCGGCGAAATCCGAGAGATGATTAACGCCAGTCCGATTCCGCTTGATTTGGTGAGCAGTATTCTACAGAGCTACCGTGAACTAATTATGCGGACGTCACATGGGATGATATCAATGCGCTCAAGCGCCATCGGCGAAGATACGCTCTTTAGTTTCGCGGGCCAATACGCGTCCTATCTTAATGTTCGGGAAGAAGATTTAATCGACAAATACCGCGAGATTCTGGCCAGCAAATTTACGCCCCAGGCAATCTATTATTTTTTGAGTCATTCTCTTTCCGAGGCGGAACTGGCAATGAGTGTTGGGTGCGTCAGCATGATTGATGCCAAGGCCAGCGGAGTAGTGTATTCTCGCGATCCGATTGATCCGAAGGATGATTCCATAATCGTTAATTCCATATTCGGCCTTGGGAAATACCTCGTCAATGGCAGCCTGACTCCCGATGAATTCCGGTTATCGCGCGACGAGGGGAAAATATTATATTCCCGCATTGCTAAAAAACCTGTTCGTCTGATAAATCTTCACGATGGGGGTACGATTGAAGAAGCAATTCCCGAAGAAGAACAAAGGGAACCCTCAATCGGGGAAAAGCACTTGCAGGAACTTCGCGAATACGCGTTACAATTGGAACAGCATTACCGCATGCCGCAGGATATTGAATGGGCTATTGATAATAAAGATAAACTGTTTTTACTCCAGTCGCGACCTTTGCAAATTATCCGATTGAAATCAGACGCCGTACAACTGGATACGGCTCATAAGAAAAAAATAGTAATCGGCCGGACCACCGTTTGTCCGGGGGCGGGAGCAGGGCCGGTTTATCATGTCTCCTCGTTTAATGATTTGCCGAATGTCCCCGAGGGAGCCGTTTTGATTACTCATCATCCATTTCCCGGCCTGATAACCATCATGAGCAAAGTCAGCGCGATAGTGTCCCGGATAGGCGGCCTGGCAAGTCACATGGCGACCATCGCCCGCGAATATCATGTTCCGACCATATCCGGGGTACCGGAATATAAAATGCTCAAATCGGGGCATATCGTTACCGTTGATGCCACGGAAAAAACCATATATGCGGGAAAGCACGAGGATATCGTTAAGGCTCGGAAGCCGGAATATGATTTGTTTGAGGATTCAGGAATTCATCGAGTCCTTGATCGGGTTCTTGATTTGGTTACTCCGTTAAGACTATTGCATCCGGCTGAAGATGATTTTCTCCCTGAAAATTGCATATCCTTCCACGATATTACTCGTTTCGCTCATCAAAAATCGATGGAAGAGATGTTTCGTCGATCTCAGGAGATGGAAAGTAAGGAATGGCTGGGATATAAACTCAAAAGCGATCTTCCGGTCGATATAAGCATAATCTATCTTGACCGCGGGCTTTCGGATGATGTCAAAGAAAAATATATTACTGAAAAAGATATTGAAGCGACTCCCATGAGAAATTTCTGGGCGGGAATAAAGGCAGAAGGGTGGCCGGTTAAATCGCCTCTGCCAGTTTTCACCAGAGGCCTTGGAACCGGATTGACACTCAAAACTACAAATGATTATTCTGAATTCAGTTTCGCGGTTTTGGGGCGTGAATATATGATGCTGAGTCTGCGCATGGGGTATCATTTTGTGACAGTAGAGGCGATGCGAACGGACGAGATGGGAAATAATTATATTCATATGCAATACAAAGACGGCGGCGCGACTCTCGACCGAAGAATCAGGAGAATAGAATTGCTGAAAAATATCTTGTCGCACATAGGATTCTCTCAGCAGAAAAAAGGAGATTTCTTGAATGCGGGGGTATCGTATCAGGATAAAAAGGAAATTGATGAAAAATTGTTTTTATTAGGGCGCCTGACAATGAAAACCAAACAGCTGGATATGGCGCTTTCCAATGATGCCGTTGCGGAATGGTACACCCGGGACTTTATAAAAAAGCTGGGATTAGAATAGGTTTGGAGTTATTATAAAGTCGAGACTTTTGGACAGGGCGAAGAACATGAAATTAGATATGAAGCGAACAATTTTGGCGATTGACTCAGAAGTACATATGCTTAAATTATTGGAACAAGTCATTGAAGAGGGAAGTTCTTACCGGATCAAAACGACTCATAATGCTCTTGAAGTACCCGAGATATTATCCCGTGAAGCATTTAGCGTCATAATAACCGAAATTGAAATGCCGGGATTTTCCGGCATAGATATTTTGAAGAAAATTCATGATGAAGAGCGTGCGGAAGAAGTAATAATACTGACCGCTTTTACCTCGCTTGAATATGCCCTGGAAGCTTTTAAATACGGGGCAAGCGATTTTATCGCAAAACCTGTTGAGAAAAAGAGGCTTGTGAATTCCGTTAATAGAGCCATGAAGCGTTATGAAGATAAAATGCTGGCGCAGTTGACCGATAATTGATTCATATTCTCGCCTCTTATTTCAAGAACTTAAATTGAATCGCATCTTCCGGACAAGCCTTTATGCATTCTCCGCAGGAGGTACAATCAGGGAGAGCCTTGCTTGTGTTTTCCCGCATAGGCTTAATCGTGGGGCAAGGGCACTCATCTTCACAAATACCGCACTCGTTGCAGGCGTTGTAATCAATTTTGATTTTGCCCAATGATATTTTTTCCAAAAACCAGGTCAACACTCCGATAGGGCAAATTAAATAGCAAAACGGGCGATAAATAATAAATGATGATATTACAAGAATAGACATCAGGACAATGAAAGTCGTATCGACCGACCAGTGCAAAAGTTCAAAGAAGTTTATCGGATCATATATGCTATGCGCGGAAAACGCGGGCCAGACGCCAATAAACGGATTCATTTCGATTTGCTGCCCCAAGCCGATAAAAAGATCGCGGACGTAAAAGAAAGTCAAAAAGAACATAATTAAAAGAGATATCCGGACCGTATTGAAAGCGGTGAAATTGAAATTTTTCCATTTGAACTTATGCGGTATTTTATTGATAAGTTCCTGAAACGCTCCCAGAGGGCAAACCCAACCGCAAAATAGTTTTCTTCCGATTAAGCTGGGAATCATTATCGCCGCAAACATTGCCAGAAAAGCCGGGAAAAACTTGCCCATCGTGATTTTGAACATAAACAATTTGGTTACGCCGCACATCGGGCTGGGATGAAGGGGAAAGAAATAATCGAGCCCGAATAGTATAAAAATGACAACCATTGCTCCGAGGCGTATCCAGTAATTTATCCATTTGGTGAATAGGATTATCAATCCTGCTACCATTAGAATTATAAAAGTGATATATTTACCTGAAGTTATGAAATCCCAGAAAGTCGGGGGTGAGGAGGGCACTTCAGATTGAGCGGCGATTGCATTTGAATCAATCAATGCATGAGGTTCGTACCCTTCTTCCGATGGCGCAAAAGTATCGTTTATGTTTTCGTCTGTATCGCTCTGTTCCTGACCGTATGTAGTTGAGCTCAAACATAAGGCAAACAATATTAAAAGGGCAGCCAGATAGCATCTGTTGTTCATCTTTTATATCCTCTTTTTGATAGTCAAATATAGCAAAACGCTCGCCAATGTCAATTTTTAGTACTATCTATATTTGTCCGAGGTACCAAGGTAAGTTTGTAAGCGGCACCCTCTACAATATCTTCCCGGTCAATTTGAAACGACCGATAATCGACGTTCAGCCACAGATTAACCTGATCGTCATAATGGTGACTCATGAAATTTCCCGAGATACCGCAGGGAATTATGCGTAAAGAGTTTTTCGTATTTCCCAAATCAAAAATATGCCGATGAGAAGCCCCCGCCAGAGGTTCCCAGGGATTGAGCAGGCTATATAGGGCGGGGTTGACCGTGTGAGAGCTGCCTCCGACCGGAAATGGTCCGATATTCATCCAGTTTTTTAAAATAGGAATATTGCGACCGACGGAATTATAAAACGTTAAAGAATGCAGATGGCTCCATTGCCATTGTTCTATATCATCGCCCAGATTGTTTTTTAGAAATTCAACGCCCTGTGAAAAACTCCTGCGATATACATCATCCCTGTTTTCTTCGATTTCCGTTTGAGGATTATCAAACCATTTTGAGATTGGATTATCAAGAAGAGAGTGCAGCGCCTTGTGCACTCCAAAATTATTATGCGACAAATAGTAGAAATATAAATCATCGCCTATTCTCTCGCGAAATATGTTTTCGACGATAAATTGCAGAATTGCGTGAAAAACAGATGACCCAATACTGTTTTTGTCAGTGCGATAATTCCAGTTGTTCAGATTATCAAGGGCCTCAGTCTCAAATTCTTTAAGCGATTTACCGGCTACTGCGGCAATAATCTGGGGAGTCCATTTTTCACCGGCGATCATATAATTATCGGCGTGCATGGCCTTAATGTCATCAATACCCAATTTTTCTTTGCTATTTAATAGATTTTGGATGCGAACATACCTGTCGGGAGGGGCGAATGATTGTGAAATATAATAGGGGTAATCGTCGCTAACGGTTTTGTTGTTGGCTGTCGCGATCCATCCGATTTCAGGATTTCTGATATGGGGTTGGTTTTTTGTTTCGACATATCCGGCCCAATCGTTTTTGCTATTCCAGCCACGCAGTATTCGAGAGCCGTCAAATCCGTCTCTAATCGGGATCCCAACCGCCGCCCAGTATCCGATATTTCCCTCCCTGTCGGCATATACCCAATTCTGCCCCGGGCATTTGTATAACTTGACCGCGGCTTCAATATCATCAATATTAGCTGCGCGATTGAGATGGTAAAAAGCGGTCGGTTCGTCATTAAAATCATCCAAAGTCCAGCGCATCGCGATTGAATAAGAAGTGTCGGCATGTTTCCAGAAGGTGTCCTCAATAATATCATCAATTATTACGCCATGCCCCGTGTGACGGATATTTATCACAACGGGAGAATCATTGGCGATGAAAATAGTATCTTCACGCCCTGATATCTCCAGCCATTGGTTGTCGTATTCGCACTGGCTGCCATTAGCCGGATTTATTTTTTCAAGATAATAGTCGGCATCGTCGGCCATAACATTGGTGAAACCCCAGGCAATATTGTCATTGGCTCCGGCGACTATAAGCGGCACACCGGGCAGGCAGACTCCGGACACATTCAAATTGGGTGTATTCAGATGAGCTTCATACCAGATTCCAGGGGCGCCGAGGCCAAGATGCATATCATTGGCCAGAATCGGCATACCGGTCTTTGATTTCTTTCCCGCTATGACCCAGTTATTGCTTCCTCCTCGAAACGGCATACCCGTCAGGTCTCGAGCGGCTCGGATTGTTTTCAGGAATCTATTGGCGCCGGTTAAATTGAATTGGCCCGGCAAAATGGTCGGTGCGCCTTTGGGATAATCAATAAATATTTCATCTGCCAATTCCTGACCGACTTTATTTTTAACCGCCTCATAAGTCAATTCGATATCAAAAGAGAAATTAAGCGTCCAGGCCATGTAATAAATGACGCATAATTCATCGGCTGGTTCCCAGAGCTCGGGCTGAAATCCGATAAGAGAAAACTCAATCGGGAAATTGGCGTCGGGATTATTAATAAAATGATTAACGCCATCGGCATAGGCGGTCATCATATTTTTTACTTCATTAGGCAATAACTCGAATTTCTCCTCAATTGATTTTCCCGAAGTAATCAGGCGGAATAGACGATCGACTTCAACAGTTTCAGGGCCAATAACTTCAGACAGTTTTCCTTTGACGGCGCGCCGGATCATTTCCATTTGAAAAAGCCTGTCCTGAGCCGTACAATAGCCAAGGGCAAAACCGGCATCATTGTCATTTTTAGCATAAATATGAGGCATGCCGAAAGAATCGCGGATTATTTCAATTTCATCCTCAATTCCATCAATAATTATGGTTCCGTTATATTCAGGCAGGGTTGATCTGAGGAAGAAGTACATTCCTCCGCAAATTGAGATTATCAGGGCAACGAAAATACCTGCTATCCAGCCGAATTTTTTCATATTTAGCCTATATATTATTTTTTAGGTTTACGGAATTAAAGAAAAAGTAATGACAAAAGCAAAGCAACATTTTTGCTATTTACATACGCAATAAATAGAGTATATTTAAGGATTAGATACCTCACCGCCTTTACTACTTATATTAGGGAGCTGGATATGCGTAACTCATTAATAATTGCAGCCGTGCTAATTATAGGATTTGCCTCAATTGGCATTTGTGGAGATATATATAAGGTTACCCTTGAAAATCAGGTCGATGCTGATCTTCTAATCTCTTTGGATATTGAACCTTTAGTCAGAATCGGTAACGAATATATTGTCCAGACCAATAAATCATCTTCAGTATTACTTTTACAGAGCGGCCTCAAAGCTCAATTTTTGGCCGCGGGAATAATTAAAGATGACATGGTTTATGACAACAGTTTGGATAAATCAAATGCAGATAAATTTCAGGTAGTTTTTGAAATCGGCGGATTGCGTATTTTGCGGGTCGATAATTTCAAATCCTTAGCTCCCGGTGATAGAAAAAATATGCACCCGATTAACAATAAAGGCTTGAAAATATTTTTCAAACCTCCCCGCGCCTACAATCCATCATTTGTGTTACAGGAAATTGGCCTGGATTCACTCATTAGTCTGGTTGAAGAAGATTCATGCAATTCTTTTGTAAACCAGCTTCAATCTTATAACCGAGTCGCCGGAACCGCTTCAAATCGGGCCTCCCGAGATTGGATTAGAGATAAATTTATTGAATTTGGATATGCTGATGTGACAATACCGAGTTTTTATGAATATGTTTATGGTTATTACCGTGAGTGTTTCAATGTTGTAGCGGTAAAACCCGGATCGGTTTATCCCAATCGGCAGATTGTCTTTGGGGCTCATTTTGATGCCGTACCGGGTTCACCGGGGGCTGATGATAATGGTTCCGGGACGGCCGGAGTGTTGGAAATCGCACGGATATTATATGATCTCGAAATGGAGATGACGATTGTTTTTGCTCTTTTTGACGCTGAAGAAGAAGGGCTTCTCGGGGCTTATGATTATGCCTATAGCGCCCAAGCAAATGGGGATAGCATAATTTGCATGCTTAATATGGATATGATTGGGTATTACGAAAACCATTGGGACTTAGATATCGGTCATGGTGATAACACCGGATACGCTCTTTTGATGGAAGATTTGGGACAGCCACTTACGAATTTACGAGGACATCTGGAAACGGCTGGCGCAAATTCAGACCATTATCCTTTTTTACAGGCAGGCTATGAAGCGATTTTTGCCGCGGAACATATATTCTCTACGATTTATCATTCCTTTCGAGATAGCACTAGTTATATGGATTTTGAATACATGTCGCGCATGGTTCAATTGGTTGCTGCCACAGGATACAGTATTGATAAACTTCCCTTTCCGGTTGCCATAACCTCAGTACTGGATGTCGGCGATGGACAATCATTGCAGGTTAATTGGGTTGAGGGCAACCCCTCTGAAATTGAATCATATAAAGTAAACTATAATTCCACAACGATTTCGGATTTCGGTTATGTCTATGTTCCTGGCAATACGTCAACGTATGTCCTCTCCGGCTTGGTCGAAGGCGCGGAGTATGAAATTACGGTCTTTTCTGTTAATCATTCAAGTCAGGCTTCGCTGGTGAGCGATGTTGTAACTCAGACTCCATATTTTTTACCGCGCCCGCCACAGCAGCTTGCCGCACAACCCGGGTATCACTCAATTCAATTGAATTGGAGGACCAATAATTACGAAATGGATTTCAGTCATTATGCCATAATCCGGGACGAAGTTATTTTACCGGATCATATCAGTGGCGATAATTGGCTCGATGACAATTTTTCGCTTGGTGATATGTATCATTCATATCATGTCGTTGCAGTCGATAACGAGGGTAATATTTCGGATACAACCGGTATTGACCCTGTTGTCAGCCGGGCCGCCACTCTGGAACCGGGGAAGATGCTGGTAGTGAACAGGTCGAATTATACCTCGGCTTACATTGTCGATGCTGCTATGACCGGTCAGTTCATGCGCGATGCCCTTGCCGGATTTGATTTTGATTATATATCGGACTCGGCCTATACTGCTTATCCCGATAATATCGGTCTTGAGGATCTTCTTGATTATGAGTTGATTGTTTTGGGCGGAGAAGCGGCCCGCACCGACGATTTTGGCTGGCCGGATATTTCGGGCGGGATACTGGAAGATATTGATGATTACATGTCCACCGGGGGTCGGGTGATAATTTTTGGAAGGTGGGGTGATATAAATATTAATACCGGTGAAAATATAATATCGTTTTCCCCCGGTAAACCGGATTACGCTTATCGTTCCAGGTTTAATATAAATACCCGCAAACAGTTATTAACGATGTTTGATGCCACTGCCTTTTATTCCGACCTGGTCGGTGCACACACCGTCGCCGACGGGTATCCGGAACTGGTTTGGGATTCACTGGCGACAGTCCATCATTCAGCCCCCTGGCAGCATTGCGCCGGGATTCCCTGCCCGACTTATGCCTCTTTGACCGGCAGCGATTATGAAGTAATTTATACTTATGATTCGCGCCATAATTCTTATTATGAGGGGCAACCGATCGCATGGCGAAATCTAAGTAACAATTACAAATATATCTTCTTTGAGTTTCCTTTGACGTTTATGGAACCGGCTTCAGCTGCCCTGGCTTTGCAAACCGCGGTGACGGAACTTTTGTCGGAAGGACCTTCGGGAGTGACGATTATTGATCCGGATACGGTTCATGCCGAGAGCGCCCCGGAGTATATCGCCGTTTATTTGGGAAATTTTGGAGAGGGTCTGACGGCGTCCGATGTGGAACAAGTGGAAATCAAGGTAAATGGAACAGTTTTGCCTTATTCCGTGAGCATAATATCATCACATCCCGACTTTGTCGGTGATGTTGTGCAAATTGATGTCTCCTCTTCGCAGTTTATAGACTCCTATGGTATTATTGCCGATACGAGCACATTCGGGTACATGGTCAGTTGGAAATTTACCGGCGACGCTGAACTTAAGAATGCCTACGGCGAAGTTACGCTATCGGGCAGTGAAAATCAGTTTATTCTCGGTGATGCGAACGGCGATTGGGTGATCAACATTGGGGATGCGGTTTACCTCATTAACAATATATTCAAAGGCGGTCCATCTCCGGAACCAAGGGAATCGGGCGACGCCAATTGCGATGGAGCGGTCAATGTCGGCGATGCGGTATATATAATAAATACTGTCTTCAAAGGCGGTCCCCCACCGGGATGTTTTTAAAACAAGTTAATAAAGGGCCGATTTCCAAAATCGGGCTTTTTCTTTTGGGTAAATATAATTTATTTCAAATTGTGTTTTCGACGCCTACGTTTTAATATTTAATATCCTATTGATTCCAGGAGATGTATGATGAAAAAAGTGAAAATATATACCAAAACTGGAGATAAGGGGACTACCGGACTTCTGGGAGGCCAGAGGGCAGGTAAAGACGATGTTCGCTTGCATGCCTACGGTTCGGTCGATGAATGCAACGCCATAATTGGACTGGCCCGAGCTGGGAAACTTGACCCTGATATTGACGAAAAATTATCAAGTATCCAGAACCTTATGTTTATTGTCGGGGCCGATCTTGCCACTCCCGAAGATAAAAAGACCGTGATTGATCGCATTCAGGAAAAAGATATAGAGTTGTTGGAAAAATGGATTGATGGACTCGAATCCGAACTGCCCGAGCTTAAACAATTTATTATCCCCACCGGAACAACCGAAGCGATTTATCTGCAACTGGCCCGTACGGTTTGTCGGAGGGCGGAGCGCTGGACGGTGGCTTTGCTAAAGGAAGATGGGTCGGCTAGTTTAGTGTTGAAGTATTTGAATCGCTTATCTGATTTGTTTTTTGTCATGGCCCGGACAGTAAATCATCGGGCCGGAGTTTTAGATACGCCTTGGGAATGTCCCCGAGGAAAAAAGGAATAAACTAATCAGGAATATGTTATGGCTGCACAGGCTTGTATAACTAAGACTCCGCAAGGATTGAATTTTTTTGAGCGATATTTGACCATCTGGGTTTTCCTGTGTATTGCCGGAGGAATACTGATGGGGAAAGTCGCTCCCGGCATTGCCGAATATCTTGATGGGATGGCGATATATGTCAATCAAGCGCCGGTTGTTTCTATACCAATCGCGGTCTGTTTATTTTTTATGATGTATCCTATCATGGTAAAAATTGATTTTGCCGAAGTCCTCAAAGCGAGTAAAAATGTCAAACCGGTGGCGTTAACCCTTGTAATAAACTGGTTGATAAAACCATTTACGATGTTTGCTATCGCTACCCTTTTTCTGGGCTACCTGTTTCATGAATTTATCGGGCCGGATGCGGTTGATTATATCAAGATGCCATTTGGATTAAATCTTGATGTAGGTAATATATATGGCGAGGGTCGGGTTGTTTTGGTAAATGGGATCAAGATGCTCGAAGTCCCCTTATGGCGGAGCTATCTGGCGGGATGTATTCTCCTGGGGATTGCCCCATGCACGGCAATGGTTTTGGTCTGGGGATTTCTGGCTCGCGGCAACGATGGGCATACTTTGGTGATGGTGGCTATAAATTCTCTGACAATGCTGTTTTTATTCGGCCCCCTGGGAGGATTTTTGCTGGGCGTAGGACGGCTACCGGTTCCATGGCAGGCTCTTTTACTTTCCATAGGAATTTATGTCGCGTTACCCCTTGCAGCCGGTTTCTTTTCGCGCAAAATTATTCTTAGGCTTAAAGGTGCAAATTATTTCAAGGAGAAATTTCTTCCGGTATTAACGCCGATCACGATAATCGCGCTTTTGGTTACTCTTATTCTTTTATTCTCTTTTAAGGGTGAAATGATCGTCTCCGCACCCTTGACGATTTTATGGATCGCGGTACCGTTATTTATTCAGACAGTATTTATTTTCGCTCTGGGATATGGTTTATCCAAATTTCTGAGATTGAGTTATGAGAACGCCGCTCCGACGGCCATGATCGGGGCTTCCAATCATTTTGAAGTAGCCATCGCAACCGCGACGATGCTGTTTGGATTATCATCGGGAGCATCGCTGGCGACCGTCGTTGGCGTATTAATCGAAGTTCCGGTGATGTTGATGCTGGTCAGGATTTGTCTGCTGACAAAACACCGCTTTGCGAAATGATGCTATTTTAATATTTCGGGAATCACGGCCCAATCGAATTGCCAGTTGCTTCCATTATCCCGATTAAGACAGATAATTCCGGAATTATAAAAACAAATAATAGGAATATCGGGAACCCCGCATATTAACAGTGAAATTAATCTGCTCAGGTGGGGGAGATGCCCGACAATCATGGCATCGTCATCAAGATTGTTGGCCTTTTCCTTCCAGATTTCGGGAGAATCCATGGGGCCCAGGCCGTGACTCTCCATCAATTTGGGCTGAGGTCTTAACTGGGCATGGAATATTTCGGCAGTCTGCAGCGCGCGAGTTTTGCCGCTGTGAAAAATAGCGCTAATATTCAATCTCGTATTATGGTCCAAAAACGTCATGATTTTTGATAATTCAGAAAGGCCTTCTTCAGATAATGTGCGATCAGGGTCTTCATCTTTTGGTTTGGCCAGAGCATGTTGAACGAGATAAAGTCTCATAACATATCCTCCGGTATAGTGATAGTTAACGATAAAATCATACCAAAATCTACGACAAAAACCAAATAATAAATATCGTGACGCTTATGATATTTTCCCGCCCTTGACAGTGTTAAACGGGGAATGTATCATTCCTTTCAGTTAAGGAAAATATGAATTGCATTTTTACCATAGATATTGAGGATTGGTTTCATATTCTTGATATTCCATCCGCACCTCCATTCACCGAATGGGATAAGTTGCCTTCACGCGTAGAAAAAAACTATTATCGTCTTCTCAATATCTTCTCTGAAAAGAATATTAAAGCGACCTGTTTTTTCCTGGGGTGGATCGCCGAAAAATATCCACATCTTGTTACTGAAAGCGTTTCCCGAGGTCATGAAATCGCTTCTCATGGATATGGCCATAAACTTGTGTTTGAAATGTCCGAGAAAGAATTTTCCGATGATGCCGTCAAATCGAAAAAAATAATTGAGGATATTTCGGGACAGGAAGTGCTTGGCTACCGTTCGGCCGGATTTTCAATAACGGAAAAATGCCCCTGGTTTTTTGATGTGTTGATCCGCTGCGGATATGAGTACGATTCATCTGTATTCCCCGCTCGTCGGGGTCATGGAGGAATAAAAACGGCCAATAAGGCTCCGCATTTAATTGAAACTCCGTCTGGAAAATTAATTGAATTCCCGATATCCGTCTCCAAAATTTGGGGCCGGAGGATGTGTTTTTTTGGTGGCGGGTATTTGAGATTATTTCCCGAAAGGTTAATAAATAAAATGGCAGGGAACGTATTATTGGATAATTGGCCGGTCATATTTTATATTCATCCACGCGACATAGATCCCGAGCAGCCTCGATTGCCAATGAATTTTTATCGCCGGTTTAAAAGTTATGTTAATCTGAGAGGAATGGAAAACAAAATAAACAGCTTGCTTGATCGACATTCGTGGATTACGATGAATGAATATATAAAAAGAGAGGTCATTCAATGACACCGGATAAGACCTCATATTTTTTTAACAGTTATGCCGCCGATTTTGATGCTATTTACGGCGATGATGTCGGGCTGTTGAAAAAATTTATCAATCGGTTATTCCGGAAAAGTATGCGCCTTCGTTTTGAAAAAACTTTGGAAGTATGCTCTGGAAACGAAGGCAAAACCGTTCTTGATATCGGGTGCGGACCGGGCCATTACGATGTAGCTCTGGCTTCAATGGGAATGCGCGTGACGGGTATTGATTTTGCGCCGGTTATGATCGAAATGGGTAATCAAAAAGCCGTTCGTGCGAAGGTGAGCGATAAGTGCGAGTTCATAATCGGAGATTTTATTTTGTATGATTTCTCCCAAAATTTCGATTATGCGATAGCCATGGGTTTTTTTGATTATATAGAAAATCCCGATAAGTTTATTTCGAAAATTGTTTCAATGACGCATCGGAAAATTTTGATGAGTTTTCCTCGGGCCGAAGGAATCTTAGCATGGCAAAGAAGGATCCGCTATAAAAAACGATGCGACCTGTATATGTATACGTACCGGCAACTCGAGATGATTTTGTCCCGATTGAAGTGCAATAAGTATAAAATTGAAAAAATGAATCGAGACTATTTTGTGATTATTGATTTGGAATAAGTACTAATCATCGAGAAAGCGGATATTGCGCATGAATTTTTCATAACCGGTTCGTTTTATTGTCGAGCCTTCGAATATTTGGTTGAATTTTACTTCGGTTAGATTTTTCCAGTCATCATTGCTCATTTTAGCCATTTCATTGGAAGGCTGGAAATCAGGGTGCGAATTTGATTTTGCGAATCGGTTAAAGGGGCAAACATCCTGACAATCATCGCATCCGAAAATCCATTTATTGTATTTACTTTTCATTTTCATGGGCATCTCGCCTTTATGTTCAATCGTCAAATACGAAACACATTCTGAGGCGTTGACTACATAAGGTTCGGGGATGGCCCCGGTGGGGCAGGCGTCGAGGCATAATCGGCAGCGGCCGCAATGATCGGTTTCGGGTTTGTCATAATCAAGTTCAATATCAATCAGCAGCTCGCACAAAAAGAAATAGCTTCCCAATCTCGGCAAAATTAGAATCCCATTTTTCCCAATCCATCCAAGACCTGCTTTTTGAGCATACGCCTTTTCAAATATCGGTGCGCTGTCGACACAGATTTGCCCACTTGCGCATGGTATCAATTCAGTAATATATTCCAAAAGTAATTTGGCTTTTCGGCGCAAAACGTCATGATAATCTTTTCCATGAGCATATTTTGAAATTCTATAGTACTTTGATTTGGACCTGTTAACCTGATAATAATTATGCGCCAGGACTATTATTGATTTGACTTCAGACATGATATTACAAGGGTGGATTCGTTTCTCGGCCGAATTGGCCATAAAAGCCATTGTGCCGTGCATGCCCTGTTCAAGCCATTTGTTTAACCGTTTTATTGCATCACCCATCTTTCCCGGGGAAGTTATGCCGACTGCGTCAAAGCCGAGTTGAGACGATTTAATTTTAATACTCTTTGTAAGCTCAGTTTGATTCATAATCAATAATATAGTAAAACCGGACAGATAAAACAGGATATTTGGAGTAAGTAATTTCGGATATTTAGAAAATTGATATCTTGGGACATTCAATTGAAAGGGATAATTTGAGCGTACGATGTTTATAAGTGAAAATAATCAAATCTCATTTAAGGAAGATATATGTTTTTAAGCGTCGGACATTTTGTGCAGTCATGGGAAGCGGAAATGAATTCCACGATAAAATTGTTGGAGCTTTTGAAGGACGAATCTCTCAAAAAACCGGAGCATTCTGATATTCGCAATATCGGCCGGGTAGCCTGGCATATAATAACCACAATTCCGGAAATGCTCGAGAAACTTGGAATAAATGCCGGGGGTCCCACTGAAAAAGACCCGATCCCGGCCGATGCCGCCGAGATAGTCGGGGCATATCGCAAACATGCATCCTGCCTAATGGATGCCGTCAAGAAGTGGAAAGATGAGGATATGTTCATCGAAGATGAGATGTACGGCGAAAAATGGCAGCGTGGAATAACTCTCTGGATTCTTATCAAGCATGAAATCCATCACCGGGGCCAGATGACGATCTTGATGCGGTTGGCGGGATTACCGGTGGCCGGAATTTACGGGCCGGCCCGAGAAGAATGGAATAAATATGGGATGGAAGTTCCCAAATTGTGAGAATTGCGAACCGTTTAACGCCGATTGAATTCCAGTTATCTTGATTTTGTTTTTTCCCGTTTTATCATTTCCAGTAATCCGGTAATACTGTCAATCTTAAACGGTTTCATCAAATATCCGTCGGCATCGTTAAACCGAATATCGGGATCTTCATCTATGTTAATGTAAGCCGTGATGAGAATAATGGGCATTTCGGGCCATTGCTGGCGGATATATCGGGAAAGAGATATTCCATCCATTCCCGGCATCTTAAAATCAGTAATCACCGAATTGATGCCGCCCTGTTTGAGCCGTTCCAGGGCTTTTGTCGCGTCGGCCGCGCCGCATACATTATATCCGGATATTTTTAGGTTCTCCATCAGCATAATTCTGAATCCATCATCATCATCCACGACCAGAATAGAATCTACCGGTTTGGTCGACATGACTTCAGATTCCGGTTTCAAAGAATTTTCTATCAAAGCCTCGATCTGACTAATTCGAAACGGCTTGGCGAGAAACGGATCGCCTTCGATTCTTTGTAATACCTCCGGAGAGAAAGCGGCGCTGATAAAAATAACAGGAAGCCTGGGATATAATTTTTTGACTTGCTGAGAAAGCTCAATTCCATCCATCCCCGGCATCTTAATATCAGTTATAAGGAGCTGAACGTCGCTGTCTTCCAAATACTCAAGGGCTTCTTTGCCGCCCAAAACGCCGTCGGCTCTATAGCCGATGGTATCCAGCGTCTCAATCATCAGATCCAGAAGCAGGGGATCATCATCAACAACCAAAATCATCAAAGAATCATTCATATTAGTTTCTAATAATCTCAAGCAAACGGCCGACCTTGTGCTCAAGCAGTTGCTTATTGTTAGCCTCCACATTCAGGCGTAGAAGCGGTTCGGTATTAGATGGTCTCAAATTAAACCACCAATCTGTATATTGTACGGTCAATCCGTCAATATTATCGATTTCGCCATCCTTATATATATCGGCTAATTGATCCATTTTATTCTGCGCCGATTCAACCCGGCTGTTGATTTCTCCAGAACGGATGTAGGGATCAATTTCATTGAGAATATCGCCCAGTTCCCGGCCTGATTTTGACAAAAGTTCCAGACAAACCAGAAGAGCAATAAGCCCCGAATCAGCGAACCAGTTATCCCTGAAGTAAAAATGGCCTGAATGTTCCCCGCCGAAGATGGCATTATGCTTTTTCATTAGCGGTTTAATAATGGCATGCCCGACGCGAGTCCGGACCGGTATTCCGCCTTTGCGCTTAATGAGTTCGGGAACCGCGCGGCTGCAAATTAAATTATATAATATTGTCTCACCCGGTTGGCGCATGAGAATATTATCGGCCACCAGAGCTGTGACCATGTCGCCTCCCAGAGCAGTACCGTCTTTCATTAGAAGAAACATGCGATCGGCGTCGCCGTCAAAAGCCGCGCCCAAATCGGATTTGACCTCAGCCATTTTCCGCTGTAATGAGATTAAATTCTCCGCTTCAATGGGATTGGGTGGATGATTGGGAAAAGTGCCGTCGGGTTCATAAAACAACGGTGTAATTTTGCACGGCAAACGGTCAAAAACTGGAGGCAGGGCGATTCCGCCCATTCCGTTGCCGGCATCGATGACGATATTATATGGTTTGATTACCGTCGGATCTATAAACGAAAGAGCATGTGCGGTAAAGGCTTCGATTATATCCTTCCGTACTATAGAACCTCGTTGGGGCGTTTTTTCTATTTTATCGTTTTTTATTGCATCAGCGATATAATCATAGCCATCGGCTCCGGATAACGGAACCGCGTTTTTCCGACACATCTTAAAACCGTTATAATTGGATGGGTTATGCGAAGCGGTAATCATGATACCGCCGTCATAGCCGTACTTTCCAACCGCAAAATACAAGGCATCGGTTGAAATCATGCCCAGATCAACGACATCGACACCGCGATCGAGAATACCATCGCTCAATCCCTGGAATAACTCATCTGAAGACATTCGCATATCGCGGCCGATCGCGATCGATGTCGGCTTCAAATATCCCGCCAGGCCATTTCCAATGGCATACGCTATATCGGATGTCAATTGATCGGGGACTATCCCCCGAATATCATATGTCTTGAATATCGCTTTATCAATATTCATCATTCTCCCCTGTTTGCATTATGGTACGTCTTTTTTTAGGCGATTGTCAAATTAGATATTATCATGGATAAATAATCTCTGGCATGGGTGAGAATTGGTTGACATTTTTTGTAAAATGAATATCTTATATTATTAAGGAGACCCAAATGGGTTTGACTTGTTGGAATTGCGGCAAATTGACTTTAGTGAAGGGAAAGCCTTTTCGCAATGACAGTTGTCCCTCTTGCCTTGCAGATTTAAGATGTTGCCGGGGCTGCCAATTTTATGATCCCCACTCCGCCCGCCATTGCCGGGAAAGAATAGATGAGACAGTGAAAATTAAGGACAAAGCAAACTTCTGTGATTATTTCGCGGCCCGTGTCGTCGGGGCGAAGAAACTGGAGCGGATGAACGACAAAGAATCCAGAAAAAGAAACTTTGACGATTTGTTTAACGATTGACGGAAAAAATGGGAAAACGGGGATATTAAATGAATTAATGGGGGGGAATCGCTATTTCAAATAGAAACTGATAATGGGAAAATGGTTTTTGGGGGATTTTTTCGCATATCGATTTTTATTATGCCTTGAAATTCAATAGAAGTATTGGGGAAAGCGGTTCTCATAAGTAAGGGGAAAGCTATGGATTTTCAGGAACTGCACGCTTGGGATGTAGATCAACCTGAGGCAATAGTAATTCAAAATAAGCTTCGGAGGCAGATTCAGATCCGCCAATTGGATAAAGTCGTCGAGAAAATAGGCGGCATTGATATCGCCTTCGATCAGAAGTCCAATTTATTAATTGCAGGAGTCTGTGTTTTTTCATATCCTAGACTAAGATTGATTGAGCAAAAAACTGGCTCTGCCATGGCAAGTTTTCCTTATGTTCCCGGCCTGCAGGCCTTTCGGGAGGGTTCTGTGGTTTTGAAAGCCTTTAGAGAATTAGAAACCAGCCCTGATTTGATTATATATTCAGGGCACGGTATTGCCCATCCCAGGAAATTTGGACTGGCCAGCCATATGGGATTGATTACCGGTATTCCTTCGATCGGATGCGCTCGAAAAAAACTGGTCGGAGTTTTTCACGATCCGGGCATAAGGCGGGGAAGCTATTCGGATTTATTATATGATAACGTTCCGGTTGGAATCGTTTACCGAAGCCGCGAAGAATTCAACCCGATTTTTATTTCGCCCGGTCATCTTTGCGATATAAACGGGGCCAGGGAAATTGTCGCACGGTGTGTAAGCCGGTATCGAATGCCGGAACCCTTAAGAGCGGCACATAGATTAGCGGGGAAAAGAAAAAGAAACCATAATTTTTAACATGGAATAAGCTTATGGAAAATCTTCCAAAATTATTTTCCGATTTTCAACGGGATGGTCTGAAAATCGCCGATTCAATTATAAAACTCAGGCGATGGCTGCATCAAAATCCTGAAATCGGAAATCAAGAGTTTAATACTACCGCCCGGCTGAAATCCGAATTACAAAAACTGAAATTGAAAATTGTTGATGGTTATGCGCCAACCGGTTTATGGGCGGAGTTGGATACCGGGAAAAAAGGACCGACGGTTGCGGTCCGAGCCGACATTGACGCCCTGCCCATCATGGAAGAGACGGGTTTGCCTTATATGTCATTAAGAGAAGGTATTAGTCATGCCTGCGGTCATGATATTCATGCGGCCGTTCTTATTGGAACCGCGCGTCTGCTGGCTAAGCACAAAAAAGCTCTTCGAGGAAAAATAAAATTTATCTGCCAGCCAGCCGAGGAAGTCCCTCCCGGAGGGGCTTATTCTATAATACGGGCGGGAGTATTAAAAAATCCGAAGGTTGACGCTATTCTTGCCCTTCATACCGATCCAACCATTCCGGTCGGTTCGATTGGGCTTCGCGACGGCGTTACGATGGCGGCGACTTTTGATTTTAATATCCGAGTCCAGGGCAGAACCGGCCATGCGGCATTGCCGCATCAATCTATTGACGCCATTACCGCGGCGGCCGAGATTATCTCTGGAATCCAACAAGTCGTATCGCGAATGGTTGATCCGATTGAACCGGTAGCCGTGACATTTGGAACGATTAAGGGCGGAACGGTTCGCAATGTCATTGCCGGCGAAGTTCTTCTTGAAGGTACGGCAAGATCCTTGAGTCGGAAGTACGCAAAAAGGTTGTTGCCGTTGATTAAGCGTACGGCCGTTAATATTGCTCGCGGATTCGGGGCAAAGGCTCAATTTATTCCTGTGGGCGAGTTTCCTCTTTTTGTTTCCAACAAGACAATTAATAATTTGGTTTCCTACTCATTTAAAGCCGTATATCCAAAAGGAAGGGTTATTCAAGTACCGCAGGTATTGGGAGGCGAGGATTTTGCCTGTTACCTTGAAAAAATACCCGGATCCATGTTCAGGCTGGGTGTAAAAAATAAGAAAATTGGAGCCGATAAGCCCTGGCATCATCCGGCATTTATTGCCGATGAAAATTCCCTGTCGGTTGGATATATTACCATGGCTTCGACCGTTGCCAATATTTTGAATCACTGGAAAGGTATCCGTTGATGCGATGCCGCGCAGCTCGTATTATATTTATCTTCATAATCCTTTCCAGTGTAATAAGAGCCGATATACTCAAAGACCAATCAATCTCCTGGACGAATTTTTCATTTATTACTTCGATCGCTTTGGGGTATGACTTCGTTTATTTCGGAACCAGCGAAGGCATCCTGCGCTACAGCCGTTTTGAGCACAGATGGTATCCGCCGATAACCGTCTCGGATGGTGTATCTGACCCTTATATTCATCGTCTGGCGGTGACACCCGACGGCCAAGTCATCACGGTTCAAACGAATAATGGTGTTTTTACTTATGATATCGTCGCCAAAAATTGGTTTGTTGAATCCAATTTCCCGGAAGATTTATTCATCGATTCCCGACCCAGGACGCCACTGCCGTATTTTCTAATGCCGCCGGGGTATCAAATGTCTCCAAACGGTTATATTTCCGACGATAATTTTCGGGAATATCAAATTACGGCCTATCTGGATGATAATTTTAGTACAGTCTATACCGGGACCTGGGGTATGGGACCGATGCTGGTCGATAATGATGATTTCTCCGCGCATCTTATACCGTACGGTTTGCTTCAAAAACGAACCGATGTCATCTACATCGAAGGCGATTCCATCTGGATGGGCGGCAACGAAGGTACGCGGTATACCGATGAATTTCAAACCCGTTTCGGCGTAACGCTTTACGATAAATCAAAGGAGCGATTCACATGGCTGGAACCGCGCTATATTTATGGCTTCGATTCAGAAATCATTTTTGATATCGCAGGGGATAAAAAGAATCTTTATTTCGCCGGCCTAAATGGCCTGACGATTTATAAACGCAACACCGGCCAATATATTACCCTCACGCGACAAAATGGCTTGCCCGAAACCGAAGTAACCGCCTTGGCGATTGCGCCCGATTCGGTTTGGATCGGAACTTATCAGGGATTGGCGCTCTATACGCCATCTGCCGATACGATGGTCATTGTCAGCAAGTCGATTATGGGTCAACTATTTATTACCGATCTGGAATTGGCCGACAGCAAACTCTTTATCGGTTCGACCGACGGCGCCTATTATATAGATTTTAGAACGCTCGATGTCGGGCGCCTTCAGGACCCGGAGGGAAACCTTGGGGGAGAGATACGACATATTTCAACGCACAAAAACGAAGTTATCATATCTTCAAGTTCCGGCGTTACGGTAATAAACCTCAAAACTGAAAAATCAGAACAGCTTCCATTTATCGACTTCGCACTCGGAGCCTATGCCGCCGTTGCCAATGATAAATATTTCGCTATCGCGGTTCAAGACGGCCTGCTTTTACTGACTCGTGATAAAGCGCCGAAGCATAATCATTTTGATATCGATGACGGATTGTTGTCGAATAATATAACTACGATTGTCCCCGACGGTGATTTTCTCTGGCTCGGCAGCGACGAAGGCCTGACCCGTTTCAAATGGATGAATCCTGACCGGGTGGATTGAGAGGGTTTGATCGGGCTTAATCTGTAGGCCAAAACTCATGCGGTTTCCTCAATTTATCTATCCTACAAATCACCTTACCCCACCAAAATCATCTTCATCTGTTTATGAATCTTGCCGTTGGTGGCGAGAATGCTGTTGTCGTAGATCGAATATTTGCCGCCGTTAAGGTCGCTAATCCGTCCTCCCGCTTCGGATACGATAACGATTCCCGCCGCCGTATCCCAGGGATGGAGCTTCAACTCCCAGAATCCATCGAAGCGACCGCAGGCGAGATAGCACAAATCAAGCGCCGCTGATCCTGCCCGGCGAATTCCCCGAGATGCTTTATACATCCGGCCAAAATTATCGAGATTATCTATATAAGTATCGGCGATATCATAAGGAAACCCGGTTGCCAAAAGCGAATGCGCTAGCTTTCGCTCTTCCGAAACATGTATCCGCTTTCTATTCAGAAACGCACCGTTGCCTTTTGATGCATAAAACAATTCATCGAGCACCGGATTATAAATCGCTCCGAGCATCATCTCGTCTTCAACTTCAAGACCAATCGAAACACAAAAGGCAGGATAACCGTGCGCGAAATTAGTCGTCCCGTCGAGAGGATCAATAATCCATTTATAATCGGACTGATATTCTTTGCCACCCCCTTCTTCGGCGAGGATCGCATGACGGGGGAAAGCTCTATTGATTTTCCCCACTATATATTTTTCCGTCTTCAAATCGAATTGAGTTACCAGATCAACCCGGCCTTTATAATGCACGAGCCGTTTAGATTTTAATCCTTTCATCAGGATTGCTCCGGCGGCAACGGCTGTCTCTTTGGCGAATTTCAATTCTTTGCGAAAATCAGGCATCGGTTTTGACTCCGCTGGCAAATTTGAATTGCGTTTGGTGCAACGTATAATAAATTCCTTTTTGTTTCAGCAGTTCCCGATGCGTTCCCATTTCCCGGAGCTGCCCCTTGTGCATGACCAAAATCCGGTCAGCTTTTTCAATCGTTGATAAACGGTGAGCGATAACAATTGACGTCCGGTCCCGCATCAATTGTTCCAAAGCCTTCTGGATCAATTCCTCGGTTTCGGTATCGACCGAACTGGTCGCTTCGTCGAGAATCAGAATTTTCGGATCATATGCCAACGCCCGCGCGAAAGACAATAGCTGTTTCTGGCCGGTTGATAACATGGCGCCCCTCTCATGAACAGGCGTGGCAAACTTATCGGGCTGGCGTTCGATAAAATCAGCGATGCCGACTTTTCGAGCGGCATCCGATATCCGTTCGGGCTGAATATCATCGTTATACAAATCAATATTACGAGAAAAATCACCGGAAAAGATAAAGACGTCCTGAAGCACCAATGCCATGTGCGACCTGACATATTCCGGATCCATGCTTCTCAACGATACGCCGTCGAGTTTGACATCACCTTTCTGGCAATCATAAAACCGCAACAGCAAAGAAATAATAGAAGTCTTACCGGCGCCAGTGGAACCGACAATCGCGATTTTCTCGCCCGGCTTGACGGTGAAAGAAACATTGTTGAGAATATATTCCGGTTCGTTGTACGCGAACGAGACATTATCAAAAACGATTTCACCCTTGAAATTTTCAATAATCTTCGGACGTTCCGGGGCGACTACTTCCGGTTGTTTATCAATCATCCGGAATATCCGTTCCGACGAGGCCATCGACGACTGCAAAATATTATATTTTTCCGACAAATCCCTCAGCGGCCGGAAAAATCTTTCGACCAATTGAATAAACGCAACCAACTCCCCGAATGTCAAAAGATTAACGTTTATGCGCGCACCGCCAAAATAAATGAGCAGAACAATCGCGACCGTTTCAATAATTTCAACCGTCGGGAAAAATACGGCATAACAATAGATTGACCTGAAATGCTGCTTCTGCAACTTCTCATTGATTTTATCAAATTTAAAAAAGATTCGTTTTTCCTGTCCAAATAATTGGACAATCGACATTCCGGTCAAATGCTCCTGGAGGAAAGCGTTTATCCGCGCCAGCCTGATTCGGATATCCCGATAAATTGCCCTGACTTTATTGCGGAAAAACGCTGTCGCGATAATCATAAACGGCAAAACCAAAAACGTGATCAGCGTCAATTGCCAGCTATAATAGAGCATGGCGATAATGATTCCTACCAGTGTCAATATATCGCCGACAACCGCGACCACTCCCGAAGAGAACAATTCATTGAGAACATTAATGTCATTGGTCACCCGGGTGACCAGCCGTCCGACCGGGTTCTTATCAAAAAAAGCCAGATGCATCTTTTGCAGGTACTTGAAAGTCTGCATCCGAATATCGTACATGACCGACTGGCCAATAACCTGCATCGAGTAGAATTGAATATAGCCTGTAACAAACAGTGCGATTAAAACGCCTAAGTATAAGAGAGAAATTCGGGCCAGACCAGCGTTATCGCCAACGGCAATGTATTTATCAATAGCGATCTGGATTATAATCGGTCCCGCCAGCTGCAATCCGGTGACAACAAACAAAAGCGATACCGACCAGAAAACTTTCATTTTGTACGGCCGCAGGTAGGTCAGTAACCTGCGCATCAATTTGGCATCGTACGCTTTCCCCAGCACTTCTTCATCGTGATACGTTTTCGCATTGGACGCCATTTTACATTTTCTCCAGGCTTGCTTCCATCAACTGGCGTCGATACAATGCGGCGTAGGCGCCGTTTTGGCTTATCAATTTAAAATGATCGCCTTCTTCCACGATCCGGCCGTCTTCGAGATAAATAATTTTATCGCATTTCATCAGGCTGGAAACGCGATGGGAAATTATAATCGAAGTTCGTCCGGGAAGAACTCGGTCGAGGTTTTCAAATATCTGCTGCTCCGTCTCGGTATCGACCGAACTGGTGGCGTCATCAAGAATGATTATCGACGGCGATTTTAATATTGCCCGCGCCAGCGCCGTCCGTTGTTTTTGCCCGCCCGAAAGAGTGATTCCCCGCTCGCCCAGCATCGTCTCGTATTTTTCGGGAAATGATTCGACATCCTCATCCAAAGCCGCCAATCGAGCAGTGTCGGTTATTTTTTGTTGTTCAAACGAATCGCGGCTAAACGATATATTCGCCTCCAAAGTATCGGAAAACAGAAATGTTTCCTGTGGGACGAATCCAATCGAATTGCGCAGTGCTCCAATGGAAAGTTGGGTACAATCAATGCCGTCAATGAGAAGCTGTCCTTTCGATACCGGATATAATCGCGGAATTAGAGACACCATCGTAGTCTTCCCCGAACCGGTCGGACCGGTTATCCCCAGCCTGGTGCCGGCATCGATTGTCACATTTATATCGTGCAAAATATTTTCAGGGTTTTTATCTTCGATTGAGGGATAAGCAAATGATAAATTTCTAAATTCAATCTTGCCTTTTATCTCGCGATGTTTTTTCCCCGTTTTCCCGCTATCAGAAACCATCGGTTCGGCGTTAAGAATTTTATTAATGCGTTCAAGCGAAGCCGTACCTCGCTGGTAAAGCGATATGACCCACCCCAGAGCCATCATCGGCCAGACGAGCCAAACAAGATATCCCAAAAAAGCGACCAGTGTCCCCAGTGAAAATACTCCGGCGCCGACTTCCCGTCCTCCAACGTATAAAACCAAAAGGGAGACGCCGCCTGCGATGGCAAACAGAAGGGGACGGAAAAATCCGTAAATCTTCATCATGTCGAGGTTCATATCGGCATATTTGCGTGATGTTGCGGCCATGCGATCGATTTCTGATTTTTCCCGGCCGTACGCTTTAATCACTCGCACGCCAGCCAGGTTTTCCTGAACCTGCGCCGTCATGAAAGCGAAGTGATTCTGTATTATCAAATACTTTTTATGAACCAATTGCCCCAGCCGATTATACGCCAGCGCCAGGAGAAGAAGTGGCAATACGGTAAATAAAGTAAGTTTGACCGAAAGCGTAACCATAAACGCGACCGCAATCACGACCGAAATAATGGTATTGAGAATATGCATTATTCCCGGTCCCGTCATCATTCGAACCGCCTCGATATCATTGGTGGCATGAGCCATCAAATCGCCCGTTCGCTTTCGGTTATAATATGAGGCGTCAAGATCGAGCCATTTGGCGAACATCACGTTCCGCAAATCGTATTCAATCTTTCGTGATGCCCAGATTATTGTCCGCCTCATGGCAAAGCGAAACAACCCCGCGGCAACGGACAAACCAGCCATGTACATGCATAACCTGAATATAACATCCATCGCCTGCTTCGATTCGATGGCTTCAAAAGCCAGCTTGATCAGATAAGGATTTATCAGCATCAGGCCATTGGCAAAAATAGCCGCTACCCCTCCAATCACTATGTATCGAGTATTTTTTTTGACCAGGGGTAATAAATGTGCGAATAATCCGCTTTTGTCAGCGTCCATGTCCAAAATTCAATATGTTAGCCAGTAAATGAATTGCATCCACGTCCAGTTTTGAAACCATATCCAATAGCGGCAAGCCGCAAAAGATGACATGGCCTTCACCAATTTTAGTAACCTGTAAATAACTTCCGAGTTCCCCGGCGGCGATGATCTCATCACCGGCGCCTAATATAGCCGACCAGGAGCGGCTCATTTCAGGGGCCGTTTCCGCCAGCCGGTTTCCTCCAATAGCATACGGCCCATTTAAGAGTTTATGGTCTTTGTTTTTTATCACTAACGGTACTGAGCCGACGTTCTCCGAAGTACATATCATAAAATCAAAAATATCATGAGGCCACCCGAATGATTGTCCCAAAATTAAAATCTCGCCGCCATCCCGTGCGAATCTCCGCAGTCTCCCGCTCGATTTGCGCAACGCGTTTATATATTCCTCATCGGCGTCGGTTCCAATGATAAGCATATCGTATGCTTCCAGGGTTGCCCTTGAAATACTATGCGGCGTAAAGGCAAATCCGGAAACGTTGACCATGCGCAGAAAATCTTCCAGCTGTCCCGTCCTATCCGGCACAAACGCAATATCGCGGACAGGCGACACATCAAAACGGATGATGCGGGCATCGGCTGAAGTCGATGAAATCGTATTGCCATTTGATACTAACCGGGCGCCTATTTTTCTCTCTCCATTGCCGATAGATCTGCCAGCTGTCAGATGAATATCAATCAATTGAGAAGTGACGCCTGCGGAGATCACGATATTCTTCTCATAACTTCCAACAATGATATCATCGGGATTATCAATCGAAAGCTGAGCCCTCAGTTCTGACTGATACGGCTTAGTAATTAATAACTGCCAATCGAATGGCTGTGACAGTGAATTAATATCATTATCTATAAATGGAGATATGATCGCGTAATCCGGCAGCCAGGCCAGAGAAATTTCCTCATTGGCGTACTCATTATATGGAACGAACAATTCTATCGGCGTCCCTTCGACGGTTATTGCAATCGCAAAGCGATGCTCTTTTTCAGGTTCATTTTCCAGATTTATACCGGAAAGATCAATTGTGTATTCGCGGTGCAGCTTCTGATGAGGCGCGATGACGCAAGCTATTGACTCGATCTCAACTGGCGTTTGTCCTTCAGGCAGGAATTTCAAATATGACAATTCAATCGGTAATGGCCCCGCCACTTCAAGATCAAAAACAAGTTTACCGGTTTTCCCAAATGGCGTATTTCTCGAGTGCAGATTTGCCGACCAGTTTATCCCGACTGCTTGAGCAACCGCCAGTGAAGTTTTGTATCGTACTCTTTTGGCTCTGTATGGAACCCGCGTCCATTTCAAATTACCGGAACCGGCGTCAAGCATCTCGACCAGACGCGATATTTCGCCGTAAGCGTTTAGCAACAGACGCAGACGGTCGGACCGGCTCAATCGTTGATTATAACTCGAACGAATATAGGACTCAAACCGGTTTAATCGATTTAACAGGTTTTCCCGCTCCGGACCGGCAATAACATTTTGGGAAATAATTTGAGGTAACCGGAAAATATCTATCACCGATAAAAAGTCACCCTTAGTTTCGATGGAATTTATTTCTTTAACATCTAACAAATAATACCATCGGAATCTTTCCGGCTTATATTCTAGGGGGCCGTCGGGTGAAAAAGTTAGATTGAGTGAATTTGCCCTGTCTTTAAGCCCGTCATAAATTTCGGCATCATTAAAAACTATCCCGCCGCTGTTTTTATCGGTGCGGATAAATATGCGATTGAGATAAGATAGAGCGAGCGAATCATCGTGTGCTTTTTGCTTCATATCCCTGAGCATATAGGTTATAAAAGCCGAATCGGCCGCGCCTGCCGCCCCAAAAATCGCCATATCCGGATAACCCCCGGCAAAGAGAGCATCACAGACTGAGTCAACCAGCATGCTGTCGTAATCCACCGAAGGGTATCCGATATACGCCAGATGAAACTGTCCATCAGAACTTGTAATCTCTTTACAATCGAAATAAGCCGAAGGATGCAATATTCCGATGTATATTTCGGCCCCGTATTGCTGATTAAGATATAACAGAGCCGACCATTGAATATATTCAGCGTCAATAACCGGGCAAAAAACAGTTAAATCCGACTCAGCGGCGCGAATTTTACGCGTCAAGTCATCGGCTCTCGCATTCCCCAAGACTAAGACCAGAAGAGCTGCAAAAATCAAAATAGTATTTCGAAGATTCATCAGTAGGAAAATACCGGTTTGAGAATTTTATGTCAATTTTGAATTCGCCGGGAAACAATTTTAACTTGCGTTTAATATCTCAATCGGCATAGATTCTTAATCTAAATATCGATTTTGAAAGGATACATATATGTCAGATTTTCAATACATTTCTGGCCGGCAGATACTCGATTCACGAGGCACGCCGACCATTGAAGTTGACGTTATGCTCGAAGACGGCACCATTGGGCGCGCCGCCGTTCCCTCAGGGGCTTCAACCGGAGCCCACGAAGCGGTTGAGCTTCGCGATGGCGACAAGGAAAAATATTTCGGCAAAGGCGTCACCAAGGCGGTCAGCAATGTCAATAATATTATCGCCCCAGCTATTCTTGAAACCGAGCTTGATCCGTTCGACCAGGTCCGCCTCGATAATTTCCTGATTCAACTCGACGATACCGAATCGAAATCAAAATTGGGCGCCAATGCTATTCTGGGTGTTTCGCTTGCCACCGCCAAGGCTTGCGCCGAATCTTCCGGCAGGTTCCTCTATGAATATATTGGCGGAACCAATTGCAAATTAATGCCGGTGCCGATGATGAATATCTTAAATGGCGGGAAACATGCCGATAACAATGTCGATTTGCAGGAATTCATGATTATGCCGGTCGGCGCGCCTTCATTTTCCGAAGCTCTCCGCATGGGCGTCGAGGTTTTTGGCAGTCTCAAAAAAGTACTAAAAGCAATGGGATGTAATACCAGTGTCGGCGATGAAGGCGGTTTCGCTCCCGATCTGAAATCCAACGCTCAAGCGCTGGAAGTCATCACAGAAGCGGTCGAGAAATCAGGTTATAAGCTCGGACAGGACATTATGTTCGCTCTCGATCCGGCCTCCACCGAATTCTATGATGACAAAAAGAAAAAATATATTTTGGCTTCCGAAGGCAGGGAACTTTCTTCGGAAGAAATGATTGAATATTACGCAGAACTTGTGGATAAATATCCGATTATATCAATTGAAGACGGCCTCGCCGAAGACGACTGGGACGGCTGGAAATTGATGACGGAAAAAATGGGAACCAAAATCCAGATTGTCGGCGATGATTTATTCGTGACTAATCCCAAACGACTGGCACGGGGTATTAAGGAAAAATCAGCCAACTCAATTCTTATAAAACTCAATCAAATCGGTACCCTGACTGAAACTCTCGATACCATAGAAATGGCCAAAAAAGCCGGATTTACGGCAGTTGTCTCGCACCGTTCCGGCGAAACAGAAGACGCCACTATCGCCGATGTTGTCGTAGCCACCGGCGCCGGGCAGATTAAAACCGGTTCTTTATGCCGTAGCGACCGTATTGCCAAATATAATCAATTGCTGAGAATCGAAGAACTCCTCGACGATATGGCCGAATATCGCGGCATGGATGTATTTTATAACATAAAATAGCTTTTATGGTAGCCGAAAATTTAAGAAAAAACGTGACGCGCCAGCTGATAAAAAGGCTGGCCGAACACGAACATGGATTTAAACGTAAAACAACTCGTCTCCTTCTGTGCTTTGCGGTGTTATATCTTGTCTATCTCTTCTGTTCAGGAGATTACGGCCTGTTTCGCATCCATCGCCTTAAGGCCCAAAAGGAAAGCCTCGAAAAAAAATATCTGAATACACTCGCCGAAGCGGCCGATTATAAATATCGTTTAAGGCGAATAAATGACGATCCCCATTATGTCGAATGGCTGGCCCGCACCCGCTACGGATTCTCGCGCCCGGGAGAAACTATTTATCACCTGCAGGTTAATCGCTGATACAATGGCTATTCATAAAACCGAAGGAATAATCCTCTCCAGCGCCAACTGGTCGGAATCATCGCAGACATTGACCATCTTTACTCCCGATTGCGGAAAACTAACCCTTACTGTCAAAGGCTCACGCCAGCTGAACGGCAAACGAGGACGCCCTCTCCATTTTGCCCGCCTTGAATTTACCTGTTATTTGCGGGGCGAGAAAGGCAGCGGATATTTATCGGATGTCGAACCGGTTGATGTTTTTTTGTTTGAAAAAGACGGCCAACTGGGACGACTGGCCTTTGCCTCGGCCGCCATTGAATTGTTGAACAATCTGTTAACCGGGGGAGAGCCGCAACCCGCTTGTTATCAGATAACATTGTCTTTTTTGCGAATGATCGATACAATTGAGAAAAAGCGGTTGCCGGGTCTGTTCGCCGGTTATATATTGCGCCTTGCTTCGCTATTGGGTTTTCGCCCCAACCTGGCCGGTTGCGCTTCCTGCGGAAAAGCAGTTGAAAATATGATACCGGATTCAGAACAAAGCGGTGAAAAACTGATGCTAAGCATTGAACGCGGCGGACTGGTTTGCGCTGATTGCCGTTCGACTTTGATCGGAGAAAATTCTCTCATCGGTCTGGATGTTGAATTTCATAATAAACTAATCCGGCTGATGCAATCCTCGCTGGCGGAAGCGTCAAACATTTCGATCTCGCTGAAAGAACTGCAAGAATTGGTTGATATTATGACTATGCTTTTGAAATATCACGCCGAGTCGATGAAGCAGTTGAAATCATTTGATTTTTTGGATAAGCTGACCGCGGCGGTAAAAAACTTCGGAGGATAAGTGAGTAATAAAAAACAGGTCAAAGATGAATTTATGGATAAATTGGTTTCCCTCTGCAAGAGGCGGGGATATATCTTCCAGTCATCCGAAATATACGGCGGCATCAATGCCTGCTGGGATTATGGCCCCCTCGGCGCCGAGCTAAAACGAAATATCAAGGATTTCTGGTGGCGCGAAATGGTTCACAAACGCGATGATATAGAGGGTCTTGACGCCGCCATTCTGATGCACCCCAAGGTCTGGCATACTTCCGGCCATGTCGGAGAATTCTCCGACCCTTTAGTCGATTGCAAAAAATGCAAATCCCGCTTTCGGGCCGATGAGCTGGAAGTAGAAACCTGTCCCAACTGCGGCGGAGAGCTGACCGAACCGAGGCAATTCAACCTCATGTTCAAAACCTTCATGGGTCCGGTTGAGGATGACGCCAGCGTCGTCTATTTGCGCCCCGAAACCGCACAGGGCATATATGTCAATTTTCTCAATGTTCAGGGTCCCTCCCGCCAGAAGATACCGTTCGGAATCGCCCAAATCGGCAAAGCCTTCCGAAATGAAATTACGCCCGGCAATTTTATCTTCCGCACCCGTGAATTTGAGCAAATGGAAATGCAGTTTTTTGTCCACCCATCCGAAGACGAAAAATGGTTTGAATACTGGCGCGAAAAACGCTGGCAATATTATCTCGACCTCGGCATCAAAAAAGAAAAAATCCGCTGGCATGAACATGGCCCCGACGAACTGGCCCATTATGCCAAAGCGGCCTATGATATCGAATACGAATTTTCATTCGGCTGGAAAGAACTGGAAGGTGTCCACAATCGCACCGATTTTGATTTGTCGCGCCATAAAGAAGCAACCGGCAAAGACCTGCGCTACTGGGATGAGCAAACCAAAGAAAAATATCTTCCCTTTATCATTGAAACCTCCGCCGGATGCGATCGAACACTTTTGACCTGTTTGGCCGACGCCTACGAAGAACAGCAATTGGAAAAAGACACGCGTACGGTTTTACACCTATCGCCAAAGATCGCTCCGTATAAAGCGGCGATATTACCTCTGGTCAAAAAAGAAGGTATGCCCGAACTGGCGCAAAAATTATATGATGATTTGCGCAAGAAATTCAAGGTCTTTTATGATGCCGGAGGCGCAGTTGGCCGGCGTTATCGGCGCATGGATGAAATCGGAACGCCGTATTGCTTTACCGTTGACGGTCAGACAATGGAAGATGACACCGTCACTCTCCGCGACCGCGACAGCATGGAACAATCACGGCATAAAATCGCCGAACTGCCTGATTTATTGGAAGAAAAAATCGGCCATTAATTAAAAGTATTATTGGCAGGAACTTGCAGGCCTCCCTACGTATTAATTTCGTCATTGCGAATCCCCATGAAACCGGGATCTGGCAATTAGTAGCTTGTGTAGCGATAACTCTCGAGTTGTCGCTAAACCACAGAAATCTCGTTCTACCGCCCATTTTTCTGAATAACCTAAATTAGGGATATACACACGACACCCAAAAGCGGGTCTTTACCTGTGTCATTCCCGAGAGCGAAGCCCCTTTTGGGCGAAGCGAGTCGGGAATCCATGCGGCGTATTCGACAAATGACAAATCCAACATTTCTTCAATCGCAGTATGGATTCCAGCTTGCGTTTCGCCATCGCCTAAGTTCACAAACGAAGTGCAACACCTCGTAGAGGTGTTATGGGACATAGATACAAACAATTTAACCTTGAAGAGCGGTGTGAGATTTCCAGATTATCAGCCTCGGGCTGCTCGATCAGGCAAATCGCATCAACT
>JBDREQ010000066.1:0-136694 GCA_043819555.1 Candidatus Zixiibacteriota bacterium | reverse complement strand
ATGCCGTATATCTAATCAATCATGTCTTCAAAGGCGGTCCTCCGCCATGCCAATTGTGCTTATAGAGTTGTTCCATTTGTTGTGAAATTGGGATTGAACAAATTTCTTGAGCGTGCGTCTATGATGTAAGTAATAAGTAACATGTATAAAATGGATTTGTTTGGTCCACCACGTATTTTTCTCCTTATTTATAAGATCTAATTTTGGAAGTAAGTCCGGTAATCACTGGGATTTTTTCTTGCCCTAATCAAATACCGCTATTATATTTTGGCACCGGAGTGTGGGTTTGGTTGAATATCTGAAAAAAAATCCCACTATGACCGGTGGAGCCAATCTTAAACATGGAGATCAATCATGGGTGACAAAGGAAGTAAAGATAAAGGCAAAAGGGAAAATCAGAAAAAGGCACAGCTTACTCCGAAGGAAAAACGGAAACAGAAAAAAGAGAAGAAGCTGAACAAATAAATATCCAGTGTTATCCCATTGGCTCTATCTCTTAATGAGATGGGAATTGAAATGGATCACTAATTCAATTGGCCAGACGTCTTGGAAATAATATAATGGTATGCGGCTAAAAGTGTCGGGGATCATTACGGCTATAAAAATCTAATTCCACATCTAAAAGGGGTGGAGCCGTTTGCGGATTTAGAAGTTTTAAATGAAATATGCAGAATTCAGGGCTTTAATTGAACGGGAGTTGAAACGGAATCCTTCCGGATTGACCTGGATGGAACTTCGGAAGCGCCTGAAGTTGCCTTATAATCGTCCTTGCCCGACGTGGATTGGTCAGCTCGAATTTGATATTAGTCTAAAAAGGAAAAAGGGCTTTGGATGCGCCGTGATTTGGATGCTATAATGAAACTTGATATACCTCAAGTTATTAATCACCAATAACTTATCCTTATATTCGAACGTCAAAAGGAAAATCAGAAAAATAACGTTTGAATTTTGAAACCATTTTTTTATATTGTCGTAAATAGGTTTGTAAGACAAACTGGTGTGTAGTAATTGAAATCTTGTATAATTAAGGAGGCTTTGATGTCACAGGAAATAGATTTGAAGAAAATCGAGAAAAAATTTTATCTCGCCTTTCATCAGGATGGAATCTGGGATCTGTCCATAGGTTTGGCGCTGATGGGGGCGGCGATTTGCATGGTGACGGATTATCCCGAAATCGCCGCTATTTTTCCGGTCTTAGCAATAATAATGATACCGAGCCTGAAAAAATCATTTATCCATCCACGGCTGGGTTATGTCAAGTTTTCCGAGGCACGAGAGAAAAAAGAGAAAGGCAATATTTCCGCGCTTGCGAAACTTTTTTCGTTAACTGCCGTTTTAGGGATGGTTGTATTCTATGCTTATACAGGCAATGATGATTGGCAGCTCTGGTTAAAGAGTCTGGGACTCATTCCTCTTGGAACTACATTGGCCATCATCGCAACCGCTTTAGGTTTTCTATACGAAATTAAACGCTGCCATCTCTATTCTGTTTTAGTATTTGCCACATTTTTTATCGGTCATAACATGAATCTGCGCCCAGCCACTGACTTTTTTATCATTGGACTGATTCTATCTCTAATCGGTCTTGTATTGTTTCTTCGTTTTATAGGAAATTATTCCAAGCCAACCAGGGAGGAAGTCAATGGCATCTAAGGATAAAAGCGGAAGTAAAACTTATTCCCTGGCCAATATCGACAAAATAATACACGAACCGGCCCGGTTGTTAATTATAGCCCATCTTTATGTAATAGAAGAGGCTGATTTTATATTTCTCGAACGCCAGACGCAGTTGACACGAGGGAATCTTTCTTCTCATCTTTCAAAATTGGAAGAGGCTGGTCATTTGGAAATCAGAAAAGAGTTTATTGATAAGATTCCCCATACTGTTTTGCGACTTACTCCGCAGGGCCGAAAAGCTTTTGATACCTATCGCAAGACGATGGAAAAAGTATTAGACAACACCAGATAAGTAACTTCATTAGATCTGGCAGCGGATTTAAATGGTTCTTACTTATATCGATAGACTTGAAATTTGTATTAAGATTGAATAATATTTTTGATACTGATTATCAAATTATTCACGGGTACCCGATGCCGGGGATTGCCATTCGGGCAGGATTTACTTATTTATTGTCCAATAAGTAGTTGATTACGATTTAATATCGTTTCGCTTTTTATCACTCATAATCATACGTATTCCGAGAGCGATAATCAAAACCGGCCAGAAATACCCCCAAAACGTCCAGTGGATAATGCCAAATTCTTTTAAAAGTAGAAGAACTCCAAGGATTACCAAAACTATTCCAGAAAACATCTTACCCTCCCGATTTGTATTTACTTAAGATATCTCCGATTAATTCCGCCGCCTCTTCCAGAATTCTTTTATCATCATCGGTAAAGGCGGCTTTTTTTGCCGAATCGATATCCAATTCGCCGATTATCTCGCCATTGCATTTAATGGGTATCACAATTTCGGATTTTGTTTCCAGGGAGCAGGCCAGGTATCTTGGATCGGCATTGACATCATCGATCACGATAGTCTCATTTTGGCTGACTGCCGCCCCGCAAATTCCGCTATTGAGTTCAATAATAGAATGAGGAGTCGGTTTGCCAACAAAGGGTCCAACATGCAATTTGCCGTTATTTAAAAAATAAAATCCAACCCAGTTATATTGAGGATATTTGTTTTGGATGGTCTGGGCAGTTTTCAAAAGAAAGTCATGTTTTTCGGCGGAATTTTCGACAATCCTTGTAATTTCAACAAGCAAAGAATTTTTCATCATTCTATCTCCAGAGTCCAAAGCATCAATAAAGTGCATTAATAAATATAAATCAAGAATTCTCTTAATTTATTTGAATTGAATGATTCATCGGGAAATCGTTTCGTTCGTGTAAGTGAATATTATAATTGGGCTTACGGGGCCGTTGTTTCAGCTTCGCATACCTGTTAAAATATATTGCAAAATGCGAATTCTGCCTTTAGGGTTTATATCAATTGCCGATTTCCTGTAATGGAAGCCTATCTAACAACAGGTTCTATAAAAGGGAAGTAAAAGGACATGGCTGATAGAATTTTCGTTGTCGATGATGAAGAATCAATGTGTAATTTCATGGCTATCATGCTCCGGAAGGAGGGGTATGAGGTCGAGACCAGCACCAATGGAAATGACGCGATAAAACGGATTTGCGATGACGATTTTGACCTGGTAATAACCGACATGATGATGCCGGAAATGTCAGGGTTGGAACTTCTCAATCAGGTTAAGGGAAAAAAGGAATATCAGGATTTTATAGTCATGACTGCCTTCGCTTCGGTCGAATCGGCGATTGAAGCGATGAAGATGGGAGCCAGAGATTATATTACCAAGCCATTTAAAATCGACGAAATCAAGCTGGCCATAGAAAAAGTTGTCTCTCTCAATAAAATAGTTGGCGAGAATATTAACCTGCGCAAGCAACTGGCGCAGACACAGGGTTTGGATAATATTATTGGCGTTTCGGACCCGATTATTCGGCTGAAGGAACTGATAAAACAGGTCGCCCGGGCTGACTCCACGGTTCTGATTCGCGGCGAATCCGGTACCGGAAAGGATTTAGTTGCCCGAGCTCTGCATTTAATCTCCGATAGAAGCGAAGGGCGCTTTGTAAGTATCAATTGCGCCGCCATCCCGGAAACCTTATTGGAATCCGAGTTATTCGGTCATGGTAAAGGAGCTTTTACCGGAGCAGTTAAGTCAAAAGAAGGTCAGTTCAAAGTCGCCGATGGCGGGACGTTTTTCCTCGATGAAATAGGTGATACTTCGCCGGCAATTCAGGCAAAACTTCTGCGAGTGCTTGAAGAAAAGAAAATAACACCGATTGGAGAAACTACTCCGATTTCGGTTGATGTTCGCCTTATTACGGCCACCAATGCTAATTTGGAACAAGAAGTCAAGGAAGGCCGTTTTCGGGCTGATTTGTACTATCGTCTAAACGTAATTCCAATATCAATACCTCCTCTTCGAGAGAGAGCCGACGATATTCCGCTTCTAATAGACTTTTTTGTAAATAAATTCAGCCGCCGCCACTGTCTGGAGAAGAAAGAGATTCAGCCGGAAGTATATAATCTGCTGTCGGCCTATTTCTGGCCCGGCAATGTTCGGGAACTTGAGAATACTATTGAGAGAGCGGTTTTACTCTCCAAAGATAATGTGCTGACACCGGCATCATTCCCAGACAATGTCGTAACCGGCAAGCGGGAATCATTAGTCGGCCCATCCGACCAGAAAACCCCATCCCTTGAGTTTATTGAAAAAGCTTATATCCATTGGGTATTGGATCAATCAGATGGCAATAAATCAAAAGCGGCCAAAGTACTGGGAATTGATGCCTCGACCCTGTATAGAAAACTTGAAAAATATAAAATGGGAATGAATAAGGAGAAGGTCTAATAACACCGGCCGGACAATGGCAAAATGCAATTATGCGGGCATAATACAAATGGAAATATATAGCAGCAAACCCATAGCCGGTCAAAATTGATTATAACGTGAAAAAGATTTTAGAGGAAAGATATTGTAGGATAGAAGGTTATGAAAACATTCTGACAAGCTCAAACTTTATTTGCACGTGGCACACCCCTTGCAATAGTGAAGGCAGTATGAAAAGTAACCAAAACAAAAACCAACGTTAACGTATTAGGAGGTTTTCAATGTTCTCAAAATTCCACAATCGTCAAAGAGGTTTCACCCTCATCGAGCTCATGATCGTTGTCGTAATCATCGGCATTTTGGCCGCTCTGGCTATTCCGCGTTTCATGAGAGCTTCGACCAAGTCAAAACAGTCTGAAGCCAAACAGATATTGAAGCAGATTTATACTATGGAACGTACCTATCGCCAGGATCATTCCACTTATTGGGGAGCCGGTGTAACCGCTTCTGCAGCCGCTCCGAATACCTTTAATACCATCGGTGTCGAAATTATGCCGACTGCAAATTATTCCTACACCATTACCACAGCCGATGCTACCGATCTTCTGGCCACGGCCACCTGTGGTATACTTGATGATGACGCTCAGGTCGATACCTGGACTATCGATGAAAATGGTGATTTACTTTGCACCGCAGATGATGTTGTCTTAAACTAAACTGATAATAAAAGCACCTTTAGAGGCGGAAGCATAAACTTCCGCCTTTTTTATGTACGAATCGGTTAGTGAAATCTGAAGTGGAGGTTTAACATGTTTTCCTTATTCCGCCAGAATCAGAGGGGATTTACACTAATTGAACTGTTGATTACAATAGTTATTGTCGGCTTTTTGGCCGCTATGGCTATTCCCAGGTTTATGAGAGCCTCGACCAAATCCAAGCAATCCGAAGCCAAACAATTGCTGAAACAATTATACACTATGGAACGCCAGTATCTAATTGAAAATAACACATTCTGGGGCGCGGGCGTGATCGGTTCTGCCGCCGCCCCGGGTAGTTTCGAAACCATAATGGTTGAAATAGGACCTACTGCGATTTATACCTATACAATTAATACCGCCGATGATGCCGATTTATTAATCACTGCCACCTGCGGCATTCTCGACGATGACGTTAACGTCGATACATGGACGATAGATCAAGGCGGCGATTTGATTTGCACCAGTAATGACGCCGAATTTTGATTTATTTCGGGAATAAAAATTCAAAAGCCTGCATAACTGACCCTTTTTAGCGGTCAAATCTTTTGCATATCAGCCGAAATATAGTTTATGAAACAAGTTACGGTTCCGGCCTCCGTTTTTGCTATTTTATTGGCTATATATTTGTGGACGATTGCTCCCGGGAATTTCTGGGTCGATTCGGCCGCGTTTACCACCTGTAATGAAATCCTGGGATTGCCTCATTCACCCAGTTTCCCAATTTATACAATTCTTGGAAGAGTATTTCATCTTATCATTCCCGGCGATTCTGTTTTTGACAGCAACCTGTATTCGGCGATTGCTTCTTCATTTGCGGGAGTAGTCGTTTACCTTATTCTCCTGCTATTCATGAATAGAATCAAAACCGGACTGCTTTATTCCAAACTGGTCGCCTCCTGTGGGGCAATCATGGTTGGATTGAGCCTGCCGGTATGGCAATCATCCGTGCGGGCCGAAGTTTATGCCCTGAATAATCTGTTTCTAACTCTGATAATATTTTTGTATCTGAAAGTTTTACAGGAGAAATCCAATCATCAAAAAGTAAGACTTATTCTTCTCGCGATATTTATTCAAGGATTGGCATTTACCAATCATTCATTACTGGCGATAATAACGACACCTCTTATAATCGGTATCGCTTTTCATCTTTGTCAAGTTTTCAATTTAAGATATTTTGGAAAAGCAGCGGCTGCGGGAATCATCATATTTGCTATCGCTTTGAGCGTATATGCCTTTCTGCCGATTCGAGCAAATCACGACCCGGCCATAAATTCCGGCCAGCCCAAAACTATTAATGCTGCCTTTAAAGCGATAACAAGAACCGGAGATGATTTCATCCCGGAATCTCAAATTTCAGCGCCAGATTATGCCGAGAGAACCGGAGCTTTGGTCAGGTTTCTGTACAGTCAAACGGGAAGCCTGATTTTGTTAGGTTTGATTGCATGTTTTTACAGTGTGCTAAAAAAACGTCAATGGGATTTGATTCTGATGATATCGTTGATACCCCTCGGATTTATACTTGTAGTTTGGGCGGCCGATTTCCAATTGACTAATTTTGATATTGTCGCCTATGCAGGAATTCCTCTGGCGATGGTTATTATATTTTCCATTTCGGGATTGCTCTCATTGGCTGATAAAATAAGGGGAAAGGCGAATCTCAGAAAACTAATACCGGTAGTCTTTGTTATTCTTGCGTTTTTCCAGCTATATGAAAATTTATATGCGTCCGATTTATCCGCATCCACAGGTTCTGATATCCTGGCGGAAGCCATTCTCGATCATACCTCTCAAAACTCGCTGATAATTGTCAACGAAGATGATGTTATTCTGCCTCTGTGGAATCATTGCTATGCTCAGAATAAACGAAGCGATGTTACAATAATATCGGCAGGAGCCCTGTATCGTCCGGATTATCGAAGTCAAATTGAAATCAATTATCCCGATCTTTTGCTCCCGGAAGTATTCAACCAAAACGAAATAATTTCCCTGCCTGAGTATATCTCAAAATTATGCGATCTGAATAATCCCGAACGGCAAATTTATATTCAGTATGGCGTGCCCGGCATAAATCCGGAATTGATTTATCCTGATGGTTTTCTATTTTGCCTCAGAAATGAAAAACAAGAAATAAATTCCGAAAAAGCAAAAGAACAAAAACAAATTCTTGAAAAAATAGCGGGTAATGCCGCTGATTTATTGACCAAAGAGTTTGTCGCTCGCAATGCCTTTAACCTTGGTTCGTTCTATGACCGCCTGCGATTGCCGGATTTTGCTCTGGGATTTTTTGAATATGCCATTCAGACCGATGATGAAAATCCGGAATATTTCCTGAGGCTGGGAATAGCCATGTTGAATTCCGGACGGACCGCCGATGCTGTTTCGCTGCTTGAACAGGCGACTAAGACCGGAGACGGATGTCCTGAAGCAGAGCTATTACTCAAAAAATTATCCGAAAGGAAATTAAGTCTGAAATGAATAAAGAACGTATCGAAATATCGGTTGTTGTCCCAATGTATAATGAAGCCGACAATCTGCCGGGCAATATTGAAAAAATCAAGGCCGCTTTGAAAATCTTAAATGTCCCCTTTGAAATTATCGCGGTGGACGATGGTTCAAATGATAATACAATGGAGAAATTGCAGGCTATGGCCCGGCAGAATGATGCTCTGCGTCCGGTCGGTTATCCCGATAATTCGGGGCGGGGGAGAGCGATCAGGACTGGCATCGCACATGCACAAGGGAAATACATCCTGACCTGCGACGCCGACCTTTCCTATGATGAAGCCTATCTGCCGGCTATGTATCAGATACTGAGCCTTCCTGAAGCGCCTGATATGGTTATCGGCTCGCCTTACATGGCAGGTGGCTCGACAAAAAACGTCCCGCCCAAAAGACTCTTCATCAGCCGGATGGCCAATCTATTTTTATCGCGGATAATGCCTGGTAATATAAGAACGGTGACAGGAATATTAAGAGGCTATAAAGCCTCGGCGATTCAATCGCTGGATTTGGAATCGGATGGCAAAGAAATCCATCTCGAAATTTTGTCCAAGGGGATTGCGGCCGGATTCCGCCTGATTGAATTCCCGGCCGAATTAACCGGAAGGATTAAAGGCAAATCGAAGTTTCGTTTCAAAGCGACAGCCTTTTCCCATATTTTGTTCTCGTTCTTTGAAAAGCCATCGATACTTTTCGGCGCGGTCGGATCATTACTGATTCTGGTCGGTCTCGGGATGGGAAGCTACATAATTTACTTATGGCAGAATGCTCAGCTGAATCCCAACCGCCCCCTGATGACACTGATGATAATTGTCCTTCTGGCTGGGATGCAGGTTTTACTTTTCGGTTTTTTGGGTTCGCTTCTCGTCAGTTTGCGCCGTGAGATATTCCGCATGCAGAGGCGCCAGGGCGAAATAATTCAATCGATTAAAAAGATCGAGAATAAAGATGAACCGCAAATTGAAAAAGAAGAAGAAAAACAGAGGGTGAGCGTTGACTAAATTGCTTGTCATATCCAATCGATACCCGGCTCATCCCGATGATGGGGCTTCTCCGTTTGTCTTTGATTTTGTCAAACGTCTCAGGCAAAATGAAATCGATGTGACCGTTCTGACGCCTTTTCACCAGGCCGAGCGATATGACGACGAATATAATGCGATAAGATTTAAGTGGTCGGAAACAAAAAAGACAATCGGTTCTATCCCTAAGTATTCGCCTCGAAGTTGGTACAAAAGTTATAAATATTTCAGAAACGGATGGAGCCAGACAAAAACACTCCATCAAGAAAAGAAATTTGATTTTGTGCTGGCCTTGTGGGCTGCTCCTTCGGGTATCTTTGCCAGAAAATTAAAAAATCTTTATAGCGTTCCGTATGCGGTTTGGTGTCTTGGCTCTGATATTCATTCTTACGCCCGGCTTCCGTTCGTGGGAAAGAAATAATTGATGTAATTCAATCGGCCGATTGCATCTATAGCGATGGCATTGCTCTTGGGGAATTAGTCCAAAAATTATCAGATCGTCAATGTTACTTTTTACCATCTATGCGCAAAGTTGATTTTCGGGTGGAAGAGAAGGCGCGAACCGAGAACTATGTCGTTTGTCCCGGCCGCGTATGTAAATCAAAGGGAGTTTTTGATCTGCTGGAAGCGTTTCATCTGATTCAAGAGGAATTTCCATCGTGGTCGCTTTGTTTTATTGGTGATGGTCCCGATAAAAATAAACTGCAGTCTAAAATTGATGCATATGGTTTAAGTGACCGAATTAAAAATCTGGGATTTTTGACCCGGGATAAGATGTTTCGAATTGCATCGAGTTCGGCGGCGGTTGTAATCCCGACGCACGCCGATTCTCTGCCGCTTACTTTCGGCGAAGCAATGCAGTTAAAAAGGCCGGTGATAGTGACCGACATAGGAGATTTAAAACACTTTACGGAAAAATACCAAACCGGCCTTGTCGTTCCCCATAATTCACCGAGAGAGCTTGCCGATGCGATGAGAAAAATAATTCAGGGTATGTCGTTTGATTCCGGTCATTTTAACTCTTGCGTCGAGGAACTTGATGTCGATCGCGCCGCCAGTACGTTTGCCGAATGGTTGAAAAAATATTTATCGCATGATGCAAATCAAAAGGAACCCGCGCTGTGTTAAGCAATGTCTCACATAAAAGGGCGTACTTCAATAATTACTGGCATACACGCGATATATCGAGCGCCGATGCCCGTTCAATTCAGAGGGCTAAATTCGTTGAATCTCTATTGCGCAAAGATAAGGGTCAAAAAATTATTGATGTCGGATGCGGTCGGGGGACGGTTTTAATTTATCTGCGCCAGCATGGATATGTTATCGGCGGATGCGATATCGCGACCGATACCGTTAATGATTTAATACGGCAGGGTTATGATGCTTTTATTTGTGATCTGGAGACTGAACCGTTACCGGAAAAATATGATGTCATTATGTGCCTGGAAGTTCTCCAGCAGGTTTTTGACCCGATCAAAATTATTCAGAAATTCAGGCAGGCTCTCTATGCAAATGGTTGTTTAATCATATCCGTTCCAAATGAATTCCATTTATTATCGAGGATAAAATTAGTATTGGGGAAAAGTCATCTTGGCCATTTCGAAGAATCACATATCCGTTTGTTCTCACCGAAACGAGTCAGAGAATTGTTCATAAAAACAGAATTGACAGTCCTGAAAACAATCCCAGTTTCGATATTCCCGCCACATTGGAAAATTCTCCAGCCGCTGGGAAAAATGCTGGCCCGGATTATACCCGGATTGTTTTCTTTATCCCAAATTTACATGTTGGAGCCGAATGAGTACAACGCAGATAAAATACGATTATGAAAAAGATGGCACCTTTTCGGAAAGATTCCCAGTCCTTTTCAATGAAGATCAACGCAATAAAAAAGCGGCCAAAGTTATTGCCGTGTGCCAGGATTATTCTTCACGTCCGCTGAATGAATTAATCGCTCTTGATCTGGGAGCATCCACTTCTATTATGACCGGATTATTCTCTCAACATTTTAAACGCGTAATTGCCCTTGATGTTGACGTTGTAGGCTTAAGATCAGGCAAGCGAAAGAAACCGTTATCAAATATTGATTATTTATGCAGCGATGGAACTAAATCAGCATTGAAAAGCGGTTCGGTCGATGTCATCATTTGCAATCAGGTATATGAACATGTCGAGGATCAGCGCGGTCTGACATCCGAAATTAAACGCCTGTTATCACCTGACGGGTTTTGTTATTTTGGCGCAGGGAATCGCTTCGTCTTCATTGAGGGCCATTATTTTTTGCCTTGTCTGTCATGGATGCCACTGTGGATGTCTCACATTTACCTGAAGCTAATGGGCCGTAAAGTCAAATATGATGTCTACCTGTTATCCCTGCGAAATCTCCGAAAACTGCTTAAAGATTTCGATTTGATAGACTATACCAGGCGGCTGATAGACAATCCTGAAAAATATTATGCCGATGATGTCATAAAACCAAATTCATTTCTAACCCGAATGCCACATTGGATGTTTAAGATTGTTTATACTTTTTTGCCCGCCTGGGTGTTTGTGATACGCGCTAAAAACAGATCAAAATAATTTATCAAACGGATGCAATATTGACCGCGAAATTTATATATTCGAGAAATTTCACGGGCAAAAATTATCATATCTGCCTCTCATTTAAATACCCTCGTAACTCATTGCCCCACAACGTGAATATTCTCAACCAAAATGCCTAAATGATTTGACTTTCAATTTTAAACGAATATATTATCTGTCTTGGACGAGATAGTGAAATATTTCACTACTGGTCGTTAAAAAAAATCGCAAATTTGTTGGCGAATATAAATTTCAGGAGGACGGAATGGCAAGACCGAAAACATACAGAAATTTTATAAATGGTCAATGGGTAAGATCTCATACCGGCAAGACTTTTCCAAACATTAATCCGGCGGATACGACTGATGTTATCGGACATTTTCAGAAATCGGATGAACGGGATGTTAACGATGCCATCAACGCCGCCACGGAAGCGTACAAAACATGGCGTTTAGTTCCAGCTCCCAAACGAGGAGAAATTTTATACAAGATCGCCCAGCGATTACTTAAAGAAAAAGAGCAACTTTCGCGCGATATGACGCGTGAGATGGGCAAGATATTGCCCGAAACCCGGGGCGATGTTCAGGAAGCGATTGACATGACATTTTATATGGCCGGAGAAGGCCGTCGGTCATTCGGACAGACTACGCCATCAGAAATGTATAACAAATTCGCCATGTCGATTCGCCAGCCTCTCGGTGTCTGCGGCATGATTACTCCGTGGAATTTCCCAATGGCGATTCCGTCATGGAAAATGATGCCGGCTATAGTTATGGGAAATACGGTTGTGATCAAACCGGCCACAGATACCCCGTTATCGGTTGTCAACCTCGTCAAAATTATGCACGAAGAAGGGCTTCCATCGGGAGTCGTAAACATGGTCACAGGTTCCGGTGGGGCTGTTGGGGAGCCTTTGATGCGTGATAAACGGGTCGGATGTATTTCTTTTACCGGATCGACTCAAATTGGTCGCAGAATTTCTGAGGCATGCGCTCCCGAATTCAAACATTGCCATCTTGAGATGGGTGGCAAAAACTGCATTATCGTTATGGACGATGCCAGGATTGATTTAGCAGTCGACGGAGCCCTCTGGGGAGCCTTTGGTACAACCGGACAACGCTGTACGGCCTCATCGCGGATTATTCTCCACAAAGATATATATAACAGGTTCGCACGAAAATTTGTTGCCCGTGCAAAAGCATTGAAAGTGGGCAACGGACTTAATGATAAAACGGAAATGGGTCCGGCAGTGAACGAATCTCAAATGAATACCGTTCTCGAATATATGCGTATTGGCAAAGAAGAAGACGGCGCCAAGCTTCTGTGCGGAGGGGGACGTCTTAAAGGCGGGAAGTACAATAAAGGCTGGTATACCCAACCGACTATTTTTGGCGATGTGACTAACAAAATGCGCATCTTCAAAGAAGAAATTTTCGGCTCAGTAACTGATCTGATTCCGGCCAGGAGCTATGACCACGCCATCAAGCTGGCCAATGATTGCGCTTACGGATTGTCAGCTTCGATTTATACTCAGGATGTCAATCGCGCGTTCTCAGCCATGCGTGATGTTTATACCGGGATATTTTATGTCAACGCTCCTACTATCGGAGCCGAGACACATCTCCCGTTTGGAGGCGTCAAGCATACCGGTAACGGCCATCGCGAAGCCTGTACGCAAGCTTTGGAAGTATTTTCCGAATGGAAATCGGTTTATGTCGATTTTTCGGGGACAATTCAGAGGGCTCAAATAGATAACCAGTAAACTTGATTTAGATTGTGAACATGAACCGAAAAAATAAACGACTATTTCGCACCGGCTGGAAAAGATTTCTAATCGAAACTGTCTGGCACGCTTCGGCAATATAAAACCTGCGGAAACGAAATTTATGCGTAATTTGATTAAACCGAAATTGAAAACGAAAATGGAGAAATAAAAAATGTCACGAAGGAAAATTATCATAATGGGGGCCGCAGGCAGGGATTTTCATAACTTCAATTGTTTATATCGCGACAATAAAGACTATGAAGTTGTCGCTTTTACGGCGACGCAAATTCCCGATATAGATGGGCGTAAATACCCAAAATCTTTGGCCGGGAAACTCTATCCGAAAGGTATTCCGATATATGATGAAGCCGATCTTCCGAAGCTAATTGTGAAGTACAAGGCAGATGAGGTTGTTTTTTCTTATAGCGATATTCCATTTGAAGGTGTAATGGCAAAAGCTTCTCGGGTTATAGCCATGGGAGGGGCATTCTCGCTGGCCGGCGGTGAACCCACTATGGTAAAGAGCAAAAAACCGGTTGTAGCGGTTTGCGCCGCCCGTACCGGATGCGGTAAATCTCAGACAACCCGGCGTGTTTGCCAGGTTTTGCAGGATATGGGTAAAAAAGTAGTCGCCATTCGTCACCCTATGCCGTACGGCGATCTGGCCAAACAGGCTTGTCAGAGATTCGCCAAATATTCTGATCTTGATAAGCATAAATGCACGATCGAGGAACGGGAAGAATACGAGCCTCATATCGACCGCGGTGTAATCGTTTACGCCGGTGTTGATTATGAAATGATTCTGCGCGAAGCTGAAAAAGAAGCCGACGTGATTGTCTGGGACGGCGGCAATAACGATATGTCATTTTACAAAGCCGATGTTTATATCACCGTCGTCGATCCGCATCGTCCGGGCCATGAAATGACTTATTATCCCGGTCTTTCCAATGTTCATCTCGCCGATGTTATTGTTATCAATAAAATTGATTCCGCGTCCCCGGAAGGCGTCGAAGAGGTCCGCTCCAATGTTAGAACCGTTAACCCCAATGCAATAATCATTGATGCCGCCTCACCGCTGGATGTTGAGAATGGCAGCCGGATCCTTGGCAAAAAGGTTCTCGTCGTAGAAGACGGCCCGACTCTGACGCATGGTGAGATGACTTATGGCGCCGGTGTTGTCGCTGCCGAAAAATATGGAGCAGCCGAATTGGTAGACCCACGGCCCTTTGCGACTGGAAAAATGTTGGAAACTTTCGAGAAGTATCCTGATATTGGTGTTCTTCTTCCGGCGATGGGTTATTCGGGACAGCAGATCAAGGATCTGGAAAAAACCATCAACGCGACCAAATGCGATTTGGTTGTTATCGGGACGCCGATTGATCTTCGTCGGGTGCTGAAGATTAAACATCCGACGGTGCGAGTCATGTATAATCTTCAGGAAATTGGCCATCCTGATTTGGCCGATGTTCTGGGTAATGCCTTCGCCAAGAAAACGAGAAAGAAAAAATAGAAACCAATGAGCCAAAGAGAGTCGCATAATAAACGGGCGATAGTCGCGCTGGGCGGAAATGCCATAACGCGCCGGGATATTGAAGACACGATATCCAACCAGTTTGGTAATACCCGCCTGTCACTGGCTCCGATAATAAATCTGATAAGCCGTGGGTATGATCTTTGTATCACTCACGGCAATGGTCCTCAGGTGGGTAATGCCATACTCAGGGTAGAGCTTGGTCGCGGGAAGGCGCCCATTCTGCCGCTGGGGATATGTGTTGCCGACACCGAAGGCGGCATGGGGTACATGATTGAGCAATCACTTCAGAATCGCCTGGCTAAAGAAGGATTGGATCGGAAGGTTTGCACCGTCATTACTCAGATGATCGTCGCTCACACCGACCCTTCGATAAAAAATCCATCCAAGTATGTTGGCCAATTTTATACCGAAGAAAAAGCGAAACAACTCGCTTTTGAAAGCGGGTGGCAAGTCAAAAAAGATGCCGATCGCGGATGGAGGAGAGTTGTCGCTTCGCCGAAACCGCTATCCTGTGTCGAAAAAGATATCATTAAACTGCTTCTTGACAATCATGTAATTGTTCTGGCTGCAGGCGGCGGAGGAATACCGGTATATATCGATCCCGTGCTGGGATTGGAAGGCGTTGACGCGGTGATTGATAAAGACCTCGCCTCAGCCGTTCTGGGTCGTGAAATCGGCGCGGAAATCTTGATTATCCTGACATCGGTTGATAAGGTCGCCATTAATTTCGGACAGGAAAATCAAAAATGGCTCGATAACATTTCTGTTACCGAGGCGAAAAAATATATCAGCGAGGGACATTTCCCGTCTGGATCAATGGGACCTAAAATGGAAGCGGCTATTGATTTTTTGATTAACGGAGGTAAGGAAGTTATAATTACCTCATTCGAAAAGGCAATTGATGCGCTGGGCGGAAAGCATGGGACTCGCATAGTTCCCGATTAGGAATTTGCATTTGAAGGATAACATAGTGCAGGAAATCTTACGGGAAGGACAGATTTACGAAGTTGGCGGATGCGTCCGCGATTCCTTAATGAATCGAACGATAGGGATGAAGGATCGCGATTATCTTGTATCCGGAATACCGTTTGAACGTCTTCGGAAATTATTGCTTAAGCATGGCCGGGTCGATCTGGTGGGCCGTTCTTTTGGAGTAATTAAATTTACTCCCCATAAGAAATCTGAAAAATCAACCGTTCCCATCACTTATGATCTCTCGCTCCCCCGCGCCGAAATATCGACCGGCCCGGCGCATACCGATTTCGATATCGATTTTGATCCCGATTTGCCGATTGAAAAAGATTTAATGCGCCGCGATTTTTCCATTAACGCCATGGCCCGTAGTCTGGCCGATGATTCGATAATTGATCCCTTTGGCGGACAGATTGATATTAAGAAAAAAACTATTCGGGTCGTTTCCGAAAATTCATTCACTGATGATCCCCTGCGGATATTGCGTGCCGTTCAATTCGCAGCCAGATTTGAATTTGAAATTGAAGCGGCAACTTTTCAATCAATGAAAGATAACGCCCATTTAATTGAAACGGTTTCTCCCGAGCGCATAGCCGAAGAATTGAATAAAATGTTCCTACTCGCCGAAAAACCATCGATAGGTTTGAGGTTAATGGAGAAATGCGGCCTGCTGGAATATATTTTTCCTGAGTTATTATCTGCTGTGGGGTGCGAACAGCCCGGCGGATTTCATGCCTATGATGTCTTTGAACATACGATGCATATAGTTGACGCTTGCCCTCCAAGACTGGCGCTGAGATTGGCCGCTCTGTTCCATGACATTACCAAAGCAGAACATAAGCGTGCAACAGATACGGGGGTGACATTTTATGGACATGAAGGTTCGGGCGCAAAAGTTGCCGGGGAAGTTTTGAAACGACTGCGCTATTCAAATGATTTGATTAATGATGTGACGCTTCTTGTCGATCGCCACATGTTCACTACTGGTGTCAGCCCTAAAGGTCTCCGGCGCTTCATTCGTCGCATTGGCCAGCGATTGATTCCTGATTTGCTGGATCTTCGCCGGGCCGATGTCATTGCCCAGGGGATGGGCGGAACCACCGAAGATGTTGACGTGATGGAACAAGCTATCAAAGAAGAAATTGATCGCAAGTCGCCATTTGGACGCTCTGATTTAAAAATAGATGGAAATGACCTGCAGCGTGAATTCAATATGGATGAATCGCCGGTTATTGGGGATGTAATCGATTATCTTCTGGAAAAGGTTTTAGATAATCCGGATGACAATACATCGGAGATTTTGTTAAAATATGCCCGGGAGTATTTGGAAAATAAATAATTTTGGAATAGATATAACCATTGGAGCTGTTTGATGAAAGTTCATGAATATCAGGCAAAGGAAATTTTCCATGCGGCAGGAATTCCCGTTCCGCAAGGAAAAATAGCCACGACTGTACAAGAAGCCATTGAAATTGCCGAAAATTTGGCTCGTCCGGTGATGGTAAAAGCTCAAGTGCATGTTGGCGGAAGAGGCAAAGCCGGAGGTGTTAAATACGCAGAAAACCTTGAAGCCGTGAAAATTTGGGCCCAGAGCATTCTCGGTATGGATATTAAGGGCCTTCCGGTAAAAAAGGTTTTAATTACGGAAGCCGTTGATATTACTTCCGAAACGTATTTGGGGATAATTCTTGATCGCGCGACCAAAATGCCGGTGATAATGATTTCTGCCGCGGGCGGGATCGACATTGAGGAGGTCGCTGCCAAAACGCCGGAAAAGATCCATAAATTGGCAGTTAATCCGCGGGTCGGACTGCGCCCCTTTGAGGCCCGCAATCTGGCCTACAAAGTTTTTCGCGATATAAAACTGGTTCGTCAAGTCTCCGATATTATTATGAAATTGTATGATGTCTTTTGGAAAGTTGACGCCTCCCTGGTGGAAATTAATCCCTTAATTACAACTCCCATAAATCAGGTTATTGCTATTGACGCCAAGCTTAATATTGACGATAATGGCCTGTTTCGTCTTAAGGAAATCGAAGCCATGCGCGATATTGATGCCGAAATTCCCGCCGAAGTTGAAGCCCGCGAAGCCGGGCTATCGTTTATTAAACTGGATGGCAATATTGGATGTATAGTTAACGGCGCGGGTTTGGCGATGGCTACCATGGATTTGGTCAAACATTATGGCGGCGATCCGGCCAATTTCCTCGATATCGGCGGTTCGTCAAATCCGGACAAAGTGCTTAAGGCCATGAAAATCATTCTTGGCGACCCCAATGTAAAAGCTATCCTGATAAATATTTTTGGCGGAATTACTCGCTGCGATGACGTTGCCACTGGTATCGTGGCTGCCTTCAAAGAGCTGAACCCGGATGTACCGGTGGTGACTCGTCTGACCGGTACCAACGAGGGCGCCGCCAGAAAAATCATGAAGGAAATTAATTTGCCGACCGCTCCGACTCTTGATGCGGTTGTGCAAAAGGCAATCAAACTGGCCGGACTGAATGAGGGATAGGAGGAAATTATGGCTATTTTTGTAGATAAAAAATCCAAAGTCATTGTCCAGGGGATTACCGGCCGTGATGGTTCTTTTCATGCTCAGCAAATGAAAAAATATGGAACCAATGTCGTTGCCGGCGTTACCCCGGGAAAAGGCGGGACAAAAGTCGCGGGAATACCCGTATTTAATAACGTCGCAGCTGCTGTCGCTAAAACCAAAGCGAATACATCGGTAATTTATGTTCCTCCGGCGTTCGCCGCTGATTCTATCTATGAGGCGGTTGATGCCGGTATAAAAACCGTCGTCTGCATTACGGAAGGACTTCCAGCGAATGATATGATGAAAGTTTATCACTATATCAAGCATCGCGGCATTCGTCTAATAGGTCCGAATTGCCCCGGCATCATTTCGCCCGGGCTAACAAAAGTTGGCATTATTCCCGGTGATATTTGCAAAAAGGGAAATATTGGGGTCGTCTCGAGAAGCGGAACCCTGACATATGAGGTTATTTTCGCCCTTACCGCTGGAGGAATGGGTCAGTCAACCTGTATCGGCATTGGCGGAGATCAGGTTATTGGAACCAACTTTATCGATTGCCTTGAGGCCTTCGAAAATGATACATCAACCAAAGGCGTGGTCATGATTGGTGAAATCGGCGGATCGGACGAAGAAGATGCCGCCAACTTTATTAAGAAAAAAATGACTAAACCAGTTGTGGCCTTTATCGCCGGACGAACAGCGCCTCCCGGAAAAAGGATGGGACACGCCGGTGCCATTATTTCCGGCTCTTCGGGTACTGCCGCTGATAAGGTGACTGCCCTGAATAAAGCTGGAATCCCTGTTGCAACCTCTCCGCTGGATTTACCCGGTCTTTTGGCCGAAAAACTGAAAGGGAAGAAGATGCCGAAAAAGGGAGCCGCCAAGAAAACAACTAAGAAAACAGTAAAAAAGACGGCCGCTAAGAAGATCAAAAAAGCAGCCGCCAGAAAAAAATAAATATCACGCAGTGATTACCCAGGAGTACATCATGGCTGAGGAAAAAACAAAAGGTCAGTCTTCCAAAGAAACAACTGAGGAAATAAAGATTAAGTATCCTTATCAGGAAGGCAAAGGCCTCCCTCCTTTAAACCTATATCTGCACTGGTGTAAGGCCTGCAATATCTGTATCGCGTTTTGTCCCCAGAACGTCTTTGACCCTGACCGGGACGGCAAACCGATACTGGCCAGACCTGAACAGTGTACGCAGTGTGCCATTTGCTGGCTGCATTACCCTGATTTTGTTATAACATCGAACTACAAGTGAGGATGGTGTAATGTCAAATAATAAAAATTCCGTTCGAAAGTTAATCCAGGGTAATGAGGCCTGCGCACTCGCCGCGATTTATGCTGGATGCCGCTTCTTCGGCGGATACCCGATTACTCCTTCGACTGAAGTGGCCGAAGGGATGGCTCGAATGCTCCCCAAGTACGGCGGTCGTTTTATTCAAATGGAAGATGAAATTGGTTCCATGGCCGCGGTTATAGGAGCCTCAATCGCGGGCGTCAAATCAATGACCGCGACCAGCGGTCCGGGATTTTCGCTGATGCAGGAAAATATCGGCTATGCCTATATTACCGAAACTCCTTGCGTCATCGTTGACGTCCAAAGAGGCGGACCTTCTACGGGACTTCCCACCAAAGTTTCTCAATCCGATACGATGCAGGCTCGCTGGGGAACTCATGGCGATTATACGGCAATTTCGGTTGCCCCGGCTTCTGTCAGGGAGTGTTTTGAGCAAACTGTAAAAGCTTTCAATTTTGCCGAACGATTTCGCACTCCGGTCACAATTCTGACCGATGAAGTTATCGGCCACATGCGCGAAGCAATTACATTGCCGGAAGAAGGCGAATTGGAAGTTATCAATCGCGAAAAACCGGATGTTCCCTCAGAATGGTATCATCATTATGAAATAACCCCCAGCCTGGTTTCTCCCATGGCAGGTTATGGCGATGGTTACAGATTTCATGTTACCGGATTGACTCACGACCCGGAAGGATTTCCGACAGCCAAACCGGTAGAGATCCAGCAAAAACTGGATAAAATTCGCAATAAGATTATGCGTTTCACGGACGAAATCGTTCAACTCGAAACAGAAATGACAGAGGATGCCAGCATATGCGTCTTTGCCTATGGCATTGCCGCCCGGGCGGCTCGACAGGCCGTGCATATGGCCCGCGAAAAAAGAATTCATGCCGGTTTAATTCGCCCCATTACCATATGGCCGTTTCCCGATGACCAGATACGAGAACATTTGGCGCACGCCCGCAAAATTCTCGTCGTGGAATTGAATATGGGTCAATTGGTCAACGAGATAAAACGAATCGCCCCGCGCAGTTGCAAAGTCGAACAGCTTAACCGCTACGACGGCGAAGTTCTCAACCCGGTTGAAATTTTCAAGAAAATAGTGGAGGTGAAATAATGCCCGGCACAATACAAGCTTCGGATGTTACCCATCAGTATTTAAGGGTAAAGAAGAATTTTCCCAACGTCTGGTGCCCGGGTTGCGGCATTGGAACGGTTATGGGATCAATCATCCGCGCTATCGATAAATTGGAATATCGCAAAAGTGATATCGCGCTTGTGTCCGGAATAGGCTGCAGCAGCCGCCTTCCGGTCTATTGTGATTTCAATACCCTGCATACGACGCATGGCCGGGCGATTGGTTTCGCGACTGGCGTCAAACTGGCCAAACCCAATCTGAAAGTCATTGTTGTCACCGGCGATGGCGATGGGATGGCAATTGGCGGCAATCATTTTATTCATGCCTGTCGTCGCAATATTGATATCACAACAATTTTGATAAACAACCAGATTTATGGCATGACCGGCGGTCAATGCAGTCCGGCAACGCCATCGCAATCATTTGCCACTACGGCGCCCTATGGCAACGTGGAAAATAACTTCGATACTGCCCATCTGGCCAAAGGCGCGGGAGCAACATATATTGCCCGTGGAACCGTTTATCACGTCCAGCAACTCGATAAACTGATTATTGGCGCCCTCGAAAAGAAAGGTTTCTCATTGGTCGAAGCGGTGTCAAACTGTCATACATACTATGGCCGCATGAATAAAGAAGGCGATGCTGTGGCAATGCTCAAATGGATGAAGGCGCATGCGATGCCGATCAAAGCGGCAAAATCTCTTCCGCCCGAAAAACTGGAAGGCAAGTTTTTGACGGGTGTTCTATGGGATATTGAAAAACCGGAATTCTGCGAGGAATACGAAAAAATAATTCAAAGATTCCAGAAAGAAGGGCGAGACTGATATGTCTACGACTACTCAAGACAAGGCGCAGAAAAATAAAAAGAAAAAATCGCCTTCAGATGATCGCTATGAAATCCGAATCTCCGGATCCGGAGGACACGGCGTCATTTTGGCGGCTATTTTATTGGCCCAGGCTACTGCTTCAGAACCGAAGTTTAATGTCGTTCAGACACAAAGTTATGGCCCGGAAGCGCGCGGAGGCGCCAGCCGCGCTGATGTCGTAATTTCCAGGGAGGAAGTTTATTATCCCAAAACGATGAAGCTTGACCTGCTTTTGGCTTTTACTCAGGAAGCTTGCGACAAATACTATAAGGATTTGAAATCCGATGGAATTCTCATTGTCGAATCGAATATGGTCACTAAGATTCCGATTAAAAACAGCTACGGATTTCCATTTATTCGCACCGCCCGTGAACAGGTCGGCCATCCGATGGTCGCCAATGTGATGGCTCTGGGTGTAATCGTCGAATTAACTCAAATCGTCTCCCGCGATGCGATTAGAAAAGTCGTTAAAGAGCGCGCCCCCAAAGGCACTGAAGAGAAAAACCTTAAAGCCCTGGAAATCGGATTTAAACTCGCCAAAAAAGTCAGGCCGCCTCAGGGATAATAGTGGAACGAACATTATTGATAATCAAGCCGGACGCGACGGAAAGAAACTTGATAGGATATATCATAAGCCGACTGGAAAAGGTTGGCTTTACTATAGTTGAATTGAAAATGGTAAAGCTTTCCAAGGAGGATGCCGGAAAGTTTTATTTCGTCCACAGGGAACGCGCCTTCTATGATGCTTTGACTGATTATATGTCATCCGGGCGAATTGTCCCCATGGTACTTGAAAAAGATAATGCGATTGTAGATTTGAGAACATTTATTGGCGCCACCGATCCCGCCGAAGCCGATTGTGGGACATTACGCGACGAGATCGGAATTGATAAACAACGGAACTCGGTTCATGCTTCTGATTCTAAGGAATCGACTGCGGTCGAGATTCCGTTTTTCTTCGCATAGGTGAATATGCCTTCGGTTGCGTTCGGGAATGAAGAACATTCATTCTCGATTGAGTCAGGAGATACATTAATTATAGCTGAGCCGTCCGATGACGTGCCGCTTCTGAATGAATCGGTATTTCTCGAACGGCTAAAGATTGCCGGCTTTGAAGATTTAACAAAAAATCGACTCATGGTGATTGTTAATGATGCTTTTCGCCCGACGCCAACCGGAATTGTTCTTTCTCAACTCAAAAAATGGTATCCTGATTTTCAGGCCGATTATGTGATCGCGACGGGCAACCATCCGGTTCCCGATGAAGAAGAAATTAGCCAAATCTTCAACGGTTATAATCGTAACGATAACGAAAAGATATTCGTTCACGATTCTCGGGGTCCTGAAACAATGCAGAATTCGGGAGAGTTTAGCGGGAATCCAATCTACCTTAACAGACTTCTTTTTGAATACCCGTCAATCATGGTTATTGGATCGGTTGAACCTCACTACTTCGCCGGCTTTACCGGAGGCCGCAAATCTATTATACCGGGTTTGGCTGATTTTGAGACAATTCGGCGCAATCACGCCCACGCGATTTCACTGGACGCGCAGCCGTTGCGGCTAACTGGCAACCCGATGGCGGAAAATTTGCAGTACTTAATTGATGGCGTTTCCCTGCCGCCGTTGATTTCGATTCAATTAGTTTTGAATCGCAAGCATGAAATAATTGATGCTTTTGCCGGAGAATTGAAATCCTCTTTTGAAGAAGCGGTTGCGATCGTGGAAGATTTATACGCCCATAAATCACCTCATCCATTTGATCTTGTTATCGCCGAGATGCGCCCACCGCTTGACAGAAATCTCTACCAACTTCAGAAAGCTGTCGAAAATTGTCAGATGGCTGTTGCCGATGGGGGAACGATATTAGCCGTTTCCTCTTGTAATGAAGGGATTGGAAATGATGAATTTTATCGATTGGCAAGCAAGTTATCTGATGAAGATATGGTCCTTTCGCACGCCGCGATGGATAATCCGCCGATGGGGATTCACAAACTGTCGCGCATTGTCATGATGTCAAAACGGATCAATGTAAAAGCGCTGACCGGCCTGAAACATGAAATAGTCAAACAGGTTTTTTGGGAACCGGCGGTATCAATTGATGCCGAAATCCAAAAACTAAGAAAACAAAAAGAAAATTTAAATATATTGATTGTCCGTGATGCCGGACACATGGTCGTAAAATTGGACTAATAAACAAATAGAATCGGAGGCAATTAATGAACAAGAAAATCGCAGTTATCGGGGCCGGAAATGTTGGCGCTTCGGTGGCACAGTATGCCGCGGAAACAAATCTGGCCGAAGTAGTCATGATTGATATTATCGAGGGATTTCCTCAAGGGAAAGCTCTTGATCTGACACAAGCGGCGCCTGTCCGCGGTTACAATGGCATGGTAACCGGCAGTAACGATTATAAAGATATCAAGGGCGCGGATATTGTCATCATGACTGCCGGATTGGCTCGGAAACCCGGCATGTCACGTGAAGATCTTTTAAACATGAATGCCAAAATTGTAGGCGATGCCGGCAAGAATATTAAAAAATATGCGCCTCAATCATACGTTATTGTCGTTTCCAATCCTCTCGATATTATGACTTATCACATGTGGAAATCCACCGGTTTCCCGCAGAATCGTGTTTGCGGTCAGGCTGGCGTTCTGGATTCGACGCGTTTCCGGGCTTTTATTGCCATGGAACTTGGCGTTGCCTATACCGACGTTCAGGCCATGGTCCTCGGCGGGCATGGAGATACCATGGTTCCGCTTCCCAGATATACAACCGTAGCCGGAATTCCAATCAAGGAATTGATTGATGCCAAACGGATCAAAGAAATTTCTGAGCGCACTCGTTTCGGCGGTGGAGAAATCGTCAAACTGCTCAAAACCGGTTCGGCTTATTACGCCCCAGCGGCGGCCTCGGTTCAGATGGCGCGCTCAATTCTATGCGACGAAAAACGCTTACTGCCTTGTTCGTGTTACCTGAACGGCCAGTACGGAATCAAAAATATCTACATCGGCGTCCCGGCAGTTCTCGGCGCCAACGGTGTGGAAAAAGTAATTGAACTAACCCTGACCAAAGGCGAAATGAAGGACCTGCAGACATCGGCCGAGAAATATGGCGGCGTTTTGAAGGAAATCGGTTATTAAACGGAGGATAATTGTGGCACCAAAATATAAACATATTAAGATTCCCGAAACCGGACAGCGAATAACAATCAAGAATAAAAAACTCAGCATCCCCAACAGACCGATTATTCCGGTTATCGAAGGGGATGGTATCGGCCGCGACATCATGAAGGCGACTCGCGTCGTTCTTGATGCCGCCGTTGAGAAGGCATATAAGGGCAAAAAGAAAATCGCCTGGATGGATGTCTATGCCGGTGAAAACGCCAACCGCATTTATAAAGAGTGGATTCCGCAGGAAACTTTTGACGCTATTAAATATTATTATGTCGCGCTCAAGGGTCCTCTGACCACTCCCGTTGGCGGCGGTTTTCGTTCGCTTAATGTAACTCTTCGCCAGGTTCTCGATTTGTATGCCTGCGTGCGTCCGGTTAGATATTTTAAAGGCGTACCATCGCCCGTCAAGGCTCCGGAAAAAATGGATATCTGTATTTTCCGTGAGAATACCGAAGATGTTTATTCCGGAATCGAATGGCGCAAAGGCACCAAAGAAGCCCTGAAGGTTATTAACTGGATCAATAAGAACATGAAATGCAACATTCGCCTCGATTCGGGTATCGGTATCAAACCGATTTCGGTAAGGAACACCAATAACCTCGTCCGCAAAGCGATTCAGTATGCCATAGAACGCAAGCTGAAATCGGTAACGCTGATGCACAAAGGCAACATCATGAAATACACCGAGGGTGCCTTCCGTGACTGGGGTTATAAACTGGCGGCGAAAGAATTTCCGAAAAAGACCATCACCGAGGATCAACTTTGGAGCAAATACAAAGGCAAACAGCCGAAAGGCAAAATTGTCATTAAGGATCGCATTGCCGATTCGATGTTCCAGCAGATTCTGACCCGCACCGATGAATACGATATTATCGCGACGCCGAATCTTAACGGCGATTATATGTCCGATGCCGCCGCCGCGCAGGTGGGCGGACTGGGAATGGCTCCCGGCGCTAATATCGGCGATTTTGTCGGTCTCTTTGAGGCGACTCACGGCACCGCGCCGAAGTACGCCGACAAAGACATGGTCAATCCGGGATCGCTGATTCTTTCCGGCGTGATGATGCTTGAGTATCTCGGCTGGGATAAAGCGGCGACAATGGTTGTCAAGGCGATTGAAAAAACGATTCAGAAGAAGACGGTTACGTACGATCTGCATCGTTTGATGAAAGGCGCTAAGAAACTGTCGACTTCCAAATACGCCGAAGCGATTGTTAAGAATATGAAATAAACGATGTGATGATGATAATGCTTCTTTGACAGACACCATTCACTTTCATAGGCAGGAGTTTTGTTTTGCAAGACTCCTGCTTTTTTTTGAATTTGATCGCCGCGTTCCGCTATCGCAGGACTCGTGATGACGCACATATATTCATATCAGTCATTGCGAAATCCCGTGAAACGGGATTGTGGCAATCTATGGTTAGAGTTATCCACATATTACGTCGCAAAATGCCGTGTAATATTATATTCCTCTTTCAGTTACAGCAAATTGGCTTTGTTCTGTCTTTTTTGGTTATTCGTTATTATTTCGGTGTTGATTACGAATGGGTGTGGACTCAAATTGTCGGGTTTCTCACTTCGTTCGGAACCCGGCCTACAGGATTGATTGAAATGAAAATGGGTTTGTTTCCTCAGATTAACGTTTTTGGTCATATCAACTTGATGGTGAATACGAACAGGCAGGGCCTGTTTTTTTCTTGTCATACTCGCGGACGAATCCAGAAGTGTTTGAATTTCTCTGGATTCCCGACTCGTCCTCGCTTCGCGGGACTCTCGGGAATGACAGCGAAAAACCGCGCCCCTACAGATAATTGTTTGCTCGCGATATGTTATATCTTACTTATTGGCAAGATTTCGGAAAATGCAGTGGATTGATTGAATATTTGCATATGCTCTATACGGGAACGAACGGTTCCGCTGACACGGGGCAGTGAGCCACTATTCACTTATAATTATGTTTTGTGCGCGGCAGACGTCCTCGTCTGCCCGTAAGTAATTCCCAAATTTGTTGCAATTATCGTACAATTACTCTATTATTAAATATGATTGCGGAATCCTGGGCAAGGTGCCGTTGGAGATTGATGGAGTTGATGCATAGGCAAAAAAGCGGGAACCCACCGTTCCCGTTTCACGGGAACAATGGGCCACCGGTCTCTGACCTACGCATTAGTAATTTCACTCTTAATTGTTCTTATCCTCTTATTTATTGCGGTGATATTTGTAGTATCTTGGATGACGGTGTAATTGTTAGAGGCCAACGGACTTGTTGTTGAAGAATTCCCCCGGAACAAATTGGTCAATTACCCGTTACTCCTTAAGTAAATAAGGTTATCAGGATTGATTTCCGGTCAATTATTCAACAATATCAGAAGATACATCTCTGACAGATAAATAAGGCTTGACGAATCTCAAAAAAAGGTTATCTTCGCCGGTCTCCTTACTAGGTAATTAATTACCGGAAAGTATTTTAGGAATTGAAAATAATGGATCAGGCTACTATACAGAAGATTAGAAATATCGGAATCGTTGCGCATATTGACGCCGGGAAATCGACAACGACCGAGCGCATCCTCTTTTTTACCGGGATGATTCATAAGCTGGGCGAGGTGCACAACGGCGAGGCGGTCATGGATTTTATGAAGCAGGAACAGGAACGGGGCATTACGATTTCATCCGCCGCGATAACTGCCGACTGGAATGATCATAAAATCAATATTATTGATACGCCCGGACATATCGATTTTACTCTCGAAGTCGAACGCTCTTTGAGGGTTCTCGACGGAATCGTCATGGTCTTCTGCGCCGTCGGCGGCGTTGAGCCTCAGAGCGAAACTGTCTGGCATCAGGCTGACCGATATAAGGTTCCTCGGATTGCTTTTATCAACAAGATGGATCGTGCCGGAGCGAATATGTTTCATACTATTGAACTCATGAATGAGATGTTGGGAGCCCATGCCGTCGCCTTCCAGATGCCGATCGGGGAAGAAGATAAATTTGAAGGCATTATTGATCTGGTAAAAATGAGAGCCACTTTTTACGACCGTTTGCAAAGGGTCGAGAAAGATATCCCGGATGATTTGCTGCCCCGAGCTCAAGAACTGCATGACAGCATGATTGCGACTCTAGCCGATTATGATGATAATGTAATGGAAAAATATCTCAACGAACAGGATGTATCGACAGATGATATAATGCGCGCCGGGCGCGCCGCCGTTCTGGGCAATTTTATTACACCCGTTTTTTGCGGTTCGGCTTTCAAGAACAAAGGCATTCAGCTCTTGCTTGACGCTGTCGTGAATTATTTGCCGTCGCCGATTGACAGAGGGATCGTCAGGGGGATTGATATTGACGAACCGGATACGACATTAACGCGCCGTCCATCGGCCAACGGACCGTTTTCGGCTTTGGCATTTAAAATTATTAACGACGCTTACGTCGGGCAGCAGACATTTATCAGGGTATACTCGGGCGAGTTGAAGGCTGGCAGCTATGTTTATAATTCGACTCGAGGAAAACGCGAACGGGTCGCGAGAATTATGCGCATTCACGCCGGCGATCGTAAAGAGTTGATGGGAATTAAGGCCGGAGATATCGCGGCGTTAATTGGACTGAAGTCAACTACAACTGGCGATACGCTGTGCGATGAGGAAAACCCGATTCTTCTTGAAAAAATACACTATCCCGAAACGGTTCTTGATTTGCGAATCGAGCCGGATGATAAGAAAAATCGGGATAAGCTTGGTATGGCTCTGGGTAAAATTTCGCTGGAAGATCCATCGTTTACGGCTCGCTTCGATGACGAAACCGAGGAGACTATTATATCCGGGATGGGTGAATTGCATCTCGAAGTTATCGTCGACCGGCTAAAAACCGAACACAAAGTCGATGTCAAAGTCGGCGAACCGGCGGTCGCGTTTCGCGAGACGATTACGTCTGAGTATCGTCATAATTATAAATATAAAAAGCAAACCGGTGGAAAAGGGCAGTACGCCCACATCGAATTTCGAATCGAACCGAATCCCGGAGAAGGTTTGGAATTTATAAATCTTGTTAGGGGAGGAAATATCCCCAGAGAATATATTCCCGGTGTCGAAAAGGGATTTCGCAAAACCGCGGAGGATGGCTTGTTGGCCGGATATCCGATGGTTGATTTGAAATTCGTCCTCATCGATGGTTCGCATCATGAAGTCGATTCCTCCGAGATGGCGTTTAGAATCTGTACCGGTCAGGCGCTCAGAGAGATTATTCACAAAACCGGGCCGCAGCTTCTTGAGCCGGTCATGAAAATCGAAATCAATACTCCCGATGAATATATGGGCGACATCATCGCCGATATCAACAGGCGCCGCGGTAAAATCGAACGGCTGCGCCGTTTCAGAAAAGGTTCACAAAAACTCAATGGTACTGTGCCGTTAAAAGAAATGTTTGGTTATGCCTCGACTTTACGGACACTGTCCAGCGGCCGCGCCAGCTTCTCGATGGAGTTTATGAACTACTTGCCGCTTCCAAAGAATATCGAAGAGGAGATCATAGAAGAACGGCGGGAAAAGAAACAGTAAGGATGAAATCTGCAGGGCTCCTTCCGAATAACAGGTCTATACACTCGTCATTCCCGAGAGCGAAGCCCCATTGGGGCGAAGCGAGCCGGGAATCCAGAAAATTAAAACCATCCGATACCCGCTTTCGCGGGTATGACAATATCAATTTATCTTGCCGTTAGGATATAAATGGGGTATTATTAATTCAGCCGGGTGAATAGATAGTAGCCACGAAATGGGTGGGGTACAAGTTGGGGAAGATGGGGATTATGAATAGAAAAGAAAAACTCAGGCAGTATTTATTGGAGCAAGTGAATAGATTTAGCGATTATGAGAGGTATAGAAAGGAGAAAGATATATTTTTTAATTCAATAGAGCATTTTAAAAGAGAATTTATTGCTCATATCGAAAGGCAGCCTTTAATCAAAGAGGAACAAGTTAAACGATTTGCGAATCTACTTGCCACGATAGTCAGTTATAAAACAAAATCTACTGGGCCAAATGAAGTTTATTGGAATGCAGTAAGTGGCCCGTTTGGAAGCACGATACAAGATATTTATAAAATAATAGCCGACCTTGAATTTATTGTTCTACCATTTCATCATCTGGCAATTGATTTCTTCAAGGATAATTGGGCGAAATTATTGGGCGTATTGGCACTAATTGTTCCATTTATAATATATTTTCTTTCCACCTGACAAATCTACACTCCACTCAATAGGTGGGAGCATATTTTCATTATTCTCATCAGATCAACTCATTTTCTGAAATCATCCGCATATATGACATAAATTAAAATTTCGGTTGAGTGTTTGTCATTAATGAAAAGAGGTCAATTGTTAAATTTAAAAAACGACAAAACGAACCCAATTCGCTGTAAATCAAACGGGAACATTCATTAATGAGAAATTATGCAAATGCGATTGTGGATAACTTTAAGACAAAGATTGCCACGCTCACTACGTTCGCTCGCAATGACGAATTCAAGCCTAATTCAAGTCATCGCAAGGAGGCCGAGGGCCGACATGGCGATCTGTCCCTGAATTTTTTGCGGGTCGCTCGCGAGCGACCCCCACAGAACACCAATTTAAAAAAAGCGACAAATCGAGGGTTGTCGCTACACAATTTAACACACCCCACCCCTACGGGGCACCCCTCTCAAGACAGGCGAAAGCCTGGTTGGGGAACAAGCGAAAGCCTGGTTTTGGCTGTCGCAAATCTTCTTATATTTTTGGAGATAAAAAAAGGGAACAGGGTTTTTTACCCGTCCCCCACGAAAATCAAAATTATTCTTTACGCCTTTTTCTCGGCTTTGGGTTTTGTATCGCCGGTTTCTTCGCCTTTTTCTTCTGCCGGTGGTTCATCAACGAGGGGCAGACCCAGCATGAAGCGGTGCATGGCTCGCGCGGCAACTTTACCGGCTCCGGCCGCGAGAATAACCGTCGCACCGCCGGTAACGATGTCGCCTCCGGCAAAAACACCCGGACGGGATGACATCATCGTTCGTTCATCAACGGTGATGTTACCCCAACGATTGGTGTCGAGGCCAGGGGTGGTTTGCGGAATAAGAGGATTGGAAGAATTACCGATGGCGACCACTACAGTATCGACCGGAATCAGATAGTTTGAGCCTTCAATAACAATAGGACGGCGGCGGCCGGATGAATCTGGTTCGCCCAGCTCCATTTTGACGCATTCCATATGCGTTATCCAGCCGTCTTCGTCGCCGATATACTTGACCGGATTGGTCAGAAGCTGGAATTCGATACCCTCTTGTTTAGCATGATGAATCTCTTCGGTACGGGCCGGCATTTCGGTTTCGCTTCGGCGATAGACGATATAGGCATTATCCGCGCCGAGGCGTTTAGCGGTTCGGACCGAATCCATAGCGGTATTACCGCCACCGAGAACGGCGACGTTCTTGCCGGAGAATATGGGAGTGTCGTAATCCGGGAAGGCATAACCGCGCATAAGATTGGAACGGGTCAGGTATTCATTGGCCGAATAAACACCTTTGAGGTTTTCACCGGGGATGCGCATGAAGTTGGGAAGTCCGGCTCCGGTTCCGATAAAGATGGAATCAAAACCCTCTTCAGTCAACAGTTCATCAATCGTATCGAGCTTGCCGACGACGTAACTGGTCTTAACTTCGACGCCGAGCTGTTCAAGATAATTCACTTCCTTGGCGACGATTGATTTTGGCAGACGAAATTCGGGAATGCCGTATATGAGTACTCCGCCCGGTTTGTGGAGGGCTTCAAAGATTGTGACTTTGTGGCCCATTAACGCCAAATCAGCCGCAACGGTCAAACCGGCTGGGCCGGCTCCGACGATAGCCGCTCTTTTGCCGGTTGGCGGGGCGCATTCGGGAATTACTATTTCATTGTGTTCGCGCTCCCAGTCGGCGACAAATCGTTCAAGCATACCAACGCCGACTGATGTATGCTTCTTGGTTAGAATGCAAACCGCCTCACACTGTTCATCCTGCGGGCAGACGCGGCCGCAGATAGCGGGGAGAGCGTTGGTTTCTTTTATCTTGCGAGCCGCTTCGGAGAATTTACCTTCGGCAACCAGTCCGATAAACTCCGGGATTTTCACTTCGACCGGACAGCCGGTGATGCATTTGGGCTTTTTGCAGAACAGGCAGCGTTCAGCTTCCTGCATGGCCTGCTCGGGAGTCAAACCGAAAGGAACTTCATTGAAATTTGTAACTCGCTCATCCGGCTTTTGCTCGGGCATGGCAACCCGCTGGATTTTCATCCGTTCTTTATTGGTCAGTTTTTTTCTTTCAGCCACAACGATTACTCCTTACGATTCCGATTCCCGGGTGAGACATTTTCCCTGGTGTTCCAAAAACAAATCATAAGCTACTTTTTCCTGTTTATGATACATTTTCAGGCGGCTGGTCATTTCATCAAAGTCAACCTCGTGGGCATTAAAATCCGGTCCATCGACGCAGGCGAATTTGGTTTTTCCTCCGACGGTGACACGGCAGGCCCCGCACATTCCGGTTCCGTCAACCATGATCGGATTGAGGCTCACCCAGGTATTAATCTTTGCTTCGCGGGTTGCTTCCGCAACGGCCCGCATCATCGGGACGGGACCAATGGCAATGATAAAATCAATCGGCGTGCCATCTTTCATCAATTGCTCCAGCACAGTCGTCACAAATCCATGCGTACCGAACGAACCGTCGTCGGTAGCGATATGGAGCTTTTCCGATGGGCCTTCGAGCTCTTCCTGAAATATCAGCAAATCTTTAGTCCGGGCGCCGATAATGGTTTCAACCCTATTGCCGGCATCTCTAAGTGCCTGGGCAATGGGATAAATCGGAGGGATACCGACTCCGCCGCCGATACAGACACAACGCCCGAATTTTTCGGCATGACTGGGCAATCCCAAAGGACCGACAACATCACAGAAATAATCACCCGCTTTCATCCGGTTCATCGCCGCCGATGTTTTGCCGACTTCCTGAATGACAATAGTCAGGATTCCGTTTTCTTTATCGAGGCCGCCGATGGACATTGGAACCCGTTCTCCATGTTCATCCTTACGCAGGATTACAAACTGCCCTGCTTTGGCCTTGGAAACCAGCTTTGGCGCTTCGATGCGGAAGCGGCATATTTGAGGGCACAGTTCTTCTTTCTCCAGAATTTTGAACACCTTATATTCTACCTCTCATATTTCACAGTTATGTAGTCACCGTTCGCATGCTGCGAGGCTTCAAGATGTTTGGCTCCGGCAAGGCGAGTAACCCGATGACTTATTTCATACTTACTTTATACAGTAATTTTCACAACAACTCAACCTTTATTCACAATCCGCATTGTTTCCCGCGCAATCACCAGTTCCTCATTGGTAGGGACAACCAGGGTTTTTACTTTTGAATCTTCTGCGGAAATATCACCGATGCCTTCATTATAAGAAGTATTTTTCCCTTCATCAATTCTCAAACCAAGAAATTCCAAATTCGACATGCATTTGTTTCGAACGACCGAAGAATTTTGGCCAACGCCTCCAGTAAATACGATCACATCCAATCCTCCCATGACCGCGGCATATGCCCCAATATATTTTTTAATTCGATAGCAATAAGCTTCCAGAGCGAGCCTTGCATTGGGGTGGCCCTGTTCGGCGGCTTCCTGAATCTCGCGAACATCGGATGATAAACCTGAAATGCCAATAAGGCCGGAGTGTTTATTCAAAAGCGTATTGGCTTCATGCAGATTCAATTCTTCCCGAGCCATGATATGCAATATTATAGCCGGATCGGCATCGCCGGAGCGGGTTCCCATCAGAAGACCTTCCAGGGGCGTGAAGCCCATGGTCGTATCAATTGAAACGCCGCCGTTAACGGCACTCATCGAGGCTCCATTCCCGAGATGGCAAGTTATCATTTTAAGTTCTTCAATCGGTCGGCCTAATTTTCCCGCGGCCATTTCTGAAACAAACTGATGCGATGGTCCATGGAAACCATATCTTCGTATGGCATACTTCTTATAAAGCTGATAAGGAATACCATATATATGAGCATGAGGCGGAATGCGGTGATGGAAAGCCGTATCAAAAACGGCGATCTGGGGGATATTCGGAAGGTTTTTCCTGGCCGCGCTGATACCGCGGATATTATGCGGATTATGCAGAGGGGCTAAATCAATAAGATTTCTAATTTCTCCCATGAGTTCAGGGGTAACGAGAACCGGTTCGGTAAAACTTTCGCCGCCATGAACCACCCGATGACCAACGGCATTAATTTCGCTCTTATCAGAGATTACACCGTATTTTTCAGACAGGAGCATACTGATTACTTGATCAATGGCCTGGATGTGATCGAGTATTTCCCTCGAAACTTTTCGTGGCGGGCGATCGTGGGGAATATGAGTCAAAACCGAAGCAGACATGCCTATTCGATCGACCGAACCCCTGGCCAGGGCAAGTTCTTTGTCCATATCGATAAGCTGATATTTCACAGACGACGATCCGCAATTGAGAACCAGAATCATCATGCGGCGTTTCCTCCCGTCTCATCCTCACGAATACGATGACCATCGCTGTCATATTTAAAAAAACCTTCACCGGTTTTAATTCCCAAGTGACCTGCGCGAACCATTTTTCGCAATAATGGGCAGGGGTTATATTTATGTTCGGACAATTCGGCTATGAGATTTTCCATCCAGGCCATGACTTCATCAAGACCCATCATGTCGGCCAACGCCAAGGGACCGACATTAAAACCAAACCCGAGTTTCATGGCTTCGTCGATATCGTCGGCGGTGGAGATGCCTTCCATCAAAACGTGCATGGCTTCATTAAGGAGCGGGACAATTACTCGAGTAGTTACATAACCGGGATATTCATGCACCAAAATCGGCTTCTTATTTATCAATTCAGCGAATTTCCGGATATAATTATAAGTTGCGTCAGATGTTTTTAACCCCCTGACTACTTCGACAATCTGAATTTTGGTAACCGGATTTAGAAAGTGCATCCCGATTATTTTATCCGGTCGCTGAGTCGCTGATGCGATTTCTGATATTGACAGGGTTGATGTGTTGGTTACAAATATCGCTTCAGGTTTGGAAAGCTGATCTAATTCCTTAAAAAGTTTTCTTTTTGGTTCTAATCTATCAGGAATGGCTTCAATGATCATCTCGGCCTCACTGGCCAGATCCAAATCTGAGGACGGACGAATGCGGGAAAGGATTGCTCTCTTGTCCGATTCAGTTAATCCCCATTTTTCAATTTCACGATTTATGTTTTCTTCAATTGTTTTAACGCCTTTTTCAGCGAGGCGAGTAGTTTTATCAATCAAATATACTTCTGTGCCGGTTGACGCTATGGTTTCGGCAATCCCGCAACCCATAACACCGGCTCCGATAATATAGATATTTTGAAACGCCAAATATCACCTCTTTAGTTGGAGCGATTTTTGAAATATAGCTCATTCGCTTCCCGTTTATTCGTTCAAATATATTGATTTGCGTTCAGGAGGCAAGCGCTTTTTAATCATCCAACTTTTTAATTAATACCAGCTTTATCTCATGTAACACGCAGGCACCTAAAACGGAAAGGTTCGACTACTGCCATAATCAGGTCGATATGGCAAACATGAACCGCCATATTGGCTGTACGATATGCACAATTGGCAGATTGATTTAGATTTATTAATTGTCAGTTTTGTTAACTCATTGTATAACAATAGAATATAGTTTTTGGTATTATTTATGCTTATTCTATTTTCAGAAAATAAAACACAAAGGAGGATAAAATGAGAAATTTAATAGTGAGACCTCGGCATTTTGGATTTTCAAACACGATGGATAATTTGTTTGACGACGTATTTGGCATCGCCTTTGGCAGTACCGCCTCAGCCGATTTTAATCCTGCGGTTGACATTCAGGAGGCTGATAATGATGTCAAATTTATGTTTGAACTTCCCGGTATGGAGAAAGGCGATATCAAGGTTTGGGTAGAGGATGGTGTTCTTTCCGTTTCAGGTGAGCGCAATGTCCGTTCTGAAAATAAAGACAATGGATATGTTCGAGCCGAAATTCGGAGCGGGAAATTCAATCGGTCATTCAGCCTGCCCAAAACGGTTAATCCGGAATCAATTTCCGCCGACTATAAAAACGGCATTTTAATTGTTACCGCCGCCAAAGCGGAAGAAAAGAAACCGAAAGAAATCGAAATTAAAATTTCCTAATCGGAACTCCACTCGTTATCTACTAGGCCAATGCCGGTCCGAAAGGGCCGGCATTTTTTACATAAAATATCCAATGATGTATCTCGCCGCCGCGTAGAGAATGATTGATAATAACAGAAATTTTATTAACCGGGCAGGAAGGTATTTCTGGATTCGTGCGCCCAGGTACATGCCCAGGGAGCCTCCGATGCCGAACATCAGCCCCAGCATCCAGTCGGGGTTGGCCGAAATATTATCCGCCGCGAACAGGGGAGCCAGGACGACATAAAAAAGGACTCCAACCGTCGAAGTCAAAAATGTTCCAAATAGCGTCGCTCCGGAAACGGTATAAATCGGCATCCGAAAAATAATGACAAGAATCGGAGCGAGGATGGCGCCGCCGCCGATTCCGTAGATTCCTCCAATAGCCCCAACGATAACGCTCAGAGTAAACAGAATCGGTGACGAGACAGAGTGGGATTGGCCGTTGAAATCAAATGTTACTTTTTTAATTGTCATTGACGCCGAGGTTACTTCAAATGCCGCTGATGATTTGACGGCGACCTCTTGTTTTTTCATGGCATTGATTAACAATCGAAAAGCGATATAGACCAGGACGAGTCCGACGAAAAATTTAAACGCGGCCGGGTCGGGCAGATATCTGACGCGGACAAATATTCCCAGGGCAATTCCCGGAATAGTTCCGGCGGATATGACTTTGACGAGGGGCCAGACCATTCGCTTTTCCCGATAGTAATGATAGACACCGCTCGGAATGGCAACAATATTATATAGCAAATTAGTGGGTGTTACTCCGGGAGAAGTAAAACCAAGAACGCTAACTTGAAAGGGCAATAAAAGAAACGCGCCTGATATTCCGGCGGTTGAGGTCAGGCAAGAGACAACGAAAGTAAAAAGAATTGGCAGCCACCAATATGTTTCTACTCCGCTAATGGGAAATTCAATCATGAGGTTTGGAATTTATTTATTTTTTTGGGTTTCGTCAATACGATTAAGAATCTTTTGGTACCCATCCGGATTCCATTTGGGCATTTTTACTTCTTTAAGTTTTTCCTCGGCACGGACAAAGTAGTCGTGGGCTTGTGAGAAATTTTCTTTGGCCAATTCGATCTCACCCATTTCGCGGTATGTAAATCCAATAAATTCACCTTCATCCATTGCAATAAACTTATCAAGTACGGGATTAATCCATTTGGAGGCGTTTTCAATATCACCGATGTTAACGTAGGCATGACCGACGGCCCAGTCGGCAATGGCTTTATTAAAATCATTGCCGTGTTTATAATGGTAATTGCGGGCCTTTAAGTAGGCTTCAAGGGATTCATAAAATCGTTCCATCTCTTCCAGGGTCGCTCCCAGATTATTCCAGAGAGGCCCCAGCCATGATTCCAAACCGCCGGCTTCGGCTTCATTTATAGCCTTATAAGCCCAGATTACCTGAGTTTCCTGATCGCCGGTAATGGCGACCATATGGGCGGCGTCAATGGCGCGATCATGCAGTTTTCGTTCGGAACAATAGTCATACATATTTTCAAAAATTACGGTGGCTTCATCGAGCTTTTCTTCTTTCCACAGGAATCTACCTTTAACGCCCATGAACCGCGACCATCCCAGAGGCTGGTCAAAATCCGCCGCCTTTTTGGCTTTCTCCAGCCACGGGTATCCCGAAGTGATATCATCCAATATAAGGTAGGTTCGTGCGATCATAGCCAACGCTTCGGTTTGGTCGGATAAATTATTTGTTTTTTCCGCTTCATCGAGAACCTTCAAATAGTAATCTCGCGATTCTTCATATTTTCGTGATTTGAATATTTCGTCGGCCTGCTTTAATATCTGCTGCGCGTCGCTCATCGTAATTTCATTTTCAGGTTTATCATTCGCGATTATATACGCATTGAATATGAGGGCAATTGAAAAAAATAAAAGCAGGGATATTCGCGGCTGGGAAATATCCATGATCATAAAACCTCCACAAATGGGTTTTCAAATATATGACTATTAAATCTGTCAAGCAATACGATCACAATTTTATTTTCAATAGTGCAACTTGCCATTCACTTTCAAAATTTATACAAATGTTTGACTTAAACCAATCATAGGTCTATATTCGCTTCATAAATTTTAGATGGAGACTGGACCAAATGCGACAATTTGCCTTTTTCATATTGTGTATAATCATGCTGGTCAATTGCGGAGGCGGCAAAGATGAGCCGCAAGAGGAGCCTGTTGCCGATAGCAAATATCCCCGTGTACATATCGAGACTGAACAAGGAAAAATAGTTCTCGAATTATGGCCGGATGTGGCTCCCAACCATGTCGCCAATTTTCTCGATCTTGTGAATAAGGGATTTTATACTGGATTGCAGTGGCATCGCATAATCAAGAATTTCGTAATTCAATCCGGTTCGCCCAATAATGATATTTCGGGGCATTCCGGTTATGTAATTCCGGCCGAATTTTCCAATCTGCCGCACAATCCGGGGACGCTGTCAATGGCGCGGGGACACGATCCTAATTCAGCTTCATGCCAGTTTTTTATTTGTCTTTCACGCCGTCCTGATTTGGATGCGAAATATACGATTTTTGGCCGTACCGTCGAGGGCATGGATATCGTGAAAAAAATCGGAAGCCTGGCTACCGATGAAAACGATAAACCGATTGAATCCGTACATATGGTGAAAGTATGGGAAGAAGGAAAACCGGTTCCCGAAAAGGGAGAAATAACAATCGAATAATCGAAACGCAACTGACCGGAGTATAATTCGTAAATAAGATTAAGAAATGACGATGAAAAATATTACCATACTCGGTTCAACGGGCTCCATCGGTTGTTCAGCCCTTGAAGTTATTACCAGTAATCCCGGCGCTTTTAATATTGTTGCCCTTGCGGCGGGCAAAAATCTTGATGAGCTAAAAAAACAAATAAAGAGATTTCATCCGAAAATCGTTTCGGTCTTTTCCGAAAAAGAAGCGGATCTACTCAAAAAAGATTTAACGGATAAGGACATCGAGATTATTTACGGGCCGGAGGGATTGAAAAAACTGGCATCTCTGGAGAAGAACGATATTGTCCTAAACTCCCTGGTTGGCGCCGCCGGCTTGATGGCGTCTCTGGAAACGATTAAGGCGGGGAAAAAACTGGCATTGGCCAATAAGGAATCATTGGTTGTCGGAGGCCCTCTTTTTGAAGATGAAGTGATTAAATCCGGGGGGAAAATTTTGCCGGTTGATTCCGAGCATTCGGCCATCTGGCAATGCATGAACGCCGGAAAATTATCCGAAATAAGAAAGATTATACTGACCGCATCGGGGGGACCGTTCAGGACTCGCGAAATTGAATCATTTAAAGATATTACCGTTGATGAGGCTCTGGCTCATCCGACCTGGAAAATGGGTCCCAAAATTACTATTGATTCGGCCACAATGATGAATAAGGGACTGGAATTGATTGAAGCAGTCTGGCTTTTCACAATGCCTGCCGATCAAATTGAAATAGTCATTCACCCTCAATCAATTATCCATTCTCTGGTGGAATATGACGACAGTTCGATCATTGCTCAACTTTCCAACCCGGATATGAAACTTCCTATTGCTTATGCTTTATTCTGGCCCGACCGGGTGGAGTCTGATAACGGGCGATTGAGTTTGACTGAAGCGGGGCGGCTTGATTTTTTCGCTCCCGATGAGAAAAAATTCCCAGCCCTCAAGCTGGCCCGTAATGCGGCCAAAGCTGGAGGAACGGCCCCAGCTGTTATCAATGCCGCTAATGAAATGGCGGTCGCTTATTTCCTTGACGGAAGGATTGGATTTGTTCAAATTACGGAACTTATTGAGAGAATTTTAGTTGAACATGACGTGGTTAAAAAACCGGACCTTGACGATATATTAAATGCCGACAGGGAAACCAGAAATAAAGCTGAAAAAATAGTCAGGAAAATGATATGATAATAACCATTCTTTCAACGGTATTTGTACTTGGCGTTTTAATCTTCTTTCATGAATTGGGTCATTTTATCGCCGCTAAACGGGCCGGGATCAAAGTTGAGAAATTTTCACTTGGATTCCCACCGGCTATAATAAAGAAAAAAGTGGGCGAGACTGAATATTCAATCGGCCTTATACCTATGGGCGGATTCGTAAAAATGGCCGGTGAATTACCGGGCGAAGAATCGACCGGAGCGCCTCATGAATTCATGTCAAAATCAGTGGGCGCCCGGACCCTTGTTGTTGCGGCCGGACCAATTATGAATTTTGTTCTCGCCTTTTTTATACTTTGGGGGATATTTTTTATCAACGGCGAGGAAATTATCGATACCGATCAAGCTGTCATAGGAATAGTTTCCGAAGGAAGCCCTGCCGAGGGAGCGGGAATCAAACCGGGAGATAAGATAATCCATATAAATGAATCGCCCGTAACAACATTTGAAAGTATGGCTCGGATTATCTCCTCTCATGTCGAAGAGCAGATTAGCGTAAACTGGATGCGCAATGGCGTCGAAATGTCAGCTGAATTGACGACCTATTCGGAAGAAGTTTATAATGATAAGGGCGAGAAGATTCCAATCGGGATGATGGGGGTAGGCCAACAAACATCATTTGTCAATCTTGGATTTTTTAAAGCTGCCGGTCGCGGTTTCTCCAAAACAATAGAATTTACCGTTCTCGTTTATAAATTCATTTATAATTTGGTAACGGCTCAAATCTCTCCAAAGATGATGGGCGGGCCTGTTTTTATCGCGCAAATGGCAGGCGAAACGGCAAAAATGGGTTTTGCTACGCTTCTCGCATTTATGTCGCTGCTCTCTGTGAACCTGGCTGTTTTGAATATTCTTCCTATTCCGGTACTGGACGGGGGACATTTGATATTTCTCCTGATCGAGAAAATTAAGGGAAAACCGTTAACAATTAACCAGCGTGCAATTGCTCAGCAAATTGGGCTGGTATTTTTGCTGGTTGTGATAATAATGGTGACTTACAACGATATCGCGCGAGTAATCACCGGGTAAGACGAGTTTAGATATTAATGTCACAGAAACAGAAGAAGAAAAAAGAATCGATAAAGAAAAAAACGGTGGTTAGCCAATCATTTGATTACGCTAAGGCGATATTATTCGCCGTGGTTGCGGCCTTTATCATTAAAACATCAATAGCCGAAGCTTACAAAGTGCCTTCGTCATCAATGGAAGATACTCTCCTTGTTGGCGATTTGATAATCTCCAATAAGTTCCTGTATGGCGTAAAAATACCGTTTACTAATTGGCGACTGCCGGCGGTCAGGCCGCCACAGCCGGGGGATATAATTACTTTTAAGTACCCTCTCGACGGCAAAACAGATTATGTCAAGCGCTGTGTCGCTGTTGAAGGGCAGATTGTGGAAGTGAAAAATAAAATCCTGTATGTTGACGGTGAAATATTCCCCGACGCTGAATTCTCGAAATATATTGATGGAAAGAATCCTGATCGATTTGTGCCGCAGCGTGATAATTTTGGGCCATACCGGGTGCCACAGGGATCAGTATTCGCGATGGGCGATAATCGCGATAATAGCAGAGACTCAAGATTTTGGGGGATAGTGCCTCTTGAGTTTATTGAAGGGTATGTTTTTATGATTCAATGGTCGATTGCGGAAGATAAAGACGCTACCCAGATTGATATGACCGATTTAACAACTATACCGGGTTCGGTTTGGGATAACACAACCCGATTTTTAGGCCGGATTCGCTGGGATCGTTTTGCGAAGACCGTTGATTAATGCAGAAGAATGTCACCTTTTCTCAATAAAAGGGTTATATAAATTTATGTCGTGAAAATTTCAATTATTGCGCGGAGGCGATTTGACAAAAAAAATATCTACCGGAACATATGAATACGCCAAGTCATTAATTATTGCCCTGGTCCTGGCGTTTATTATAAAAACTTCAGTCGTGGAAGCTTATAAAATACCTTCTTCATCTATGGAAGATACGATGCTTGTCGGCGATTTTTTTCTGGCCAATAAATTTATCTATGGCGCCCAGATTCCATTGACCAATTGGCGATTGCCCGCCTTCAGAAATCCAAAGCCGGGCGATGTGGTTGTTTTTCGATTTCCGGTCGATCGGGAAACAAATTATATCAAGCGCTGCGTCGCCACCGAAGGTCAGGTGGTGGAAGTAATCGACAAAGTTTTATATGTTGACGGGGTTCGCTTCCCCAATCCGGAATTCTCCAAATTCACTGACTCGAAAATCCTGCCTCCGGGTTTAGGGCATAATCGGCGAGATAATATCCCAAAATTCCTGGTTCCGCAAAACCATATCTTTTGCATGGGGGACAATCGCGATAATAGCTATGATTCCAGGTTTTGGGGGCCGGTTGATCTTGAATTAATCCAGGGGCAGGCCATGATGATTCACTGGTCATGGACGCCCGATGAAAAGGCTCCGGAAGTGACTTTAGCCGATTTAACATCAATTCCGAAGTCAGTATTTTATAATATGCAGCATTTTTTCCAAAGGGTTCGGTGGTCGCGTTTGGGCGATATCGTTGGTTAAACAGACCTATCGGGTCATTTATTGAAAAAAATACTCCCTCACGAATTTTATTATTGCCTGTTCTCTAAAAACTTTCGTTTAATATTATGAGTGTGAATTATCCTGGTAATGGGGAGTCAATGTTTTCGTTAAGAAGAAAACCGGCGGCAAAGGAAATTGCCGCAATGCTGGCAAATGTGCGCAAGGTTCCAAATTGTGAAGACTGCGATGTATTGCGGGGGGCGAATATTCTTGCAAAAAAGCAATACACCAATAAGTACGCTTCGCTTTTCGATGACAATCTATCCTCAATAATTACAACCCATGTCAATCTAAATTGCGAGGAATGTCCGGTCGACGACATTTTGAAGCTTTTTCGGCGCGACCGCACCGCTGCCGTGGCAGCATTGATTTAATAGACAAATAAAAAAACCGCGAATAAAACGGGACATAATTAGTCGCATATAAAAAATATTTTTATTTAAGATAAAGCACCTTGCTTTAATGACGATAGAAATAGTATGGTATTATTGAAATGAGTAAAATAGTTATCGTTTGCAAAGAGACAGGAGGCTGGTAAAAAAGATGCAGGTAAAATTATTAATTATTTTTCTGATTTTAGGATATCAAATAGGATTTGGCCAAGTCACAAGTGAAACCTGTCTGGATTGCCATGAAGGATATGAGAAGACAATTATTGACAGTCCGCATGCTTTGGAGTCAAAGGCTCGAGCCGGCTCGATTGTAATCGGCTGTACAAGCTGTCATGGTGACGGCGAGGCCCATGTTGACGATCCAGCGACAAATAATATAATAAATCCAGCTACATCAGAGACACACGAGATTGGGGATATTTGCTCAGATTGCCATAATCCGCATCTCAATGCAAGCGCTTCCGGATTGATATCTCATGCTGAGCTTGACTTATCGTGCATTTCATGCCACGCCATTCATGCCGGCGAGAGAAATGCGATTAATCATGATGATGCTTCGATTTGTGAAAAATGTCACAACGCTGTTGTCAATGAATTCATTCAACGGTCAAGTCATCCTATCGGTTTTGGCGGCGCCACGTGCACCGGATGTCATGATTTTACGGGAAAGGGATCGCCAGGCTTTGGCCATGGGGTTGGCGTCAATTGCGCTTCCTGTCACCCCGAGCAGAGCGGGCCCTTTATGGCCGAACATGAGGCCACGAGTACTTTTTCGACCGAAGGTTCAGGATGTACTTCGTGCCATTCGCCGCACGGAAGCCCCAATGAAAGGCTCATGACTCAGCCGGGCAACGGTTTATGTCTGCAATGCCACAGTAATGGAGTCGGGCATTCCGCTACGGCGCACGATGGAGATTTTGCCTATCTTGAATGTATTGATTGCCACAGTCAGGTTCATGGTACATTCGATTTTAGAAACCGCTTTTTACTTGACCAGGATCTGGGTCTTAAACTAACAGGAAAACCGGAGGCATGTTATTGCCACCGGTACAATTAAAAGGGAGAAGAGCCTTGTTGTACGAAACTTATAAAATAATCTGTCTGGTTGCGGCTGTTCTCCTGTTATCGGCCGCGTTAGCGATGGCCGAGCAGTCAACCGGAGTGGTCAAAGTTGGCTATTTGAATTTATCTGAAGAAGGTAGTTTGAGTGTTTATCATCCCAATTTTAATATGTATAACGGACTTCAGATATCTCTTGAAAAATTTAATTATCGTTTCAATAATGGCACTCGTGTGAATGCCGATTTCAAAAATATCACGTTAAAAAATCGAGACCTCTCATTGGGTTTATCGAAGTCGGGAAACTATGGAATTAATCTGAATTATAATCAATATCGCAGGATTTATAATTCAACGGGTTCCGCCAATACCGAAAGAAAGACTATCGGCGGCAATGCGTGGTTTCAGCCGCATCGAATGATTCGCTTATATGGAGGAATCGGTTCAGTTGGGAAAGAAGGATATGCGGCCAATCTGTACAGCATCGGTCCAGCCATTTTAAAGAACAAGATAAATTATAGCCAGAAATATTTTAATTCCGGTTTTCGTTTTACGCATTTCTACTATAATTTCCAGGCAGATTATCGGTCAACGTCATTTAATGACGATTTAGTTTGGGATAATGATCGTAATTCGTCACGTGCCAGAATCAACGCGGTAATCCAACTGCCGTTTTATCAAAAAGTTATTCTCAACAGCGGGTTTCAGCATTACACGACTAAAGTCAAGAATCGATTCGATACCCTTTCTGCGAATACGGTTTGGGGCGGGGTGAAGTATAATTATGGCTCAGGATATAGTTTGAAATACGACTTTATCTGGGATCGAGCACGGCGGACCGGAGATCTGACCGCAACCGATAATATAACGCAAGGGTTTTTTGTCAGCAAAGTATGGCCGCAAACGGCAGGAATTACTCTTGGATATCGCCATAAAGTAAACGACATGATCCCGGATGAATTATCGTCCAGGGGATATTATTTGTCGGGCTGGGCCAAACTATCGCCTCAAATGACCGCCAAAGCCAATTATGGTTCCGAAAATCGGGCTGTTAACGAAGGGGAAACGTTAACTGGCGACAGGGATTATTCACGCTACCGGGTATCGCTCAAATATGACTTGCCGCGGGAATATGGCAATGTTCGCATACTAAGAGAAAATAAAAAAATAGAGAATAACGAAATTGGGAGCGAATCAAGTTATGGGAAATGGAGCCTTGAGGGCCAATTGACAAAATCGGGAATGGGTGGACTGGATTTTCAATTTTCATATTTGAAAGGTGTCTATGATAATATGAGCGGTTCATTCGAATTCAGCGATTATATCTTAAGCGGCAATTATATGAGTCCGGTATACCGTGAATTTCAGACAGGTATCGGCGGCCAGTATGTGCGAAGTCAGCAGGATGTGGATATAGAAAGTTCCCGAATATATTTTAAGGGAATTTATTCAATAACTCCCGTCCACAAATTAGAAATTACTTATACGATCGATAATTTTGACAACCTGGCCGATATGTCCAGGCCTTATGCCGAATATTACACGTCGAACATAATCGAGGTATCTTATTCATATAAGTTTTGAAAGTAATTGAATAAAATGTTAATGACAAAAATAAAACTCCATAAGGAGGGAAAAATGAAGAACAAGGCAATTTTGGCATCGATCATTATTATGGCAGTGATGGTCTTTGTCTCCTGCGAACGAGAAATCGTCGGTACGGTTGAGCTGGCTGATAACGCCTCCAGTAATTGTTTCGATTGCCACGACTACGGTATTGATCTGGGAACCACGGTCAAACTGGCAATGCGTCAATATGATAATTCAAAGCACGCTTCGGGTGAAGCCATGAGGAGCAGCGGATCGTGTGCTGCCTGTCACACTACCGAAGGATTTATCGAGAAGGTTACCGGTGAGGACATCACCAGTGGCGATTTTAATGCGGTCGGTTGCTTTGCCTGCCATGATCCGCACGAGAATGGTGATTTTGAACTCAGGACAACCGCTACGGTGAAATTGGGTAACGGCGCCATCTATAATCGGGGCATTTCAAATCTCTGCGTCCAGTGCCATAAAGGGCGCCGAAACATAGAAACGTACGTCGCTGACAGTGTCAAGCTTAGCAGTCACTTTGGACCGCATTATAGCAACCAGTCCGACATGCTGATTGGCGAGAATGCCTACGAGTACGCCGGATACGACTATGAGAACTCCTGGCATTCCAGTGGCGTGACCCAAGGCTGCATGAAGTGCCATTACGATGTAAGCGTCGATTATGTAATGGGTGGTCACACTTTCTGGATGGAAACTGAAGAAGCGGAAAACACCGGTGCCTGTAACGTTGATGGCTGTCACATCAACGATCTGGAAATCGATGATTTCGATCGTGGGATGGCGACAATGGATTTCGACGGTGATGGTGATTTCACCGAGGGTATCCAGACCGAGATCGAAGATCTGACAGAGGAACTGAAAGGTTTGTTAATTGACGCTGGACTGCTTGAGTACATTGCCGAAGATGATGCCTGGGAGCCAACGGATGGTCTTTTGGTTCCGGATGCCGATTCAGTCGGGGCGGTGTTTAACTGGGGATTTGTCCATGAAGATAAATCTCGCGGCATTCACAATACCCGCTATGCGGTGGGACTGCTGCGATCGGCGATCAACTACATGGAGACCGGCGATCCCGAAGGTGTCCCTTCAATTGAACAGCCACCTCTGGCAAAATCACATTAAAGAATATTCACACTAATGAAAAGGCCCTTTCTCAAACTGAGAAGGGGCTTTTTTTATTTCAATAGTACCAATTTCTTGATTTCTGTTTGATGGTTTAATTTAAGGCCATAGAAATATATTCCGGAGGGGCAGTCTTTGCCGGAATCATCCTGGCCGTTCCAATGAGCCTGATGTGACCCGGCGGGCAGGTGTTTATCAATTAGAGATGCTATGCGGCGGCCGAGAATATCATAAATGGATAATTCCACATGCCCGGCCCGGGGGAGAGTAAATTCTATAATGGTTGAAGCATTGAATGGATTGGGATAATTTTGTGAGAGGATTATTTTATTCGGCAAATTATTAACTACTAAATCTTCAACTGAAATTGGGCTTTGCGTTAAAAATGGTTCGACAAAGATCGTGCCGGAGTAAAACAGGCTGTCGTATTTCAAAATGCTATCAATACAAATTAAGTCAAGACAATTCCAGAAATTTTGTGATGCGACTATATCTCCGTTGCCGAAAGCAGATTGGCCATTGGTGATTTCACAATTTCTAATTAGAGGGGACGCATCGAATATTGCCAGCGCGGCATCAGATTCAAACGCGGTCAGGTATGATGAGTCTATTATAGCGGGAGAGTTTGAAAAACTAATAGCGTTAAAGCCCAGCAATAATCCATCGCCGTGATAACCGCTTAACCATAAATCACTCATAACCGAAAAATCGGTAATTGTAACAGTCGGGCGATTCTGCAATGAATAATCTTTGGTGATGACAAATGAACTGTCGCGATATTTGCCGCCGCCATAAATATATAGAGGAAAATCAATAGACAAATGCTCAATTAACGCGGTTGAATTATCGGATGTGATATGAAGAGTATCCCAGGGCCGGAGTTGATTGAGGACATTATCCAAAACTGCCTGATTTCCGGCGGGGGTAATCTCATTTAACCTGACTGTTGTTTTATGGGGTCTCTCAACGTACAAATCACAATTAACCTCACCGGTTCCAATAATTTCTCCTGATTCTCCGCCGTCGACGCAAGGGGAAGAGACGTCAATATCAAGACCGCTATCGGAAACCGAACAGAAAAGAGGATCGAACGAGATGTTTCCATCAATGCCGGTCAAGTTATTAATGACGCCTCCATAATTGGAACCGGAAACCGTATGCCAGATATTATTGAATGAAATATCAAGAGGGTAACCGGCATCATCGCTATAAATGGGCGTTGATGAATTGAAGGCAAAAAGATTATTTTTTACGATTCCGCCAGCCGAATGATATCCCAGTTCGAAGTTTTCCTCATCTGCTATATCACCTCGTATAAATGAAGGAGAACCGAGTATCGCCACTCCGTCACAGAGATCACGAGCGGAATAATTGCAGGCAAAAGTAGAATTTCGTACTTCAAGAGGGTTTTGGAAGCCGCTTATAAAAACAATTCCGGCATAAACAGAAGAAGTGTTATTGAATATTTTGGTAAATGATATTGAGGCTTCAGCCAGACCGCAAACCAGCGCCGCTCCCGTGCCAGCCGAATTACGGGCGATAATACAGCTATCAATTTCGATGCGTCCCAATAGGCTATAGATTCCGCCGCCCAGCGCAAGCGCGAAATCATCCTGAGCGGGGAGACTGGAAATGTGTGAAACCCTGTTGCCTGTAATATTGCAATTTTTTAGAAATAAATTCCCAAGGTTTTTTATTCCTCCTCCCGATGCCAGCCATCCCTGTTCAGTTGTTTTAACCCAATTATTCGCTATAGTCGTATTGGTGATTATCAATTGATCGCACAATGTCATGATTGCCCCACCACGATGAGACGATCTATTTTTTTCTATAAGACAGTTCTCAATTCGGGGCCTGCCGCCTGATAAAAACAACCCACCTCCTTCCAGGGCATAACAATCGCGGATGACACAGTTCCGAATTATAGGGGAGGCATCGACGCAATAAATCCCGCCTCGAAATGGCTGTGACCAATCGAAGTTGCCTTCATAACCACCCAAAATTGTAAATCCATCCAATATAGACAGAGAATCTTCCCCGCTTTCAAATATAACTGAGCGGGATTCTCCTGAGGCAAGTATAGTTGTCAATTCTGAGCCGCCTTCCGAGGTTAGCAGGATTGATTTTCCAAGAAAATCTATACGGGAATTGCCCGGACCGGAGTAAGAACCGGGCGCCACTAAAACAGTATCGCCTACTGACGCGGCATAGATGCCTCTTTGAATTGTGATTTGCTTGCTCGGCACCAGAATTACATCTGATTGGACAACCTCTGTCAAGATTGGCAGACAAAACGAAAAAAGACAGACTATGCCAATGTTTAATATCGATTTCAAATTGACTCCGATTTTTATATATCTGTAATTTTGCCGAAAAATACAATTTGTCAAGAACCAATCTCGGATTTTCAATATATTTACGATTGGCGGGGATTAATTATTTTCCTTGATTAAGACAATGATAATTGATTATCCTTGAATGATTTAATTTGAATGAGTGAAAATGTACAAATTGGAAGTAAAAAAATTATTCAAGAACTTCGGGTTTCGGAAGGTTCTCAGAGAAGTATCATTCGAGCTTCAAAGCGGACAATCTCTGGCCATAACCGGCCGCAATGGTTCGGGGAAAACGACTCTATTGCGCCTTCTAGCCGGACTGGCTTCTCCGACCAGTGGAGAAGTCAGTTACTTTGATTCAAATGGGAAGCTGGACAGTTTATCAGTCCGTCAAAAACTATCTTATGTCGGTCCCGAAATGACGCTATATGATCCATTAACAGCGGAAGAGAATCTTGAATTTTTTGCGATCATGAGAGGCGATTCTCTCACATCAGAAGAAATAGAAACGACTCTTCGAGAGTTTGGATTGGAAGGGAGAGGTAAAGATAAATACGCCGCTTATTCGTCGGGAATGAAGCAGAGACTTAAATATGCCGTAGCGTTATTAAATAAGCCGGCTTTTTTGTTACTGGATGAGCCGACATCCAATCTTGATGATGAAGGCAAAAGGCTGGTTACGGAAATTATCAGGAAGCAAAAAGATAACGGAATATTGATAATCGCGACCAATGAAAAAGAGGAGTATGGGCTTGCCGAAAAACTCTACCAGCTTAATGGCTAAATCGATCGCGATTCTTCGCAAGGATATCAATTGCGAATTTAGAACCCGTTATGCCTTAAACGCAATTTTACTTTTTGGCATTACCACTTTGACGGTTGTTTCCTTTTCAGTAGGGCAAATGAATCTTGATTCGGCTGTATATGCTTCGTTATTCTGGATAATTATTTTCTTTTCGGCGATGTCGGGCCTGGCTCAGGTATTTATTCGTGAAGAAGAGGCCAAAACATCAACCATATTAAAATTGACCGCCGAGCCAACGGCGGTCTATATGGGGAAATTGATTTTCAACTTCATCCTATTGACGATTCTGGAAATAATTATTACGCCGATGTTTATCATCATGACGGACGTCAATGTTCAAAATCTTGAGCTATTTATGGTAGTTTTGTTTCTTGGCGGGGTTGCATTGGTGGGGACAACGACGCTAATAGCGGCTTTGATAGCCAAGGCTGGAGTAAAGGGGGCTTTATTTGCCGTATTATCATTTCCAATTCTTCTTCCGCTATTGATTGGCGCCATTGAGGGAACCAAGAAGGCTCTAACCGCCGGGGCGGGCTTTTCAGCGGCCTCGTCGGAAATTCAACTTTTGATCGCATACTCGGTGGTAATGATTACCGCCAGCCTCTTGCTGTTTGAATTTGTATGGAACGATTAAAACTATGTGGAACTAATTGCGAAATCGTTTGTTTTAATTCGATATTTGTATATATTTGCCGGTTATAGATTGAGGATAAAATATGTCCTGTTGGTTTAAAATCACGATATTTGTTCTTATGACATGGGTGATTATCGCGGCTTTTGTGTTTCCGGCGCCTCAGCAGTCAATCGGAGATGCCAGTCGTATATTCTATTTTCATGTGCCTCAGGCCTGGGTAGCTGTATTGGCTTTTTTGATGTCAATGATTACATCAATCAGGTATCTCAAGAATGGTGATATTAGAGAGGACGATCGTTCGCGCGCGGCGGCCGGTTTGGGACTTTTGTTCTGCCTGCTGGCGACTATCACCGGTTCCGTTTTCGCGAAAGTAACCTGGCAATCGTTTTGGAATTGGGATCCGAGGGAAACCTCAATTTTTATACTACTTCTTATTTACGGGGCTTATTTTGCGCTGCGATCCGCCATTGATGATTCTGAAAAAAGAGGACGACTGGCCGCGGTGTATGCCATTTTCGCATTTTTGGCGGTCCCTTTTTTGGTGTTTGTCATTCCACGGGTGATGCCCTCGCTGCATCCTTCGGATTCGATTGTTAATGAATCGGGAAATATCACAATGTCGGGAACGACCGCAATGGTCTTTTTCCCGGCTCTAATAGCGTTTACAATGGTGTTCGTCTGGATGTATAAATTAACGTTTAAGGTATTTGTTAAAGAACGCAAAGTTTACGAGGAGTTAATGAAATGACTTCTAATTACACAGTTATGGCTGTCACTCTTCTTATTTGGGTGGCGCTGTTTATTTATTTAATGATGCTGAATAGAAAAGTAAAAAAGCTCGAGGATTAACATTGAAAATTAAATATATAGCCGGTTTGTTGATAATTGCTGTTTTTGTCACCTGGGGATTATATTCCTTTGTTGAAACGACGGTTAGGTACATTCCACTGAAAGAAGTTGCGTCAGCCCAGGGAACAGTTCAGGTGATGGGCAAAATTGATTTTAGCGCGGTCAATTATAACGCTGAGGAATCGCGCCTGGAATTTGTAATAACTGATCTTGAGAATCCTGAATCTAATTTTCGTCTCAGGATTATATACGGCGGCGTTGTTCCCGGTAATTTTGAACAGGCGACATCAGTGGTTGCCAAAGGACGTTATGAAAATGGTGTTTTTATGGCAGATCAATTACTCGTAAAATGCCCTTCGAAATATCAAGGGCTGGATCAAGAGGCTTAAAAACGTGAATTTGGGCAATCTTCTTATAGTACTGACCACAGCCGCAAGTTTGATTTGCACTTTCAGTTATTTTATGGCGTTGCGAGGAAAGTCGAAATTCGCCGAGCTGGGCCGTTTGAGTTATAAGTATTTTACCGTTCTGGTGGTTATGGCGTGCGCTCTTTTGTTTTATTATTTTATATCCGGTGATTATTCGTACAAATATGTATTTGATTATTCATCATCGGATTTGCCGTTATTCTACCTCATTTCCGCTTTCTGGGCCGGTCAGCAGGGAACTTATTTATTATGGCTGGCGCTTCTTGCCTTTTTTGGTTTTTACCTGATTTATCGAGGTCGTGAATACACCAATCATGCGATGTTTGTTTACGGACTGATAAATTTCTTTTTCTGCATTATGCTTTTGGTTTTATCGCCCTTTGAAAAGCTGGCGGTGCCGCAGGCGGAAGGAGCCGGATTAAATCCTTTGTTGATTGATCCCTGGATGGTCATTCATCCGCCAGTGATATTTATCGGATACGCGGCCGCGGCTATTCCGTATGCGATCGCGCTGGCGGCCCTGATTAAAAATGAATATAAAAACTGGCTGACGATTGTTTTCGTCCCGGTTACGATTGTTGCCGTAACCCTGGCCGCCGGAAATATCATGGGCGGCTTCTGGGCTTATAAGACACTGGGATGGGGCGGTTACTGGGCCTGGGATCCGGTCGAAAACTCCTCTTTTATTCCGTGGATGATATCGCTGGCATTATTGCACGGATTGATAATTGAGAAGAAAGTCGGCTCACTACCCAAAACAAACCTGTTTATGTCCATACTGATTTTTCTATTAGTGGTGTACGGCACCTTCCTGACCCGCTCCGGAGTGCTGGCTGATTTCTCAGTCCATAGTTTTGTCGATTTGGGAGTTAATAATTTACTTATTAGTTTCATGTCAGGCTCGATCCTTCTGGCCTTGTATTATTTCGTAATTAGATTTAATCGGATCAAGGGGCAAACCGTCAATCTGTCAATGGCCTCAAAACAGTTTGCTTTATTATTCTCTGTATGGGTTTTGACTTTAATTGCATTATTCGTTCTTTCCGGAACATCGTGGCCGCTGATAACGGGTATCTTTGGCCAGGCCGGTGCGGTAGATACGGCCGTTTATACAAAGATTACATTTCCTTTGGCTATTTTGATGGGACTATTCCTCGGATTGGCTCCGGCCATGGTTTGGAATAGCGGAAGCTTCAGGGATTTGTTGAAACGGATTTTCATTTCAATAATAGTCGCACTGATTATCAGCCTGGTATGTTACTTGTGGGGCGTAATAGAACTAACTAATCTGTTATATATTTTTGCCGTTTCGATTGCGGCCATATCAAACCTGATTGCCTTAATAAGATTGATCCGGGGAAAAATTAAGGCGGTGGGAGCTCAATTGAGCCATTTTGGATTTGCCCTGATGCTTCTGGGTATTCTGGGATCTTCGGCTTATTCTTCAGGAGAAAAAATAGTTATAAATCGTAATGAGGCCGGTTCGCTTTTTAATCTTGATATCGAATATCAGGGGCTGACGTCTCATCTTGAAAATCCTCAAAACGAAATTCTTCTTAAGATATCAGATGGCGGTGAAATTTATCAAGCTCGACCAAAGCTTTACTGGTCCCAGCGTTCTGAAGGCTTAATGAAAAAGCCGTATATTTTGCGGCATTTATTATACGATATTTATTTGGCCCCTGAACAAATACAAGATATGTCGGTGCAAAATGGCATAATACTTGGTCGGTCTCATGCGATGCCTCTTGGTTCATATTCATTTGTATTTAAGGGATTTGCGACTGACGCCCATGCCGCCGGTGGAGAAATGAAATTCGGCGCGGAAATAGAGGTAACCGATAGTCTGGGGCAGATGGAAGTCATAACTCCAGCGATAATTTATCAGTCTGCCGGGGCGATGGAACATATTGATGTCCGCCTTATGGAAGGTCTTGAAAATCATCAGGTTCGTCTGGAACAGATTTACGCTGATCAGGGGGCGGTTCGTATTTCGGTTGAGGGCTTGACTGATAAAAATCCGGAAGATCGCCTGATTCTGGAAGTCTCCAAAAAACCAGCAATGAATATCCTTTGGGCCGGAAGCATTTTGCTGGTTGCCGGAGGTTTAATATCGTTTGGCAGGCGATGGGAAAAGTAAAAAAGTATGGTTTAATTCGTTTATAGTTCATTACACAAACTGGCATTTAAAGACGTCTGATTATCAAAAAAGGAATAATTTCTCTTGCCCGGCGGGGCCGAAAGTATTATTATTATGGCCTTGCGTTTCGAAACTTTCGGGAGGAACAAATGAGAATAGCTATTTCGTTCCTGATGGCAATATTAATATTGCCAATAACAGGATGCAACTGGTTCGCAAATGATGACAACACCGTAAATCCAATTCCGAAGCATCATAATACCTATCCGGTATTTCACTTGAAAATCGATAATGATTATCAAATGTTTGGAGTTGATTCCGTTCTCCTGACCGTTGAGCCGGATATCGGCTGGCTTGGACCAGTGTATACCGATACCAATGGATTTGTCGGTACTCTTGGTTCAGGAACATATATTACATCAATTGATACGACGATTGTTGACATCGATACGACCATTGATACAACATCTGTAGTTTTCGGTTTCAATCCACAGCAATCGTATAAGTTCAGCTTCACAAGGCCGGATACATTTGTTTGGATTGATTCTTTCCGCATTGACTATGCGATGACCATCGATTCGGTTTGGGATGTAGTCTCTGTCAATAGGGTTTTCGCATCCAAGACTTTTGATCCCTCAAGGCCGCCAGTATTCAAGTTTGATTCGATTGATATAATTATCAATCCGTTTGATACCCTTGTTAATCCTCCGGATTCGATTTATGAGCAGGAAGTATTTTATGGCAAATGGTTTGGTGAAGCGCACGTAATCGAGGATCCGCAAGCTCCATTACCTTTGGATCCCGACACGACTTACTATGACACTTTACTCTGGGGCTTCTGGGGAATTGTTGACTCTTTCTACTTGCCCGTAGATTCAGCCGGATTGTGCCAGCGGAAGATGGATACGATCTTAGATACGGTTTCAACCAATCCTATGGTTATCGATACAACCATAAATGATTTCTTTGTTAGAATCGATACTGTTAGCACAGGTCCTCTGGTTTATATTACCGTAGATACTTTCCAGGTATATATTAAATGCAATCCAAACATAAGTAAGGCAAAAAATTATTTTTATCGCACCTATGATTGGACAGGTTTTGATACAACTATACATTTCACTTTCCCGGATACAACCAAGCAGCTTATTTTTGAGAACGGCATGGTAACTGTTAAAAATACCGAATCGGGTGTCAGCAAGGCGACGACTATGTACTTTATTAACGACGCCGGAGGCATGAATACTGTTGATAGCTTGGTTTTCAATTTGACAATGCCGGCGGTTGAAGTCTTTCCGCATTATCGGATTATACTGAAAGACGAATAATTACCTATGGTTCAGAAGTAAATTTTCAACCCCGCCTACCGGCGGGGTTTTTTATTGACATAGTCCGGCTCTTGGCATATACTATCACCGTAGACGATTTCGGTCCGCGCCGCGGATAATAGGGAAGACGGTGCAATGCCGTCGCAGCCCCGCTACTGTATGCGGTTACGAAAGGCTCATATTCCACTCCCGGATTTCAATTTCGGGGGGAAGGGAGCCCGTTAGGTTTGATGCCGCAAGCCAGGAGACCTACCGAAGTCAGGACCTGTAATTCGACAGCCCTCGAGGGAGGGAGCGTTGAAGCTTTCCCGACTGACAAGAGGCGTTGTCGGGATTTTTTCTTGCATATTTCCCGTCACGCCGCGAACCGCCGCCAGCTCAAGAGTAGTTGTGCTATTGATTGCCTTGTTATCAATTGGCAGTCAAGCAGTAGGGCAATCGACCATAAAATTATCGGGGCGGGTTTATGATAAGGCTGACGGCTCTCCCGTAAGCCGAGCTTCAATCAATATTTCCAACTCTAATTATATAACCCAAACGGATAATTCTGGGTATTATCAATTTGAGCATCTGCCGGTTGGATTCGTTTCTGTGGCCGTTACTGCGGAGGGGTATTCTGAATCTGAAGAATCAACTATTGAAATTAGCCCCGATGTGTCCTGTAATTTGACTATTTATCTTGAACGGAAAATTTACAGATTAGATTCGACAATTGTTATTGCCCAAAAATCGTCTCACAGATCAACCGATTTTGAAATTATCAACCGAACCAATATCATTGAATCAAAGGCGGAGGATCTCGGCGACCTTCTTGACAACGCCAATGGAGTAGCGGTTTTTGAATCGGGAAGCGGAGGCAGGAAAACTGTTAGCATTCGAGGATGCGAGGCGCGTCATGTTCTGATTATGATTGATGGTCATCCTTTGAATAACGCAGAGGATGGCGTTGCCGATCTGAGCCTAATACCCCTTAAAATCGTTGAGCGAGTTGAAATATACCGAGGGAGTTCGTCGGCGAGATTTGGAGCAGGGGCGATGGGTGGAGTTGTCAATATAATAACTCAGGCCATGGGCCGAAAGAACCAGGCGGAATTATCATTTAACCATGGATTGGGCAAATGGAAGACTGAAGCGACAGATTTTACCGCCACCGACATATTACCAAATTCAGGGATAGTTAATAAATTCAGCTATAACCATTACAGAACGAACGGCGACTTTGATTATGTATATGTTACTCAGCCGGTTGGAGTAATTAAGTCCGATGTTCGACGGAATTCTTATTCAATGCGAGAAAATTATTTTGTTTCGGGACAATATGATTGCTCTTTAAAATCACTCTTGAGATATACTGGTCAGATTTACTCATCGAGATATGGTATGCCCGGTCCGGAGAGTCAGCAAAATGATCTGGCCTATAAAGATGATAATCGGATATTGGGCAGCGCCGCTTTTGCATATATTCCAACATCACGACACAATATAAGATTGACATTGAGCGCGTCGAAGTTTACTCAGTACCATAATAATATTGAGGCGGCCAAACCGTTTCAGAAGGCCGAAAATAAATCATTCACCGAAAAATTTTCTTTTGACGCTCTCAATATTTATTTATCTCCAGCCCTGGGCGATATCCAGAGCGGGATTTCTATACGCCGCGATAGATTTGATCATAAAGATATACTCCACCCAACTCAATCACTTGGGAATACTGTAAGAAAAAGCGGAGCTGTTTTTGTCAGCCTTCGAAGGAAATTTGAAATATCAGATTCTTCTATATCCGTGATATTCAATGGCGATCTTCGCCACGATTACAGTCGCACATTTAATGAATTTAATGTCAATCAAGATGGTGAGAACCAACCGTCGTCATCGAATATTCTTTCAAAAAAAATTGGTCTTGCCGTTTCTGCAGGCAAAATATTTCGCATGACTCTTCGCGGAAATTATGGGACGTCGTTTCAATTGCCCGCTTTGGTTGCTCTGTTTTGGAAGAGCGACGCATGGGCTGTCGGGAATCCGCTACTTAGGCCGGAGATATCTGAACAAAGCGAGGCGGGATTTGAAATTGAATACAATGGAATAATTGACATATCAGCCGGGATTACATATTTCCACAATTATGTTAAAGATATAATCGTATGGCACCTGACATCGCCGGGGTTCGCCTGGAAACCGGAGAATCTCGTCGCGGCCAGAATTACCGGACATGAAGATTTTGTTCGACTCGGACTATTTTCCAAACACCTCGAAATTTCCTATCAAAATACTGTACTGGTTCCCAAGAACAAAGCCGCCGGAAACAGCAATAACAAGGATTTAACCTACCGGCCCCGATATACGGCGACAGTTCAAACAAAATTGTCGATTTGGAAAGCAGTGGGACAATATTCGATACGATTGGTTGATAAAAGATACGCATTGGACGCCAATACCAAATGGTATGATTCCTATCGAATTGACGATTTTCATATTGGGCTTCAGCTTAAGCACTCAAATATAGGGATTGAAACCATGTACCGGATTAAAAACCTCAGGGATGAAAAATATACGCTCATCGGCCAATTCCCGATGCCGGGTAGAGATTGGAGTATTGATTTATCTCTGACTTACCAGTTTCCCCACAAATCATTAGCCAATAATGCAGCAGGAGAAAAACCATGACACGCTTTGGATGTTTTCTATTTTTGGCGCTGTTTTATTCATCAATTATATTCGCCGCCGATCCGATAGCTTACGTCGTCAATGCCTCGGGTGAAACACTGTCAAAAATCGATTTGAATACAGGACATGTTACAAACAACATAATCGCGGTCGGATCGGATATTTATTGCTTTCCCAACCAAATTATTATAAGAGATACATTAGCCTATGTCGTCTTATCCGGGACATCAGAAATTCAAATAATAAATTTGAACAATGAATCGACTGCGGGATGGATTGAACTGCCTGAATACAGCAATCCATTCTGGATGGCTTTTCTCAATGATCAATATCTCTATGTTACCCTGATGGTCAACAACAGTGTTGCTAAAATAGACGTTTCCTCCCGTGAAATCGTTGAGGTTATTGAAGTGGGGCAATCGCCCGAGGGAATGATTATCTATGGCGATCGCGCCTATATCGCCGTTACCGCTTATGATTTTAATACATATGCCTGGGGGCAGGGACAAGTAGTCGTTTATGACTGTCTTGCCGATACCGTTATGAATGATTATGAAATCCTGACCAGCACCAATCCTCAGTTTTTGGCGATCGACAGGCATGGAATAATTCATTGCATATGCACCGGAGATTACTGGGCGAATCGCGGAAAGGCATATCGTTTAGATCCCGTTACAAATACAATTATTGACTCTAAAGTACTGGGCGGTGATCCGAGTCTGCTGGCCATTGGGGCCGACAATGTGGCGTACATTTCCGCCGGAGGATGGGCCGATGACGGCGAAGTCTATTCCTATAACTGTGAGACATTCGAAATTTATCATGACGCGGATAATCCGATTTATGTCGATTCCGGGTCGATGGGAATTGTCGCCTATCAGGATACCACGTCTTTTGCCTGCACTTTTGGTGACAGGATATTCCGCATTAATTCTCAGGGGCAAATAGTAAGTACGTATAATGTCGGCGACGGTCCGGTGCATATAGATTTTAATTACCGGCCAGGGGACGCAAACGGCGATTGGGGAGTGGATGTCGGCGATGCTGTTTTTCTGATAAATCGTATTTTCAAAAATGGCCCACCGCCTGCATGGCCCGGCTGGAGAGCAAATGTTAACATGGATAAATACGTCAACATTGGCGATGCAGTGTATTTGGTCAATTATATCTTCAGAGACGGCTCTGCTCCCGGAATAGGACCTCAAATAGTCTATTAATTGATTGTTTAACAGCCAATTATATCATTTGCCATGCAGGCTTTGATTGTTCAATAAATGAAACAATCATCTAATTTTATGGTCTGGAATTTCTGATTATGCTGAATATTATGTAATATAATTGCCCAAAATGGATAATAATTGTTGCGTATTTTAAATTTGTATGTTAATGAGTACAGGTTGTTGTGGATTTAATCCACTTGTAATTGCGTTATTGGACAACCTTTAATATCCCTCCCAGATAAGGCGCTGTGCCTGGTCCCACAGCTCAGCGCCTTAGCCATTACGTATTATCAACGTTTGAAGACACTCAACGGCTACAATAACAAAAAATAATTAGACTTTACTCTCTGTTTTTTGTCTAATATATTGATGAAAAATATAGTATTGAGGAGGAGATTGTGAAGTTTATTTTTGGTTTTGTGATTTTTTTAGCTCTTCTGGTGGCTGGCCTTGCTTTCGCCGATGAGGCCGAGGATTGGGCTGACCGTCATATCGAGATTCTTGATAAAGAATTAAAACTCAGTTCCAGCCAAAAGGATCAGATTCGTCCGATCCTGATTGAGGAGTTTAGTAAGCGGATGGAGACGCGAGCCGAGTGGCAGGAAAATCGTTCCCAAAAAACTGAAAGTGGACGAGGTGATCGAGAAAGCCGGCAGGCATGGTTTGATAAAATTCATAAACGGATAGGCTTTATTCTGGATGATCGCCAGAAGAAGAAATTGAAAAAAATGGAATTTGCCAGAGAATGGTCGGGAGATGATCAGATGAAAGCGCTCACCGAGCGGCTGCAATTGACGGAGGAACAGCAAGAGAAAATTGGCAAAATTCTGGAAACGGCGAATAACGACCGCCAGATTCTTATGGATGAAATGAGAAGCGGCAGTCGGGATCGCGGAGAAATGCGCGAGGCGATGCAGGGCATCGGCGAAGAGTCTGATAAAAATATTGAAGCGATATTGAACGAAGAACAAAAAATAGAATATCAAAAGATAAAAGACGAACGACGACAGCAGATGGAACAGCGGCGGGGTCGGATGATGGATGGAGAAAATCGACGAATGGGGGGTGGAGGCTGATTTTCTCTTGAGCAAATTAAGATTTTGGAATACTTATTTAAGGCAGGAGTCGTGCTCCTGTCTTTTTTTATGGCTCTCTCAGGAGCATCATTTTTTTGGTGTTTGTTTGGCCGCCGGCGGTACAGCGATAAAAATAGACACCGCCAGGGACATCGTCGCCGTTATCATCTTTACCGTCCCAGATAATCTCAATCATACCGGCAGTTGAATGGCCATTCAAAGTTCTTTTTATCTCGCCGATCATATTAAATATCTCAATAGTCCAATCGGATTCGAAAGCCAGAGCGATTTGAATCGCGGTTGAAGCGCTAAACGGGTTTGGGTAATTCTGCATTAATTCAAAGACAGTTGGTTCGCTGTTGATTTCAACAGGTACGGTGATGCCCTCATAATGCGAAATTTCGATATAATTTAAATTGACATCGCCGGAAGATTGAAAACTCAAAATACTTCCGTTGCCTTCTTCAATTTTTTCACTTCCGATATTGTAAATGAGTATTCTGAATACGCCCGAACCAAAATGCGAAATTATATCCATACCGTTGGCGTTATCAATCAGGATTGGTTGGGAAACATCTCCTGTCACTTCAAATTCAAAGAACATACCCCCCAGGTCATATGGGGAATCATAGTAGATTGAATGGTTTTCTCCATCGGTATAATGAATAATCTCGACAGGTTTAACGTCAGTCAGATACCAGTAGGGGAGGCCATCACCTTGTATGATGCGTATGAGGTAATCTAAATCGGCTACTTCGAGGGGAATGCCATTATTATTGACATCTGAGGCAGCAATTGAACTATCTATATGACTTCCAAATGCGGAATATCCGGATATGAAAAAACTCGTCAACATTACCGCATCAGCAATTTCAAAAGGCACCCCATTTATATTTATATCACCACGGGCGCCATAGATGGTCGTATCACCGGAAAAATTAAATCCGCCATTTGAGAAATTCAATATGGGCAAAAACACAATCTGCGACTCTTCGGGGCATATAAAGGGAGTGAAACCATTACCGGTTTCATTAAATTCATTTAACCAAATAAGCTGCCCAGTATCATAGACGGCTGCGACGGAGATGGCGCTATCAGTGAAATCGGTAAACACCAAATTATCGTAACAGTCTTCCCAGTAGAACCTTATGGGCGAGAAGGTATAGGAATTATCGGGGTTGTCTTTTACCAAGAAAGTCAGCGTAACTATTGCGGTAGAGTCTGCGGTTGGAGTCTCTGATAGAATTGGGTCTGTACCGTTGCCTTTGAAGGCATATAGATGAATCATCGGAGGTTTATGCACATCGCCCGTATCGATTTTTGGAACGTGATTGTATGAAAAATAAATCCACTTGTTATTGACAAGAAAGCCACCGGGATATGCTTCTGCAAAATAGAGGCAGGCAGGATCATACGCGATTCTTAAGTCTAAGGCAGATACTTGCGAAAAATCACCGGTAAAATCAATGGAAACTTCGGCGAAGTAACCCAAATGGACATCGTGTTTGTAATCGATTTTTATTTCATAGGGGACATTATCATTTTCAGGGCTGACCAGTTTGCCGCCGCACCCGGACAGAAGAAAATAAATCAATCCCCAGCAAATTAAGATTAATCTATTTGAGATTTTTCTCTTCATCTGTTCCCTCAGTTTTGGGAAAAGTACGTGTATCTATACCGTCTTTGTCATAATATAAATATAATGACAAATTTGTCAATCTCGTTTATGTCAAAAAATGACTATCCTGTTACCGCACAAATGAGTGTGGTGAATCAAGAATTTTTCCAATAGTGGATAATAATATGCGTATTTGATTCAATAGTTATTTGACCGGTCAATTTTTGGCGAAGGAAAATGTAGTTGATAGCGGTTATGAAATTGTATTATTTAAATTTGTCTCATGTAAAACTTCTATCAGCAAATCCTGTGGGGAGGCGGCTGTGCATATAAAAGAGTTATCGGAAAAACTAAGAAAATATAAGGGCAAAAAAGGTGCGGCCAAAAAAGCGGGGCAGGCGTTGCCGGCTTATGGCGGCTTGAAAGTCAGCGAACTTAGAAAAATGCTCTACTCAATGCTAATGGCTCGGCGCATTGAGATGGAAGAAAAGTTGCTTTTGCGAAAAGGTCATTGTCGATTTGTAATTGGTTGCGGTGGCAAGGAAATGATTGATATAGTCGCGGCCCAGTTTCTCCGAACCAACGATCCCTTCAGCGGATATTATCGCAACAAAGGTTTTGATATGCATCGAGGCATATCGGTTCATGAAAAGATGCTGGAGGCGATCGGCGATCGCCGTGGTCAGGCGGTGGGAGGTATGCTGCAGCCGTCGCATTCGGCCTATCCCGAAAAAGGAATCCTGCCTCAAGCATCGCCGACTGGCTCGCATGCCCTTGAAGCGGCGGGATTGGGGGGCGCGATTATTCATCCGGCGCCAATCTCAGAGCAGGCGGTGTATCCCGGCGGGCGATATCCCAAAGATACGGTCGTGTATTGTTCCATTGGCGAAGGGAGCACTTCCTCGCCGGAATTTGCCCGAGCCGTTTTCTATTCGGTCTTTGATAAATCGCCCAATGTTTATGCCATTTATAATTGCGGCTGGGCCATTTCAGTTTCGGTCGAAGAACAATTTCCGGAAGGCGATCCGACGACTCCATTTGAGGGATTCCAGCGTTTTGGCCTTAAGATTTTTCGTTTCGATGGCACTGATATAAAAGAATCGATCAAAAACGTGCGCGAGGCGATTGATTATGCTCGCAGCGGGGCCGGGCCGGTATTGATGAATATCAAAGTTACCCGTGAGGAGTCGCATTCCGGTTCGGATGACCAGTCGTTTTACATGGACCCCGAATTGCAGAAATGGCATACCGAGAACGACTGCACCTTGAAAACCGGTTTGACATTTATTAAAGATGGCGTGATTACTCCCAAACAAATCGGCCAGATGATGGATGAGATAAATAAGACGGTTATGGAGGAATCGGAAAAGGCGGTTAAAAACTATCAACCGAAACGACTGGAAGATGTGGAAACCAAGGTTTACGATTATTCTTTTGAAAATGCCCAGAAAACATGGACGGAAATATTGAAGGTTGCCAAAATTGATCGCAAGAAAATATTCGTTGAATATCATAAGAAAAAATATTTTCCCAAGCCGGATGTCCCGGAGAATCTGGGACCGATGACAATGCGCTCGGCGATTAATTATTCCCTGATGGAAATCCTGGCTCATTCCCAGGACGCCCTGGTCTTCGGCGAAGACGTTGGCGATTTTTCCGGCGAAATATTGAATCATCCTGAAAAGATGAAAAATCTCAAAGGCAAAGGCGGGGTGTTTCTCGTTTCCAAAAATCTCCAGCGTGAATTTGGCAAGAGCCGCAGCTTTAATACGCCTCTTGACGAAGCCGGTATTCTTGGGCGTGCTATCGGTCATACTTTTCAAGGTCGTCGGCCGATTCCGGAAATTCAATTCCTCGATTATATTTCGCCAGGATATCAAATTCTCAAAGACCGGATTTGCACTCTTTATCAGAGGTCCAATCGCCAATGGACGGCGCAGATGGTGGTTCGGGTTTCTTATGGAGGATATAAGCAGGGCGCGGGTGCGTTCTGGCACAGCGAAGCCAATATCGGCACGTTCATAAATATGCCAGGTTTACATGTGGTTGTGCCATCGAATGCGTATGACGCCGCCGGACTTTTGCGGACGGCGTATGCCTGTAATGACCCGGTTCTATTCTGTGAGTCAGTGGCGTTGTATAACCGGCGCGACTGGGAAGGGGTGCCGGTCGAAACTGAATATCCGCCGTTTGATGAAATGATTCCCTTTGGGCAGGCCAAGGTTTATTATCCCGAGCACAAAGATGTCGCGATTATCACTTACGGTGCGACAGTTCATCTGGCCCGTCGAGCGGCTGAGATATGCAAAGAAAAGGGAATTGGCGCGCGGGTCGTTGATTTGAGGACGCTGCGGCCAATGGATGAAGAAACGATCATTAATTCCGCCGAGGAATGCGGACGGGTTGTTGTCATTACGGAAGATCGCTGGTACGGGGGAGTGGCGGCGACGATTTCGAGCGTAATCACTAGATGTGATGCGATTAATTATCTTGAAGCTCCGATTAAATTAGTGACAGCTATCGATTCGCGGGTGGCTTATGGAGTTGACGGCGATGATATTTGTCTGCCAAATAATAAGAAAGTTATAGCGGCCGTTGAAGAAGTCATGAGTTATTAAAAATCGCATACTATTTTCCACATTCAAAAGCCCTGGTTGAAAATATGACTAGGGCTTTTGCATTGGTTCATTTTTTGTATGGTGAGTAGCGCTGTGAAATTATGAATGAATATAAAAAAAGGCGGCCATAATAGACCGCCTTTTTTGCTGTCAGAATAAAAGTTTTAGCGTTTTTTGAATCGTCGGGCAACGACGCCACCCAGTAAGCCCATTCCAAAAAGAATCATCGTAGCCGGTTCGGGAATAGATGGTGTCGGTTCGAGATCGGAGAAGAAGTTCAGACGGAATCCGGATTGTGTAGTGTGGCGTTCGGCGAAGAAAATATCCATGTCGTGCCAGCCGGCTGTCAGAGTAACGTTATAATTCGTTGAGGTCATGCCGTGAACACCGCCGAGGTCGAGAGTAAGCGCATTGTCAATAAACAGCCAGGAATCGTCATCGCTGGACATGTGATAGGTATAAGTCATATCAGCCGCGACATAAAACTGGCCTTCCCAGTGGACCGCGAAATAATACGGATCTCCCTCAACGCCTTCATTGAGAGGGAACCAGCTTGATTGAAACGAGCTTGCCAGATCGCCGTCTGAATCAACACGCGTCATTGAATAATAAGAAGCGTCCCACCAATCCCATTGAGAAACGCGAGTGTTTCCATAAGCTGTAAGTGTAGGAGTTGCTCCGGTTAGGGCGTTTTCAACATAGCCTGCGTCGAGCCCGGTAATCCACCTCTGCATATCGGGGTGTCTTAGGGGAAGATTATAATAATGTCCCGTCAGTCCTGCATTAGCTACGGCACCCAAGGCGAATAGTGTCAGTAGCAAAATTACTATTTTCTTTTTCATCTCTCAGTCTCCTATTTTAAGACCTATTTATCTATCCACTTTCGAGCAATTTTTGTGCCGTATGATGTTATGTATTGTGACGCAAAAAGTTAAAAAAAGAAATATGAAAATTATATATAAAACTGTCCAGAATGCGAACAATGTTTTAATTGGATAGTTTAGTATTTATTGTAAGTTACCAATTTGCACAGAGGTAAATCAATCGAAATAATGTCCACATCCCGAACAAAAACAGCAAGGCGTATTTGGGCTGCATAAGATGCTGTGTGGCACGGAATTGGAATAATTTTGACACGGCGCAATTCGAGAGTTGTCGTTACTTAAAAAAGTCATACTCGTGCCATACCTGCGCACGCAGGAATCCATGCTGGCCGTAATAAAATGTTGAATTTGTCATATGTCAAATACGCTGTCTGGATTTCCGACTCGCTTCGCCCTTAGGGGCTTCGCTCTCGGGAATGACACAGCCGGGAAACTAGTGGACTCCAATCCTACTAAACTGATTAATTTTCAAAGTCATTCCAGCAAGTTTCGCGAAAGCGAAACGCAAGCTGGAATCCATGGAGCGATTGAAGAAATGTTGAATTTGTCATATGTCAAATACGCTGTCTGGATTCCCGACTCGCTTCGCCCTCTTCGGGGCTTCGCTCTTGGGAATGACACAGGTAAAGGCTTGCTTTTGGCTGTCGCGCGGATGACAAAAATGCTGTAAACAGTGTTGATAAGATATTTCAGACTCCGCGTGGATTCCCGATTCGTCCCGTTGCACGGGGCTCTCGAGAATGACATAGTATCTGTCGCATATAGCACTTTATGATTGACACAGATATATGTCGTTTGTTTTAATGAGGGATGAAAAAACTTACTCTACTTCTGATATTAGCGGTTGCGATTCCGGTGGCCGCTCAGGATTCCAATAATGACACGACGTTTGTAAACTCCGACAGCCTGCTCAATGCGGGGCTGGACCAGTTGATGTCGTATATGCTGTTTACGCGCGATGATTTTACATTCCGTGATGATTATATGCCCAAGGATCCGTATCGTTTGAAAATTGTTGACAGCCTGATGAAACACCCGCTCCTGATGGATGATTTTGGGGATAGTTGTGCGGCGGAATTGTTGAAATTTAATTCCGTTCCCGATAGTGTTTTGATATGGCTGTTTAACAGAATTGGTAACGAAAATATATATAAGCGGAACGAAATTGAATTTACTGTTCCGGTAGGATTAAAAATTAAAGAGCCTCTCAATTATTACATAAATCCAGTCTATGATGAATTAAATCTTTTGGAAAAATATGTATTTGATGCAATGGGGGAAGATTGGGAATCTGAAAAGAATAAATTTATAATGCAAAAGTATAAGGAATTTATTCTGGACGATCCCGATTATAGAGTTTGGACAAATGAGCAATTGGATTCGATCCAACAAATAGAGGAAGAATGGACAAAATATTTTGCCGAGTCATCTGCAGACATTCCTGATCATTGGTTTGATCGAGTATCATTTGTCGAACACTATATTGGTATTTTGATGGATACTTTAAATAATAATCCAAATATTTTGAAGAGAAAAGTAGGCAAACCTCTTTTTGAATTTGGATCCGGAAAATTCAAAATAATTATTGGCACAACCGCCAACGACACCTACACCGGGGATTACTTCATGATTATCGATCCGGGGGGGGATGATGTTTATAATATCTCGTACGATATCGAAAATCCTCATCCGACGTTGATTGTCGATTATTCCGGGAATGATATCTACAAAGCCGAGACCGATTTCGCGCTGGCGTCGGGAGCGCTGTCGTATTCGCTTCTGATCGACTATGAGGGCGACGATATCTATTGGGGCAAAAATTTCTCGCTGGGGTCGGGGTATTTCGGCGTCGGGATTTTGTGGGATAAAAAAGGGAACGATAAATATTTCGGCGATACCTTCGTGCAGGGTGCCGGGACGTTCGGACTGGGACTTTTAATTGACGAAGATGGCTCGGATACGTACACCTGCCACTTCCAGAGCCAGGGATTCGGGTTTGTGCGGGGAGTCGGCGGGATTGCCGATTTTGCCGGAAACGATACTTACACCGTTCAGCCCAAATACAAAGAATTTTTTCATCCTGGGGATCATTATCAATCGCTTTCGCAGGGATTCGCTATCGGTGTGCGTCCATATATGTCGGGCGGATTCGGATTTATCTGCGATTATGGCGGGAATGATTCGTATATCGCCGATTTCTTTGCGCAGGGTTCTGGGTACTGGTGGTCGCTGGGGATGCTCTGGGATAAATCGGGCAATGACTTGTACGCTTCGTATCAGTATGCTCAGGGCGCAGGAGCGCATATGGCATTGGGATTGCTGCTTGACGGCGGGGGCGATGATATATATCGATCCAATGGCGTTTGCCAGGGATGTGGGCATGATTATTCGTGCGGATGGCTTCTCGACCGGGGCGGTAATGATGTTTATTCGGCGCAGGGTTTGGCGCATGGAGCCGGGCAGGCTAACGGAATCGGAATATTTACGGATTTGAACGGCAACGACGGAAATTTTACAACTGATACGCACAATACTCAGGGGTACGGCAATCCTCGCCGGGATTATGGTTCAATCGGATTGTTTCTCGATATGGACGGCGATGATCGGTATGGAGCTAACGGCGGTAATGGCCGGTTCTGGAAAGTCCCCGGCAAGTGGGGCGGCGGATTGGATTTGAAGAAGATTGAATTGCCAACAGATACGATTGGAGGAAAGTAGGGGCAGACGGGGACGTCTGCGGCCCACCGGACAAGAACTGTAGGTCAAAACCCATTCGGTTTTGACATTACGACAATCCGAGGATTGTCCCTACACGGGTAAATATAATTCGATGTCATTCCCGCGAAAGACCCAAATGGGTCGTTGCGGGAATCCATAAAGAGTGTGAAAAAAGGTTGAATTTGTCAATTTATTGTTAAGTCAGTATGGATTCCCGACTCGTCCCGTTTCACGGGACTCTCGGGAATGACAGAGGCAGATAAATAACTTAGGATAACAGAATGAGAAAGTTTATTTTAACGGCAATAGTAATTGCTTTAATGACTGGTTTATCTCTTCCCGTAAAAGCAGAACTAACGCAGCAAACGGTCGATTCGATGTTTGTTATTGCGTCGTCGGGGGCGATGAAATATCGTGATATGGTTCAGCCGACAATTACTGATATGGCAGGGCATGGTATCGAAATCGTGCCGTTTTTGATTGATAAGCTGGGAACGATTGACGCGCGAGAACGCTCGACACTGGAACAGATATTCAGGAAAATCGAAACTCCAGCTGTGCCGCTTCTCAACGATGCGCTTCTGACAGTTGAGGATTCTCTGCAGCTATCGCGAGTAGCTCTAATTTTACATTATATTCCAGATTCTTCGTCGGTGGAGAATTTACTGAAAGTCAAAGACCATTCGTATTACTGGGTGCGGTATGAAACCATCCGGGCGCTGGGGAAAATCGGCGACCGACGGGGGTTGGATGCGATAAAATCAGCATTGCAAGACGAAAACGAACTGGTGCGGACCATGGCGGCAGTTGCTGTCGGACGAATGGTAAAAGATGAAGAATTGTTTGAGATTCTCGTACCGGTATTGGATGACAAATATTACGGCGTCCGGTTCAGTGCATATGAGGCGTTGTTGAATTTGGATTGTGAAGTGAAGGCAGATATTTTACAAAGATACGGCAGTGAAGTACAGACATCTTTGGCTTTGAAATATCTATATAGTGTAATGAATAATGATACCTGTCAATATGATTACAGCGAAAAGATCAATCAATGGAGCAGCGAAATTAAGACAGATGAAGTATTGCAAGCATTTGGTGTGTTTTATTTGTATAATACACCTCCTATGACTATTTTTGATAATCCTTGGTCTTCCGTAGCTGTCAGTTGGGATGCATATTATTTTTACCGCTACATGCTATCTAAGTACAACAAGAAGAATGAAAAAGAAGAAGCGGCTACAGACTCTCGATAAGTTTTATGATTTGCCGGGGGATGATTTTACCGGCGATGAGAATCTGCCTAAGTTAGCGGAGATTCTCGGTGCGGAAATCATCCAAATCGAGGGAAGCGTCGTGCTCAAAATTGTCGATGACCACGATATTTTCCCCTACTCGGATTTAAAAGATATACATGAGCATCTGCACACTGACCTTTATCAAAATTGGCATTTCAATACTGGCGGAGATGAGTCGAAATACGACCCGAAGAAGTTCGTGTTTTTCGATACCGAAACAACGGGCCTTTCCGGAGCGGGGATGGTGGTGTTTTTGTGCGGATTCGGGTATTTTCATAAAGATTGTTTCCGTGTCGTTCAGTATTTTTTGCCCGATTACCCTCATGAAGAGTTGTTTCTAAATTTATCAGCTGAATTCTTCACACCTGATAATATTTTGGTAACATACAACGGTAAATCATTTGACTGGCCGATGATATCGGGGCGATATACGATCAATCGTATGGATGTGCCTGAAATCGGTGATCATATCGATGTTTTGCATCCGGCGCGGTCGCTCTTTCGCCGGCTGGGGGACGATTGTTCGCTGATAACTCTCGAAAAATATTTATTATCGTTTGACCGGGGAGAGGATATTCCCGGATATTTAATCCCGGCCAAGTATTTTGATTACATATATGACCGCCAACCCGATTTGATTCCCGAGATTATCCGCCATAATCGGCTGGATGTTATCTCTCTGGCGCTGGTGACACGATATATTCCGGAAGTTTTGGCTCGCCCTGAAAAGACAAATTCGGTGGCGTTGATGGAAGGCGTCATAAATCATTTTTTCAGGAATAAGCGGTTTGAACAATTGCTTGAATATACAAAATATATCCGAAGAGGTTATATTAATGAAAGTTCATTAGTGACGCAGCTGCAATATTCATTAACGTTAAAAAAGCTGGGATTGGTGGATGAGGCCAGCGAAATTTGGAAAAATTCAGAATCTCGTCTGGATGATCCTCAAGTTTTCAAGCATTTATTGGAATTGGCTAAGTATCAAGAGCATACGAAAAAGGATCCGGTCGCAGCGGCAGACACAGTTGAGTTGATGCTTAACCTCGAAATGACGGTTACACAAAAAAAACAATTAAATCATCGAAAAAAACGAATTAATATCAAGTGCCGGCGAATTTCTTCTAAATCTTTATAAGATACTGTCGATAATCTGGTTAGGGTAAGGAATATGTCAGAAGAACAAATATTTGATTTACTAAAAGGCAACCGGGAACTTGCATCATTGCCGCAGGTTTTGGCGGAGATCATCCGTGTCGCTGATGATGATAATTCTACAGCGGGCGCATTGGCCAATGTAATCATGAAAGACCCATCCTTAACGGCCCGGCTTTTGAGAGTCGTAAATTCTCCGTTTTATGGGCCAACCCGCGAAATCGCAACCGTAAACCAGTCCGTAGTGGCGATGGGGATGCGGTCGGTTAAGGCGATGGCGCTATCTACCGGGCTTTATCATAAATTTGATACCGAAAATTCAATAGTAAATCGGATTCATTTTTGGCGGCATTCACTGGAAGTCGCGATTGCTTGCCGTGAGATAGCCCGCATTTGTAATTATCGACCCGCCGAAGAAGCCTTTGTAGCCGGTTTAATGCATGATCTTGGAGTTTTAGTCCTTCAGGCAAATTTCCCTGACCAATTCAAACGCATATGGAAACAAGTTGAAGCCGGTGAGAATCAGGTTAGGCTTGAAGAGGCGGTGTGGGGTACCAATCATGCCCGGGTGGCCAAATTTCTTTTGGATCAATGGAAAATACTGGGGTATATCGGTGAGGCGATATCCGGGCATCATGATGATATTCATGATGAAAATTCAATTCCAGCAGACAGGCTGGGACAGATTATTTGTCTTGGAAATCTGGTTTCGAGGTTTAAGGTTTGCCAGACACCGCCCCTTGAGAAATCGGAAATTGAAAAGATTGAATTCCTGTCGCAAACTTTAGGGATAGGCCCGACCGTTTTGGCTGAGTTGCAGGAACGGGTAATGAAGATGCTGGTGAATGAATCTGAGTTTTTAGATATCCAGATAGGTTCGCCGATTGACCTTTTGGAAGAGGCCAATAGATTGATTTATAAGCAATATATTCTGGTGGAATCTGTTTTGCGTGATAATCGGAAAATGCAGGCCCAGATTGCCCGTGACCAGTTGAAAAAGGCCGCTCTCGATTCATTGAAGACTATAACCGCGACTTTGTCTCACTATATCAATAATGCTTCGGCGACAATTCTGGGGCGGGCGCAGTTGGTCGAACTGGCTGTATCCAGGGGAATAATTACCGATGACAAAAATACTGCCGCCAAATCGATGGATGTCATTATAAAATCGGTAGAGACGATTTCACTGGTGCTTGAAGAACTCAAAGCTATGTCCAGCTTTGATACGACGGTTTATCATGATGAAACTTCGATTCTCGATATCGAGGATAAGCTCCGAAACCAGATCGCGAAAATAGAAGTTGAAAAGCGAATTACCGCCGAATCGAAATAACGATATTTATCCGTTCAGCGCCATTCTTACCAAAAATCAATTAAAAATCATGATCCGGGGAAAATAAAATTATTAATGAAGAAAAGGGCCAGAGAAATCCGGCCCTTACAATCGTCCACCTTTGAAAAATTTACCTATCCGTCACTTTATTGTCTTCTACTTTATAATTCGTAGAAACGAGTCCTAAAGTTTCGTTTATTTTTCATTCTGATTAATTTTACAAACAGAGAGTTAATTGGTTGCAATTTTTATTGAAGAATTATCACCATGGATTGTCAGGGTCGGTTTTTCATTACTAATAAATAATTCACCGTACATAATATTGCCATTGGTGGAGATTTTTAACGACAAATCTGAATCGATTCTTCCCAATGACGTGTAGACGTTTAAGTTATAGCGATTATTGTCGGGCAGTTCCAATTCGATATTGCCGTGCCGCGTGGAAATTTGGCAATCCTGAGAAATATCCGGAATACTCATTAATTCTATTGAACCATTGTCGTTGGTAATCTGAAAATCTCCTTTGATATTTTCTCCGGAAATAAGGCCAAAACTGGTGCTGACTACAGAGCGACCACTAATATTTTCCAAATCCACCGATGAATTCTGATTGTCAATATCAATATCGCCCTTAATTAAATATAATGAAATTGGGGAATTCTGGTTAGATACAATTACGTTTCCGGCGACGTCGGAAACATTTACCGAGGCGCTGGTATTATTAATTCTGACGGAGCCGCCCACGCCTTCCACGTCAATCTCTCCAAAGCGGCCGCTGACATCGACATCGCGTTCGGCAAGTTCAATGGATATCCGGCAATTGGATGATTCGACATCCACGTTTTTACCGACCTGAACGATATTGATTGGGGCCATGCGGTTGGTGACTTCGAGAGTACCGCCGACATTATTAATCTCAATCTCAGCATTGACGTTTTCGATAATGGCGTTCCCGCCAATATTTTCGACCAATACTTCACCGAATGAATTGGAAGCTTCAAGATTTCCGGTAATATCATAAATCTCCATTTTGCCATTGCTTGATTGAATCTCGGCGTTTCCCTCGAGGTGATTAATGATGACCTCACCCGAAGTATTGATTTCGAGTTCACCTGTAGACCTATAAATTGAAACAGGAGCATAACTATTTTTAATTATGGATTTTCCATTAAGCATATTTGCCTCAATAGGTCCGAAAGAATTGGTGATTTCAGAATGCCCTGTAATGTCTTTGAGGATGATCTCTCCGGTAGAGTTGGTGACATACACATCACCGTCAATATGCATCAATTCAATATTTGAAAAACTCGATTTAACAATCACCTTATTTTTATGATTGGTCACTGATACCGGCCCGAAGGCATTGATAAGTTTAAGAGGATTATCGCGAGGAATTTTCAGGTCCAGATGGGATGATACTATTCCGATGGCTTTTTCACTATTATCCAAAAACGGATAGACTACTTCAATTGTGATACCGTCATTCCCGGTATCGGTACCTGAATTCGATTCTGCCCTTAATTTGATTTGTTCGGCGATTTTTGTGCTGGTCTTCGAATTTTCAGAATAATTGATGGTCAATTCTGCTATTATCTCAGAGCTATTTCTTGTCGTAACCGTAATACCGCCAATTGTGTTTATCACGGTGATGGTCGCATTACTGCCGCTGGCAGAAATAGATGCGGATTTTTCCAGATAGGAGTCAAATTCCGGCAGGTTTGGCATAGACGGAACGGCTGGTAAATCCAAAAGCGAAAGGTTTCCCATTAGACTGTCAAGATCAACCAATACCTCGATTTTCGGCAAATCGATCTCACCATGTCGTTCTTTTTCACGGAATTTCATTTCGGCTTCGCGAAGTCCCCGTTGGGCTTGCCTCAGCGCGTCTTCGATGATGATTGATATATTTTCATCGTCTGAGTTCTCATATTCATCAAAATCGTGTTTCATCTCTTCCAATTGATCTTTAATATCTTCAAGATCATTGCCCAGAGACCTTAAATGCCTGAGATGCTTCCTTTTGATTGTAGTTTTGCCCTCGCGCAGCTCCGCGTAAAGTTCATCCAGATTTTCCATAGCCTTATCAAGGGCAATATCGAGATTATTAATCATCTCATCAGTGATTTCTTTTGAAAATTCATTATCGATAGATTGTTCCAATATTTTGAGAGCTTTCATTGTTTCATCAAGGGTATACAGGCTATAAGTCTCGAAATAATCTTCGAATTCACCAATGACTGATTCCAGCTGTTCAATAAGCTGGCCATAGTTCTGACTGATTGCCATGATCCGGGTATCATAATCATCGCCTTTATCAAGTCCGTATCTGGTTGAAGGCTTTGGCGTGCTGTCAACTTCCTGGGCGCATGCGGCATTGAATGGAAACATCAGCAGACCGCAGATGATCATTACTACGCATAGCGGATATTTTCCAAATTTGCAGTACATAATAGAATCTCGTTAATTTGTTATAGGCTTTGGGCTCAAATTACCCATAATCTGGCAGCGCGACGGTATTTCGAGGCGTTTATAAATGCCAATTTTCTGCTTATAAACCTCAGTCAGCCGAAGTTTGATTTCTTGATTATGCGGATGACGCTTCATAGCGGTTTTGATGATGGCAATTTTTTCATTAAGTCCATTTAACCGATTGATGAAATAATCCTGAACTTCGGACGGGTACTTATCGCCCCGGCTCATCATAAATAAGGATACGTAGGCTACGTCAGGATTTATTTCTCCCGCCAGAACCCGATTGTTAGCGCCATCCATATCGGTCGATAAATCCGGGATTAAAGTTAAAATTAATGCCAATAATACCGTCGCCGCAACACCCGCTAAAGGTATGGAATTTTTATATGAGCGCAAAAAGGAAAATTGAAAAATCCGATAGGAATTAACGTCGTCTTCCCAGGGATGTTCATCAACGGCCAGTGATATCCTTTCCCATAAATAATCCGGCGGCGGTAAGTTTCCCAATTCTTTAGAGACGCTGGATAATTCGAGGTAAAACTCGGCTTCTTTTCGGCAGTCTCCGCAGATTTCCAGATGCCGCTGGACCTTTTTTTCGTCCCCTGGAGTCAAAGGTTCGTCAATCCCGTATGAAAGCAACCTTTTTATACGCTTACATTTATAATTAAAAAGTGTCATAATCAAATCCTAACCAACAAGAATTTTCTTTAGCATTGCCCGGGCTTTAAAAAGCTGAGATTTTGAGGTGCCTTCGGCAAAATTCATTCTTTCGGCGATTTCTCGATGATTGAAGCCTTCAATATCATGAAGAACGAAAACCATACGACAGCCATTAGGCAGGCGCTTGATTGCTTTATTCAATTTTTGCCTCAGAATCAATTTTTTTTGATCTGGCTCGACATTGCCGCAGTTGCTATCGTTTAAATCCTCGAATTTACCCTTCTGCTTCCGAAGGTATTCCAATCCGACATTAACGCATATTCGGTACAGCCAGCTTGACAAGGAAGACCGTCCGGCAAATAAATTAATTTTTTGATATGCGCGGATAAATGTATCCTGGACGATGTCTTCTGCTTCCACCGTTGTCTTAGTCAATCGTCTAGCCAAATTATATAGAACGGAGGCATTGCGATCATAAATATCCTTGAATAGCTCTCTGTTTCCTGCGGCGATTTCCTGGGCAATTTGGTAATCATCGGCATAAGCATTTGGTGTAGATGATTCCTGAATTGCCAATCCGGCGTTAATTGAGAGGTTTTTCATAGTTCAATCCATATCATTTCAGTATTATGACGTAAAATCAAGACAGAACGTTGTTTTCTATTAATACGAAAATCGGTATTAACAGTTTCACGCAAGTACTTGACAAACAAAGAATTTTGCCTATATTTGAATTATGACGGTCGGTTAGATCGTGATATAAAGTACCCGCCGCTGAAATAAAAAATTTCTACTCACGAGGGTTTTGCATAATATGCAATGATTTTACCATCGGCAGTGATATCGGACTCATTATCGATATAATGGCATATAACACACGTTGATTTTTTTTGGCGTTAACACTTGTGAGGCAACAGGTAAGGAGATTTCGAGGAAGAACGAAGGCTAATGGATTACCGGTTTGAGATAATCGGCATAACAGTTGCACGAAAGCTTATGAATTTATAGCCGGGGACGAAATATGAAAACTATTTTTTCTTGCCTGTTTGTTATTTTTATTTCTTACTTGCTTTGCGGCGTTATCGCGGCAGGGGAAATAATATCGAATGAGAATGCCCAGGATTTCAGAAATCACCAGCATAAAGCATATTTGAGGCAGAAATTATTTGGAAAGACTGAAGCGCCTCAAATTTATCCGGAAGGAAAAAATATTTCTTCCCTGGCCCTGAATTTTGATGATTTGCTGATATCTGAAACCTCCGGCCCGGCCAATTTTACCCAGGAAAACGCCGATTTGGCTACGCTGACCGGTGGCCGTTTGGCCGCGGTTTGGGAGGATAACCGTTCCGGCCCGATTTCAATTTATCTTCAGTTGTTTGATGGAAGCGGCAACGCGATTGGAACTAACGAGCTATTGGTTTTCGGAAACGGGTATGATGTTGCCGATCCTCATATTTGCCCTGATATGGATAGTAATTTTTATATTGTTTGGAGGGAAGAAGCCAATGGCTTTCTTCAAGCGGCGCGATTTGATTCCACCGGCGCCGTTTTAACTGATCTGTTTTTTGTATCTGATACCCTGTTTGTAAGCTATGCCGGGGAATTTGACGCGGCCTGTCTGTCGGACGGCAATTTGGTCGTTGCCTGGGAAAATTACTCATTAGGGAATGATATTGCCTATAGGGTTTTCAGTACCGGAGGCCTCCCGACTACATCGTTAATGGAGGCAAATAGCGATGGACCTTTTAATCAGCATTGGTCGCCCGCCATAGCCGGTGGTGATAATAACGATTTTGCAATTGTCTGGGAAGATTATCGGGGAGGTAAGGCTGATGTTTATTTTCGCCGTTTCAATTCCCTTGGCATTCCGTATGCCGCTGAATATGAGTTGTCCGACGCCGACGCCCGGGATTCATCCCGGTTTCTGCCATCATTAGTTTTTAACGGCCCGGAAGGATATGTTGCTGCCTGGGTTGACGTGCGCGATGAGCAGAATATATATGCTCAGACTCTTTCTTCGACCGGTGCATTGCTGGGAACGAATGTATTAATCAGTGATGAAACATCCTCGGATTCCAACTGGGAAATTAATATATCCTCCGGTGAATCAAACTCAATCATGGCGGCCTGGACTGTTTATTCTCAACGAAATACAATTATTTTGCAGCGATTCTCGGCAAGTCTGGAGAAATCAGGAACCAATATTGAAGTTTCTGATGCCACAGAAAAGCTTCGCTTTATGCCCTCGGTAGCCGGCGATGAGACAGGGAATGCGACACTCATCTGGACTGATTTGGCATCAGGCAGTATAGATATATTTGGCGATGTCATAAACTCATTAGGAGTAAGCCTGGGATCGGATTTTGTTGTCAATGCTGACATTACCGGGGCTCCTTCAATTGAACCGGCCACGGCCAACTTTGGTTCGTATGAGTGGGAAATAGTTTTTACCGATATGCGTCGCGACGCCGGTGATATAATGCTGCAGCGGGTCTATGTCGGAGGTTCATTGAGCGGAATCAATCGCAGGATAAATTTCGACGCAGTCGGAGGGTATCAATCACAGCCGGCCATAGCTTCCGATAATGACAAACTCTGTATCACCTGGACGGATGTTCGCAGTAATGGAATAAACGGTCAAAATATTATCGGGTGTTTCGCCCGTCCTCATTATAATCTGACCGATGAGATTGTCATCAACGATGATTTTAGCGGCCCCGCATCTCATTTTGGTTCTGATTGCGCCATTAATTTACTGGAAACCACTCTGGTCACATGGACCGATACCCGTATGGGCAGTAATAAGATATTTGGCCAGCTATTTGGATCCGATTTATTGCCTTCCGGCGCGAATTTCCTGATAGGTCCCGATAGCCCGGCCAAAATTGGGGAGCTTTCTAAGATTAGCGTGGATGAAAATGGAAATTTCATTGTCGTTTATTTGAATCGCTTATTCAGCGGCGGATCGGCCATAGAACTCAAAGAAGTTACAAATGCGGGCGTTGTTTCGGATTTATTTGCGTTCCAGTCCGATCAAAACGGATATCAAATTGATGGATTTGATCTGGTTATAAATGACAACGGCGATATTATAGTAGTCTGGCATGGTTATAGCGCTCTGGGTACGGAATTATTTATGACAGTTTTTGATGTTGCCGGCAATATTACTACTGCGACAATGTCGATAATCGACAATCCGGCGGCCATGCCCGGCCCGCCTTCAGTGTCAATTGATTCAGACGGATACCTGTTTATTACCTGGCTGGATAGCCGAACCGGTTCAAAATCTCCGTTCAAACAAGTATTCAATGCGAGCCTGTCGCCTCTGCAGGGCAATGTCCCGGCTTCTGTGGCTGCAGCGCCATTCATGCAGAATCCGGTAGCCGCCAACAATCGAGGACGAGGCGTTGCCGTATGGGCTGATGCCCGTGATAATGGAATGAATATTTATGCCGCGCAGGATTTATATGCTCCAACTTCAACCGAAGACGATGTTATTATTCCGACTGAATATAGCCTGGAACAAAATCACCCCAATCCTTTCAATCCTTCTACGACTATTGAGTTTTCGCTTCCCCAGGCAGGACACGTTCAGCTTGAGATATTCAACCTTCTTGGTCAGCAGGTTCGGCTCCTGAGCGACTCACATTTTCCGGCCGGAACTCATAAGATAATCTGGGATGGTTTGACAGACGCGGATCGGCAATCAGCCTCGGGTATTTATCTCTATCGCCTTAAGAGCGAAGAATTTCAGCAAACCCGAAAAATGATGCTCCTGAAATAGGATTGAGAATTATATGCGTATTCCAATATACATAATTCTCGCAGTCTGCCTGGTCGTTTTTGCGCCTTTCTATTCAAACGCTCTTGACTGGCCCATTAAAGACGCCAACATGAAGCATCATATCGGAAACTCGCATGGTGAGTTTCAGTTTTATGGCGGATTGCCTTATTTCCATCCCGGTATTGATATTCTCGCCCCTGCAGGAACCCCGGTTTGCGCTGTCAAATCAGGTTATGTAAAAGCAATTTTAACAACTTCGGCTGAACTTCACTGGCGGGTTGTCATCGGAGATTTCGGGGGGGAGGAAGAATGCGACGGATGGCTGTATGCTCACTTAGATGAATCGTCAATAACTGTCGAAGAGGGTCAAAGGGTTGAAGCCGGGACAATAATTGGAAAATTGGTAGAATGGCCGGTTGCCGGGTTTCATCATTTGCATTTCGCGAAAGTCAGGCATTCGGGAGAGGTATGGGATTCGAACTGGCAATTTATCGGGAATCCGCTTGATGAGTTAGATCCTCTTCATGATTCGATTGCGCCGGTATTTGAAAATGCCATAGGAGAACAGCTTCTGGCATTCAGTGTAAATGAGTCTGAGTATTATTTCAATGAAGGCGAGGCGTTGTCCGGTAATGTTGATATTATCGCGCGGGTTTATGATTATATAAATGATGATAATTGGAAAGTAGCGCCATATCAAATCGATTATAAGATTGAGGGTAAAGCCTCTTTACCCTGGATGAATGTTGTAAATTTTACGGGAAAGATTGAATTTGACAAAAATGTCGAAGTGATTTATAAAAGAGACCAGCTTTGTCCCACCCGCGGGAATTATGATGATCGTCAATTTTTCCATGTGATTACCAATACTGACGGGGATAATGAAATCGAAGAATCCGATGCCGGTTTTTCATGGGAAACGGATAAATTCCCTGACGGCCAATATACTATTTACGTTCGAGCGACAGATAAGGCGGGAAATGTAACGGTCGCCTCCATGGATGCCACCGTTTCTAATAATTACGCGGGAAGAAATAAAGCAAGGTTAGAAAAGCCGGATACGGATATTCTATTCTCATTGGATGAATTCAATGCCGGTCCCGGTGCGGCCGCATCCGGTAAACAGGGGAATTAAAAGTATTTATAAAAGAATATCGCCGAAAAATCCTGAATAAAATGAGCTAAAATTCCAGGCCAGATAGAACGAGTCAGCGCGTACAAAACCGCGAACATAGTTCCGTATATTAATATCACCAAAAATCCGCCAAGCCCTTGATATAAATGTCCGGTCGCAAAAGCCATTGATGAGACCAGGATGGGAACTGTCCAGCCCCATCCGGTCAGGCCCTTGATGCGGGTCATGACATATCCTCGAAATGAAACTTCCTCACAGATTGCGGCCGAAATTGAAATGGCCAGCCACCACCAGATATGTTCCTGTGCTTTTTTTAGGATTTCCTCGATATTGGCGCTGAATCCGATTCCAAGGGTTTCAAGGAATATCTGAACGACTGCCAGGGTGATGTTCGAAGCAATAATAAATAGTAAGGCATATCCCAGATATGATAATTTGAATTTGCCCAGACCAATCGAGGACAGGGGAGCTTTTTCCCGCCAAATGGCCAACAAAACCGCCAGGGCAATCATCCATAACATAGCCATTGTCGGAACAAAGAAAAACCAGACCGGATCGAATAAGTCGAGATTTATTTCATTGTCGAACAGAAGAGCAATGATAATATTAAGTCCCGGAAAAACTAATATGAGAAATACCAGGACAATATAAGTTCCGATGCTGGTTCGATATGGAAAAGTCGATTCTTTCGAGTTTCCTCTGGTGTGGCCTTCCGGGCAGTCAGTGATGTGTTGATTTATATCTTCCATTCAATCTTCTCAATCCATAAATATCTTTGTCATATTGGGTGGTAAAGTAACCAATTTTCCGGTCTTGTCAAATCAACTTATTCGGAAAAGTGAATCACATTGATAATGAAGTATTTCAAGTTTTCGGAAGCGATTGTAAGTGACGCGCATGGTATAGACAGCTTCAGTTAATACCACTATTTTTCTCACGCACATTGAACCGGCAAGGAAACATAATGAGAAAAGAAAGAATAATCTATCAGGATTGGATTGTCACCCTTGGACGAGATCCGTCGATACCGTGCGATGGCCGGGCCGAGAAAAACAGCGATCACTATAATTATGAAATTATCACGGCCGTCAATCGGGCGCTCGAGATTCTTAATAATGATGAAGCGTCATTTATTCGCGCGTTTTATATGGAGGGTTTGGGTTATCGGCAAATTGGCGAGAAATCAGGGCGGGCAGTCTATAAACTGGAGGCGCTGCATAACCGAGCCCTAAAAAAAATAAAGAGGCATCTTTATCACTCCTTAAAAGACAAAATTAGTCTTCCCGCACCAAGTCAAATTGAATGCTGTCTGTGCCGGCATCCGCAACTGGAGGATATAAATCAATTGATAATGGCCAGGAATAAAAGTGAAACATGGAAACATATAATTAAAACTCTTAAAAATGATTATGGGATCATAATAAAGACTCCACAGCGATTAATCGGTCATCTAAAATATCATATCATCAAGGAGGCATAAGTGAAGGAGATTAAGAAATTGAGAGGTGAACATTGCCTGAATGTTTTCGTGTCTTATGAATTGAAGTCACGATTATCAAATTTGGCGGAAAAATACGATCGAACGGCGGCCGACATGGTAAGGGCTGTTTTGAAAATCGGAATACCGATGATGGAGGGAATCAGCGAGGCTGAAGAAATCATGATGAAAGAATATATTGACCTTTTTCGTAAACTCCGCCAGGTTCGCCAGCTCAAAAACTAACCTGTTATATGTCAGATAATTATAAGGAAATCGACAGGTTATCCACATAATAAGAACAGGGTTGTCCACAATATAAAGTATTTTATTTTGGATAAATGCACAATATGTTGTGTGTTTTTTCATTTTTAACGTATTTTTTATTTGACAACAGAGAAAAAATCTGCCATTTTCTATACTGCCTGTGGGAATTTGCGCTGAGAGAAGAGGAACCAGGAAACGATAACCCCTCTATACTAGCCAAGGTGTTGTCAGGCAGTGTTTTATGAAGAATTACCCGTAGATGGGCAAGGGATATTACGCGCCAAAGTGATTAAAATGTGACACTCGATTATAAAAACGATGGTAGAATGAATGTAGTGGAAGGAATAATTAAAATTGATATGATAAGCCTGGAGACCAATATGGGTCCACTGGGAAATAAGATATATTTGTTTGGACATGCCGAGAGTAATGAAACGAGAAGCGCCCAATGTTTTTGGGATTATGAAATTGATAAAGAAAATATGTGCGTCATCATCAAGGATGAATGGCATCGGAGGGGCCTATGGAAGAAGTAAAAACAAATAAACCGCAACTGACCGAAAACGCTCTCAAGGTTTTGGAGCGTCGTTATCTGGCAAAAGACGGCAAAGGAAACATCATTGAAACTCCGGAAGGGCTTTTCCGGCGGGTGGCGCGAACAATATCTGCACCGGATCAGATGTACGGAGCGACTCAGGAAGAGATTAAAAAGACAGAAGATACTTTTTATGATCTAATGGCTAATTTGGAATTTATGCCCAACTCGCCGACATTGATGAATGCCGGTCGTCCTCTTGGGCAGTTATCGGCTTGCTTTGTGTTACCCATTGATGACAGCATGGAGTCGATCTTTACGACCGTGAAAAATACCGCACTGATTCACAAATCCGGCGGCGGAACAGGATTCGCTTTTTCCCGTTTGCGCCCCGCGAATTCGGTTGTGGCATCGACTTCGGGAGTGGCATCGGGGCCGATATCGTTTATGAAAGTGATAAATGCCGCCACCGAGGCGGTCAAACAGGGGGGCACTCGCCGAGGCGCCAATATGGGGGTATTGCGCGTTGATCATCCCGATATCGAGGGATTTATCAACTGCAAAGATGATTTGTCGGAACTAACGAATTTCAATATTTCCGTAGCGATAACGGATGCCTTTATGTATGCGGTGGAATCCAATTCGGAATACGATTTAATAGATCCTCGAACCGAAAAACCGTTTGTTCGGGATGGCCAGATTGTTCGGTTGATGGCTCGCGAGGTGTTTGATCAGATCGTCGATCACGCCCATTCTACAGGTGAGCCGGGGGTAATGTTTATAGATCAGATGAATAGTGAAAATCCGGTATCCCAGGTTGGTCTCTATGAATCAACTAATCCGTGCGGGGAACAACCGCTTTTGCCCTATGAAAGCTGTAATTTGGGCTCGATCAATTTATTTAAGATGCTGCGGGCTGTCGTCGATCCCGATAATACCCACTCCATGTATCGTTATGAAGTAGACTGGGAAAAGCTGGATGAGACGGTGTGCAAGGCGGTCCATTTTCTTGATAATGTAATTGACGCCAACCGTTATCCGCTACCGGAAATCGACGCTATGACCAAGAGCAATCGCAAAATCGGTTTGGGTGTGATGGGTTGGGCAGATATGCTAATCATGATGGGTATCAAGTATGATTCGCCCGATGCTTTTGATTTGGCCGAAAAGATTATGACTCGTATCAATTATATCGGACATGAAGAGTCAAAGAAATTATCAGCTCAACGGGGGAGATTTCCGCTCTGGGAACGTTCAGAATATTATCAGAATGGCCAGGGAAATGAGATTCGAAATTCTACCGTCACAACGATAGCTCCCACAGGTACGATTTCGATAATTTCCAGTTGTTCGTCGGGAATTGAGCCTTTGTTTGCCGTTAGTTATGTACGCAATGTCATGGATAACACCAAGCTCATCGAGGTCAATCCAATCTTTGAAAAAATGGCCAGGGAGCGGGGTTTTTATTCCGAGGAGTTGATGGAGCGAATCGCGGAAACCGGTTCGATTCAGGAATTTGATGAGATTCCGCGTGATATTAAAGATATTTTCATAACATCGCATGACGTGGCTCCAACCGATCATGTCAGGATGCAGGCCGTGTGGCAGAAGTATACCGATAATGCCGTTTCGAAAACGATTAATTTGCCGCATGAGGCTACCATTGAAGATGTTCGGGAAGCTTATTTGACAGCCTTTAAGCTCGGATGTAAGGGTGTTACCGTTTATAGGGACGGTTGCCGGGCAAATCAGGTTTTATCGACCGGCAACACGGACAAAAAAGATAAAGAATCCGAACAGCCGATGTCTAAAAAGACTGCCAAGATTTTAAATCGGCCCGAGGATTTGCAGGGCATAACCACTAAAATAAAAACCGGTTATGGCAACCTGTATGTAACTGTTAATACTCTCAACGGCAAACCATTCGAAGTATTTGCCCAGATAGGCAAATCGGGTTATTCCACAATGGCTGATACCGAAGCTATTTGTCGAATGATATCACTGGGATTGCGATCCGGAATTCCAGTGGATAGGATCGTAAAGCAATTAAAAGGTATCGGCGGCGCGTCTCCGGTTTTTGGAAATGGGGGATTGATATCATCGATTCCGGACGCGATCGCGATTGTCCTGCATAAAAACTTCGGAGACGGCAAGACAATCAAGCACAACACCACTGATTTGGGCACAGAATTTTGTCCCGATTGCGGAATGCGAATTGAGCATGAATCGGGTTGTCTGGTATGTCGTAGTTGCGGTTATTCCAAATGTTAATTATATTGCCTGGCAGAAACTAATATCTGCCGGGTAGGTATTTTATGTCATCACAGTACATTCCGTCCGGTCGGACATCGATTGTGAAGCGGGGCGGGGCTGAATTCCAACTTCAGACGGAATATGCTCGCATGCCACACCCGCGGGTAACGACAACAATTTTTTCCAAGGGGCAGGTTCTTCATAAGATTGAACGCGCGGTTGCCAAAGAGGTTACTTCGATTGAGGAGATGCACGAGGTTGATGACGTTATCAAAGCTCAGCATCTGGAAGTATCCAAGATTCTCAGGGAAGAAGGTTTGCCGTCGCAGCCGGCCAGCCGGTTTGGCCAGGCTGAAAAAAGGATCAGATCAGATCAGATTCGAGATTTGCCTTCTGTTGAAAAAGTATATCTCATAACAAGTGAAGGAAAGCTGGTTGGCGACCGCAACATAACGAAAGAATTTAAAAAGATGTTCAAACATATCCTGCGGGAACTGCCCAATATGATTGGCGTTTTTGCGGAATTGCCGGGACATGGTCGCAATCGTGAGGAGGGGATTTATGAGATTGAGCCGAATCGGATACTTCTGGCTTCGACCGGAGTTGAGTTTTTCCTGGTTTTGCTAAAACCCGGAACGCCTTATGATAAAATCGCCCCTCAAATCAGAGGCATATTAAGCTTAAAAAAATAGAGAGAGACATATTTTGAAAAAACTCCTCAATCCACACGGTAAAGGGTTTTTACAGCCACCCCGGTATTTTGCTTTCGCTGCCGTCCTTGACAGACGGGTCACGGCGTACGCGCAACCAAATAGAGACAACCTTCATTAAGGAGGTGTTAGAGATTTTTCAAATTTATCTCTCTCCTTATTAAATTTACGAATCAAAAAACTTAATGCAACAACTTTTTTGGATAATATTTATTTATCTTTATTTTGACGGCCATAAATGCTATACTGATTTTTTACCTTGAAAGGCATTTTTGCCGGAAAGATGGTGAATTTTGGTTATTTCGACCGGAATTGATATTGTGGAAATCCAGCGAATCGGCAAAATATATGATCGCTTTCGCGATAAATTCTTAAAAAGACTATATTCTGATGAGGAAATCGAGATTTTACATAAACGGCCCGGGGTAATGCTATCGGTTATGGCCGGTAAATTCGCGGCCAAAGAAGCGGTTATTAAGGCGCTGGGTGTTATTTTTGACAGTGGTGTATATTTGAAAGATATTGAAATTTTGAATCATGCCTCGGGTATGCCATATGTCCATTTGCCGGATAGATTAAATAAGGTTATGTCGGGAAGAGAGATTATAGTCTCGATAACCCATGAAAGCAATTATGCGGCGGCAGTTGCGATTATAAGCGGAAAGTAAAAATAACAAATTTTGTTTAATCTGCGGTGAAGTAGAAAGAAAAAACGATGAAAAATGTTATCTGTCTGATTGTTTTGTCAGTTATGCTCTTAGGCAATTTTGCTTATGCGGAATATTCCTCTGATAATTTGAATTTTGGGTTTATGGGCGGTTTTAATATCGCAAATGTAACCGGACATGCGGTAGACACCAAACCCAAAACCGGACTATGTATTGGTGGTTATATGAATTACATGCAAAATCAGTATTTATCCTATCAATTGGAATTAGTCTTTAATGGCAAAGGATACAGGATTACCGGAGATCCCTATTATGACACGCTCAATGTTTTCGTTGGTTATCGCGATTTGACATACTCTTTTACTTATCTTGAAGTTCCAATTTTAACTAAGTTCACATTTTTAAATGGTGATAAGGCTTCATTATTTTTAGAGGGCGGGGGATTTTTTGGATTAAGGCTGGATTCGAAGATACGCGTGGAGAACGAAGTATTGGCTTTGGACATTGATCTTGAGAATTCCAAAGGAGCCGACCTGGGATACATCATTGGAGGGGGCTTGAATTTAAGAGCCGGCGAAACCGGATGGATTTTCTTTGAAGCAAGATATGAAGTTAGCCTTATCGAATCAATTCAGGGGGAAGATCAAAAAAGCCGGATTCTTGGCTTTCGGGCCGGTTATTGGTTTTAGAAATAATAAAAGGCGGGAGTTAAACCCGCCTTTTGCCCATATAATTTTTCTTACATCATCTTAAAAACAAAGCCTATTCCCAGAGTTTCTTTAAAACGACCCTTTATGCTCACTTCTTTATCATAGAGGACCTGAGTGTAAAAATTAACAGAAAGGATTTTAGTAATTGATGCGGTCAATATATTTTCCCAGTTGACATCGGCGGCTTTCCAGTAATCTTCATACTCAGTTCCGGCGACTTTGTCTTTTCCGGAAAAGAAGAGGGCTTTATAGAGCGTGAGTTTGCCCGTGTATTGAAGTTTTTCGCCAAGTGATAATTTGATATCGGTAACCGATTCAATACCGCCGTCAGTCAGGGTTGAATCAGCAGTAGCATACGTCACCGGATCAATAATGACATTTTTCATAATTTGTCTCAAGGCGAAACCAAGACGGCTGATAATCTCATTCTTCTCGCCTTCGGCGTATAGTTTTCGAGCGACACCGGCAGATTCGGTCAGTCTGATAGGAGTGAAATATCGTTTTTTTGGCTCGAACGAGGCGTCGAGGAATTGCGATTCCAATCGAAAGGCAACATATGGATCGACAAACCAGTTTTTTGTGACCCGGCCGACATTTTCCCAATCTATCAAATCAGTTGACTTGCGCGGTTTGGCCCAGACTTTATTAGTATCCTGAGCCAGAGTTTGACCGAATGAGAGTTTGAGCCGTGATTTAAAATTAAACGATGGGGACAGTTGTTTTTCGGCTGAGCCATTAAGATTGCCGACCCAGCTAAGAGAACCCAATTCACCACCGCTCCAGGAATCGGAATAGGCAGTTTGGGTGGTGGTGATATCCAGCACAATCGAAGTTATCCATTTGGCAGGATCTTCATCCTGCGCAAAAGCACAGGGTGCTGTTAATATCAGTGAAAAAATTAAAACAATGATCTGCTTTTGATATGACATGATAAACCTCCTTAACTAGTTTATACGTGGTGCAAGTGGACATCCCGTTGAGGAAATGGTATTGAAATGCCACGCTCGTCGAAAGTAAGTTTCACTTTTTCTGTAATAGCAAAATAAACGTCCCAGTAGTCGGCGGTTTTGACCCAGGGACGGACAACAAAATTGACTGAGCTGTCACCCAGTTCGGATACGGCAATCTGAGGGGCCGGATCATCAAGAATCCGGTTATCAGCCTTGACAATTTCTTCCAGAATCGATTTGGCCTGCCTAATATCATCGCCATACCCGATGCCAAATACCAAATCAACGCGGCGCATCTCTTTGGCGGAATAATTGACAATTTTACCGCTTGTGATAGCTCCATTTGGAATTATGACTTTTTTATTATCCGGGGTTTTTAATACTGTCGTAAATATTGATATTTCCTCGACGGTACCGGTTGAACCTCCGGCTTCAACAAAATCACCGCTTTTGAAGGGGCGAAAGATTATTATCAAGATTCCCGACGCGAGATTCGCCAGGGAGTTTTGAAAAGCGAGGCCGATAGCCAAACCGGCGGCGCCCATGATGGCGATAAATGATGTCGTTTGGATTCCAAGATTGCCCAGCGCCATAATTATGATAACCATCAAAAGCGAAATGCGAATGACACTTTTTAAGAACTTAACCAGCGTTACATCCATTTTGCCCTTAATCATCAAACGGCCCATGCCTTTTGTGATCATGCCGACAACAATGCGGCCGATAAATAGAATTGCCAGAGCGCCGACGATTTTTAGACCGTAAATAGCGCCCCAGTTACTAATCTGAGTCCAGACAGCGTCCATTTTTCCTCCAAAGATATTGTTTATTTTCTGATTTTCATTTTATGAGTTATCCCTCTATTGCCCATCTTTGACTTTTACAATGATACGATATGGGATAAAACAAGTGAAGCAGTTTTTTTGTTCCCTGTATTTTTTATCTTATGAATTTGTGTACGCCATAAGGATTATCTCCCGGCATAATCAATATTTTTCAAAATTGCTTTATCCTGTGGGCGGCAGACGTCCTTTGCTGCATTTCATTTTTTTAATTGATCTGCGGAAATGTATTTATTAGATTAATATAAGGCTCCAGGCGGGAACCCACCGCAACAAGTTGCAGTGGGCCACCGGACAGGTCACCTAGGCTTGCGCTTTCGGAGTGCAGAGTATGCCATAATTGTAATTAGTTATAATCGTGCCCCTGTTTAGGCTACTTCACATCAATTAGAAAGGTCGACAAGGCAGTAGGGTAGTATCCCTTCGATGTTGCCATTATTTGACCGGTGGCCCATTGTTCCGCGCGGCGGAACGGTGGGTTCCCGCATAGAGCAAACTGTCCGGAAGGTCTCTGACTTTTTACAACTGAATGGACTATTTACAAATCCCCCCTTATGATGTAAAATCACAGTTCCTGGCGGCCCTGGAGAGCGCGGGTAATGGTCACGCCGTCGGCGTATTCCAAATCGCCTCCGACCGGCAGACCGCGAGCGATGCGTGTGACTTTGACGCCAAACGGCTTAATCAGTTTATTGATATACATCGCCGTGGCTTCGCCTTCGACATCCGGATTAGTGGCAATGATGACCTCTTTGATAGTATCATCAAGGCGTGACAGAAGTCCTTTTAGATAGAGATCGTCGGGACCGATTCCGTCGAGAGGGGAGAGGCGTCCGCCGAGGACATGATATAACGGAGTGAATTCTTCGGCCTTTTCAAGGGCGATGATATCGCTGGCTTCTTCCACAACACATATGATCGTGCGGTCGCGTTTTTCATCGGCACAGATGGCGCAGGGATCATGTTCGGATATATTGAAGCATATTCCGCAGGTTCCGACCTTTTCTTTAACCGTCACGATGGCTTCGGCCAGATCGCGAGCTTCCTCCATATTCATTTTGAGAATATGGAAAGCCAATCGTCCGGCTGTTTTGCGGCCCACTCCCGGCAACCGGGATAAGAGAGAGACTAATCGTCCTACTGATTCGGCTGATTTGTACATATCAGAAGGGGAGGTTTAATCCGGGGATATTCAACCCGCCGGTTAAAGCGCCCATTGTTTCCGCCTGCATTTCGGCGGCCTTTTCGCGAGCCTGGTTGACCGCGCTCAGGATAAGATCTTCGAGCATTTCAACATCTTCAGGATTGACAACTTCTTTGTCAATCTTGATGGATACAATATCCTGCGCTCCGGTCGCGACAACCTTGACCATACCGCCTCCGGCAGTACCCTCGACTGTTTTTTCGGCCAGTTCTTTTTGCATCTCTTCCATTTTTTGCTGCATTTTTGCGACCTGTTTCATCATGTCGCCCATACCTTTGGCCATTTATTCCTCCTGAACTGTTAGATTAAGCGCCTTCGATTTTTCTCCTGCCGACGATTTCACCATCAATCCGTTCAACCATTTTCTTCAAATCGGGGTCTTTGGCAAATAAATCTTCGGCGTTTATTAACAGATTTTCCGGCTCCTGTTTGGTATGAACCGGCGTTTTGATTGTAGTGTCAATTACAAATTTAATTCGCACCGCTATTTTATAAAAATCGCGAAGAGCTTCTTCGACAATATTTTTCGATTCAGGCTTTTCAATAACCTGTTTGCTGGTGCTGTACGTAGGCGTAAAAGCGATTGTGATTTCATTATTCTTTACGTTTTGGATATGTCCCATCGCCAATTGCGAATTAAGCATACTGCTGCGTTTTTTAAGGGTGTCAAGAAATCGATTCCAGCTCATTTGAATGCGGGGGAGATTGAGCGGTTTGCCGTCATCAATTAACTCATTTGGATCCCGAATATCATTATCAGAGCTTAATTCAGTTTTTTTTTGAGATTTGTCTGACGTTTGAGACGAGGTGGGAGGAGAAACCGAATTTCCAAAAAGATTCGTATCTCCGGGACTATCTGAATGCGTTCCCGATGCGGCCAAACGATTCAAGCGTTCAATAATTTCCTGCAATGAGATACTCGATTCCATGCGAGTCAGACGAATGAGGCATATTTCCAGGAAGATTCTTTCATCGTACCCGCGTTTCAGCTCGGAAGATAATTCCGCAAGAATCTGGGTCATCCTTAAGATATCGGCTTCGGTGAAATACGCGGATTGCTTAATCAGGGATTTTTTTTCGGCCTCGGATACGTCGAGGAATTTATCCGGTTCTGAAGATGATTTCTGGACCAGAAGATTCCTTAAGTAATTTATAAAATCGTTCACAAATTCTTTGATACTTGCTCCGGAAGCAAACAATTTCTGAACCAGGTCAAAGACAGGCTCAGTTTTTCCGGCCGCGATAATATCAATCAGCTTGACAAATAGCTGGCGATCGACAATGCCCAGTGTCCGGGCAGTTTCGGCGGCGGTTATCTTGTCTTCAGAAAGAGAAATCATCTGATCAAAAAGTGAGATAGCATCCCGAACCGATCCCTCGCCTTTGCGAGCGATTAAAAAAATTGCCTCTTTTTCAATATTAACTTTTTCCAATTTGGCCAGCTTTTCCAGATGAGCGGACAAATCGATCGCGCTGATTCGATGGAAATCGTACCGCTGAGTCCGGGAGAGAATAGTCTGCGGGACTTTGTGCGGTTCGGTGGTGGCGAAGATAAATACAGCATGTTCGGGAGGTTCTTCCAGCGTTTTCAAAAGCGCGTCAAAGGCCGAACCGGACAGGCGATGAACTTCATCTATTATAAAAACTCTCTTTTTGCCGGACGTCGGCAGATACCTGATATTTTCCCGGAGGGTTCTGATATCATCAACTCCGGTATTGGACGCGGCGTCGATTTCCAGCACGTCAAGAGACGAGCCGGAAGTAATTTCTTTGCAGGTAGAACATTTATTGCAGGGAGTAGGAGTGGGACCTTCGACGCAGTTTAATGCTTTTGCCAGAATTCGGGCGGTAGTCGTTTTGCCCGTACCGCGAGGGCCGGTAAGCAAGTATCCATTTGCAATTCGTCCGGTTTCGACGGCTCGCGCCAGGGTTTTGGTGACATGCTCCTGGGCGATGATGTCCTCAAAAACAAGAGGCCTGTATTTTAGCGCTAAAACCTGATAAGACATAAGATCATCCGATTCTCAGACCCTCAATCTCTTTAATTGATTACGGCCAGCCGTTATTCAGGCGTGACTGTATCACACAAACATCATACCTGCCGCTGCTACCTTCCGGTCCTGACGGGGTTCGGTACTGGCTTATTGTACAGGACCCAAACAAGACTGGCCGAAATCAATTAATCGCTTTCATATATTTTTTACGCGGGGCGCATTATTCCGGCAATAAATATTTTGCGCCAATCAATTAACCGGATAATTGAAGCGGGCGAATTCCGCTCAATTAATCCCAAATAAAAAATGGAGCAGACCGGGATCGAACCGACGACCTGTACGTTGCGAACGTACCGCTCTCCCAATTGAGCTACTGCCCCATAGTTTTATCATACAAGCGTTATAATCTATACAAAACACTGGAAAAATCAAGCGGTTTCAACAGACTTATCATCACTTTTCAATCGAATCAAAGCCACAACGATACCCATTAAGATTAATCCGCCTCCGATGTAAGTTTCGGTTGGCGGGAATTCGGAGAAAATTAAAATGGCGAAGATTGAAGCGCCGATAGGTTCGCCCAAAATCGCAAGACCGACTAGATGGGCTTTCATATGTTTTAAAAGGAAATTGTAAAGCGAATGTCCAATTACTTGCGGAATAAGCGCCAGCAACGCAAAATATAGCCACGTCTCGCTACTGAAACCTACCAATGGGGATTTTGCGGCCAAAGAGACAAGGAATAAAATGATTGATGCTGCGAAATAAACAAGGAAAGTATAATTACGGTTATTCATTTTCTGCCGTACCGTACGGCCAATAAATAAATAACCAGCGGCGCAAACCGCCCCGATAAATGCCAATAATTCACCCAATCCGCCACTGTTCGAAAATCTGAAACTCGACGCGAAAATAACAATCATTCCCGTGATGGCCAGGATCATTCCAATTATAGTCCGGCGGGTAATTTTTGTTTTCAATATGACAGCTTCGGCGATGGCAATAAGGAATGGATGCGTGCTGACAATGACAACTGAGTTGGCAATCGAGGTATATTTCAAAGAAGCTATCCATGATGCGAAGTGAATGGCAAGAAAGATTCCAGATAATAACAATAAAAAGATGCTTCTTTTCGTTAGACGCGCAGCCATCTTGAAAGAGCTGACCGCAAAAAAAGGAGCCAAAATTAAAACCGCCAATACCATTCTGTAAAAGGCGGTCGCAATCGGGTCGGCCTCGGCCAGTCTAATAAATATGGCAGCCCAGCTAACGGCCGTTGCCGCAATTATCAGGATTGAGTATTGTTTCAAACGAGTCATCTTCAAAAGGATAATCCTTGCAAACTTCCCAGTCAAATTATTTATTTCAAGGTTGGTAGATTACAACAATATGATTTTCGGGTGGTATGGCTGAATGATATCTGTCTTGTTGATAATTGCCGTATGGCTATGGGGAGTTTCGTTTGTCGCGACGAAACTGTGCCTTGATTATTTGACTCCCTCGGAGATAATCGCGGCTCGTTTTATTCTGGCTTTGCCCTTTTTGTATATTATTTCCATGCAAAGAAAGCTGTCATATAGTTTTGTTCGGGGCAAATGGGGTCTATTGGCATTATGCGGCATTATTATTGCCGCCCATTTATTGGTTCAGGTCGAAGGAATGAAGACTACCACAGCGACTAATACGGTCTGGCTTTTGGCCACAATTCCAATATTTATAGCCGTCTTTTCTATTATTTTCCTGAAGGAAAAATTACATTTCATTCAAATTGGGGGTATTGCGATCGCTGCCTTTGGCGTGATTCTTCTTATTTCGCAAGGGGAGTTAAGTAGTTTTGATTACCTAAAATCATACGGTGATTGGCTAATACTGATATCCTGTATAACGTGGGCGATATATACAATTTTAGCAAGGAAATTATCATCAGCCGCGCCTCTGGCAGTAAATAACGTCGTTTTAACGATTGCAGCGATAATTATTGTTCCGAAAGTTTTATTTACCTCCGGATTAACACCATTTATGTCACTCCCTCCAAGAATTATCTTAGCCTTAGTTTTTTTGGGAGTATTTTGTCTTGGTTTGGCATTTTGGTTTTGGGCCGAAGCGCTCAGTCGTAAACCTGCCGCAAAAGTAGGCGCTTATATATATCTGGAGCCATTATCAACGATGGCTGTGGCGCCATTTGTGCTCAATGAACAGATTACCCCTTTTCATATTTTTGGAGGGATATTGGTAATTTGGGGAGTGTGGCTGGTCGAGAAAAAAGTGATTCGTTAGAATATTTAAAAAAAGGGCGGTCGCACGCAAGGGATGGGGGGCTGGCGACCGCCTGGGGTTGGTTTGGCCCTTTAGTAGGCAAAGCCAAACCGTTGGGCCATTGAGGGGCAATGGCCCTACTAGGGGGCATACTTCAGTAATTTTTTATCTATGACGCCTTGCATTCTAAAATGTTTAATCCAAATGAAGAAATTTCCTACTTTTTTTTCAATCTTTTTGGTTCTTATGTATATATTAAGTTCTTCAAAATCGATAAATCTTTCAATTTTTTATTGCTATATCCAATTATAAATGAAAAAACGCGAAAAAATCAGAGTCAATCAAATTAGGTTTTGATGTAACGCGCAAAGGAATATCGATTTACAAGTTGTGGTAAAAAAATACAGAAAATATCCGGGGGCGACGGGGAATTCCTTTATGGCACCTCCCAAATACTATGGTTCTAAGTGGAAAACGCCGCATGTTTTATTTTCCTTAGAATTCCAAGCTAAAAATATTCCTTCATATACTCTTCCGAGATCGATTTACCCGGTACACAAAAAAATGAGTCCATATTGGCTATTCATTATATGGAAGCAACAAATAGACAAATTTATGTATATTGATTTTTATTCGGGGCAACAGGGTTTAGGCCCGGATTTGAATGCATAATTTATAACATAAACGGCATCGCCGACATCGGAATTGCCATCGCAATTGGCGTCACCGGACTCGATAGGATCCGGTTTGGTGCCGGATTTGAAAATATATGTAATCATGAAAACGGCGTCACCGAGGTTAACAAATTCATCGCCATTGGCATCACCGCAAATATAAGGGAATTCTGCAATATTGAGATTGACCGGGATAATGATATTGCTGTTTTCCGGTTTGGGATCGTTGGAAAAAATATTTAATTCTAAATAATAATCTCCCGGGTCAAGCGCAAGAGCATCAAACACGCAGGCTATTAAATCAGATTCCTGGGGAAGAATCGTTCCCGATTTCTTATCAAGATTAAACCATAAATCAACCGGAGTAAATCTGATCGCCAGATTATCTTTGAGATAATTATTTTTAAATACCACTTCCAGTCCATCGGTACCGGTGCTGTTTTCAATGCCCACGACGGCAATATTGGCGGCAAAATTGCCATCAAAGGAAAGATACTGATAAATTATTGTTCCGCTGGTATCGAGGATTACCTGAGCAGTGGCAACATCGCCCGGGTCTGCGCTGTACATCGGATAGTCTGTAAATTGTATTATTAAGCGATCGTCAATTGTTTCATAATATACTCGTCCATCCGGATTATTCAGACTGGTAATATCCAAATCCATCCACAGCCAGGCCAAAAAATTGTGAGGGACATTCTCCGAAGGGATGGGTGAATTAAAATAGGCATGAAGCTGGTTCGAATTAAAACCAACCAGTCCATTCGATCCAATATAGAATTGACTATATGTCAAGCCGTAAAAATTAAAATCAAAACCAATCGGGAATGGACCAATAGAATTATCATCCCGCAAATCGGCGGTTATATCGGTCCCGGTCGAAGAAATATCGTTCCAATCGAAAGTGGGACCGCCCAGATCGTCAGAATCTATCCAGATATAGCCAAAATCGTCGGGTCCGCCCGCGTTTTTATCGACGGGGTAACCGACGCGAGGGTCTGACTCATCTTTGGATGATTTTGCATCATAGTAGCTGGATTGATAATTATGGCTGGGAGCCTGAAGCTTATCGCCGACGATTAACTCTTTCAAGGCGGGATTTGATTCGGGGAAAAGATTTAGTTTGAGATTATAGAGGATGTCTCCATTTCCAATATTCTCAATAGTAAATTCTTGTTGAGAGGTATTTCCTATCCAGAGAGATTCGTTCAGGGTTTCGACGGAAACCAATATTTCGGGGGTATAGTCAATGTAAAATTCAAACATAATTGTTGAATCTTTATGGCCGCTTATATCCTCGGTATAGATGTAGTATGATATGCTGGTTCCGGCTTTTTGGGCGGGAATTATGGCCGTAAATTCGTCGGGATTACCGGTCGGTGCCATTGTTTCCAGGTAGGGATTCTCACCGATAAAATAATTCAAAAAAGTATTTTCCTGTTTAATTGGAATATCAGAAATGATTTCGCACGTAATTAAATAGTCGTTAACAGTATCTCGAGAATCTTCTATGGCGGTGTGGATAATATTTAATCCGGTATTGGGATCAAATCCGATCATAGATATTAGGCCGGTATTATCGGGGTCAAGCCAATACGCCAACTGTTCATCAGGCTGGCTGCCAGTATTCCAGGAGTAGGAAAATTTACCATACCAATCAGGATCATCATTATCGCATGCCGCGTAGCCGCCATGGAGTTGCCCGATTATTTGATGTTCAGGATTAAACAGAGGTGAGCCGGAGCTGCCGCCTTCCGTCGTGCCGAGGTCCCAATCCGCAACACGCCAGTGAGTCTCTCCGGCAAGTTCGCCGTATTCAGTAGATGTTAATGAATCGTAATCAAAAGAAATTTTCTTTATATCTCCCGATGGATGATGAATCGCCGTTGAGGTTTGTGAGGATTGATCGAGATTCGACCACCCGGCAAAATACACTCCATATCCTGCCGGTGGAGTTTCCGAGATTTCTACCAGGGCCATGTCTGAGGGGGGATAATTGGCCCTGAGAGTAGAACCTTGAAGCGTCATGTTGGTCGGTCCGTCGATATTGGTACAATCAGGGGATTCATAATTAAACATGAAGATCCAGGTCGATTCCATTCCCAGGCAATGATCCGCGGTCAAAAAGTATGGTGTCCCATCATAGCGGACATTGTTAACCAGTGCGCCTGAACATAGGCGGGTTCCGCTGGCAAGAATAATCATCGCGACGGCGCGGCTATCCTTTTTCCAATTGTCTCCTTCGGGGCAATTGACATTTATGTTACAACTGCCGGAACCACCGAATCCAGCCTGAAAGAACTTGAAAATATCTTTATAAGCATGGATAACGCGCGAAATAGAAATCCGCCCTTGTCCGGCAACCGCGTCCGGTTCGTAATATTCGAGAAAACAAACATCGCCTTTGACAGGCATAGAGGCAAACATGCCGTGATCCTTATTATTGGTATTTGTGAAGGCGCCGATAACGCCATCATGGGATTCATTGTAGATAAATAATTGGGCTCCTTCAGGCAGCCAATAGTCATCATAAATTAAATTTATCGAATATGCGCCTGATGATTCAATTCGTAATCGCCAGAGACGATCACCGTTTGGTATATCTTCCCAAACGCCGGAATTATCCAGATTGAGATTTACGTCAAACGGGACGCCAAACCTGAATGGGATATCACCCTCGGCCTGCTCAATCGAATCTTCAGTCAAGAAATACTCAATGTCAAAATCCGGCATACTCTCGGTGGGAACGGCGGATTGGGCTTTTAGAGCCGGATACTTAAAGCTTACAGGCATTCCACCCTGACTTAATTGAGCCGAGGCGATTCCGCTCAAAGTGAGACAAAGAAACAGATTTATTAGAAATTTCGGGGCTTTATTCATATAGCCAATTAATCCTTATTTATCTGGTTATCGACAGATTATCAAAAAACGTAATTATGTGTAACTCTCAAGTGTGTACTATTTATAATTATAACAGGAATTTGTAAGGAAGCAAGTGGCAAAATTGACAAGTTGGCTGGAAATTCTGATTTTAATCCATTTCATATCTGTTGACTTTGACCATTGATTTGATAAATTGGGAAGACCCAAGACTTTGGAGAATATACCGCTTTGAATCGAATGGCCATTTTTGTACCACTTTTTATAATCTTATTGATTTCTCCCGCAATAATTCTGGCCGATAGTACCGTGATTACAATTAAAAATGATTCATCCGCAGCGCAAACTCTTGATTCTGTAATGTCCGATTCTTCGGTCATTGCCGCGGTGACCGATGAGGTAGATATAGATATCGGCGGGGAGGAGTTATCGGCCTTTCGTTCAGATCGTATCAATGCTTTGATTTTAATGATAGTTTTCTCAATTGCAATCCTAATTTATACAAAGTGGGCAAAAGCAGGCAAAAAACTTTATATACGCAAAATTAACGGTCTCGATGAAGTGGAAGATGCCGTTGGACGCGCGACTGAGATGGGTAAACCTGTTCTATTTATTCCCGGTCTAAATGAGATTGATGAAATAGAGACAATTGCCGGGATTTCTATTTTGGGAAGAGTTGCCCGCATCACCGCCAGATACGAGACGCCTCTAATGGTCCCGGTCAGATATCCGATGGTATTGGCCGCCGGTCAGGAAGTAGTACAGCAAGCTTACATGGAAGAAGGAAAACCGGATTCCTATGATCGGGATATGGTTCGATATGTAGCCGGTGAAACTTTCTCATTTGCGGCGTATGTCAATGGATATATGATGCGTGAAAAACCTGCTACGAATATTTATATGGGTGCATTTTACGCCGAATCCTTGCTGATGGCTGAAACCGGAAATGCCGCCGGTTCGATTCAAATTGCCGGCACTGCCCAACCGGCCCAATTACCCTTTTTTATTGCCGCCTGCGATTATACTTTGATGGGTGAGGAACTCTATGCCGCTTCGGCATATTTATCGCGAGAGCCGCTACTTTTGGGCGGTCTTAAAGGGCAGGATTGGATTAAGATTTTATTAGTGGTGTTAATATTGGCGGGTGTCCTGCTAATAAGTTTTGATGTGGGTGATTGGTTTTATTTACTTTTTGAAAGTGTCTGATAATGAGAACTACGGTACCGATTATAATCGCTTTTCTATCGGGCCTTTTAATGGTTGTTTCGTTTTTCTTTAGACCCGAAGAAAGCCTGCTCGGACGATTCGAGCCGGAAATTTTAAGCTGGGTGACCATAGTCGGCGGATTTACTCTTTTGCTGGGAGTGGTTTCGATTATCCGTGTAAATTTCAATATTGTGAAAAGAACAGGAACTGACTGGCCATATAAATTGGCTACTCTATTGGCCGTATTTATTACGATGGTGCCGGCAATTTTACCGTCAAGAATATCTCCGTTATTTGGTGATGGCTTAAATTCAATCCATACGTGGTGTTTCAATAATTTAAATGCCCCCCTTATGTCAACGATGTTTGCCATGCTGGCATTTTATATAGCATCGGCCGCCTTTCGAGCCTTTCGCGCGAGAAATGCGGAAGCGACCCTGCTTCTAATTACGGCAGTTTTGGTTATGCTTTGGAGAATTCCAATGGGGGAGGCATTCTTGAAGAGTATCCATGACGAGATACCTAATTACATTAACACCTATATTATGGGTGGCGCCAACTTGGCCGTTCAGCGGGGCATTATTATCGGTGCGGCTTTGGGGGCGGCGGCGATGGCGCTTCGCATAATGCTCGGTATTGAGCGCACTTATATGGGGAAATAATTGATTATGTCTTTTTGGGAAATTATGGCTTATGTTGTACTCGTAATTATCGGGATTTTTCTGCTTTATAGGACATATAAATCAGATGACAACAGATTTATATATTTGGCCGTGGGATTTTATGTCATATTTCCCGTTCTGATGACTATCGATATCCCAATAGAGATATCCCCGGAATCCAGACAGCTTTATGACGCAGTTGAAAATTTGCCTGATTCATCGATTGTTTTATTGACTTTTGATTATTACGCTTCGGCTTTACCGGAAACGGAACCGATGTCCTCCGCCGCATTGCATCATCTCTTCGGCAAAAGCTGCCGGGTTATTACCATGACCACAATACCATTGGGCGGCCCGACTATTGCCGAGAGGGTTACTCTTGATATTGCCCAGAAATACGGCAAAGAGTATGGCGTCGATTATGTAAATTTAGGATATAAGGCAAATTATGTAGCGGTTTTAAAAGGGATGGGAACCGCAATAGATGTCATTTATCCGGCTGATAATTCAGGAACGCCTTTATCTGAAATTCCAATGATGAAAGATGTTAAAAATTACGAGGATATTGATTTTATCTTTGTAGTGTCCGACAATGGCATAGTCGATTATTGGATTTCAATTGTAAATGCTCAATACCATGTTGAAGTGGGTTGCGGTATGACGGCAGTTATGGCTCCCCGCTATTATGCCTATATTGGTTCTGGACAAATGACTGGTCTTTTGGGAGGCATGAAAGGGGCTGCCGAATATGAGCGTTTGGTTGATAAAAAGGATAAAGCCACTAAGGGCATGGGAGCCCAATCATTGGTTCATCTATTCATTATTTGTTCGGTGATTGCCGGTAATATCATTTTCTTCACGCAACGGCGCAGGAGAGCTTAATATGCGGAATAGCAGGAGATAAAATGACCTTTATTGAGCATCTGCAGATATGGATTATAGCATTTTTGACCCTGTCGTTGTTTTCCTTTTTATATAAAGATAATCCTTTTTATAAATTGGCCGAGCACATTTTTGCAGGACTTACGTCAGGTTATTATTTTGGGCTGGTTTGGCATTCTGTTATTTTGCAGCAGATTGTCGATCCAATGATTGATCAGGGCAAATGGTGGCTGATTTTCCCCGGTTTACTTGGTGTCCTGATGTTTTCCCGCTTCACAAAAAAATATAGCTGGATCAGCAGGATTTCACTGGCATTTGTTATGGGCACCACGGCCGGCATATTTCTGATTTCCGAACTTCACGGAAAGGTGCTGCCCCAAATACAGGCGACAATGCGTTCGCTTGATCCAGGACAGGGATGGAGTGAATTCCTTCTTTCCCTGATAATCGTTGCCGGGGTTGTCACGACCTTAATTTATTTTTATTTTTCCAAAGAACACAAGGGTGTTTTGGGTGGAGTTGCCCGGGTTGGAATCTGGTTTATAATGGTATCTTTCGGCGCCCATTTTGGATATACGGTAATGGCTCGCATATCTCTGCTTATTGGCCGCGTTCAATTTTTGATTGATGATTGGGGCGGATCGATAAAACAGTTGTTTTCTTAATCATTTGGCCGTTTTATTCCAATATTTATATTTACGTTCTCCTTTGAACTGCGTATATTCTTTCGAAAAATTACAGGGAGGGCAAGGACGGAAATGAAAATAATTATTCCTGCCGCGGGAATTGGCAGTCGTTTGAGACCGCACACGCATACCATACCCAAATCGCTTTTGCATGTCGCCGGGAAACCGATTTTGGCGCATATTCTTGATTCTTTAATTGAATTAAATCCGGATGAGATTACGATTATAACTGGTTTTTTGGGCGAAAAAGTTCAGGAATATGTCACTCAGCATTATAATATCAAAACTCGATTCGTAAATCAGACGGAATTATTGGGATTAGGATATGCGGTTCATATGGGACTCAGAGGAACGTCCGACGGGCCGGTTTTAATTATTCTGGGGGATACTATTGTTGAAGCCAATATGACTCGATTCGTGTCGCAGGGTGATAATGTATTGGGCCTGATGCCTGTCGCTGATCCTCATAGATTTGGCATCGCCGATGTCGAACATGGTTTGGTCAATCGATTGGTTGAGAAACCGGTTGATCCTTCCTCAAACCTCGCCATTATTGGGCTGTATTATATTCAAAACAGTTCTATTTTATTTAATCATTTGGAAAAACTTATTGTTTCCGGGCAAAAGACGCGGGGTGAGATTCAATTAACCGACGCATTACAGAGCATGATAGAAGAGGGAACCATATTTAACGCCTTCCCCGTCGAAGGCTGGTTTGATTGCGGCAAACGAGAAACTTTGATCGATACCAATCGGCATTTGCTGGAGAAAACGACATTTAGTGAAATCAGGGAAGGGTCGGTCATAATCCCGCCAACTTTTATCGGGCCTTCGGCAGTAGTTGAAGGGTCGGTTATTGGACCACATGTTTCCGTTTCTGACGGAGCAGTAATCAGGAACTCAATTGTAAAGAATTCGATTATTGGCTATGAGGCAGAAGTTACCAACTCAATATTGACCGATTCGTTAATCGGGCATCGAGCGATTGTTACCGGGGATTATCGCTGCCTCAATGTCGGAGATTCATCTGAGGTCGGCCATTTTTAATATATTGTGAAAATCACTGGAGAATTATATGAGTCATGGCAATTTTCTTTTTACATCGGAATCAGTAACTGAAGGCCATCCCGATAAAGTCTGCGATCAAATATCTGACGCCGTTCTTGACGATGTGTTGAGACAGGATGTGAACGGTCGGGTCGCATGCGAAGCTTTTGTAACGGTGGGACTTCTTATTGTCGGCGGCGAGATAACTACGACGGGATATGTCGATATCCAATCGTTGGCTCGCAAAATTATTAAAGATATCGGTTATACTGACGCCAGGTATGGCTTCTCCTATAAAGGATGCGCTATTTTAAATGCCATTGGGGCTCAATCGCCTGATATCGCTCAGGGGGTCGATACCGGAGGAGCCGGCGATCAGGGCTTGATGTCCGGTTATGCCTGTCGTGAGACTGAAGAATTGATGCCAATGCCGATTATGCTGGCACATAAATTAACGATGCGTTTGGCTGAGGCCCGCAGGAAGAAAATATTGGGTTTTTTGGGACCGGATGGTAAGTCACAGGTGACCGTAGAATATATCGATAATCGGCCAGCCCGCGTTGACGCCGTCGTCATTTCGACTCAACATTCCGAAGAAATCCTTAGCCCCGATGGAAACCATATAACTGACGTCGCCCGTCAAAAAATAATTGATAAAGTTGTCAAACCGGTTATTCCCGAAGGAATGCTGGATTCCAAAACAAAATATTATATCAATCCGACGGGTAAGTTTATTATTGGCGGACCTCAGGCTGATACCGGAATGACGGGTCGAAAAATTATCGTCGATACCTATGGCGGTATGGCGTCGCATGGCGGCGGAGCTTTCTCTGGCAAAGATCCCACGAAAGTTGACAGGTCGGCATCTTATATGACTCGTTATATCGCCAAAAACGTTGTTGCCTCAGGGTTGGCTGATAAATGCAATATCCAGCTTGCATATGCCATAGGCGTTCCCGATCCGGTATCGATTATGGTATGGACAGATGGGACGAACAAGGTCAAAGAAGACCGCATAAAAGAACTGATAGTAAAACATTTTGAATTGAGGCCGCGCGGCATAAATGAAATGTTAGATTTACACCGTCCGATTTATCTGAAGACGGCGGCCTACGGCCATTTTGGCCGTGAGCTTGATGAATTTACATGGGAGAAAACAGATAAGGCTGATATCCTGGCCAAAGAGGCCTGATAGAGTCATTATTGGTGAATTATATAGGGAGAATATAAAGTTATGTCAAATCCGGTGATATGTGATATCAAAAATATAAAACTGGCGGCCAATGGCAAGAAACGGATTGAATGGGCCGAAGCCAATATGCCGGTTCTAAGGAAAATAAGAAACCGCTTCAGAAAAGAAAAACCGCTTAAGGGAATCAATATCGCGGCCTGCCTGCACGTTACGACCGAAACGGCCAATCTGGCTCGAACTCTTAAAGCCGGAGGAGCCTCGGTCGCATTGTGCGCATCCAATCCTCTTTCGACTCAGGATGATGTGGCGGCGTCCCTGGTTGATGATTACGGAATTTCTGTATTTGCCATTAATGGCGAAAATAACAGGCTATATTATAAGCATATCAATCAGGCTCTTGATATCAGACCGCATATAACAATGGATGATGGCGCGGATTTGGTTTCAACGCTTCATTCTGATAGAAAAGAGCTTTTGGACGGGGTTTTAGCCGGCACTGAGGAAACCACGACGGGAGTAATTCGACTGCGCGCGATGGCCAATGATGGGGCTCTGGCGTATCCGATTATCGCTGTGAATGATTCCAAAACTAAACACTTCTTTGATAATCGATACGGGACCGGGCAATCGACTATTGATGGTATTATTCGCGCCACAAATCACCTGTTTGCCGGATCGACCGTCGTTGCGGCCGGATACGGATGGTGCGGGCGAGGATTCGCGATGCGAGCCTCCGGAATGGGGGCCAATGTTATTATAACCGAAGTCGATCATGTCAAGGGTATTGAAGCGGCTATGGATGGATTTCAGGTGATGACGATGGCCAAGGCGGCGCCGCTTGGCGATTTGTTCGTTACTCTTACCGGAGATATAAATGTTATTCGTCCTGAACATTTTATCAAAATGAAAGACGGAGCGATTGTTTGCAACAGCGGGCATTTTAATGTGGAACTGGATTTGAGAGGGCTCAAAGAAATTTCACGCTCGGTTAACACCATCCGGCCGTTTGTTGAGGAATATCGCCTGATGAATCGCAATAAAATTTATATCCTGGGTGAGGGGCGATTGATTAATCTAGCGGCGGCTGAGGGTCATCCGGCTGTGGTAATGGATATGTCTTTCGCCAATCAATCGCTGGCGTGTGAATATCTTCTAAATCTCAAGAATCCTCTTGAGAATAGCGTTCATGTTTTACCAGAAAATCTGGATAATTCAATCGCCAAAATGAAACTGGATTCGATGGGTATTAAAATTGATCGCCTGACTCCCGAACAGAAAAAATACCTGGCTTCGTGGGAGATGGGCACATAGATCTTGGAATATTCTTAAAGAAAAAGCCGCCAAAAATTGGCGGCTTTTTACTTGTCAGGATTTTATGGACTAATTATTGGGAATAATTTCCCCCATGGCCCTGATGGATGATAGATAAATCCCCCGAGAATAATTATTCAGTATTTCCATTGCCGTTTTCTTGTCGCTGTCATAAATCTGAATTGCCCATTTTTCCATTGATTCCTGATTATCAAAGGCTTGTTTTTCGACTTTGTTACGCTTGATAGTAATAGACTCGATTATTTTATTGTAATTCTTTTCTGCCTTATAGCGCAGATTGCTGAAAGTCCAGAAGGCGTTGGAGTAATCATGCTGGAAGGGCTGGATCAGTTTTTCCTCAAATTCCAAATCGGTCGGAGCATCGCGGGAGCCGAGATACCAATCCGGAAAAACCTCATTACCGATGTGGAACGGTATATATGTCGAGACACACGGCGATGCCAGGCAAACCCAATAGACGACGCCAATATCCAACGGCATATCATTTCGAAGCTGAACGACAAAACTGGTCTGAGTATCATGACGGCAAATAGACCTGAAATCACGGTCGTGGGGATTGCCTGAAGGAGAATTAGAGCCAAAATGTTCCGTACCTTCATAATGGTCCCTGAGTATAGCCATCAGCGATGGGACATCCATTTTCTTTTTTGGCTTCAGCGAAAAAGGATGATGGCCGTCTATCTCGACATGCACCGGAGAGACGAGTCTTAATCCGCCGTATTGGCGCCCAATATTCCCTGGATGAATGGCGACTTCCGGATCTGCGTAGGCTTTGGCGAAATCAAACTCGCCGTCTTGTTTGGGATCATACCAGCCGCGCTCGATGGCATAATCTATAATATCATCGGAGCCAAGAAAATTCATCGTATCGGATAAATCGATATTATGCACGGTATAGGTATTGGCAATAAGAGCCATCTCGTCATCCGGCACTCGGGCCGCGGCCCAATGTGTGCCATTTACGGCGCAGACCAGCCACCCTTCGAGAGGATCGCTGACAATATAGGTTCTTCCCGAGGCGTCGTAGCCGAACCTCTCGATTAATTCTCCCAGTAGATGCACGCCTTCACGGGAAGTTTTAGCTCTTTCGGCGATCAAACGGCGAAGGTAATAGCTGATTCCGCCTTCGGGCAGGACGGGATTATCCTCACGCGAGGGGCAGTTATCCGACGTGATGCAGAGGCCCCATTCGTTGACATAGCTGTCGGAAAACATCAGTCCCGGAATTTCCGACCAAATATACGACCAGGTTTCTTCGACCTGTTCCAATTCGCCGCCGTTTATGAGTCGGACCTTATCGCCGGGATAGTGCTTTTTTCTCGGGACTTTGTGATGATTGACAATTTGAGGCGGTCCGTCATCCTCATTGTGCGCCATTAGTACGAAGCCATCGGCCGAGGCGTCCTTGCCAACAACGATAGAGTAACAGTTGTCGAAGGCATAGGATGCAGGGCTTAAAACAATTGATATAAAGCAAATGTAACATAATACTTTTTTAAAGAGAGAAAAGTTCACCATGGGTTACTCCGTAAATTTATGAATAAAAAGTTGATATTTAGACCAATAGTGAAAATTACCAAATGGAGTTTAATAAATCAATGCTTAACACTGATAATTATTGACTCTATTTTTTCACGGCCTTGATGGAAAATGTCATGGGAACGTCTTTTTTCATATCGGGATAATAATACCAGCCATCTGAGTCTTTGACGAAATTAGGCCACTGGTCATAAACGCAAAATGGAAATTCATGGACATATTCAATAGATAAACCGGCTCCTATCAGGGCGTTTATCACATCCGACAAGGTCCAGCGCCAGCCGCATTCCTCTTTTATTTTCAATTCTTTATCGCAGTAATCACTCTCGTCATAATATTTTTCGGTGCCTTGATTAAAATAAGGCTCATAGACGTTCTTGTCCTTATCCAGCATACCCATAAACGGGTGTATTTCCGCGATGTAGAAAAACCCGCCTTTTTTAACATATTTATGAACAATTTGCGCCCAGCGCCTGATATCTGACATCCACCACAGGACACCATATGATGTAAAAACAATATCAAACTCTTCGTTGAGAATTTCAGGAAGGTTAAACACATCGGTTCTGATGAATCTGGCATCCAGTCCCGCCTTCTGTTTCAACTCATTCGCCAGTTCGATCGACCGGTCCGATATATCGATTCCGGTTACTTTTGCGCCCAGCCTGGCCCAGGAAAGAGTGTCCAGACCGAAATGACATTGCAAATGCAGTAATGATTTGCCTTCAACGTTGCCAACCTCTTCCAGTTCTAGAGGATGCAGCTTTTTTGTGCCATCCAGAAATTCTTTGACTCGATATTCGGGATGTTTATAATGCGCGTCGGTTCTGACATTCCAGTTTTCGCGATTTATATCATGATTTTTGTTCATCAAGACCTCATCAATATTATTTATGCGACCGGATAAACACAAAAATGCCAACAGCCAAAAATATGGCATTAATTGACCAGGCCGCGATATTGGGAGATATCGAACCGCTATATCCGAATGACTGCATGACCTTAAAAATGACTAAATACGTCAATGAAATTCCGGCTACAATGGCAAAAGCCCGCGCGACTCCGCTTCGTTTTGGATTAGCCGCCACCGGAATGCAGATGAACATGACGATAAACGGAGTAAAGGGAAACGAAAGTTTTATTTTCAAATCGACTAATTCACGTATGAAAGGCGCACCTGTTTTATCCAAAACTTCGATATATTCCTGAAGTTCACGGTACCCCATGTCTTCCGGCTTGCCCTGATATTTTTCAAATTCTTCCGGGCGTTCCTTGCAATTGGGAAGCGACAGCGAATCGAACTGATGAAAAGTTTCTTCGCCGCTAATAAAACTCCGGTAGGCGCCGTTAAGGATGCTCCATTGCCCGTTGGCGAATTTCATTAATTCGCCGCGGTATGATTCTTTCAAGGAATCGTTTTCAAATCTCTGCACCAATGCATTTTTGGCTTCTTTGCGCCCCGGTCGGTAAGTTTCGAAATGATAAATATATCCCCCTGAACCTTGCCTGGAAAGGTTATAAAGGATCGAGCCTTTGCGGTCTTTCTTCTCTATTTCGCCATGCTTTATTCGGATTCGCTCGCGGGCGGTATAAGGAAGGATTTCCTCATTAAAGTAGAAATTGGCGCATGACAGCAGGAAAGTGAATACAAGCAGGGGAAAGGCGATACGATAAATGGATAGCCCCGAAGATTTCATCGCCAGGATTTCATTGTTTTTGGCCAGCATGCCGATTGAAAATAAGCCGGCCAATAACACCGAAGCGGGAATGGTTATTTTGTAAATCCATGGGATGAAATAAAGATAATAAAGCAAAACGTCTTTGATCCCGGCGGCGCTATCGACGATATCTTCGAGATGTCCGACCAGATCGACAATGAGGGCAATGATTGTTATTCCTCCGCAAGCGACCAAAAGAGAAATCAAAAATCGGGATAATAAATATCTGTCGATAGTTCTTATCAATTTTCCCCCGCCGATGGTTTGCTCTGGGTTAGTTTGAAAATCGCCCAGAGACTCTTCTCAAACGACACCACATACAGCAGGTACATTCCAATTGTGCCAAGCAGAAAATTCGCCGACCACATGGCCCAGAATGGTGTCACGATTCCTCTATCGGCCAGATCTTCACCGCCGATCAGAAAAGCCCAGTAGACGATAAACAACCCAAGAGATAAACCGATGCTGACACCCATGCCCCCTCGCCGGGCAATGATTCCCAGAGGAGTCCCGATGAGTAAAAAGGCTATGCAGGAGGTTGGGATTGAATATTTCTTATATACCTCAACCATATACGAATCAATTAGTTTTTGCTGGGTTCGGATGCCCTCCCGTTCACGGGACAAAATGCGGCTATTGGCTTCCTCGGCGGTATTAAGATGCGACAGGGCGATATTATCGGGGGCAGTGGAGTCGGGGGATAGGGGCATGGAATCAGAAAATATAAAATCAATTCGACTGGCAATCAGGTCGTTGATTTTTTGCCGGTATGGTTTAATACCAGTTTTCCATTTCATTATATCTTCCAGCATCTGGCGCGATGACTTTTCCCGATCGGTGCGGTATTGGTCATCGGTTTCCTCAAAATCCTGAGATACTTCACTGACAAGAATTTTCTGGTTTACAAAAGCCAACCGGCGGTAATTATCTGCTGATTTTTCATCAAACTCATGAATTTCTCCGTCATTGAGATCAAACACCAAATCACGGCCGTTGTTGGTAAAGCTCAAAAAACCGGATTGGGCCACGATGGTTCGAGGAGCTTTTCGTTTTTTTCCCATCTCAAGGATTTTGACACCGGTTAATTCTGAGGTTGTATGATTGACCGAGTCGATAAGAATAATATATCCCGAAATATCGGTTACAAAGGCGCCGCTGCGGATTTGCAGAGTTGGGCGTAACCGCCTCACATCCTGCATTATAATTCGGGCGCGATGATTGATATCGGGTAAAACTTCATTATGAAAGTAAATCATGCTGTATGTCAGGGCCAGCGCCGCCAAAATAACCGGGAACATGATTCTCATGACGTGAATGCCGGAAGCCTTGATGGCTGTTATCTCAAAATCGGATGTCAGTCGGCCGAAAGCCATGAGAGTCGCGACAAGAACCGACATTGGAACCGAAAGAGCTATCATCCAGCCCATCTGGTAAATAAAAACTTTGAATATTACTGAGGCAGGGAGGTCTTTGCCGACAATCATTTCGACCAGGTGAGGGACAAAATCTATAATAAGGACAAAAGTGATAATGACGAAGGCAAAGATAAACGGCCCGATATGTTCGCGAAGGATATAACGCGATAGTCGATTTCGAAAATCAAAAACCTTGATGAAACGAATAATCCGCAATTGCCGTTTAACTTCTTTATTTGCCGCAACTTCCATCATAACTTAAGAATATACACCGTCGAAAATGTTGAGTAAAGAAAATTAAATGCCTCCTCTTGACACTGGAATAATAAATGTTATTATCCTTATACAATCATGAAAGAAATTTTTGTCAAAGATTTGCGTCCTGGAGATACGATTACCGGGTTTTTCGCACTGAGGAAAGCAGAACTTCTCGAAAAAGATAGCCGGTTTCGTCTGGCGATGGAATTGGGCGATAGTACCGGCCGCATCAAAGCCGTCTGGTGGGATGTAAGCGAAGATCAGGCCGATTTATATCAGGCCGGGATATTCGTCAAAATCAAAGGTCCGGTTTCGACTTATATGGGCGCCAATCAACTGCGAATCGATCAAATTCGCCCCGTTACCAAAGATGACGCAATTGATATGTGTGATTTTTTCCGGGCGGCGGTTCGAACCAAAGATGAATTAAATGCGCTTTTGAACGCGATGATCGAGCGGGTTGATAATAATTATTTGAAGACATTATTAAATAATATTTTTGGAGATGAGGATATCCTTGAAAAATATCTGACGTCTCCGGCGGCAAAACTACTTCATCATGACACCATTGGCGGATTGGCCGACCATTCGCTGAATATAGCGGAAATTATTGTTAATCTGTCGGGGTTATATCCCAAACTCAATCGCGATTTGCTAATTTGCGGAGCGATCTTACATGATATCGGGAAAATCTGGGAATTCAGCGTTGATTCAATGATTGAATATACCGATTCCGGGCGGCTGATTGGGCATATCGCGCAGGGCGATGAATTTGTCTGCACCAAAGCCGACGAAATCGAATATTTCCCGGAAGATTTATTGATGCATCTGCGCCATTTGATTGTTTCGCATCAGGGCGAACTTCAAAAAGGTTCGCCGGTTGTGCCGCAGACTCCCGAAGCTGTCCTTTTGCATCATTCCGATGAACTCGATTCCCGAATGGGCGCCGTCGAAAAAATCCGCGAGCGCACAGGCGATTCCGGCTGGTCATCCTACCAACGCATCTTCGAACGATTTTTCTTCTTTGGCCGAGGGAAAAGTACAGATGAGGCGGAAGAATAGGGTGATTTTCGGGGCAGACGAGGACGTCTGCCGCCCACGAAAAGATGGTTAATATTCCTCAGAATCGGAGACAAGGATAATTTACCGTGCTGTCAGGTCCTGCGCCGACGAAGGTGGTGTGTGACCTGGCGGAGAAAAACAATCCTGCTTCTGCCGATTTATTATAATCCCCCGCATCCCTGAATTAATTTCCATCCCTATCGGGATATTTTTTCCGATTTGGTTTTTTTCACACTTTTCCAATTCTATGCATAAATCATCGTAAGCCACACGGTAACAATGTGATAAGTCCCGTCACCCCACACGGGCACGGGCCTTGCTCATTCGGGATTTGGACAAATAGCTTTTTGTGAGGTACGTGTATGCTCGAAGAAGAAAAAACTCAATCTGAATTTCCCGAAAGTGGGAGCGAAAGGCAAAAACCAATCAAATCCAGGCGGCCAATAATGCTGATTATCATCGGCGTGGTCGGATTTGTGATTTGCGTTGGCGCTTTTTCGTTCTTTATGGGAGTTTTTTCAAACACTCCGGTTGGGTCAGGCGGAAAAGCCGATGGATTGACAGGAAAACGGCTTGGCGAAAACTCAAAAACCGAATCAAAAAACTCTGAAGAAGAGATTACGGCAGAAATAATCGCCCGCGAAAATGAATTGTTTGGTCGGCAGGATATGGTGGCTATGGAAAATAGTCGTAAGCCGTCTGAGAATGCCGTACGAGGCATGACGAAATCGGATTCTATCAAGGCTGTTAACTGGCTTAATTTGGAAAAGGAAAAACTCGCCAGCGAGAAAACTAAATTGGATGCCCGTAAGATTGAGCTGGACAGGAGCGAAGCCCATCTAAGAACCCTTTTGACGAAGAAAGATCAGTTGGAGTCCGAAAGGATTAGTTCTCTGGCCAAATTATATGACGGCATGAAAGCTGAGCAGGTGGCTCCTCTAATAAACAAGTTAACAATCAAGCAAGCGGTAGATGTGCTTTTGAAAATGAAACCGGCCAATGCGGCCAGGATATTGGGCGCTCTCAAGCCCGATCGCGCGGCTCTCATTTCGGCTGAAATGATAACCTTAAGCAAGGAGTAATTGATGGTTTTTATTGTATTAAAAAGATTGTCTGTTGTCTCCCGGAGGCGTTTATGAATAATGGAGTCATGGGACCTTCCGCCAGCCCGATTGATAATTTATTGGGTTTTGGCGCGAAGCAGCCCGCTCAGGGCAGATCAAGCCCGGATGGCTTCGGGCAGTTGCTGGGTTTGTTTCCGCAATTGCAATCGTCTGAGATGGCGCTTCCGGGCATGACGGATGGTTTGAATCCGGAAATGTTGGGATTAAAACAGTTTTTAATTCCGGATACAATGATTCAATCGCCGCTCGAATCAGAACTGAAATCAGGGCATTTCGCGCATGCTGATTTGGTCATGGGCGAAGGCGATGAGAATCAGGAAATCTCTCTCAGGTTCAAATCAATGAGCGATGAGCTATCACAAAGACTTGGCTCTGAACCAGGCAGAACTGAGAAAGAAAACATGGTATTGCCGATGCAAATCCGGACGGTCGAGCAGAATGGTAAGCATTTATTTGCCGACGCCATTCTAAAAACAGCGACCGGGGAAGATGTATCAGTCCGGTTAAAATTGGATGTGACCGGAAATCAGAATAAAACAATGGGTGAAGGCCTTATTGATGTTTTCAACCAAGGGGGCGCGGTTAATCATGTTAAACAGTTGCCCGAATTAATCCGGGATCTGAATGTGAAATTGGTGGCTATTGAGGGTATTGAGCATAATGTTCAAGCATTTGCCAAACCGACTCTTTCCCCGGCCGCCAAAGTATTTCCTGAAATTGACAATTCGGATATTGACCCGAAAGGAAATTGCTCAAAGAATGGTATGGTATTAAATGGCATGCAAAGTGCCAAAATTAATTCTACGTTCAATGCCGAAGCTTCCGTCTTTGAGAAATTGACCAGCCAGCCAACGGATAATCAGATTCCGATAAATTCAGAAATATCTTCATCATTTTTGAATAATCAGGGTTCAGATGATCAAAAGTTAACGGCCGCAACGGTTAAGTTCTTCGATCTTGATTTCGGATTGAATAAGCTGAAACAAAATCCGGGTCAAAAGATCAGGGTCCAATTATCACCGGCCCGATTGGGTACGATGGAACTTTCCATAGCAAGTCATCGCGGTCATGTGACAGTCAATCTGGTTCTTGAATCGATGCAGGCCAAGCAATCAGTTGAACGCGGCCTGGCCCGTTTGGAAAGCCAACTATTGGCTTCGGGCATCAAGGTCGATTCTTTTCAACTTCATGTCAATGGCCCCAATCGAGGGGAATCATTTGCCGGACATCAGCATCATTTTTATCAGGGTGATTTTGGCCGGCATCAACAGGGTCAGCGATTCTATCGCGATATGTCCGAAAAGACCCGAAATCTTCTTAATCCATCCGGTGAGAGTTTTGATCGGATAATGGTGGATTGTCTTGCCTAAGGGAGGATTTTAAATGCCATTAGATAATGTGACAATGGTCGATACAAAAAACGGATTTGGGCAAATAGCGCCTCCCAGCAAAGATCTCGGGCGAGATGAGTTTCTTAAATTGTTGGTAGCTCAGCTATCGCATCAGGACCCGCTGGAGCCGCTTAAAGATGAGGATTTCGTTGCGCAGCTGGCTCAGTTTTCTTCATTAGAACAGTTGGAAAATATGAACAGCAATATGAACGATAGCCTCAACTATGATTTTTTACTGTCGCAGACGATTTCAAATACGATGGCGACATCGTTAATAGGCAGAACGGTACGGGCGGATTCTTCCCAAATTTATCTGGAAACCGCCGGAGCGGCTGACATCGCTGTCGATCTTGATAAGGCCGCAACCGATCTGACCGTAACTATCAAAGATATCGATGGTAATGTTGTCCGAACAATCACCAAAAACGGACTAACCCCGGGCGATCATCTCATCAATTGGGATGGCACCGATGATAATGGCGTTCAGGTATCTTCGGGGGTTTACACAATCGATATCAGAGCCAACGATGCCAACGGTAATGCGTTTACTCCCTCCCAGTATCTGGAAGGTAAAGTTTCCGGGATTACCTATAAGGAAGGTCTGGCGCTTTTGAATATCAACGGCCAGCAGATTCCGTTGTCATCAGTTCGAGAGGTTAATGAGGGCTGAACTATGCTTAAAGTAACCGCTTATCAAAATGTAAATTTGCTGGAAAAGATAATTCGTCCAAGCGGGCCGAAACAACCGACTGGCAGACCTGATACTACCAAAGCAAAGGTTGATTTCAAATCGACTCTTGATGAGGTTATTCAGAAAAGCGCCAATATCAATTTTTCGGCACATGCCCGGGCGCGTTTACATTCGCGCGGTGTGAAACTGGATGATGCCAAGTTGGAGGCTTTATCCAAAGCGATTGATAAGGCTGAGGCCAAAGGCGCTCGGGAATCACTGGTATTATCCGATGACGCGGCTTATGTCATTTCAGTGACCAATCGCACTGTCATTAGCGCATTTGATAAGGACAATTTGCGTGATGGTGTTTTCACCGCGATAGACAGCGCGGTAATTTTGTGATATGGAATTTTTGAAAATGGAAATATTGGAAAAAACAGCGAACAGTTGGACTCCGCTCAGGCGGAGGGACTGGTACGCACAAAAGGAGGATGTGGTCTCATGATGAGTTCACTTTTCACCGGTGTAACCGGTTTGCGCAATCACCAGACTAAGATGAACGTGATTGGTAATAATATAGCAAACGTCAATACAATTGGCTTTAAGGGTGATCGAGTCACCTTTCAGGAAGCACTTGTTCAGACGTTGAGAGGCGCCGGTCGGCCTACGTCTCTAACGGGCGGCACTAACCCGGTCCAGATGGGTTTGGGTATGAAAATCGCCGCCATTGATACGCTTTTTCATCAGGGCGGTCTTGAAAATACCGGGCAAATAACCGACCTGGCAATTCAGGGTTCAGGATTTTTTGTTCTCTCAGATGGCGTCGGTGAATTTTATTCCCGCGCCGGAGCTTTTGGCATTGATGGCGAAAGTTATATGGTAGAACCCGGCAGCGGCTGGAAGGTACAGGGTCGAATGGCCGATGCGACTGGTCGAATTCCGGCCATTTCAACGATAGGGGATATCAGACTTCCTTTTGGCCAGCAGGATCCTGCCAGCGCAACTACGACAATTAATCTGGCCAATAACCTCGATAGTTCTGCCACTGATTCAATTGCCACGCTGATCAATCCCGGTACCACGGGTATCGATCAGATTAGCGGAAGGGCTTGGGATGGCGCCGGAGGTCTGCACAATATCGTAATTAGCGACAATGGCGGAAATGGACAAGCGGTTCGTTCTTCATTCGATCCAGTCGCCGCAGGATTTGGTAATTTGCATGGAACGATGACCGTAAATACAACCCTGGCTGACCTGGGTGTTGATGTCAGCGGCTTAGATTTCGATATTACCGTTGATGGCACTACCACGACTGAGATTCGTGGATTGGCCCTTACTACGACTGTTGGAACCGTTGTTGATGCCATAAACAATATAACTGGAGTAACTTGCTATCTTGACACCACGACCGATCCAACCAATGCTCAGATTATAATTGAGCGATCCAAGGCAGGGTCCAACTCCGATTATTACATCACCAGTTCAGCCGGTAATGCCGACGCGGCCGGAATACCTCCGCAACCCAATTTAATCAATCGCCTATTTGGTATTGATGGCGCCGGGATACAAACGACGGGCGGATTGGATCATACTTTTACGGCAGTCGATACTTTCACTCCTGATGGTAAGACGGCTGAGAATCCGCGTACATTGGTTATTTCGGTTGATGAGAATACAGGTTTTGCCACCGGGATTGAAAACCTGGGCGGCGGTGGTATAACCGCCACGGCATCTCAATATCAGGATATATCAGCGGGAACTTTGCAAATCAATACCGAATTAACTCAGCACTCGACGTCGATTTCCGTTTATGATTCACTGGGCAGCAAGCATACGGCTGTTATGATATTTACAAAAACTACAACGGATAGTCTCTGGGACTGGGAAATATCACTGCCTGCCGATGAAGTGATTATGGAAGGTGGAACGGGTACAGTCCAGTTTAACTCCGATGGTTCGCTTCTAAACTTCCGGTATAATGGCGGCGCCCCGTCATTCCGTTTCAATCCCAGCAATGGCGCAGAAATCGTTGACATTGCCCTTGATGCAGGGAGTTCGTCTCAATTTAATGGATTGACCGGGTTCGCATCTCCATTCACTGCATCTGCCATTCATCAGGACGGTTATGGAATGGGTGTCCTGGAAAACATGGCTATTTCCCCTGATGGTACCATCACCGGGCTTTTCAGTAATGGTCTTTCCAGAACATTGGCCCAAATTACACTTGCTGATTTCAATAATAAAGGAGGCTTGCGTCGTGCCGGCAATGGTCTTTATAAAGAATCGGCTAACTCGGGAAATGTCGTCCACGGTGTGGCCGGTGAAACCATTTCCGGATCGATAAGCTCCGGAGCGCTGGAAGCGTCCAATGTTGATATCGCTATGGAATTCACCAATATGATTACCGCACAGCGTGGTTTTCAGGCTAACGCCCGGATAATAACCACTTCTGATAGCATGCTTGATGAATTGGTTAATCTGAAACGTTAAGGATAAACGATTATGATTACGGTAACAAGATTAAAAGGAGGGAATCTGGTGATAAACTCGGACTTGATTGAGTTTATTGAGTCTACTCCGGATACAATAGTCTCACTTGTGACCGGAAAAAAAATAATGATACAGGAATCAGCGGAAACAGTAATTAAAAAAGTAGCTGAATTCAAAAGGCTTTCTTCGGGAATCAATATCCCGGAGAAAGCCGATAATAAGGAGAGAATAAACCATGCCGGATGATGAAAAAAATATGATGGAAGTTGATGATACGAACCCATCCATACCTCCAAAATATTCATCATCGTTGGCAAGGTACGGCATTTATGCCGCCATCATCATAGTCATGGTTGGGACGGCATGGTTTATATCCTTGAAGGTCGTCAAGCCCATATTCGCGGGAGGAGATGCGGCCGCGGAAATTTCAAAGGATGAATCCGGACCGGGGAATGATGGACAGGAAGATTCATCTGCCCTGACCGAAAGAGATTCTGATTCTTACTTAATCGGATCAAAAGATATGGATAGAGAAGGCGTACGAAACAGCGATATTTACCTGATAAATCAAATTATTATCAACCCGGCCGGGACCGGTGGAACCCGTTTTTTATCGACATCAATAGGTTTTGAACTTAAAAGCGTCGAGGCCGGAAGGTTGTTCCGCGAACGGGACGCGATTGTGCGTGATGCTTTGATTACAATCCTGTCATCGCAATCGGTATCTCAATTGAGTGATTTTAAAAAACGGGAAAGTCTCCGGAAATTGATAAAGTTGCGGGTACAAAAATTACTAAAAACAGATGAAATCGCGGCCGTGTATTTCACGGAATTTGCGATGCAATAGCAAAGAGGACGAAAAGTGGCAAAAATACTTTCACAGGATGAAATTGACGCGCTGCTCTCGACAATAACCTCGGGAAATAATATTGAGGATGAAACGGAAGCAGCCTCAGATAAACAGCTGCGCTCCATTGCGGTTTGTGATTTTAAACACCCCAATAGAGTATCCAAAGATCAGTTGCGCACGATCGAGAATATGCATGATAACCTGGCCGGTCATATTGGATCAGTACTGTCGAATATTCATCGCGCCATGTTGGATGTCGATTTGGTCTCGGTGGATCAGATAACTTACAGTGAATTTATAATGTCGCTCGTGTCACCGTCATGTACCTTTACATTTACTGCCGAGCCGCTGGAGGGAGCCTGCATTGTTGATTTTAATCCGACTCTGACTTACGCCTTCGTCGAGCGTATGTTCGGCGGAGTGGGCAAGGTGCTCGATACGGGACGTGAATTGACCGGTATTGAACGGTCGCTCATGAATCGCATCGTTCAGGTTATTTTTGATGAGCTTGAGGAAGCCTGGGCGCACATCTGCCCCATTAAAATCGAACAGAAGAGTTTGGAGACAAACCCTCAATTCGTACAAATCGTTCCGCCGGGCGAGACTGTTATTGTTATCTCACTCCAGCTCAAACTATTTCAATCGACCGGATTGATAACTATCTGCTATCCTTATATGGCTTTAGAAAATATCATCGGGAAATTATCCGCTCAAAACTGGAATGATGCGACTAAACGAAAATCAATGAAGATAGATGAAGACGTCAATCGTAAGAACCTTCTTGGTCTGGAAGTTCCGATGCAAGCGTTACTGGCCGAAACGGAAGTGCGAATCAGGGATTTCATCGATATGAAGGTCGGGGATGTAATTACCACCACGACGAAAATAAATAAAGAAATGGATATATACATTAGAAATCGGAAAAAACTTCTTGGCCGGCCCGGATTGGTTGGCAAAAAGAAAGGCTTTACTATTACCAGGATTTTGGAAGAGGTTGGAAAGGAGTAATTACTTATGCCGGATGAAAACAAACCGGATGCCTCATTGGATGAGGAACAGCAGGCGATCAGCGCGGCTCAAGAAAATGCAGATGCTGAGAACCGCGATACGTTTGACGCGGCTCAGGCTGAAGACATCCCAGGAGATATTCATGATGAGTTCTCAGATTTGAGCAACATCAGGAGGGAACGACAGGAAGCGCATCCCGCCGAATTTCAGCAGTTGAGTCCCGCCCCTTCTGGAAATAATCTGAATAGGAATATTGACCTTCTACTGGATGTCAAGATGCCAGTCTCAATTGAGCTGGGCCGGACCAGCATGGCAATATCAGATTTATTAACTCTCGGACCGGGATCGGTTGTTGAGCTCAATAAACTGGCCGGCGATCCGGTGGACTTGTTGGTCAATAACGCCTTGATCGCCAAGGGGGAAGTCGTAGTCGTGGATGAAAACTTCGGAGTTCGCATCACGCTATTGATGTCGCCTGAAGAGAGACTGAAAAGCCTGGCTCAGCAGTAAGCTGATGCAGGGAGGAGCATAGGAAGCGATGTATATTAAATGCCTGACATGGCTGGGATTACTTTTATTGTTATTCATAATCCCCGTTTGGGCCGAAAATGATATGCCGGCCGAAACAGAAACAAATCCTGCACCCGCGGTAGAGAATTCCGCATCCAAAGATCCGGTAGTACCGTCAGTGACGGGTGAAATTCTGCCGTCACTTTCACGTATCGGAATCGCTCTGGCGGTTATCGTCGCGATTATATACCTGACTGTTTTTCTTCTAAAAAAAATATCGGGTAAAGGCCTGGGGCGAGCCGCACGGGGAAAAACAGTTCAAATTGTTGAACATACTTATCTGGCGCCGAAAAAATCGGTTTGCCTGCTGAAAATGGCTGACCGGGCGGTTTTAGTCGGAATTACCGAGGCGAATATTAATCTCTTGACCGAATGCGAGTGGGATGAACTGCCGGAAGAAAACCGTCAAATGATCACTAAAGCGCCAAAAGGATTTCAATCTGCCCTGACAGAAGCCGCCGGGAAACTTTTTAAATCCAGGGCAGCCAAAGGAGTTGGACGTGAAATGCCATCATAATTCCGCCCAATCAATGCGGCTGTTCAGGATAGTATTAATAGGCGTTGTTTTAGTGATGGCGTTTAACGCATCCTCGCAGGCCCAGACCTCGCTGCCCAAAATATCATTGGGCGTCGAACCTTCCGAAGATCCTAATGACTTATCGGTCGCGCTTCAAATAGTGCTGATGCTAACAGTCTTGACTCTGGCGCCTTCAATCCTGGTGATGATGACGTCTTTCATTCGGATTGCGGTCGTATTATCATTTCTGCGCCAGGCCATCGGCACCAATCAGATGCCCCCTAATCAACTAATTATCGCGCTGGCCCTCATCCTTACTTTTTTTATTATGTCGCCAGTGGCAAATAAAGCATATGAAGAGGGACTTAAGCCTTATCTGGACGGGAAGATTACTCAGGAAGTCGCCTTTGATAAAGGCATGGAGCCGATTCGCACTTTTATGTTAAAACAGGTTCGCGAAAAAGATCTGGCTTTGTTTGTTAAGCTTTCAGGGATGGAGCAGCCGAAAAACAAAGATGACATTCCCATCCGATTATTGATACCGGGATTTGTTATTAGCGAACTTAGAACGGCGTTTCAAATCGCTTTCGTTGTCTTTATTCCGTTTTTAATTATCGACATGGTTGTGGCTTCGGTCTTAATGTCGATGGGTATGTTAATGCTGCCCCCCATAATGGTGGCTCTGCCGTTTAAAATACTGCTCTTTGTATTAGTTGACGGGTGGTATTTGATTGTAAAAGCTTTAGTTGAATCGTTTAGGTAGGTGAATCATGACGCCGCAATTTGTATTATCACTGGGTCGGGAAGCAATAATGCTGACCTTAATGGTATCAGCGCCAATGCTGGCTTTCGGACTTATTGTAGGATTAATAATTTCTTTGCTGCAAGCTGTAACGCAGGTACATGAAATGACGCTGACATTTATTCCCAAAATAGTGGCGGTGGCATGCGCTCTTTTGATATTCCTGCCATGGATGATTAATCTGGTTGTCGATTTTACGACGCGATTGTTCGATTCAATACCAAGTTTAGCCGCCTGAAAATAATTCCTATGCCGTAAGGCAATCTCTTCCTATCCGGCCGCTCACTCACATGGGCGGCCTTTTTAAAATCCCCTTAAGTAAACCATAGACAACGACTTAATCTTTGTCGGACGACTGTTTCAATCCGGCACAGCGGTTGCAATTCGTGAAGGTGATAACCTTTAATGTAGGTGGGAAGAGTGCAGGATTTAGTCAACTTTGGCGCGGAAAAAATTCAATTATTCGTTCTGCTGATGATGCGCGTGGGGGGGATAATGGTTGCCGCCCCGATATTTTCGCACCGTTCCATTCCAAAAAAATTAGCGGTAGCGATGTCATTGGGTCTTGCGGCCGTTCTTCTGCCAATAATGAGCCACGCTCAATTTCCGCCGACTGAAAGCTTGATCGATTTATTGATTCTGTGCCTCAAAGAAATACTGATCGGTGTATTAATCGGATTCATATTCTCCATACTGTTCATCGGTGTGAGGCTGGCCGGTTCGATAATCGGTTATCAAATCGGATTCGCGATGGTCAACATAGTTGATCCCAACTCGCCCGAGCCGGTATCAATACTTGGCGAATTGTGGTTTTTGCTGGCGACCTTAATTTTTCTTTTTATCAATGGGCACCATGCTATAATCGGCGGTCTTGTCGATTCATTCAAATTAATTCCACTGGGACTATCAACGCCATCGGGAGCGGTCGGCGAGTGGATAATAAAATACAGTTCGTTTGCATTTATTTTAGCGGTCAAATTTGCCGCTCCGGTAATGATTACGGTTTTTCTGGTCGAAGTATCAATGGGTGTTTTGGCCCGCACCATGCCCCCAGATGAATATCTTTATAGTTGGCTTTCCTTTGAAAATTTTTACGGGTCTGCTTTTGATGGCCCTGTCATTGCCGGCCTTTTCAATGATCCTGAGCAATTTCAACGCCACCCTCGATAGGGAGATGGCGCATTTGATGCAACTATATGAAGTGAGCGGGAATATTTAGCCATGGCTGACAAACCATCACAGGAAAGAACTGAAAAAGCAACACCGCGGAAACTAAAGAAAGCCCGTGAGCGAGGCCAGGTCGCCCGTTCAATGGAATTGAACTCGGTGGTTATCGTCAGTTTCGCCTTTATGACTCTATTTTTAATGGGTCCCATTATTTTTAATCAAATGGGTGACTTGATTCGCCATGCCTTCACCGAGGCCCCCAACATGACTCTTGTTCCCGACAGTTTCCATAAGATTTTTTCCAATAAAGTGATGAACTTCGCCGCGATTGTCGGCCCTGTACTTTTGATTGTAGCGATTTTTGCCTTGGGAATTAACATCGCCCAGGTGGGATTCATGATGTCTTTCAAGACAATTGAACCCAAATTTGACAAGCTCAATATCATTAAGGGATTCGGCCGGTTAATTTCCAAGCGGTCGATGGTTCAGTTAGTTCGAGATGTTCTGAAAACTATTTTAATTGCGATAGTTGCCTATTCTACCATCTCGGGTTGGATGCCTGATATCCTCGTAGTAGGAACCAAAGCTCCGGCCCAACTTGGAACCAATCTGGGTAAACTGGCCCTGGTACTGGCACTAAAATTATCTGCGGTGCTATTTATCCTGGCAATATTTGATTTTGCATTCCAGCGCTGGGACTTTGCCAATCAGCAAAAAATGACAAAGCAGGAAGTCCGTGAAGAAATGAAAGATACGGACGGTAATCCGGTTCTCAAAGGCCGCATCAGACAGGTGCAGAGGGATATGGCGCGGAGACGAATGATTTCTGAAGTGCCGGATGCCGATGTGGTGGTGACTAACCCGACCCGTATCGCCGTAGCGCTTAAATATGATTCCAATACAATGGCGGCTCCCAAAGTAGTCGCCAAAGGCCAGCGATTAATCGCCGATCGAATCAAACAAATCGCCAAAGATAATGATATCCCAATAGTTGAAAATAAGCCTCTGGCAAGGTCCTTATTCAAATTGGTTGATGTTGGGGCTTTCATTCCGGCCGAACTCTATCGTGCGGCCGCTGAAGTCCTGGCATATATCTATCAATTGAAAGGTCTGGGAGGAAAAGCGCATGCCTAAGCAAAAAATCTCCCTGCTGGAAGCGATCACAAATCATAGTGATATTGCCATGGCCGGATTGGTTGTCGCGATTATCGCCGTACTGATTTTGCCTATTCCGCCCGGTTTACTTGATTTTGCCCTGGCATTCAATATCGCCTTTTCAATAGTGATTCTTATCGCCACGCTGTATGTCACTCGCCCGCTTGATCTGTCGGTTTTTCCGGGGATGCTGCTCATCGTTACGCTGGTGCGCTTATCTCTCAATGTAGCTTCGACAAGATTAATTCTGGGCGAGGGATATGCCGGTGATGTTATTAATTCTTTCGGTAATTTTGTCGTTAAAGGCAACTACGTTGTCGGTTTCATTATCTTTTTCATTCTGATCATTATCCAATTTGTCGTTATCACGAAAGGCGCTACGCGAATTTCCGAGGTCGCGGCTCGTTTTACTCTCGATGCTATGCCCGGCAAGCAAATGGCCATTGACGCCGACCTTAATGCTGGGCTAATATCCGATAGCGATGCTCGCAGGAGACGAAGTGAAATCAGCCGGGAAGCGGATTTTTATGGCGCCATGGATGGCGCATCCAAGTTTGTGAGGGGAGACGCAATCGCCGGTATTTTGATTACGGCGATTAATGTCATCGGCGGTTTCATTGTCGGTATAGTCATGCGCGATCTCAGCGTCGCTCAGGCTCTCAAGACTTATACACTGTTATCGGTCGGTGATGGGCTGGTGACGCAGATACCTGCCTTAATCGTTTCTACCGCAGCAGGAATCATCGTAACTCGTTCCGCGGCTGATAACAATATGGGCAAGGAGTTGACCAAGCAATTCGGCTTGCAGCCGCGGGCGATTTTGGTAGCCTCCGGAGTCATTCTGATATTTGGCATAATCCCCGGCATGCCCACTTTGCCGTTTGTAATTCTCGGCACGGTTCTGGGCGTTGTTGCTTTCATAATAGAAAAAGGCGCCAATGAAAAAGCAAAACAAAAAAAGCTGGCTGAAGAACAATCCGAAGAAGAAATAGTCGAAGAAAGAACCGAAGACCTTCTCAAAATCGATACCCTGGAAGTTGAAATCGGATATGGATTGATACCGATGGTTGATTCTAATCAGGGAGGCGACCTTCTTGAGAGAATAAGTATCATCCGCAAACAATTAGCGATTGAAATGGGTTTGATTGTTCCGGCCATTCGCATCAGGGATAATGTTCAACTCCAACCCAGCGAATACGCGGTTAAAATAAAAGGATTAATCGTAGCCAGGGCAGAATTGATGCCCGATCACATGATGGCAATTAATCCCGGATATATTGAGGATGAAATTGAGGGGTTTGACACTGTTGAACCGGCCTTCCAACTCAAGGCACGATGGATAATTCCCAACCTTAAAGAAACGGCCGAGGCCAAAGGATATACCGTTGTTGAATCATCAGCGGTGCTGGCTACCCATCTGACAGAAATAATTAAGAGTAATGCCAGTGAAATTATTTCCCGCCAGGATGTCAAGCATCTTTTGGATACTTTGAAAGAAGATCAACCGACTCTGGTCGAAGGTATTGTACCGGAAGTCCTTTCGTTGCCGACGATTCATAAAATCCTGCAAATGCTTCTGGCGGAGAGAGTCCCGATTCGTGATTTGGGAACGATCATGGAAACTGTCAGCGATTATGCCATGATAACTAAAGATGCCGAAGTTCTTTCGGAATATTGCCGCATTTCTCTCAGACGGCGCATAGCAGATTCTCTCAAAGATGATAAGGGCAAAATCCATTGCTTTACTCTTGCGCCCGGCGTCGAGCAACTTCTGTCTGATTCAATACAGAATACCAAACAAGGAATTATGATAGTAATGCCGCCGGAGGTTAGCGAGCGGCTGATAAATGAAACGGTCAATCAGGCGGAACAGCTATCCACGGCGGGACATCATCCGGTTTGCCTTACCTCGCCCAATATCAGATTAGCCTTCCGCAGGTTAATGGAAGTTTCCCTGCCACATCTGACCGTGGTCTCTTTCAACGAAATTCACAGGGATGTTGAATTAATCTCATGCGGATTAGTGGAGATGCACAATGATAGTTAAATCATTTGCCGCCGATACGGTGGCAGGAGCTTTGAAAAAAGTTCGCAACGAGCTGGGAGGGGATGCAGTGATTCTCCGAACTCGAAAAATCAACTCCGACCGGCAAACTCAAACGGGCGGTCGAGTGGAAGTGACAGCCTGCATCGATAGAGTGGTCACCCCGGGAAATTCGCCCGAATCCAAATCCGTTTCAGTTCGCAAGCCGGTTTATGATATTCCGGCGACATCGGTTAAAAAATCAAATCCCCCATTTCCCGCGGAAATTATTGCCCGCAAGCTCGATTTTCTCATGGATTTATTCCAGACGCCAATCAGGCGGCAATCCTATTCGCGGAATTTCTCAAGGATATTTTCTGCGATGATAGACGCTGATATCCCTGAATATTATGCCTGTCAGTTAACCGACCAGTTAAAGGATAAAATGCCGGAATCATCCGAATTTGATGATCTCCGTTCAATGGCAATTGATTTTATATGCGGGAATTTACCCGCTCGAAAGTCAACACGACAGTTTCAAATTGGTGACAGAATAGTCTTTGTTGGTCCGTCCGGTTCAGGAAAAACATCAACAATGGGGCGTCTGGCGGGTCATCTGATTGCAATTGAAAAATTACCGGTAAATTTGACATCCCTCGATCAGGTAAAAGTCTCTGCGCCGGAAGAGTTTCATATATACGCCGATGTTCTTGACGTTGATTACTTCGATATGCCTCGCCATGTCGATCAAGGACTTCTTGACTCGCAGGGCAAAGATAAGATAACGATCATTGATACTCCCGCTTTAAATCGATATGACGCCCAATCAATCGCCCTGTATGCCGAAAAGCTTGCTCGCATAAGAGCTGACCGGGTTGTAGGTGTTTTCCCGGCCTGGTTCCGGGCCTCGGATCTTCAGGAATGTCTTTCGGCTTATCGGCCGCTTGGACTCACTGAATTGGCTGTGACCATGACTGATCAGACGCATCGTTTGGGAGGCATTCTAACGGCTTCGATACAAACCGGGCTGCCGATTGCAATGATCGGCGCAGGGACTAAAGCCGGACGATTTAGCCCCCAGCCTGATTATCGGTCTCTTGTACAAACTTTATTTGCCAGAGGGGAGGGGTTCTAAAATGACAAGTCGTTTGAATTTAATGAAACCATCGGAATCCGAATTTATCTCAGCCGGCATGATTGCGATCGCTTCAGGCAAAGGCGGCGTGGGGAAATCGGTTGTCTCCTTTAACCTTGCCAGAGCGTTGTCTAAAAGAAAAAAGGTGCTTCTCGTCGATGGCGATTTTCAATTGGGTAATATTGCCCTGCTATCGAACATTGCCGGCGATTATGGATGGGTTGATGCTTGCGAGGGATTAACCGAGATTAAAAATTGCATTATCAAAGCCGGCGATCAATTGGACATTCTTCCTTCAACTGGCGCCAAATCCGATGTAAAATTGCCAGAGATTTCCGCTCTTGCAAAATCAATGGCGCGCCTTCGGGAGATGCTTGGAACTTATGAAGTAATAATTGTTGATACGGCTTCAGGAATACTTCTTCAAACTAATTTAATATTGAACGCCGTTGACAAAATTATATTAATTACAACTCCCGAATTAACATCTTTGACCGATACATATGCCCTGTATAAAATCCTGATTACCAATAACTCATATGTTGAAGCTTCCCTGATAATCAATCGCGAAAATCGATTGGAAGATATCGAATATATCTATCAAAAATTTACAGCCATTACTGATCAGTTTCTTAATAAAAATCCATCCTATCTGGGCTGGATTCCTTTTGACGAAACTTTGGTTGACTCGGTAGCAACGCAGAAAAGTGTATTTGATTTAGATCCTGATTGTCCGAGTTCACGCCGATTTTTGGCTCTGGCCGGAATACCGGCCGAGTCTGATTTCACAGGAAATATTGATCGCAAACCCTTAAGCTTAAGCCCAACTGGGGCCGATATAAAGGAATAGCAGACAAATGATTAGCACAGTCAAGGAAAAAAGACAACGCGGGATTGCCAAGGCCGCAATAGCTAAGCCAAAGGATGACGAGCAGACCGCCAGCCAGCTGGAAAAAACAAGGCGCGATTCGGCAGCACGAAGAGAATGGCTCCGTTACCAAAAGAGTCAGGATCCTGAAAGTCGCCGCAAGCTATTGAATCGATATTTGCCCCTGGTTCGTAATGTCGCAGGACGCATGGCGATCAATTTCCCTCGGTCGGTCGAGTTAAGCGACCTCATCAATACCGGGGTTATCGGTCTGACGGAGGCTTTCAAGAAATTTGATCCCGACCGGGGAGTTAAATTCGAGACTTATGCCGTGCCTCGGATTAGAGGAGCTATTCTTGATGAATTGCGGGCTCTCGACTGGGTACCACGTTCGACCCGGGCCAAGGCTCGAGAAATTGAAAGAGCGCTATTGGCATTTGAGAATAAGATGGGCCGGGCGCCTAACGATGATGAACTGGCCAAAAGCCTGAAAATCGATTTGCAGGAATTGCATTATGCATTGGAGGATGTTTCCAAAACGGCGCTTCTATCGCTGGATGAATTAATTTTCCGGGAAGAAGATAATCGCCAGGTGCCGCGCATTGAAACGGTTGAGGATGGAAAAGCAAATGCAACGCTCAATATGCTCGAGCGCAGTGAGCTCCAGGCATTTTTGGTATATGCCATAGATAGATTGACTGAGCAGGAAAAATTAGTGATCGCCTTGTACTACTACGAGGAATTGACGCTAAAAGAAATAGGCGAAGTAATGAAAATATCGGAGTCTCGGGTTTCTCAGATTCACACCAAGGCAGTTCTTAAATTGAGAGGAATGGTCCGTGAGAAATTCGGCCTCACCTAAATCCGCCCAAATCGGGCGGTAGGAGGTATTATGGTAAGTCCTATCCATTTGCAGGATAATTTGGCCAAGACACAGGCCGCGGAAAGGATGAACCAGATCCAGAAATCTATTGGCGAGATGGGACAGAGGCAGGCCGCTGATGCTCTTAAGGAACAAGCCGCCGCTGAAATGGAACGAACGCGTGAGGCACAGGAAATGGATATGGTAATTATTCGAGGAGATAAGGAAAAAAAGGGAAAAGAAAAGAAACGGGGAAAAAGGAAGAATGAAGAAACCGTTGATGCGAAACAGGGAAAACCGGATCACCTGGATTTAAAAGGATAGAAAAAAAGGAAGTACAAAATGGATTTTTCACAGGATGTGCTAATTGAATTCGGTCTGAATCTGGCCGGGTATTTGATAGTCGCACTGCTTGTTTTGCTATTAGTCAATCGTCGCCAGGTTCGCAAAGAAAAAACCGGAACAGAAACTAACAATAATCGCGCCAATAAAAAGGCACGACAGAAAATCGATATTGTGACTCAGCCCCATCCGGAATATATGTCGCTTAAAAAATCATGGGTAGCAACCGCTCCTTTGGATGTCATCACCGATAATCAGGCAAAGCGGGAAGAAAAAATCAATCCCGTATTTACATCTCTTGACCGCCAGAAAAACAGGCGAGAGATTTATAAACAGGCGCGAAAACTAATGGCGGGGGGAAAGTCGAATGATGAATTACTGGAGCAGCTCCCATTGACTGTAGATGAGCTGGAATTGATATCAGCCGCAGGAAATGCCTGAGCATTTCCGGAGGAAGGAAAGGAATAAGAAATGGGCATGGATTCACCATTATTTTTGTCGAAAATTGAATGCCCCGTATGCGGGACGATTAATGAGTTCGAGACCATTAGAGTCGGCGCATTTACTGAAGGTGAGCGTCAAGCGGATTTTTGTCCGTCTATCATAAAATGGCGCAATCCTCGATATCAGAAATACCATCCCCTGCTGTTTTTCACAGTTACTTGTTCCAAGTGCTTCTATACTCGTGAGTTTAACAGCGCTTATAAAGAATGGAACAAAGATAATAATTTCAGGACCTACCGCCAAAAAATTATTAAAGAGCGTCATTTGGAAGAGCTCTCCTCCGGTGATTCGTTTGTCAAGCTGATTGGCCAGTCAATCAATCATGAAAAATATCCCGATGAAAGCGCAATTCTGAAGCTGACCTTGGCGGCATATGATGAACTACTCTATGAGCATCCGGCTAATCTTGATTTAGGGCGATTCTATCTTAGAATCGCGTGGATGTTTCGCTATATGAATGCCGGCGATGAAACCATAATTGAAGCTCCTCAGTTGATGCATATGGAGGATATTGAAAGAGCGATCAGTGATTTAGATAATTGGTTATCGGGCTTTTCTCGAAACACCGATTATCTAGCCAATGCGGTCGATGCTTATTGCGAACAATCAGCCGAAAACAATGATGAAATTGAATCCGAAAAGGAAAATTATGCAAGATTAATTGAGAGCCTAAAGGATCTCGGCACAAATGGAATGGCAGTGTTGAATGATTTTAGGGGACAATTGAAAGCATCAAGAGCTTCTGTGAGTATGGCGGCAGGATTGGATTCGGGCGATGCGTTTCACAACTTTGGGAGCTTTGGGGAATTCTTATTCAGTTTGAAGCGCTACTGGGATGGTGTTGTATGCGCTGAAATGGAAGCAATCCGGCTGGCGGTTAAATATTATATTGCCGCCTATGAATCCGGCAAGCAGATTGCGAGTGGGAATCCAACGCTTCAGGCAACCTATTTGATTGCGGAATTATCACGCCAAATTGGCGATCATGACACGGCTCGCCAGTATTTCAATAGCACTATCAAAAAAGGGCAGGAGTTTATAAACGAGATTCGCGGCGATAGAACGCGAACCGCCCTGGCTCGGAAAATTCTTGAAATGGCGATGAAACAGGGAAAGAGAAATTTGGCCGAGGCAAAATAGATAATGGATTTATTAACGACAAAAACAGCGGCAAATAATGTCCAGGTGTGGGAACGTCTCCGATTATCCGTGAGTGAAGCAGGCAAAAAAGGGATATATTCGTGCCGCGTCATGGAAATTGAAAAGGGAATGCTGATTATTAGTCGTCCCGAGTTCAAGTATGGCGATAATCTTCCGCTCGACAATCGGATTATTTTGGCGCGTTTTACCCGCGCTGATGCCGCATATTTATTTAATGCCCGTCTCGTTGAATTTAATCCCGAATCACCTGATAAAATGCGCATGACAGAACTGGGGCAGGTGCAAAGATTACAGCAGAGAAGATTTGTAAGGCTTAATAAAATAATGCCGGTGAGATATTTCATACCGGAACGGCCCATTAAAGAGACTCTGAATGTTTCCAAAGCTAATTATATCGACAGCAAAATATCAAATATCTCGGCCGGGGGTCTGTTGATGTCGGCAAAAAAGGAAATCAATCTTAATACGATTTTGGTAATTGATATGATAACATGCAATTTTAAAAACTTGCCCAGAGATATTCTTGCCATTTGCCGGCAATCTCGTCAGGACTACAATAAGAAATGGATTGCTGGTGTGGAATATATTCTGTCAGAGGATTTGCAGAAGTTTTTGAGCGCCCCGGAATTATCCTGCATTCCTTATAATTTCCAGGAATTTCATGATCGCCGGCAGAACGAACTTGTATCTGAGTTATTTAATGAGCAACTGAAGATGAGGCAAAAGGGAATAATTTGAAATGATTACCGCAAATAAAATAAAACCCAATCGCAATTTGATTGAAGATTTATCATTATTGAGAAAGAAGGAAATTACAATCAAACTTCTCAGCGGCAGGAATGGTTCAACTATCTACACGTCCCAGGTAGTCTCAGTCAATGATAATCAATTGCGGATAAATCTTCCCAGGAATATCGATGGCAATGGTTATCTGCGAGCATCGTCACGAGTATCAATCACTTTTGTTCTGGATGGCGTGCTGTATGAATCAGATGCGTTTTATAACGCGGATAATAAATCGGCCCGCCTCCTGATCATTGATAATGATATTGCCGAGACAAATCGACGTTTATCCCAAAGGTTGCCAATTAATATAGATACAGTTTATGCGCCAATTTCCGATTTGAGCATGTCGACTGGACAATTCAGTCATTTAAAATGGAAGAGATGTCAAACGTTGGATTTCTCTAGTGGAGGGATGCTAATATCAACATCTCTTCAGCCGGATGTAGGATCATATTTCTTATTAAATCTCGAAATTGGTATTTTTGCCGGTCCGCTGTTTGCCTTCGGACAGGTGCGATGGTCTGCCAAATCGGGATATGGCAAAAAAGGAGGCGATTGCGGGATAATGTTTATAACGGCCGATAATTTGCATAATCATTTTTCCCAGCAGGCAATGGCGCAATTGCCGCCTATCATGCTCGCTTTTACCAACCGCAAGCAGGGAGAGCTTAAGCAATATTTAATGAATTTAAACGCAAATCAGGATAAAGGAGTTTAGAATGTCAATAACCAAACGCACTAGCAAAGGCCTGCCGTCAACAACGACAGTCGATTTTGAGATACGAGCGCCCTTCAAGATAATGGAGGAAAACCGTCGTCGCTTCATTCGTATCGATATTGGCGAACCAGTTTCGTATCAGTCCATAAAATCAGATGATGGGTTCTGGCCGGCGGGCGACGGCCCTTCAGGCGAAGGAGAAATTATCAATATTTCGGCCGGCGGAATACTCATGTTCACCAAACAGCCGCTTTTGGAAAGCACAATTTTGTCAATGTCCTTGCGCCTTGAAGGTTGCGAAACAATTGACAATATCCTGGGAAAAGTCAAGCGGGTCGAGATTGATTCTGGTGGATATCTCGTCGGCGTGGAATCTATTACTCGTGAAAAACTCGAAGACAATATGAGTCAAATCGAATTGGAACGGCTATCCACCGATCTATCGTCATTCACCGAACGGCTCAGGAATTTACTTAATAATTATATCTACTCAAGGAAGTTAAATGAAAGCAATGACGCCTAAAATATTAACGGCGCTAATAATGGGAATACTCCTGCTCAATACTATTGTGTTTGCGCAGCCGGACCAGAGGACTTTATCAGTCGTTTTGGAGAAACCCAAAAATGATATTTATGATTTGGAATTAATCGATCGGTTGGTTGAAAAACTGTCAATGCAGAGTAATCTTAAAGTGATTGTGTCTACCGAAGACAGTACATTGCCGATTCCTCCGAATGAAAGATTCGACCTCGATCGATTGTCTGAATGGGGACATGAATGCGGTTCGAGATATTTGGTATATTTGCAGCTGGATAATAGAGAAATTATAACTCGCAAGCGTTTCTCAATTCCCTACATATTGAATCGTTATATCGTTGAGGGTCAGGTTGATGGCACGTTTAGTTTTCTTGATTTAAATCGAGATAAAATTATTAATACATGGACACTGAAAACGAGAATATCCGGCCCACGCCAATGGCAGGCAGGTGAAGATTATCCCGAAGACCCGGATCTGCATATGTCAGCTCCCCAAAAAATAAGATTAATGCGAAAACTGGAGGACAAAGCAGCATCTGAGATTTTTGCCAAAATCAAGCCACATTTAAGGGGCAGATAAATTGAAAACGCTTGAGCCAAAAGTAAAAGTCCCAAATTTATGGAAACAGATCGAACTGGCGGTCCAGATTTCCAAAATCCTGCGCGATAACCCAAAGGGCAGAAAATCACTAATGAAAGCGCTGGATTTAATGGCCGAACTAATTCCTTTTGAATCAGCTACAATTTATCTTTTCAATGAAGTTAAAAATGAACTCGAAGAGATAGCTACTCGAGGTGAAACAGTCAATGTGTTGGATTTTTTGCGATTTGGTCCGGGAACCGGACTGGCCGGCTGGGCGGCCGGGAAAAAGCAGCCAATGTTTCTTCCCGGACGGGAACCGGGTATTGATCGTGTTCACGAACATCATGATAGTGTTTTAGTTTTGCCTCTACTGGTCGAAGATAACTTGGTGGGCGTCATGTGTTTTTCCAATGGTACATCTCAGATCTTTAATATAAACCATAATTTTTTTTTCGAATTAGTCTCCATCCAGATTGCGGTATCACTGGAGCGGATAAATTACATGAAACAGCTTGATCAAAAGAATCTACGCCTTGAACAAACCCAGACCCAACTGAGAGAAACCCAGTCACAGCTTATGGCATTGGAGAAATTTATGGATGTCAGCGACCTGGTAACTTCAATCAATCATGAGGTCAATGACTTATTGTCCGCCATCGTAGGTAATGTCCGGATTATTGAATTGGAGTCGGCAGATTTACCCGAGAAGATATCCAAAAATATCAATGCGATCGTTGACGGGGCTCGCCAAATATCGCTGATAACGCACAAATTAACAGGAATAGAAAGTCTGGTTTCAAAATTATATACTGGCAATAATCAAAAATCCAGTCTCAACCATTATAAATTTCCGGGAAATGAATAATGCTTCCAGAAGTAGGAAATATTCCAATACTTGACAGCTATACCAGTGAGCATCGATGTCTGGAAAATTGTTTTGACGCCAATGGCATCGGAGTTTTTTTTATAGATGCTTATTGCTGTTTAAGCAGGTTAAACAAACGAGCCGTTGATATGTTTGGCTTTGAATGCGTAGAAGACGCGCGCGGCAAACAGCTGACGCAACTGGAGTTTTTCCTATCCTCATTAATTATAGACCGTATTCGAAATCTATTCAAAGATGGCGGAAATTTCAAGATTGATTGTTTCCCTGGCACAAACTTGACCGGGCATTTTGCCTACTACAGCCTGTCCTGTAACTGTGCCCGGGATATAGATGGAAAAATAGCAGGTGTCTTTGGCATTATCGACGATGTAACTGGGCAGGAAAAAGAGCATCAGCAATTGAGCAACCGGATAAATGAGTTGTCGATTGTTTCTCAAATTACTCAGACTGTCGCATCAGCCAAAGATACCGATGAAATTCTGAACGTCATCCTGACCGCGGTGACAGCCCGGCAAGGATTGGGTTTCAATCGAGCCTTTCTATTCATGTTAAACGAAGATGGAAAATCTTTAGAAGGCCATCTGGCAGTCGGTCCCAATGATGCCGAAGAAGCCGGTAAAATATGGGGGGCATTGGAGAGTGATGAGCGCACCCTGGTCGAGACCCTGTCTATTTATCGCGATAATTGCGGAAAAGGCGGCGATCTGAATGACCGCATCCGGGATATGAGAATCAATATGACGATGGATTCAATGTTTGCGCAAGCCATCAAAGACAAAGAAACGATTGTCATTAATTCTGACGACGAAATTGATGATGCCACTCGGCGGTATTTGAACAAAATGGGTAATATCCGAGCAGCAATGACTCCTCTAATTTCCCGAGATCGAGCGATTGGGCTTTTAGTCGTGGATAATGCCATAACCGGTGATACAATAACTGATGATGACAGGCGTTTTTTGAATTTAATCGCCGATCAGACTGCGGCGGCGGTGGAACGTTCGTACTTATATAGAGACCTCAAAGAAAGAGCTCTGGAATTGGAAGATATGAATAAAAGGCTGGCCGCGACTCAGAATCAAATAATTGAAGCTGAGAAAATGTCAGTCATTGGAGAAATAACCGCGGCTGTGGCGCATGAATTGCGTAACCCTCTGACTATCATAGGCGGTTTTGCGAATTTGATGAATAAAAATTTGCCAGCCGGTTCCCCCGATACCGAATATCTTAATATTATAGTCTCGGAGACCCAAAGGGCCGAAGAAGTATTAACCGATGTCCTTGATTTTTCCAAAGCTTCCCGAACCAAAGACACCTGCCTTGATCTCAATCAATTGATTAAAGAATCAATGAATATGCTCACTGTCAGACTGGGGCAGGGCAGAAATCGGACCAAATTTGCACTGGATGACTCACATCTCGTTTTTTGGGGAAACTATGATCAGATGCTTTATGCCCTTTACCAGATATTTCATGTTATAATAAATGATTTCGATGATTCTCTGATACCGCTGGTCAGTACATGCGGTGGCGATGATAATTTGCGTTTGGAATTGAGTTTTGAAAACTTTGAAAATAATGAAAATCAGATAAATAAAGATTTCCGAATGTACTTCGGCACCAGCAACAACACCAAACGGTTATCACTGATTGTCGCTGAAGAAACGCTTAAATACCACGGCGGATTTTTTGGAATTGAATCAGACGCTCACAATGGTCCGATTCTATATATCCATCTTCCCCGGCGTGAGGAGGCTGAAAATGGCCAAAATAATGATAGTTGATGACGAAGCCTATATTCAGGTTTTATATCAAAAAGAATTTGAATCTGATGGATATATCGTCAAAACTGTATCGAATGCCAAAGAGGCATTATCTTCAGCCGAGGAATTTTCTCCTGATATAATTATTTTGGATATCGAGTTGGGGGATATCAACGGTCTCGAATTGCTAAAGCAATTCAGGGAACGGCAAGCCAATTGTTCGATTATTCTGAATTCCGCCTATTCGACATATAAGTCTGATTTTCAATCATGGCTGGCCGACGCCTATTTAATGAAATCATCAGACCTAAACCCTTTGAAAGCCAAAGTAAAGGAATTATTGACCGAGGATGCCTGTGGAACTAAATAACAACAAGTTCTCAACAGATATTTTGAAGCATTTGGCCGAGGAAGTTGAGACGTTGGCTGATGATGTAAAACTGCATGCGCTCAATTTGGCAGTTGCTGTGGCCCGTGTTCAAAACAAAGAAGCAACGCTCAAAGAAATGCAAACTCAATTTACAGAATTAATGGCTCAATCCAATCAATCATCGGCGCGGGTCAAGGAAGTTCTGGAATCGTTTAGAAGTGAACGAGCTTTGCTTCTTAGCCTTCCATCATCATCTGATATTATTGAGAAGCGCGGTGCCTATGACAAAATCGAGTCCTCCCTAATAAATGTCTATAATTTAAGTCAGGAAATTATGGATACATTGACCAAATTAAAACGCCAGAGGCAGGTTAATTAAATGTCACCCAAAGCTGAACCAAAGTCCATCCCCTCGAAAATCGGGGAAAAAACAGCCGGGGGAAAGTCCACTAAGGCTGTGGCGCAAAAAAGAATGATAAAGATTGCCGAGATACAACTGCTCTGTTTTACTATTAATGATGAAGAGTATGGGATTGATATAAATAAGGTCGAAGAAATCAGTCGATCTGTGGAAGTAACAAAAATCGCCGACGCACCGGCGTATGTCACAGGCGTCATCGATTTTAAGGGAAATCCAATAACAGTGATTGACTTGCGCACGCGATTGGGTTACACGGAACAGGATGATGATAAAAACACAAGGATCATTGTCCTGGATTTCGAAAATAAAATGTGGGGTTTAAAAGTTGATAACGTAACCGAAATCATGAGAATAACGGAATCTCAGGTGGAGAAGGGGCAGGAAAAGGCAAAAATGCGGGCATCTCGATTTCTAAAGGGTATTATCAAAAAAGAAGATGGCCTGGTTTTCATAATAGATGGTCAAAAGCTAACGAAGGGAATGTGATAGGAATTTAATTTTCGATAAAAAGTGGGTGCACTATGAATGATATGATTCAAAAGCTAATTGACAAGCGGGCCGGGGAACCGATTAATATACTTATCGTCGACGATGAAAAAAGCGTCCGGGACGTTTTTGTAGATTTCTGTAATTCCTCGCCTCTGTTCAATGTCGATTCGGCTTCGGGGGGTTTGGAGGCCATCGAAAAGGTCAAGAATACAAATTATGACATCGTAACTCTTGATCTGGTTATGCCTGAAGTATCTGGTCTGGACGCAATGGAGAGCATTAAAAAAACACGGCCGCATCTTCCGGTGGTAATTATTACCGGTAACGCCACTGAGGAGTTAATTCGGCAAGCGGGAACGATGGGCGGCTGCAGAGTCATCCGAAAACCGGTAAGGTTGGACTATTTCATTTCTGAATTGGCCGATTTGGCATCAGAAAAATGTTAAATCTTATGCTCAACTTCTCAGCAATTTTTCCGATTTAATATAATTAGGGTATCTCTTTTAATGAATAACAGGCTATAAGTCAGGAAAATATGAAAGCTGAATGCAGAATATTAGTAGTCGATGATGAGGAAATGCTTCGAAACCTGCTTGTGAAAATTCTTGTCCAGGAAGGATACAATGTCGATACCGCCGAAAATGGCGAGGAAGCGCTGGATAAGTTGTCTCAAGGAACATATGATCTCCTGATTTCCGATATAAAAATGCCAAAAATGAATGGATTTGAACTGTTGAAAAACGTCCGCAGCAAATATCCATCGATCGGAGTGATAATAATGACGGCCTATGGCGACTCATATATCGTCAAGGATGCTTTTTTACTGGGGGCCGATGAATATATTACCAAACCATTCAAGAGCTTTGAAATCAACTTAATTGTGGAACGCGCCTATTGGAGATTGATGGCAGGGCGAGGAAATATTTCGAGTGAAAATCAATCCGTGCTTCACATATTGAATCCGGTTATAATTCAAAAGAAAAATAGAATTGATTCTATTTCTTCGGTGCAAAAATAATCAGAAAAACTCCGGTATCAGAAATTGAAATTCCTGAATTTTCAGGCCCAAAAAAGGTCTGTTCTGCGGCGATGATTCATTTCAGTATAATGATAGAAGAACATAGAATGAAATGGAGTCATCCTTTTGAATTAGGATGCGGAATCATGATATCTGAAAAATCAGAGCCGGACAAAAAAGATTTTGACCTTAAGAGATATTTCGGAAAAACTCATTTCAAGAAATAAGTTGAAAAATTTGAAAATGTCATTATATTGACGATTCATTACGGAGAGGTGGCCGAGCGGCTGAAGGCAGCTGCCTGCTAAGCAGTTAACGGGGCAACTCGTTCCTGGGTTCGAATCCCAGCCTCTCCGC
>JBDREQ010000065.1:0-14297 GCA_043819555.1 Candidatus Zixiibacteriota bacterium | reverse complement strand
GTACTGATTTCTGACAAGAAAGTAACATTGGGTGATGATTCCAAAAAATCTAAAAGATGATCGATTACAGCTTTGTATCTATCCGTAGTAGTTTGACGATGATTCGCCTGGGAATAATCCAAAAATAGGTCAACATATTTGGCTATGGCGATATCATTTTTGGAAAATCCGAATTCATCCTTTGCGATTTGTACTTCGATATCTTTGAGAGCCAGTTCTGCAACCCTTTTTGATGAACCAATACGTTTTCTAATCCTACGGCCTTTGAATCTCGTATCAATGTACCAGTTTTTTCCTCTCTTATAAATGGCACCCATATTGCTGTTTCCCGTGGTCACAATGTGGTCACAAGCACTTTTTACGGTTAATATACATCTTTATAATGAGTTGTCAAGTAAAAAGATATGGGAATGCAAATAATTATCATGCCGAAGGGGGGACTCGAACCCCCACGACCGTAAGGACACTGCGCCCTGAACACAGCGTGTCTACCAATTCCACCACTTCGGCATTTGGACTTTCCAATATATATAAATTACCGGTCAGGGCAACAGTTTTTTCGATGAGACGAGAGACAATGGAACATTTTGCCTGTCTTTCAATTATAAGCAATGACGGCTGTTTTTATGTTGATGTATGGCCGACAAGGGAGTATGCTTTCGCTAATTATAGACAAAAGGAGAATTGATGAGAAAGACAGGTTTAATTGCATCTGTGGTGATAATATTGTCATCCGTGATTTTCGCTCAGTCAGGATATCAGAAAGATATATACGATGCTCGCGATAAAGTCTTACCGGCCTTGATTCATATTCAGCCGGTAGTTTATGATTATATTTCCGGTCATGAGAAAAAACATTCAGTAGTCGGTTCAGGCGTTATCATTTCCAAAAATGGATATGCCGTCACTAATTACCACGTGGCCGGCCGGGCTGAAAGAATTATCTGTACTTTGCACGATAGAGAACAGGTTCCGGCAGAATTGATTGGAGGCGATCCGGCGACCGATCTGGCGGTCATTAAGCTCGACTTAACCGAATATAAAGGCAGAATTGAACCGGCGGTCATGGGCAATTCCGATAATTTGCAGGTTGGGCAGACTGTTCTGGCTATGGGTTCTCCACTGGCATTATCCCGGTCGGTGTCAATCGGCGTTATATCGACGCTCAATCGCTTTTTTTCAGGAGAAATCAGGTTGCCTTCCGGGGAACAAACGGGCCGTTTTAATACCTGGCTTCAGACCGATGCGGCTATCAATCCGGGAAATTCGGGAGGGCCTCTTGTCAATCTTCGAGGCGAAGTAGTAGGGATAAATACTCGAGGCGTTTTTTATGCCGAGAATATCGGATTTTCGATACCAATAAATATTGTTAAAGAGGTATCTTCAGTTCTTATCGAAAAGGGCAAAGTTGATCGTAGTTGGATTGGGGTTCATGCGCAGCCTCTGCAGGAATTGGAAAATTTCTTTGGGACAGAGACCAATAAGGGGGTCCTAATCGCTTCGGTTGATCCTGAATCGCCAGCCGATGAAGCGGGGCTTGAAGCGGGTCAAATAATACTCAATTTTGACGGTCATGATGTTTCGGCCCGATTTGAAGAGGAACTGCCATCGTTTTACAAACGAATATCAATGGCTCGTCCGGGCGAAGAGACAGAAGTCGTAATTCTGTCCAACGGAAATAATACAAGGTTAAAGATAACGCCTCGGCTATTGGGAGAATTGCAGGGCGATGATTTTGATTTTAAACGCTGGGGGTTTACGGCCAAATCAATCACGAGGCAAATGGCTATAGATGATCGCCTGAGCGATACCATCGGAGTTTATATAACACAGGCGGCGGCGCCTGGCCCGGCTTTCAACGGCGGATTGCGCAGCGGTGATGTGATCAGGAAAATCAATAAAGATAAAGTCTTGGATTTGCAAAACCTGAAAGACCAATATGAAATTCTAAATCATGAAGAGAAGATTTTATTGACCATTAATAGACGAGATGAGACCCGTTATATTTTGCTGACACTGGACGGAAACGAGGTGGGAAATGAGTAGAAGATTATTTGTGATTGCTTTTGGCTGTATCCTCTTCCTAACCGGTTCTCTGGTTCTTGGGAATGATTCCGAATCGACATTAGAAATTCAAAAGGTGTATGATAAAATAAATAAATCATTGGTCGTTGTTGAATATGTCGCAGAAATGAATTTTATGGGCCAGAGCGAACGAATGGAGGGTCGTGTCCTTGGTTTGGCGGTTTGGGAAAACATGGTTATCTTTGAAGGAAGTCCATTCGACCAGGGAAGAGGCATCAATTCTGATATATTTGGAGCTCCCCAAGTTGACAAACCGACATCTCTGAAAATTGAGGATTATAAAGGCGATACTTATGAGCTCGATTATATCGGCGTGGATGATTACACTTCGATCGCGTTTGGGAGGCTAAAGAATTCCGATGCGGGAAAATTAATTCCGGCCGAGTTTGTGGATGCCGATTTGGAGCTGGGTACTAATATTTACATTTTTTGGTTACTGCCCAAAAATTATGAGCCCCGGTTTCAGGTGACAAAAAGCGCAATAACGAATGTCCTGTCAAAACCGGAAGAGTTTTATCTGACAGGAGAACTAAATCAGGATTTCATAATGTCACCGGTTTTAACGCTTGCCGGGAAACTCGCCGGAATAGTTTCGCTGGCCGGACAGATATCTGGTTCGCCATTTGATTATGGAACAGTTTTTGGTCCGCCAGTGGGGATTATGCCGTTGGAGAGGTTTAAAAATCTTTTGGCGCATCCTCCGGCGGCAGAAGAATTCAAACGAGGTTGGCTGGGAATATCAATGCAGGCGCTCGAACCGGAAGTGGCGAGTATGCTCGGATTCGAAGTTTCGGGAGGCATAATCGTAACCGATATTTTGAAAAATACTCCTGCCGAAAAAGCGGGATTAAAGACCGGGGATTTTATTGTCGAATTTGACGGCAAGCCAATCGAAGTAACTGAACAAACCAGTTTATCGGTATTTCAAAAGAAAATCTCAGACGCCGGGGCAGGGGGCACAATTCAATTAAAGTACATTCGTCCGGGTGAGGACAATGCCGATACGGGCCAAATAAGTATAGCTTTGACTGAACGGCCGACTTCGCCAAATGACGCGCCGCGGTATAAAGATAATAATTTCGATTTGACCGTCCGGGATTTGGTTTTTGCGGATTTTAGCAATCGCGATTTGGAAGAAGGCGAAATACAGGGAGTCGTAGTTGAAAGATCAGAATCAGGAGGCTGGGCCTATGTCGGAGGCGTTAGCGGCGGATATATAATTACGAAAATTAATGATCAAGAAATAAAATCGGTCAAAGATTTTGAAGTAATTATGAAAGAGATTGAAGCCAACAAAGAAAGCGAAACCGTTTTTATGGTATGGCGTCGGCATAAGACACAGTTTAAGCACGTAAAAACCCATTGGGAATAAGTCTCCGGATTAAAATAAATATTGAAGACGAACCTGGAAATTACGCCCGCTGTTTAATTTCAGCGGGTTTTTCTTTGTTTCATATGATGGATTTACCGGCTCAGCCGGCGAAGACGCCCCGCTATCATCTGAGATAAACTTGACAATTTGTATGGGGAATAATTGCGATATGTCGCAGTCTAAAACCAAATGATTCCATTTTTTTCCAAAAGAAATATTTAGTTTTCCGAAATCAATTCTTTTCAAATCACTGACATTGGTATGTAAGTCGACTACTCCGAATACAAGAAAAGCCGGTTGCCAATGACTGAATTTCAGATCCGGAAACGCCCTAAATAGATTTAATGCCAGGCGAACAAAACTATTTCGTCCGGGATTAAAATCATTGTGAATAGTCGCCTGCCACAAAACCACGTCAGCTTTGGCTGTAAAATTGCGGCGCAAGCCCAATAGATCGATTAATTGATCCCCAAATGGCCAGCTTTGAATATTCCCGGAAAGAGCCCCACCAAAATGCATTCGTTTAAAGGATAATTTCCAGTTACTCATAATTGGCTTATAAAGCAAATCACATTGCCATTGACGCAAATTACCGGTGATTTTTGACATTTGACCAAATCGGACATTGTCATAATAGAGATTTATTTTTCCGCCCCCGTCAATTTGGCTAACGCCGAATTTAATATAGCCCCTGCCGCTTTTTTCAAACAGGATGCCAAAGTATCGGTAATTTCCAGAACCGGCATTATTGGAGCTATACGGTCCATCATCCGTAATGGTATTTTCCAAAAGATCGATATCATCAATGATACTGTAAAGAGTCAGATTATCGTGCAATTTCAATTGAGCCGAAAACCCGTAATGATACCAGTCGGCCGAAAATGGAATCGCAATTAATTCCGTGTCATAAGCCCCGTCCAGGAACAGAGATTTTGATTTTTCCCCAATATCTGCCGTCAAAAGGAGCGCTTCCATTGGAGCATATGAGAATTTAGTATCGAAAGTAAACTTGGTGCGGGCAATACTGTGGGATATGGTTGCGCGGGTATTTAGCTCCATTACTTCGAGCAAAGGCATGTAAATATTCACAGAGCCTGATTTATCACGATGCGAAATATCTATATAAGTTTTATTGAGACTATTATCTCTCAAATCGAGCCTGTCGTCCGAAATTATCCAGCCGATTTGCGCGCCTTTATATGGCGTAGATTCGAGGATTCCGCCAATCCGGGATGTAACGAATCGGCTGCGATGTTCATCATGATTGACAAACATATAATGACGGAAGGAGCTTGCCAGGTTCCTTCCATCATCAATTAGTTCAACCGATTCAGCTGTTGGCGCCTGCCCCGATATAAAGGCCAAAAGCAGGCCGGAAATAACTATCAGAGATCGAAGTCTCATTTGCTTATTCCGAACCGCCTTAATTAAAAATGCACATATCAAAGCTTATTGTTTTATCCCAGTACAGAGGATCGATTCCCAGAAGTTCTTTTAAGTCGGCATCAGATGTTATACCAGGGAAAATCCCGTTTATCGAAGGATTAGGGAAGACCCATTCTTCGTATGTGTCGGCATCCCATGTGATCGTTGTCATGTAGCATGTGTCAATATAGTCTATAAAACATTCATATTGCCATTGGTACCCGTCCCAATAGTTATAGCAGTACCATGATGTGTCAATGTAGTCAGATATTTCGGCGCTATATGGTGGGAGTAGAGAGAAAAAACCGTCGATGGGATTGTCAAATAAATTCGCGGCGTTTACCTGTATTGAATCAACCAGATCATCACCATCAAAGTCAGCGACAACCCATTGGGCGCCGCCCATATAGAATTGAACCGAATCAATTATGGCATGGGCTTCCATGAATTCATAGGCGCTCCAGTCAGTCACAATTAATTCATTTGATTGATCGGGATCGGATATCAGTTCGGCGGCCAATGCGGTGAGGGCGTTATCCACAAACGTGATGGCTTCAAGAAAACCCGTTTTGGCTGAAGACATCTGAGTAGCGCCGTCATTTGCCAAAGACATCCAGTCATTGCTCTGGTCAAACATATATGCCAACCCGGCTCCGTCATAACTGGGCAGATCTATATCGTATGCAATCGCCATATGGAAAAAGCTCTTGATAACACGCAGACCAGCGGCAAATGTCAGGAAATCGGCTCGATCAACTTCAATCGAATCAGAAGTTTCGCCGGTCATTTCGGGGGTAACCCAGAAAATATAATTGGGGACGTCCAAAACATTATCCATATAAGTTGTTGCATTTGTGATGGCCGGCATCAGGTCGTTGCGAATAATGGCCTGTATTTCAGAAAACTTGGGCGGATTTGAAATCGCCAATGAGGCCAGGGCAAGATTCGTCTGAGCGAGGAAATTCTTTTCGACTCCCGAAGATTCAAAACTAGTCGGAAATCCGATCAATGCGCCTGTCCCAGATACTTTGTTGGGCAGAGGTATATGACGTTTAAGGAACATGCCGGATCCGTCCATGGCTATTATTGTATCGATCAGATCATTTAAATCCTGGCTTTGGGTGATTGATAGCATTGATGTTATCGCCGCGCCGAAACTGGCTTGAGGATCGCCAGGGTTAAGATTTTCATAATTTACAAAAATCTGGTGCATTTGAGAGAAATCAAAATCATCTAGCTGTGGATTATCAGCATACTCCATAGAGTCAAACATGGTTTGCATCATAGCTCCAAAAGAAACCATGACAGAGTCCATATCGGTAACTACTGTCGGAGGCGGGGGTTCAGTAGTTTTATCTTCACTACAGGCGCTAAATATAAAAAAGCCGGCACCCAGCAAACAGATAAAAACCTTCATGATTTTGGAATGCATAACTCCTCCTTGATTTTTAAAGAATTGATATCTTTCATGGTAATACTTTTTGCCGTCATTTCATCCTAAGTCTGATTATAGGCGAGTTCAATTTGTTTTGCAATAATTTTATGGCATAGAGTTTGCAGAATAGAAAAAAGTATTGCCTAAACTTAAAGAATGTCAAACTTTTAGGCCGGATATTTGTAATATATATTAGATAAAGGAAGGAAAATTCTGCATGTTACAGCTGGCAAAACAATTCACCCTTTTGGCAATGTTTTTCCTATTAGGGCTTTTATGTACCACTTCCCAGGCAGGGAAAATTACAGTAGAATCAATAAACGCCTATCCCGGAGAACAGGTAATTGTTCCGGTTTACTTGAGCGATAATAATATAGACATCGCTTCTTTAACGATTCCTCTCAAGTATTCAAGCCCCGATGTATATGTGGATTCAGTATCGTTTGTTGGCTCGCTGGTTCAACCCAAAATGGCTGCCCTGGCTCATATTGATAATGACAATCAAACCGTAAGGTTTACCTACGTGCCCCAAGATGGTATCCCCTTAATAACCGCCTCCAATGGACTTCTGGCGAATATATATTTTTCAGTTTCTCCCGGTTCAGCAGAACAAATTGTAATTATTGATTCGATTAATAGCGTTGAATATTTCGGACAATTGGAACTTTGGACGCGATTGGAATTGGCCGATTCTACCGGTCTGAATACTTATCTCCCAGAATTTGATGAGGGATCGCTCACGATCTTTTCGCCTCTTGATGCCGATGATAGTTTCACCGGAATCCCAACGGTCTTGGAGTTAAAACAAAACTACCCCAACCCCTTCAACCCCTCCACCACGATTTCTTATTCATTACCGGAACAGGATTATGTTACTCTCAAAATATATAATATCCTGGGGCAGAATATTAAGACTTTGGTGGATGAAACCAAGCCTGCCGGACGATACGAAGTTGAATGGAATTCCGGAATGGCGGCCTCAGGAATTTATTTCTATCGACTGACTTTTGAGGACAAAATCATTACCAAAAAAATGACGCTATTGAAGTAGAAATTTGTTTTATACATCTCATTTTTTAATTATCCTGCAATAAGAAATGCCGAAACGGGCGGCAATTCATCAGGCTGCCGGGGGATCAGCAAACGGGAAATATTTTCCATAATCTGCAAGATGCGTATCGCTTAGTTTAATGGCTTTGCCATCATTTGCTTTTCTTGCCCGGCATGCAGTCTTGCGCTGGCCTATAGATAATTTACGGAGTTGTCAGGTTATTAATAATAGAGGCTTCCAATTTATCTTTCCAAAATAGACGTATTTTCCTTGACAGCGAATCGAAAAATGATATTATGGGGCCTGTAATTGTACGCGTCCCCATCGTCTAGTCTGGTCCAGGACACCGCCCTTTCACGGCGGCGACGGGGGTTCAAATCCCCCTGGGGACGCCATAATAGTCAATTGTATGACTTAGACATACGCGGTTATTTTTACTAACTTCCGCCAATATTCAATTGTATTGCTATTTGCCAAAATTCAATTGCAATCGGTGAATTATAAATCTATATTGAAATAGATCCTGTAATAACACAACCGATTGATTTAAACATCAGAGAATATTAAGGCGTTCTATTCCGAGTAAAGAGTAGTATATGGAAAAGTATCTATTTTTAATAATAGCCATTGTGTTGATCATTGTGGGTATTTGTATTACTGCGATTACCGGATCAGTGCTTTCTTCAAAAATTCCGTTTGAAGTCAATAAAAACGTTTCACCTATTGCTCCAACAGTTAATGATGTAATGAAATTATCACTCGATTCTCCGGGTGAGTCAATTAATGGATATTGGTACCCTGTTGCCTCGAGAATTCGGTTATGGGATCCAATTAGTGATACCGAAATTACATCCTTATATACAAAAATTGAAGGATACTTCCAGTGGGGAAATTCAATTAATACAACCATCGGATCAGGAATTTTTGATCGTACTGAAGAGAAAATAGAACCCATCGTAGTATTCAAGTTTCCGCCCAACTTTAAGCCCGATTCTTATCCTTATGAGATTAGAATTCTCCTTAATTACCCCAAAGAAATTGGCTCGATTTTTAAAAATGACACCTTGACGATCAATGTCACAGACACACTTCATATAGCTTCAATTGAGGATCAGCGATTCTATGATTCCATCAAAACCAGCCTATCCCCATACCAAAATACTGGTGATATAATCAGGAACGTAGGTGGTATTTTACTATTTTTGAATTTTCTTGGATGGCTTATTTCTCGGCTTAAACGCTGATAATTGAAGATCAATAAAAACCACGTTGACTGCATGCCAATCACGAATACTGCAGGTCTAATTGTTCAAGCAACCTGCCTCAAATAATTTCGAAGATCTTCAACTACGGCACGCCAATTTATAATCAATTGCATCACTTTGGGATACCCTGCCATTTTTTTGAAATGCTTACTTTCACTGTGTGGGAAGTGACCATCAATCGTTTTTTCGACCGAATCGTTTCTGCATTTTACTCTTAATTTTTTCGTCAACTTCCAGTTTCATGGTGGGCATATATTTCAGGGGGCAATTTTTTTCACTTGAATTATCATGTGCTTTTTCCCAGATATTATTAATTGCATGAGCTGTATTTTGAAAGCAGTTTTCCTTTCCGATTTGAGCCAACAAACCGGTTCTCCGCATGGTATCGTAAACAGAGTCGTTTAATCCACTAAAGGATAAACTCAGATTACTACCTTTAAGCCTTTCGATAAGAGTCTCCAGCATATCGACTCCACTGGCGTCAAGTTCGTTTATCCCATTGCCGACAATGTGCACACGTTTCAGCTTCGGCATATTTCTGACAGTTTCAAGGACTCTGTCCTCCAGATAACTGACATTTGCAAAAAAGAGAGAACCGGCATATCTTATAACAGCGATATGACAGCATTGCGGGAGGTCAAAACGGGTTCTATTTCTAAAGGCGCCGTCAGAATAAAGCGATAACATTGCCAGCACCGGTTTCATATTTCGAAGAAGATAGAGCAGCAAAGACAGAACCACGCCAATCAAAATGCCTCGGTCAAGATGCGGGGCAAAGACAAGCGTTCCGATAAAACTGCAAATCCCAATGATGCCGTCATATTTTTGAGCCCGCCAGGCATGAATGAAGGATTTGAAGTTTATAAGACCGACAACGGCCATCATTATAATCGCTGCCAGGACTGATTGAGGAAGATAATACAGGAGCGGCGTGAGAAATAGAAGAACTATCATCACGATCATGCCGCTAATTACGCTCGAAAGTCCAGTTACAGCGCCAGCCTGAATATTTACGGCCGAGCGAGAGAAAGATCCCGAAACGGCATAACTCCTGGCAAATGAACCCAGAATATTGGCTATCCCCTGGCCAACAAGTTCCTGATTTGGATTGAGTCTTTGTCCGGTTTTGGCCGCCATAGCCTTTGCTATCGATATAGCTTCCATGAAGCCAAGAAGTGAAATGATCATAGCCATAGGAAATAAAGTTAAGGCAGTGGAAATATTAAAAAACGGTAACTGGAACTTCGGTAGTCCCTGTGGAATATTACCGACTACGGCCCCGCCTCCGGTCAAAATCAGCGAATCGGTTTCAATTACATTATAACCTACCTTAATTCGCCAAATTATGCCTGACTGTTTTGAATTTTCTACAGCTTCGAAATGGATATACTTATTCTTTGTGCCGTCACTGTCGGATTGCACAAAAAACATTTGCCGGAGCATCATACGATGCCTGCGTATCGCAGCCTGGATATCCTCCAACTCCATATTAATCTGCGCCAGCTCATGGCTTATTTTTAAAAACGCGAGAGAGCGACTCCCATTTTTACTTTCAACAGAATCCGCTCGATGCATAAGCATTACTCGATGGTTTGCTTTTTCGTGTTGTAGGCGATATGAATTATTGAAGGCGGCAATCAATTCTTGTGTCTCCCTGGATTCGATTTGATTGATCTCGATACAATCATTTTTTTCGAATCCGGTCGCCCAGGAAATGGAAGTTGTAATGACAACTGCAATCAGAACGTTGGGAATTCGTGGCATCAAACGGCGCAAAAAGAACATAATGGCAAAGGCCAGAGACGCAAGCCCCAGCGTCGGCCAATGAGTGTATGCAATGGCCGATATTAATACGTTATAAATCGTTTCATAATGATGTTCCGCGCTGTCAACATAGACGCCAAATAACTTGGATAATTGTGAGGTGGCAATGATAATGGCCGCTGCGGTTGTAAATCCGCTGATCACCGGGTGCGATAGAAAATTCACTACCAGTCCAAGACGCAAGACTCCAAGTAAAAACTGAAATATTCCTACCAGAAGGGCAAGTAGAATAGCGTAGGCTATATATTGTTCACTGCCGGCCGTCGCTAGTGGTTCGAGTGCCGTTGCCGTCATTAAAGAAACAACTGCTACGGGGCCGGTGGCCAACTGCCGGCTGGAGCCGAATAGAGCCGCCATTACCGGCGGGAGAAAGGCGGCATAAAGGCCATAGTAGGCGGGTAGGCCAGCCAATTGAGCGTATGCCATAGATTGGGGAACAAGCACTAACGCTACAGTCAAGCCGCCAATTAAATCTGAACGAAATCGTTCAAGGTCGTATTTGTGAAACCAATCAAGAAAGGGACAAAAATGTGTTAAAAAATTAAATTTCACCTGCTAAGCCTCGATCTCCCGCATGGTCTGAAAGTGATCTGTTTAGTACCTTTAAGATAGGGAATCAATTTCCCTGAAAAGGTCGATCACCAAACAGTGATTTGCCACATCAATAAAAAGGCTTTGAGGACAAAGTTAAAAGAAACATATTGGACCGGCAAGTCGTTTTTTAAAAATTACTGAAAATTTATTCAAGAAAAGGGAACAAAATAACCACGTTTTAGAACTTGCAAATTGGCAACTGTTGACTTAATATGCTTTTGGAATACGAAGAATTCATATTGGGCGAGGTGACCATGGCGATCATTACAATATTCGGAGGATTTTTTTGCCATACGGAAGAAATTGCAACCGATGTATGTCAACGACTAAGTTATCGGATTATAGACGAATATTTATTGAAGGAAACTTTTCGCCGTTTTCAAGTTGAACCTGCCAAATTGGCAAAATCGCTTTATGGCCCCGATCCCCTTTTTAATGTAATGACTCATGAGCGCCAGAAAAACTTGGCTTTTATCAAAGTAGTATTATCCGAACTGATTCAGCAGGACAATGTTATGCTCAGGCAATGTGTTGGCCATCTGATTCCGCGAACCATCTCCCATGTATTGAGGATATGTCTTATTGCCAATCTTGATTACCGGACTAAGGTTGGTTGTAAAGAAACCGGCGAGTCAGAAAAAAGAACTTTGCGCCTTATTAATGATGATGACCGGCGTAATCATAAATGCACCGAATATCTCTTTGAACAATCGGCTTATTCGGAAAAGCTGTATGATATGGTGATTGCCGTTGACAAAACGCCATGTGATGAAGCCGTCAAATCCATTTGTGACTACTCAAAAAATGATGCCGTAAGAACCACCGATCAATCCCAAAAGGCATGCCGCGATTTTCTGCTTTCGGCTAGAGTCGAATTGGAACTGGTCAGGGCAGGTTTTTTGGTCGACGTTCATTCTGAGGATGGGCACGTTATTTTATCCATAAACGAAAATATTGTGAGAATGGAAAACTATCGCAGAAAATTGATTCAAGAAACCCTGAAAATTGACGGGGTCAGGGAAGTCACCACTCAGCGAGGTTCCAAATATAAAATGGAATCAATCAACCCCTGGTCAAATATAGAAACACCGCCTCAATTTATGCTGGTCGATGATGAAAAGGATTTTGTTAATACGCTTTCCGAGAGACTGAAGACCAGAAACCTGGAATCATCAATTGCATATGATGGCGAGCAGGCCCTGGACATGGTCAGGGAGAATAAACCGGATGTGATGGTTCTTGATCTAATGATGCCCGGGATTGACGGACTGGAGGTACTGAGGCGACTAAAGCAGGATCATCCGGAAGTCCAGGTTATTATTTTAACGGGTCATGGTTCTGATCGGGAAAGACAACAGGCGGAGGAATTGGGAGCCTTCGCCTATCTCCAAAAGCCGGTTAATGTAAATGTCCTTGCCGGGATAATGCGCGAGGCCTATGGAGCCATTAAAAAAAGCAGTCAAGAGAAGAGTAAGGATGAAGACGGCGATTAATTTAAAGCCATTCATCGAAAAATCGCGATACTATTAATGATGTTTCGAATATGCTGAATCAAAACGAACATGAAATGGGAACTGCTCTCCCGCCGGAATTGGCCGGTACTCGAATGCCGCGCTATCGTAAATTACGGCGCAATATAGCCTCGATCACGTCACTTGTCGCTCTAGTGCCCCTCGTTATTCTGGCGGGCATCAATTATTTTCAAGATCGCGAAGCCTATCGGGCAGAAAGTAATTTCTCGGTTTCTCAAATCCTCTCAAATACCAAGAGAACGCTGGAATCGGTTATTGAGGAAAGACAGTCTGCGCTATTGTTGATAATTCAGGAAAGATCTTACGCCGATTTAGCCAGTGACACGATGACGGCGACGACCCTCCAGAACCTCAAAAATTCTTTTGGCGGATTTGTAGATTTTGGCGTAATTAATCCCGACGGGGTCCAGACGCATTATTCCGGTCCCTACGATCTTAAAGGCCGTAATTACAAAGATCAAAGCTGGTTTCACGAAGTCATTCTGAGAGGAGCGCATGTGAGCGATGTCTTTATGGGGCATCGAAATTTCCCACATTTTGTGATTGCTTTTAAAAATGAACGAAAGCCGGGCGACTATTATATTATTCGAAGCACGATTGATATGGAACTGGTCAATCGCCAGGTATATTCATTTAACTATGATCGCAATACCGATGTGTTTATTGTCAATAGTGATGGGATTCTACAGACTGAATCCATATTTTACGGTCCGGTACTCCAAAAGGCTGATATCGTTGTCCCGACCGCTTCGAGAAAACGTGAAGTAGTAGAGGAGCGCGAAGAAAACGGCGTGATTTATAGCGCCGGGTACGCCTATATCGAAGGAACCCCGTTTATCCTCATGGTATTGAAAAAACTGGATCATCCCTTCCGTCATTGGCTTCAGCATCGTTCCGACGTGCTCTGGTTTTTGCTGTTGAGTTCTGCCGTAATTTTGATCGTGATATTATATGAATCGGCCCATATGACCAAACAACTCCGTGAGGCAGATCTACGCCGTGTCCGCACTTTTCATAATATAGAATATACCAATAAAATGGCCACAATCGGTCGCATGGCTGCCGGCGTTGCTCACGAGATAAACAATCCTATGGCCATAATTAATGAAAAGGCCGGGTTGATTCAGGATATCATTACTTACCATAATGACTTTCCTATGAAGGATAAAATCCTCAGTCAGGTGGATACTATCACGAAATCGGTGGATCGTTGTTCCCAGGTGACACATCGGCTGCTGGGTTTTGCCAAGCGGATGGAAGTCAAAAAAGAATTCATCGAGCTAAGCGAGCTGCTAAAAGAAGTAGTCGGATTTCAATCGACGGAACTGGGCCACCGCAATATAGAAATCAACTATGATTTCCAAAAAGACGTACCGCATATTGAAAGCGATCGCGGGCAATTGCAGCAGGTATTTCTTAATTTGCTAAGTAATGCAATTGCTGCCGTGGAAGAAGAAGGCAAGATTGATATTTCACTGGCCAATCGCCAAAATAAGGGAGTCGTGATAGCCATTACCGATAACGGGGCTGGCATATCTGAAGAAAATCTGAAACATATTTTTGAACCATTTTATTCCACTAAAGGCGAGTTTGGAACAGGACTTGGCCTGTCAATTACCCGTGATATTGTTGAAAAATTGGGCGGTACCATCGAGGCGCTCAGCGTTCAGGATAAAGGCACTCGTTTCATTGTGGGCCTGCCAATTCAAAAGGG
>JBDREQ010000064.1:0-82025 GCA_043819555.1 Candidatus Zixiibacteriota bacterium | reverse complement strand
TAATAATTTAAAAACTTAACTTTTTCATCCATAGGACAGGTCTCTTTCCACGACATAACCAAACCTCCTTCAATTATGCCGTAATATACCTGTTACCTATGTCACCGGTCTAAACTGTTACCTATCTATCCGGTCTATACCGCTCGAGCCACCCCTCTCGAAGAGGGGAACAGGCAAAAGCCTGTTTTCCGATTACCGCATGGATTCCCGATTCGCTCCGCCCATTAGGGCTCCGCTCTCGGGAATGACAGACGAGGGATGGTGCAATAAAAAAATCCCTGCTTTGGAAAAGGCAGGGATTTTGATTTAGATATATTTTAGTTTTTTCTTAACTCAAATACGCGCGAAGCGAACGGCTGCGCGAAGCATGGCGCAGTCGGCGAATTGCCTTTTCTTTAATCTGCCGGACTCGTTCACGGGTCAGATTAAAGCGCGTGCCGATTTCTTCCAGCGTTAGCGCTTTTTCAGCATTGAGGCCAAAATAGAGGTTGATGACCTCGGCTTCACGAGGCGTCAGAGTATCCAAAGCCTTATCGATTTCTACCCGGAGCGACATATCAAGAAGCGCTTCATCGGGTCCCGGCTGATACTCGTCCTCGAGAATGTCAATCAGCGAATTATCTTCAGAAACCGAGAACGGCTGATCCAAAGACAGATGCGTGTTGGAAATCTTCAGCGTATCAGATACTTCGTTTTCGGTCAGTTCCAGCTTGTCGGCAATTTCCTCGGGTGACGGATTGCGCCCAAAGGTTTGCTCAAGGCGGGATGATACCTTGCCAATTTTGTGCAAGGTTCCGACTCGGTTCAGGGGAAGTCTGACAATCCGGCTCTGTTCGGCCAGGGCTTGCAAAATCGCCTGGCGAATCCACCAGACCGCGTACGAAATGAATTTAAAACCGCGCGTTTCATCAAAACGCTTAGCGGCTTTGATAAGGCCGATATTCCCCTCATTGATTAAGTCCGCCAGAGAGAGACCTTGATTCTGGTAATTTTTGGCCACGCTGACAACAAAGCGCAAATTGGCTTTGGTCAATTTTTCCAAAGCGGTTTTGTCGCCTTTGCGAATGCGTTGAGCCAACCTCACTTCTTCCTGAGCGGTAATCAATGGGGTGGATCCTATTTCCCGAAGGTATAGATCCAGGGAACGGTCTTCGTCCCGATATCGTCTTGATTGTTTAGCCACTTAGTTTAAGGCTCCTCCTCATCTATAAGTTAGGGAAAAATTACCGATTTGGCTTAATTCCAACCCAGCGAGTATTTCCCTCGGTATCGTAGATTATAAACGAAATAGATTTTTTTCTATCTTTCAATTTATCAACCGCTTCGCGATAATCGCGGATATCATTTATCTCAAACTTGTCGATCTCCATTATAATTACGCCGGGAACGATGTTTCTGTTGTAGGCCGGAGAACCGCTGATCACATTGGTTACGATTACTCCTCCTGATGGAGGGCAATCAACGCCGAGTTGATTGGCGGTTTGAGGCGAGCAATTCGCGACTTCCATGCCCAGCCAGTAATCTTCAGAATATGGTTGCTGGCGCGGGGAATTAGCCGTTTGAAGGGCAAGGTTTCTATTGCCGATTTCAGCCTTAAGGTTAAAAGGTTCACCATTGCGCACCAATTCCAGTTCAACAGTATCGCCGATGGCAGTACTGGCGACCTGAAAGCTAAAATCATCGGAGTTTTTGACAGAATGTCCGTCGAATTTTAGCAAAATATCACGCGGTTTCAATCCAGCTCTTGATGCCGGTGAATTGTGGAGAACCTGCTCGAACATTACCGCCGGACCTTCAATATTCAATTCTTCAGCCATTTCATAGGGAACATCAATGGCGCTGACACCCAGCCATCCGCGCGAAACATTGCCGTGGGCGATTAAATCGGGAACAATCGCTCGTGCGAAATCAATAGGAATCGCAAAACCGATTCCAACCGAAACTCCTGTCGGAGATGAAATGGCGGCGTTAATTCCGATGGCTTCACCTTTAAGATTTAGAAGCGGTCCGCCCGAATTTCCAGGATTAATGGTGGCGTCAGTTTGAATATAGTCCTGATAAACGACGTTCCCATCAGCAAAGCGGAAATTACGCCGACCGGTAGCTGAAACGACTCCAGCGGTAACCGTCCTGTCAAGGCCTGTTTGTGGAAAAGGATTTCCGATAGCCACAACCCATTCGCCAATTTGCAGATCTTTGGAATGTCCGAATGCAATTACCGGTAAATCGGTGCGAGGGTCAATTTTCAAAACAGCCAAATCAGTCTCGGGATCATTTCCGACAATTTCAGCTTCATAAACGGCATTATCTGATGTGGTTACCTGAATTCGACTGGAGCCGGCAATGACATGATTATTGGTCAAAATATAACCGTCTTCCCGGAAGATAAATCCGGTTCCAAAAGATTTTTGCGTTCGCGGATGCTGCATTCCAAAAAACCGAAAATATTCATCGATTCCATAACCGCGGCGTTCAGATTCCGCGGTGACATTCACGACCGCGTCGCGTGCTTTCGAGACGACTTTAATAAAAGGAGTTGAAAAGTCGGCCGGGCGGCTGAAAGATGAATCCTGAGCGACAATTTCAGTTCTGTTTTCGGCAAACGGTTTTACCGGCAAATCCAGCATCGAGGCGATGATGATGCCCACAAAAATATACAAGATGGCAAACAGCACTGAAGAAACAAGGCGCCTTTTGGCGCCAAAAATCCCCGCTCTCAATTTGTTTCCTCCAATAAAGGATAACTTCTTATAATAAGACTATTTTCGAGCCTGTCAAGTTTAAATTTATTTTTCATTGTACTCAAAATTCTTTTACGGATTCTACCATATCCGGTTCCCGTCCCAATTAAAATACTTATACGTCGGCATAAGTACTTCATTGTACGATTTTTCACAAATTTGGTTGGATTTTTCTGGTTTATAGGTTTTCGGAATTTCCGGGAATAACCAGGATTTTGACAATTCTCTGGCCGTCCAGTTGAGTTACCGTAAGCTTGCAGTTTTTCCAATGGAGGGACGTTCCTTCAGGGGGTACTGAACCCACCTTATCGTATATCATACCACCAACAGTTTCAAATTCATCCTGTTGCAGCTCAATATCAAGCTCATCAGCAAGGTCATCCAGAGGGCAAGCGCCTGATACTTCAAGACTTCCATTATCCAGCATGACAATATCGCGAATTTGTTCAGGATCGTGTTCATCTTCAATTTCACCGACAATTTCCTCAAGGATATCTTCAAGCGTGACCAATCCGGCAATCCCGCCAAATTCGTCGATAACGATGGCCAAATGAGTTTTTGACCTTTTAAATTCAGCCAAAAGCTCATCGATTTTTCTATGTTCACCAATAACAAGAGGTTGGCGAATATGGTCTTTTAAGGCAAAATTCTGGCGGGTCGATTCATCCAGGAGGAGTAAATCTTTGACATAAAGAACGCCGATAATATTATCAATTGATTCTTTATAAACCGGGTAGCGGGAATACCCGAATTCACCGACGATTTTCTGTATTTCGCCGAGCTTTGCGTTTATCTCAATTCCGGTGATGTTAAAGCGGGGGATCATAATCTCCTCAGCTTCGGTAACGTCAAGCTGGAAGATCTGGTGGATCATTTCCTTTTCATCCTCTTCAATTATGGGAGATGAAATCCCGGCTGATTCGGCCAGGGTTTCGATAGCCCTTTCAACAATATCGTCTTTTTGATCTTCGGTAATATCGTTGGGCTGATCGGACGGGGATATTTTTGAAAAAATATGAAGAGCCGGCAAAGATAAAATATAAATCAGATTCATCAGGGGGAGGAAACGGATAAGCTTGCTTCGGGCCTGCTCAATAGTGATTCTGCGGGGGAAATAGATAAAAAATGTTGCCGTTAAAATCCAGAATAATGGAATTATGATGATATAAAAACTAAAAGAAGGTATCGGAATTAACTGTTTCAAATCCAATACGATCAGAACCGCAATAGCCCCCAGAAGGATTGAAGCCGAAACGCGGATTAATCGACCGATTTGAAAAAATACCCTGGGATTGGAGATAAATTTTTCCAAACGTTTACGTCGGCGGTCCGAAATTTCGGGAAATATATCTTTTACCTCATCAGGATCAATATAAATGGAGTTCGTATAAACCGATACCAGATAGCCTACAAAAAGTAAAGCGCTGGAGCCAATTAGATAAAATAATAGTTCAAGCATTTTTTGCTCCGGGGAAATCGGATAAATATCTATCCTCAAGTTTTCTCATAATTTCTCGTTCAGTTTTTGCTGAATGCTCATAACCGCATAAATGCAAAACACCGTGACAAACCAAGCGCAGGATTTCATCGGTCAAAGTGGCTTGATATTCGTTGGCCTGCCGCCTGGCAGTTTCAATGGAAATATAAACTTCGCCCAATATTTCCAGATCCGGATCTGAATTAAATGACAAAACATCCGTTGATCGATGTTGATGTCTGAATCGGGAATTAAGTTCGGTTACATCTGCATCATCGCAGAAAATTATATTGATTGAAAGTTTGGCTTTTTCTTTACGGAGGATGTAATCGGCAAGCGCAATTGATTTCTTTCGGGGAAGTCGACCGCGCTGCCTGGAAAATAATCGACTTTCGTCCATTATTCGTTTTCATCTCCTTCTTTTTTGGGATATGGAATCCGATGATGGAAGACGCCGATTAGTATCTTGACGAAAGCTTCCCGGATATCATTTAAATCTTTTAATGTCAGTTCGCACTGCGTCAGTTCACCGGATGTAAATTTGCTGTTGATCAGTTTTTGGATCAAATTCCTAATGCGGGCCGAGGTGGGGTTATCTAGAGTACGGCTGGCGGCTTCGGCCGAATCAGCCAGCATAATTATTGCTGTTTCTTTTGACTGCGGTTTCGGGCCAGGATAGCGGAATTCATCATCAGACCCAATGGGCAAATCCATTTCTATGGCTTTATTATAAAAATATGACATCTGGGTAGTACCGTGATGTTCTTCGATAAAATTCAGGACGGCATCGGGCAACCCGGCTTCCTCGCCCATCAATCGGCCTTTTTTGACATGAGAGGCAAGAACCAGAGCGGACATAGTTGGATTTAGCGAATCATGTTTTGATTTTATTCCCAATTGATTTTCAACAAAATACTCAGGGATTTCCATTTTTCCGATATCGTGATAATAGGCGCCGACGCGAGTCAAAAGAGGATTGGCATCAATGGTTTTGGCCGCCGCCTCCCCTAGGTTTCCGACAACGATAGAATGATGATACGTGCCGGGGGCTTCCATGGCCAGCCTTTTCAACAGCGGCTGGTTCAGATCGGCCAATTCGAGGAGGGTAATATTAGTTGAAAAGCCAAATAGAGATTCAAAAAATGGCAAGATTCCAATGGTTAAAAGAGGAGCCACAAGGCCGTTGGCCAAGCCATAACCGACATTGGTCCATATATCCTCAGCTGGGGATAGTTTTAATGATTCTACGACGGCCGCAATGACAGCATAAGTAAGAGACAATGTAATTATAATGCGGTAAAACTCACTTCTCCGCCTGACCTCACCGGCTGAGAAACAGGCAATGCTTCCTGTAATAGAGGCGATTAGAGTAATTGAAAAATTGAAGCGATTCAATATTCCCAATAGAAGCGCGACTAACAGTGTAATAACAACGCCCAGGCGGGTGTCAAAAAGAACCGAAATTAAGATTGATAAAATCGCAATAGGGTAGAGATATACCGAAGGCACCAGTCGCACAGCTACGAAATTTACAAGAAAGAGCTCCAAACCAATTATAATCAGAATTGCCAGCATTTTATTATTCGACCAATAGACATCGGGACGGAAGTGATAAAAGAATAGGTAGAGTAGAAGAATAACCGAAAAAATTAAAATCAGCCTGGAAAATATGGGCAGAACAGCCTGAAACCAGCCTCTTTCTGCCGCCATCTTTTGCAGTTCAAGCGCATAGGCATTCAATATGCGGGATTGCGAGGCGTCGACTCTGACGCCCCGTCTGATAATTAGGTCCCCATTAGAAACATGCCTTTCAATGGTCGATATATTTGCCACCGAACTGTCCCTGGCAGCATTGGTGGTCTCTTCGTTAAAGTTAGCATTTGGCAGTATAAAATGGCGGCCTATTTGATAGAGAGTTTCCAAATCATAGTCGGAAATATTGGGATAATTATTCAGAGTTTCCAATAACTTATTATAGGCACCCTGAAGATCTAATAACTGGTTGCGAATCATCAGCAGATCCCGCCCGGGTTTTTTCATAATAATTGAATTGAATTCGGAGGCAGGCAGATTCGCACGATCATTCATCACCCCATAATAATAGATACTGTCCGATAAAATCGTATCAAGCAGACCGGCAAACTTGAGGGGGGCATCGCTGTTTATTAAATTCTCCAACCACTTTGAGGGTACAAAAGAAAAAATCTGGTTGAGGGTTTTTATGGCTGAATCGACCGGCAGATTCTGCAAAGACTTTAATGAGTCGGCCGTGGCAAATAATTTATGCAGGGATTTTTTTCCGTTAATGGCAATTTCCTCGCGGTAATTAAAAAACAAAGGCGTACTGCGAATGGCCATCGTTCGTTCTTCTTCAAAGTTAGCCCGGTCTTTTTGAATATCAAACGAAAAATCAGCAATAATATTATCGAGAGCGATTTCCCCTTCAATCGGGACATCAAGCGGACCGCGCATATCTTTCATGGGATAAAGCAAGGTAATGAGGATTATTGAGATAAGACCCATGAGGAATTTGACAAGCAGGCGGCTGCGCCTCCTCGCAGCGACCATGTCAATTTCTTCCTTGACCTTAAAAGTGCGTTTTATTACGCGCTTAAGTTTTAAAAGCAGTTTTCTCATTCTGGTTTTTTGGCCGCCTGAATTTAATTGCCCTTGGCCCGTTTTGCCTTGTCTTCATAACGGGCGTATGCGTTAATTATATCCTGTACCAGTCGATGCCGGACGACATCTTTTGGAGTCAGGTAAACGAACTCAATTCCCTTAATGCCTTCAAGAATCTTACGGATTTTTACCAATCCTGAAGGTATTTTTTTATCGAGGTCAATTTGAGTTATATCTCCGGTAATTATCGATTTGGATCCATCTCCGAGCCGGGTTAGAAACATTTTCATCTGGCCAAGGGTTGTGTTCTGCGCTTCATCGAGAATAACAAATGACCGGTTAAGCGTTCGTCCTCGCATAAACGCCAGGGGGCAAATTTCAATTACGCCCAGATCTATCAGTTTTGTTATTTTTTCAGCCGGCATCAGTTCATGCAGGGCATCATAGACTGGGCGCAGATAAGGATCAATTTTGGCTTTAATGTCGCCGGGCAGAAATCCCAGCGATTCTCCCGCTTCGACCGCCGGCCGTACCAGGATAATTCGTTTGACAGATTTTTTCTTTAACTCGGCCACTGCCTGGGCCACGGCCAGATAAGTTTTTCCGGTTCCGGCCGGACCGATTGAAAAAACAATATCAAATTTATCGATTGCCTCAAGGTACTTTTTTTGGCCAAGAGTTCGGGCTTTGACAATGCGGGTTACGGCATTGTTTATTTCCCCGTTCAGAGATTCAGCCGGACCGCGACCCTCTTCTTTCACCATATCGATAGCATAACGCAGATAGCGTTCAGTGAGATTATGTCCGGCGTTCATTCTTTCAGTCATGTCGTTAAAAAGGAGAATGACGTTTTTGACCTCATTATCTTTTCCCTCAACCATAGCCTTTTCGCCCCGGGCGATGATTTTTACGTTGAACTGGGATTCGATTAACTGGCTGTACTTGTCATTTTGGCCGAACAATATCCGCTGGTCAATATCATGCAGGTCGAATTCTTTAATAATTGTCGATTTATCGGTTGCCACTTATTCCTCTGATTTATATACGATTTTAAGCCCCAGTTCGCGCAATTGTTCTTCGTCGATATAATCCGGGGCTCCATCCATTAAAGATGAAGCATTGGTCGTTTTTGGGAAAGCAATTACATCGCGGATAGAATCAGATCCTGTCATCAGCGCAACGATTCGATCCAAACCGGGGGCCAGTCCGCCATGGGGGGGAGCTCCGTATTTGAGGGCTTTTAATAAAAACCCGAACATTCTCTCTGCCCGTTCGTCAGACATACCCAGGATATTAAGTATTTTCTTTTGAAGGCCGCTGCGATGAATTCGAATACCTCCCGACGCAATCTCGCTTCCGTTTAATACCAGATCGTACTGGTCGGCCCGTATTTTTCGCCAGGGGTGATTGATATCTGACGGAGATAAATCAGTAGAAAAACCTTTATCGAGCAGATCTATGTCTTCTTCGCATGGGCTCGATACAATATTATGCATGGCATCAAATCTGTTCTCATCCTCATTGTATTCGAAAAGAGGGAATTTTGTTACCCATAAAAATTCCCATTGTGATTTATCCATTAAGTTGCCTTGTTTTCCCAAGTGCAGCCGTAATTGCCCCAGAATTGCTTCGGTTTTAATCGGCATATCAGCAATGATAAAAACGGCGTCGCCCGGTTCAGCTTTGGCCTTATTGAAAATGTTTGCGGCCGTTTCTTCGCCAACAAATTTCATTATCGGGCTTTTATCGCCATCTTCGGCACGGAGAAAATAGGCCAGACCTCCGGCGCCGAATTCTTTTGCCAGATTTTCCAATTCACCAACCTGTTTGCGCGATAATGAGCCCCCGCCTTTATACGTTATACCTTTGACGCGCCCGCCATTTTCAAGAGTTGATGTGAATACTTTAAAGCCGCATCCGGCGACTTCATTGCTTAAATCAAATAACTCCATGCCAAACCTTACATCAGGTTTGTCAATTCCCCAGCGGTTCATTACTTCCTCATAGGTATAGCGAGGGAATGGCGTTTTTATGTCAATGTCTAAAACTTTTTTCCATAAGTGCGCGAACATGCCTTCGGCGTTGGCGAATACATCATCCTGCGTGACAAACGACATTTCCATATCGATTTGGGTATGTTCCGGCTGGCGGTCGGCCCGTAAATCTTCATCGCGCAGACATCGAGCCAGTTGAAAATATTTATCGTAACCGGCGATCATCAGTATCTGTTTCAAAAGCTGCGGCGACTGGGGGAGAGCATAAAACTTTCCCGGCTGAACGCGGCTGGGAACGACATAGTCACGCGCTCCTTCGGGTGTGGAGCGCATCATAAGGGGGGTTTCAATTTCATAAAAACCCTGACTGTTCAAGTATTCTCTCACGGCGATTGACGCTTCGTGGCGAATGCGCATTTTTTCCTGAAGCGGATTGCGTCGTAAATCAAGGTATCGGTATTCAAGCCGCAGTTCTTCCCGCGCATTGGTTTCGTCGGCGATTTCAAACGGGGGCGTTTCCGATTCGGATAATATTTCAATTTCATTGCATTCGACTTCAATTTCACCCGTTTTCATTTTGGGATTGACGGTCCCTTCCGGACGAGCTTTGACAATGCCTTTAACGGCGATTACAAACTCATGCCTGCAGGAAGCGGCCGTTTGCATAATTTCATTGGCAACATGCTCGGGGTGAAAAACGACCTGTGTTATGCCGTAGCGGTCGCGCAAATCTATAAACAAAAGTCCGCCCAGGTTGCGATATTCCTGAACCCAGCCGTTTAGTACTACTTTATTCTTGATGTGTGATTGAGTCAAATCACCGCAGGTTGCGGTTCTTTTGAATTCGGAATATTTTGCCAATTATTCTCCTTAACCATAAATCGATAAATCCGTGTTTATTCCCTGTAAATCGGAATGTTTTAGTCAAAGATTAACAGGTTCAAGACACTCCTTTTGGGTCCATCCGCAGGAAAAACTATTTAATTCGATATGCGATGTCAAGCCCGATGTCGTCATTTAATTTTATCACATGGGAACTTTTAATGAACGTTCTTGACTGAAAAGCGTTTATAGCTTATAGTAATCTAATTTTTGGGCGGCTTTAGCCGATAAATATAGCTATGGGATTTAATATTTCGCGACATATGAGCGCCGGGCTGATAAAGCTTGACATGTCCACTAAACTCCCTGAGATGGCCGAGAACGGCAGCAGGAAAAAGTGGATTTTGTCGGCTAAGGAAGCTCTGCTGACCGAATTGATTGATGTTCTCGATCCGGCTGATAAAATCGGAAACAGGAACAAGCTGTTTCTTGATTTTATCAATCGTGAGAAAAAAGCGTCAACCGGAATCGGAAGCGGATTCGCCGTGCCCCATATCCGCTCGATGCAGGCCCGGGAGTTTATGGTTGGTTACGCTCGCAGTCTGGAAGGTTATGAATATGATGCCATTGACGGGTTGCCGGTCAATCATTTCTTCATAATGGCCGCACCGCCCTATGAAGACACTCTTTATTTAAAAGCATTTAAATCTTTATCCGAAATGATCATGTTTGACGGCCTCAGCGAGAAGCTGATGGCTGCCAAAGAACCGTATGATGTTATAAAAGCTATTCGTGAGTTGGAATAGATATCCCTATTGATTTTTCCTTTGTTTTTCCACCCGTTTCCTCAATGCTTTGGCAAAATCTTTGGCAACGCGTTCGAACATCTTATCTCCAGATTCGCCATAGCTGCCAACGAAACCCTTGAAATTTCCGGAAAAAATAATTTGGCCAGATCTGGTTTCCTTCAATTCCAATAGTGTGGTAACTTTTGCCTGGCCCCCGCCAAAAGTTCCAAATAAAAACCGTACAAACCCGCTGCCTTTTTTATAGTCTATGATAGCGCCCGTTAATTCATAATCCATGCCTTTTAAAGTCGCTGATGTCGCGATTGTGAAAAATTCCTTTTTTAGTAATTCATCGGATAAATAATTCTTGAATTTTTCAATATCTTCGAGTGATGGTTTTTTGTCGGTAGGAGTATCTAAAGGAAGCGCATCGCGGATTTCACCTACATAAGCCTTAGGTGAATCACTAAATTCAGCTTCAAGCTCCTGCGTGATGACATAATTGGCGCAACCCGAAAAAAGCGCCAACATTAAAATTAATCCGAATAAGACAAATATGTAATTCTTCACGTCTTTTCCTCCTTAATTAAATAAAATATACAAAACCGAGTTTGAAATCGATTATTCCCGCGGTCTGGACATCAGAGTAGCCAGAATGGCTTTCTATTGTGCCGATAAAGATATAATCCAGTGACGCCGTGACATCAATGCCTACTTTTTTCGAAAGCAAAAAGATAAAGCCGACCCCATTGTATAATGAGAATTTTGAAATCGTATCTTCGATTTTATCGTGAAATTGTTCGTTGGTTGTGTTATCTACCAGAGTCCCCTCATAGCTCATTTTGTGAACCGCTGCGCCCAGTCCCGACCATGCGTAAAAAATCGTACCTCCATCAAGTCGATTGCGGTCGAAGCGGTTATAATAAACTCCCGAGACATAAAAACGGTGAACGCCCATAGTTGTTTTTTGATCGACAATCGAAAATGACGGATCCATTGAATAAAAGGAGATATAATTTTCACTAACATTCAGTCCAGATTTGGTAAAATCAAATCTTATTGCGATTTGATGAGTAATAGAAAACATAGATGTTATATCGAAGCCCGGACCGGAATTAATGCCTTGAAACCACGACCCCAACGGTACCGAATATTGGCCGCCAAAACGAAATGCGGCGTTCCAGAGACGACGGGTAAGATGTTTATAATGATCACTTTCTTCAGATAGCCAATTTGAGTTTTGTCGATTATTCTTTGGCATAGTCTCGGGTTGGCGAGAATTATCGCTGGTATCTTCAGAAGATGAGACTGAGTCGATTATTTCACTCGAGGATTCAGGAGTGAATTCAGTTTTAGGAACATACCATCGTCCCAATAAGCGCGGCGCCAGGTTTTTACCGTCAGAATCATAGATGGCATCGATATTCGAGAAACTAAAGTTTTTCTCTGTTTCTCCGTCTGGTAATTTGACCTTGACCGTTTTATACACTTTGTCAATTTTGTATTCGGCATTTTCATATGTTTCACCGTTTTTTAAAACAATAGTGCCTTTTTTCGCAGCCAGTGCAAATCCTGATGTCCATAGAATAATTAAAATAGATATACATATGAATTTTAATACTGAGGTTTTCATAAGGGTATGTCCCCTCCTTTGTTACAAGATAGAGGATAATAAGCTCTATCTTATTTCTTGTCAAGCTGCCAGATGTATTTTTTAATAATAAGTTTTATTAATATTTTGGGAAATGAACCTTGCTTACTCTCAGAAAAACCAGATTAAACCCAGTTGCAGTTTCATCAGACCATCGTATTTGGGATATTTGGAGCCATAGTAAAAAAAGGTAAATTGTTCGGCGGGTGGAGTGAGAATAATATTTTCGGTTCTGCCGGATATGTTATAAGACAGCAACAAGCCGAAATCCAGAGCGAACTCATTTATCAGATGTAAAATCAATCCGCCTCCCATCTCAAAGGCGATGCGGCTTTTCGCGTAATCATAGTTATTGGAATGGACCACTCCGGTGGAATCATCAATGATTGATTGTCTGGATGTTATCTTCATTCGGTAATGACCAAGTCCAAAATCGAGATGAGCCCGGGCTTTTGGATTAATAGCATTGCCTATGGAGTGGAGATAGTGCAGGGCTATATTTATGCGAAAAGGTGAGATTTTCTTTTCTGAAAAAATAATTCGATAGCGAATATCCCAGGGGGGTGTCGTCGCCGCATATGATTCATTGCCGTAATCAATCCCCATTCGCTCCCAGCCTATTTTAAAGCCGGTACGCGGGGTTACATAATATGTAAACTCAGCACCATATCCACTTCCGGACATGAGATTATTGTATTCACCATATGGAATAGAATAATCGGCACCCAGACGCAGCGCGAATTTCTTGAATGGTTTATCTACCTGAATCTCGTTATAATCAAAGTGAGATTTTTTCAATTCGTTTTCGGCATGAGCTATTGAAATACAAAATAATGTCATTCCCACAATCAAAAGAATGAAGAACAGAATTTGAATTGTGATTAGTTTTTTCATACGCCCCATCCGTTACTTGCGAATTGCAGCAGAGTTTCCCAATAAGGTCAAGCCTCATAATAATATAGCTGAATTGGGCCGAAAACGCATCAAATTTTTCCTTGAAATAGAATTTGTATTTGGCTATATACCATGACTAACTTTTAAGGCAGGATATGTACGCAAAAAAGAGAAGCATCACGCGCGAAATAAGTTTTGATGGAGTCGGTCTGCATACCGGCGAGAATTGCCGGATTACGTTCAAGCCGGCCAATCCGGATCATGGAATAAAATTCGTGCGGACTGATATTCCCAATTCCGAACCGATTCCGGCCGATATTGACCATGTCATAGATATCGCCCGTGGGACAACGATCGGCATCGGCGAGGCCAAAGTCCATACCGTTGAACACGTACTGGCGGCCCTGACCGGTCTGGGAATAGATAACATCCTCATTGAGTTATCCGGTTCGGAACCTCCGGTCGGCGATGGATCGGCGATGCCTTTTGTCGAACTCCTGCAAAAAGCCGGTTTTCATGATTTCGAAGAAGATAAGGAGTATCTTGAAATCGACGCTCCCATGTCGTATTCGGAACCTGACAGAAAAGTCGATATTGTCGTAACGCCCTCGACCGATTTCCGTTTAACATTTATGATTGACTATGCCAGTCCGGCATTGGGGACGCAATACACTTCACTGGTTAATCTTGAAGAAGAATTCGCTACAGAATTCGCTCCCGCCCGGACTTTTTGTTTTCTTTCGGAAGCCGAAGAGCTCAGGGAGAAGGGACTTATCAAGGGCGGCGGGATCGATAATGCCATCGTTATTTATGATTTGAACGGCGGGCAGATAGAGGTTGATCGGATTCGCAAAGCGCTCAATTTGAAGGATAAAATATTTGTCGGTAAAACCGGAATAATAAACGACATCCCTCTGCGTTACGATAATGAACCGGTTCGGCACAAGGCTGTCGATTTAATCGGTGATTTAACATTGATTGGCGTGCCTATCAAAGGCCATATACTGGCGGCCCGGTCGGGGCATAAGGCCAATGTGGAACTGGTTAAGAAACTGCGTTCACTCTATCAGAAAAAGCAGATCGCCAGCCGTTTTCCGACCAAAAAATCCAGCGCCTTTATGGATATCAGCGGCATTTTAAAAATTATGCCGCATCGTTATCCATTTTTGCTTATCGATAGAATCATCGACCTGGAGCCTGAAAAGCGGGTCGTGGCGATGAAAAATGTGACTATCAATGAACCGTTTTTCATGGGTCATTTTCCCGATCACCCGATTATGCCGGGAGTTTTAATTGTTGAGGCGATGGCTCAGGCCGGCGGCTTGTTATTGCTTAACGCCCTTGGAAAACCGGAAACCAAGCTTGTTTATTTTATGTCAATTGATGACGTGAAATTCCGCAAACCGGTAGAGCCGGGCGATCAGCTTCGTTTTGAAATAGAACTGGTTTCGCTGCGCCGGGGAACTTGCCGCATGGAAGGCAAAACCTTTGTTGATGATAAAGTTGTAACCGAAGCCAAATTTATGGCGGCAATAATTGACCGATGATACATAAAACGGCGATTATATCAGAAGATGCCCGGGTGCATGATACGGTCGAAATCGGGCCGTACTCGATAATTGAGGGCAATGTCGAGATAGATGAAGGGAGCAAAATCGGATCGCATGTCCAGATCGCTTATGGCGCCCGAGTCGGCAAAAATGTTCAGGTATTCCAGGGTGCCGTCATCGGAACTATCCCACAAGATTTGAAATTTGAGGGGGAGGAATCGGTGGCCATTATCGGCGACGGAACCAGAATCCGGGAATATGTGACCGTTAATCGAGGAACATCCGAAAGCGGTTCGACTATCATCGGCAGGAATTGTCTGTTGATGGCCTATGCTCATGTGGCTCATGACTGCAAATTGGGCGATGATGTCATCATGGCCAATTCGGTTAATTTGGGGGGGCATGTGCATATTGGCGATCATGCCATTGTCGGAGGCGTGGTGCCGGTTCATCAATTTGTAAAAATCGGGACGCATTCCATGACCGGCGGAGGGTTCCGAATCGTTCAGGATCTTATGCCGTATTCAATGGCCGGAGGATATCCTCTGAAAATCGCGGGAGTGAATATTATTGGCTTGCGGCGGAGAGGTTTTTCTCCGGAAACAATAAAGATCCTTAGGGATGCATTTAAAATACTGTTTTTTTCGAATCTGAATACGACACAAGCGGTGGAAAAAATAAAAGCCGAAATTGAACTTACTGATGAAGTCAATGAAATTCTAAATTTTATCAAGGCGTCAACGCGAGGGTTGGTCAAAGCGTAAATCAGATTGGTAAATTCTTAAAATTTTTACCACCCTAAGGGGTGGTTTTGTTTATATAGAGATATGGATAAAATAAAATATGGCGTTATAGGAGTGGGAGCCCTGGGGCGGCATCATGCCCGCTGGGCCGGTCAAATATCAATATTTGATTTTCAGGGCATTTATGATATTGATAACACCCGCATGGAGGAACTGTCGCGCGAAATAGGATGCAGGGCTTTCACCGGCGTTGACGAATTAATCAAAAACTGTGATGCTGTTTCCGTCGCGGCGACAACATCGAATCATTATGAGATTGCGCTGAAAGTAATTGCTCAAAAGAAGCATCTTTTGATCGAAAAGCCGATTGCGGCCACAATTGAACAGGCCGATGAGATTATCAAGTGCGCCGAGGCAGCGGGTGTCAAACTCATGGTCGGGCATATCGAGAGATTTAATCCGGCGGTTGCGAAGCTATGCGATTTCGATATTCGCCCCAGTTTTATTGAAGCTCATCGTTTGGCCAAGTTTAATCCGCGCGGAGCCGACGTCGCCGTCGTTCTTGATTTAATGATTCATGATATCGACCTGTCGCTTTATTTTATTAAATCGCCCATTAAGGATATTTCCGCCTCGGCGGTAAGAGTTGTTTCTGACAGCGAGGATATCGCCAATGCCCGGCTGACTTTTGAAAATGGCTCTGTGGCTAATCTGACCGCCAGTCGAATTTCTCTTCAGGCCATGCGAAAGTTGCGGATATTTCAAACCTCCGGTTATTTTTCACTCGATTTGTCTGAAAAACAGGTCGACATTTATCGGATGGTTGATCCCGCAACGTCATCAGGCGATTTAACGATTCCTCTTGGAGATTCGGGCAAAAATATCGGGTACCGGCAGATAGGTGATAAAAAGATCGATATGCTCGAGGCTGAATTAAAATCATTTGGCGAGTCAATTATAAAGGATGCGCCTGTAGCGGTGTCAGGCCGCGAGGGGCGTGATGCGCTTGCTGTGGCGCTGGACGTAATTGCCAAAAGCAGGATCGGGGCCGAGAAGATGAAAGCCAATGAACGATAAAAAATCCATATTTATCAGCGCCGGAGATCCTTCAGCTGATTTCCCAGGGAAAAATCTGATAGAGGAAATAAAACGTTTCGATAGTAATATAGATATTTTCGGTCTGGGAGGACCGATGATGCAGGAAGCCGGATTATCCTCGCTGGCCGATTATAAAAAACTTGCCATTCTGGGATTCTGGGAAATTATTCCGCAGATAAATTTCTTTAGAAAACTATTAAATCAGTCCATCTTAGAAATTGAAAAAAAGAAACCAGGGGCAATCGTACTTATTGATTATCCCGGTTTTAATCTCCGTCTGGCCCGGAGAATTAGGCGACTTGGCATTCCAATTATATACTACATATCACCCCAGGTATGGGCCTGGGGAAAGAATCGGGTATCCCAAATAAAAAATCTGATTGATTTTATGCTTGTGATTTTTCCTTTCGAGGAGGAGTTCTATCAGAACCATCAGATACCGGTAAAATTCGTGGGCCATCCGATCACGGATCGATATAAGGATTTTCCGGACGCGAAAACATGCCGGGCCAAATTAAAAATAGAATCAGGGAAAAAGCTTATCGCACTTCTCCCCGGGTCCCGCATTCAGGAAGTCAAGCGGATGCTTCCGGTGATGATAAAAACGGCACGCCGCTTATCGCAACAGAAAGCGAATTTGGAATTTATTGTTGCGGGAATTGATAATGTCCCTCTTTCCATCTATGATAATATCATCTCGGATTCGGGAATAAAGATTTCAATCGGGGAGACGCCGGGGATTATTAATGCCTCTGATCTGGTAATAACTTCATCGGGAACGGCGACGGTCGAGACAGCGTTTTTTGGCAAGCCGATGGTGGTAATTTATAAGACTGGAGGATTAACATACCGGATTGCCAAACATTTGATAACGCTTGATTCAATCGCGATGATAAATATTATTATGGGAAGGAAAATTGTTCCTGAATTGATTCAGAAAGATGCATCGGTTGCCAATATTACCCGCGAGGCAAAGTTGCTATTGACCGACGGCGAGAAGTACGCCGGTACCGTAAAGGAGCTGAATCTGGTTCGTGAAAAACTGGGGGAAGGCGGCTGTGGTCGACGGGCATTTGAGGCCATTATGGAAATTGTTCCGCTATGATAATAGTCTATAAAATAATTTTGAATATGGCATACCTGCTGTGCTGGCCGTACCTCGCCATCAAGACCGCCAAATGCGATGAATGGGGACAGAGGCGGGTGATAAACCCAGAAATATATTTACCTCTTGATACCTGTCAGAATAAAGAAATTACAAAAAATAATTTACTCTGGCTTCATGCCTCATCAGTGGGGGAAGTAAAAGTACTTGAACGTTTGATAATAGCATTGAAAAATACTGATAAGAAATTTGATTATTGTATATCTACCTATACCAAAACCGGGCAAGAACTGGCTCGCGCCGTTTTTCCCGATGCTCGTTCGGTATTTTATTTTCCACTTGATTGTTATTTTCCTCTTAAAAGATTATTCAATAAGTTCAAACCCATGGGCATTGTAATTGTCGAAACTGAAATTTGGCCCTATTTTTTGGCCTTTTGTCGAAAAAACAATATTCCGATTCTCCTCGCGAATGGACGGCTGTCTGAAAAATCGCTAAAAGGTTATCGTCTGTTCAAATCATCGCTATCCCGTTTGTTTTCAATTTACCGAAAATTTATTGTCCAAACCAAAACCGATGCCGCACGAATGGAAGCTATCGGGGCCAAACATGATAAAATTCTTGTAGGCGGCAATATCAAGCATGACCGCAATAATAACGATGAACAAAGTAAATCTAAAAAAACAATTCGGGAGACACTGGGAATAGATAATCAGACTACCTTTTTTATAGCGGCATCCACCCGCTCAGGCGAAGAAGAACAGATTTGCGAAGCGATGAAACGAATAAACCGCCATTCGAGTAATTTTAAATTACTTATTGCACCACGGCATTTGGAGAGGATTGGCGAAGTTAAAGGAATTATTGGCTCATACGGGTATTCATATGTCTTATATTCGGAATTGGGTGAAGGGAAACATATTGCCGAAGATATCATCCTCATGGATAGCATGGGTGTCCTGGCTGATTTATTCTGCGGTGCGGATATCGCTTTTGTCGGAGGAACTTTAACGGATATCGGCGGTCATAATATAATGGAACCGGTTTTGGCCGGCATACCGGTTATATTCGGGCCATCACTCGATAATGTTCGCGAGGCATCGAAGCAGATTCTGTCCCAAAACTGGGGCACAATGATAGAAAATGGTAAATCCATGGCTGAGACATTGATTCAATTCATTTCAGGCAGTTTGAAATTCAAGGAGTATGCGGCGAACAATGAATCCGTTGCCGATATGACCGCTGAAATTATTGTCAAGGAATTCGGACTATGAAACGATTCTGGGAAATCGTCGTTGATTCCCGGGGCAGCGACAGATTTTATTGTTTTCCGTTTTTACTGCTCTTCAGGATAATCGCACCGATATATCAATTATTCTCAAGAATGAATCTGCGAAACCGCAAAAATCGCTGTTCTCGTGAATGGAACGCCCGCGTTATTTCAGTCGGGAATATATCCGTCGGCGGAACAGGTAAGACGCCGATTGTTATCTGGCTGGCGCGATATTTTCTGGAGCAGGAGAAAAAGGTCGCCATAGTTCATTCCGGTTACGGACGGTCCTCAAACAATTGCATTGTCGTTGAACCAGGGAAGTTTAATGGCCTAAATTATAAAGATGTTGGCGATGAAGTATCCATGATGGCTCAACAATTGTCGAATGCGGGATTTGCCGTCGGCCGGGATAAGAAAAAAATGGTTAAGCTAATCGATGAAAAATTATCGCCTGAGATAATCTTAATCGATGATGGTTATCAGAGGCTTGATATTCAAAAAGATATTGATTTGGCGATATTACCCGCAGAAGTATTTAATAAAGATTCAGAAAATGAAAAGAAAAATTGGAGGATGTTTCCGGTTGGTAAATTGCGGGAGCCTCTTGATTCAATATCCCGGGCTGATGCGATTATGTTTATCCAAAGCGGCAAAGAAGAAATTGACAATTCAAGCCAATTATATCGGAACTTTAATGCAATGGCACCCTGCATGATTTGGAAATATTCATGGGACGGGGTCATGCTTGGCAATCAAAAATTACCTGTATCAGGGTTGAAAAATCATAAACCGTTTTTATTCGCAGGCATTGGTTCATTTTCTCGCCTTCAGGATATGCTGAAAGAGTCCGGAATTGACCTGGCCGGTTCGTATAGCTTTGGCGACCATTATGACTATGATAAATCGGACTTTGCTCATCTGCGAGTTTTATCAGATAATTGCGGAGCCGACTGCTATTTGACAACTGCCAAAGACATGGTTAAATTACCGCAGGAAGGCCTTGATATGCCAATTTATTCGCTGTCTCTTAAAGTAGAGCCATTTGACGAGGAGGTTCTAAGCAAAATTCTGGGTCGAGTGAACAATGAAAAACGAATATGATTTTCTTATCATAGGTTCTGGAATCGCAGGGCTGTCATTCGCATTGAAGGTGGCCGAATATGGCAGCGTGGCGATTATTACCAAAAAAGAAGAAACGGAATCGAATACCAACTACGCCCAGGGTGGGATCGCCTCGGTCATGTCTCCCACTGACAGCTTTGAGTCGCATCTGGCCGATACTTTAACAGCCGGGGCGGGGTTATGTAATAAGGAAGTCGTGGAAACGATTATCAAAGCCGGCCCGGCCTGCATTGAGCGGTTAAAAGATATTGGAGTCAGATTCACCCGAGGTCGAAACGGCGATCGCTTTTCATTGGGGCGCGAAGGGGGACATTCTCATAAGCGAGTCGTCCATGCTGACGATCTGACCGGCCGCGAAATAGAAACGGCTTTAGTAGCGGCCTGCCACGAGCATAAAAATATATCGGTGTACTCCAATCAAATAGCCGTCGATTTAATAGCCTTCGAATCTCAGGGGAAAACAATTTGCGGCGGGGCTTATGTTTTTAATCCCCACAATCAGGATCGGATAAACATCCGTTCCGCGATTACAATGCTGGCGACGGGGGGGAGCGGGCAGGTTTATCGCCACACTACCAACCCTCGCATCGCTACCGGAGATGGTGTCGCCATGGCGTTCCGCGCCGGAGCCAACGTGGCCAATATGGAATTTATCCAATTTCATCCTACGACGCTATCGGTCATTGGTAAACGGACTTTTTTGATTTCCGAAGCGGTTCGAGGCGAAGGAGCCGTTTTGCGAACCGGCGACGGCAAGCCATTCATGGAAAAATATCATCCCATGAAAGATTTGGCGCCCAGGGATATTGTCGCGCGGGCAATTGATACTGAATTGAAACTATCAGGGCAGGATAGTGTCTGGCTTGATTTAAGACACATTTCATCAGGACATATAAGATCTCGATTTCCTAATATCTATATAAACTGCCTTGAAGAAGGAATCGATATTACCCGAGATTTAATCCCAGTTGTCCCGGCGGCTCATTATCTATGCGGCGGGGTGGTTGCTGATGTCTGCGGACGGACCGGAATTGAACGATTATTTGTATGCGGCGAAACAGCCTGCACCGGAATGCACGGCGCCAATCGTCTGGCATCTAATTCACTATTGGAAGCCGTCGCAACGGCCGAAATGGCAGCAAATCAGGCAGTAAAAGTATTTAGAACATCAAAAATTCCAGAACCGCCTAAATTGGTTTTCCCCCATCCTGATCGGCCGAAAGCGACCCGTGAACGAGTCATTTTGATGCACAACCGCCGTGAGCTAAAACGAATAATGTGGGATTGTGTCGGGATTGTGCGCAGTTCATATCTTCTCGAAGAAGCCGCCGAACATATGGCTCTTATCAGAACCAGCGTGAGCCGTTACTTTCAGTCGCATGCATTATCATACCCAAGTATTGAACTTAGAAACATGGCTCTCAATGCCTGTCTGATAATCGAAGGAGCGAGTGCGCGCAAGGAGTCTCGAGGTTTGCATTATATGGCAGATTTTCCCGATACCGATGATACCAATTGGAAGAAGGATACGATTTTTAACAAAAAGGGAACATGTCGATGGATCGACAGCATGAACTAATACTGATTTTAGATTTTGGCTCCCAATATACGCAACTAATCGCCCGCCGCGTGCGCGAGCAAAACGTCTATTGTGAAATCGTGCCGTTTAATGCCGATTTATCAAAATACGGAAATGCAAATCTGAAGGGTTATATCCTTTCCGGGGGACCGGCTTCGGTACTTGATGACGATGCGCCCCGATTGCCTGCTTCATTTTTTGATTGTGACCTTCCCATTCTTGGCATTTGTTATGGACTGCATCTCATGGCTTATCGTCTGGGCGGCGAATTATCGCGGGCCGAAAAGCGAGAATATGGCCGGGCGATGATTGATATCAAAAACGGCAGCCCGTTTTTGAAAGATGTGAACTCACCCAGCCAGGGATGGATGAGCCATGGCGATTCTCTGACGAAAATGCCTGATGGGTTTCAGATTCTGGCGTCAACACCGGATATTCCTTATGCGGCCGTTGCCAACGAGAAGAAAAACTTTTACGGGGTTCAGTTTCATCCCGAAGTCAATCATACCGAAGAAGGCACAAAGATAATTAAGAATTTTCTGTTCGACATATGCGGCGTTTCCGGTGACTGGACAACCGAATCATTTATTGAATCATCGGTCAAATCGCTTCATAAGACTATCGGCGACGACAAGGTTATCCTGGGAATATCCGGCGGAGTAGATTCAACCGTCACAGCGGCGCTTTTGCAAAAAGCGGTCGGCGATCAGATGACAGCAATTTTCGTTAATAATGGCCTTTTGCGCAAGAATGAATATGAAGACGTCATCCAGTCATATAAGTCAATGGGGATAAACCTCAAACCGGTAGATGCCTCAAAGAAATTTCTTGATCGTTTGTCCGGTGTTGTCGATCCCGAAAAGAAACGCAAAATTATCGGGGAGACGTTTATTGAAGTATTCGAAGAAGCCGCCCGCAATGACGGCGACGCCAAATATCTCGCGCAGGGAACACTTTATCCAGATGTAATCGAGTCAGTCAGTTTCAAAGGCCCGTCGGCGACAATTAAATCGCATCACAACGTCGGGGGTCTTCCCGAAAAGATGAATCTTAAAATCGTCGAACCGTTGCGGGAACTGTTTAAAGACGAAGTGCGGGCGCTGGGCCGAAAGCTCGAACTTGATCCGCTGCTAATTGGGCGGCATCCGTTTCCCGGACCGGGTCTGGCAGTTCGCATTATCGGCGATATTACTGAAGAACGACTGGCTGTGCTTCGTGAAGCCGACGCGATTTATATATCCGAGCTGAAGGCGACCGGTCAGTATGATAAAATCTGGCAGGCGTTCGCGGTACTCTTGCCGGTGCAATCGGTTGGAGTTATGGGTGATGAACGGACATATGAGAATACAATAGCGCTTCGAGCGGTGACTTCAACCGACGGAATGACTGCTGACTGGGCGCATATCCCCAATGATATTCTGGCTCGTGTTTCAAATCGTATTATCAACGAAGTCAAAGGTGTCAACCGCATCTGTTATGATATCTCATCCAAACCCCCAGCAACAATTGAGTGGGAGTAGGGCGGCGGAAAAGTGAATGACGCAGAAAATATTGATATTCTCGAATGCGATCATAAGTCTTATGTTTTGCAGGAATACTCAACCCTAAATATGATATTCAAGGATGCTTATTTACTATTTATTGAGTGTGTCAATGAGTCGCAAATTCAATTAAAAAACGGTAATGAAAAGCTGTTTAATCGAATATTTTTGATGCAAACTAATAAAGCTAACGGCGATATAAGAACTATTTATCATGCATTATTAAATGGATATTATGCAACAGCCGAGTCACTTTTTCGAGAAGTAAATGATTCTATAGAAAAAATAGCTTTTGCCAGCCAATTTCCTCACGAAATGGAATATTTATTAAAGGGGAAATTAAAATCTAAGGAAGTTAGAAAGAGGCTAAAGAAGGAAAATATTCCAACAGTTATAAGTAATAAAGGATGGGGTAAAATTAGTCAAATGAAGCATGCCGAATTCTCACAGATTGCAAATTATGGACAAAAGGTCAATAATTATTCGATCTTGAAATTCCATCCTACTGTTGATGACAATTATATAGATGGAGTTTTTATAATGCTAATAGGTTTTTTGTCAAGCATCTGCGCGCATTATTATGAGTATGTGAATTCAATAATAGATGAAAAACCTGGAATAATCGATTTTGAAAAACGCATCAAAAAACTAAGCCAATTCATTTTAAAAGCTTCAATTCAAGAATAACCCTGTGGCCCAAAACTTTGCTGTGGGAAGGGATATTTATCGAAAGAGACCGCCTAAGCTTCTAATCTATAAGTAAACTGGCCTCACACCCGTGGTGGGGTGATGCCGAGGATGCGCAAATATTGATGAATCTGGCTGCGATGGTGGCTGTCATGCTCGAGCAAGTGAGTGAAAATCCAGTTCCCGGAAAAAGTAAAAGTCTTGTCTTCATGTTTGAAGCTGTACTGTTTCTCCAGAGCTTCCTGAGGTTCTGAGAAAAATCGATCCATCCGATTCCAGTGTGCATCGAGATGCGCGGCGATCTCTTTTTTGCTTTCGATAGTCTTGCTGGTCAACTCGACGCTGATATTATTCTTCATCACCTCGTCATACCACCAGTCAGATGTCTCGGCAATATGAACAAAAACCTGGCCAAAAGTCATCATCCCTTCGGCCGGCGCCCAATCGAGTTTGTCATCGGGCGCAAAGCTCAACGAATCATTAATATTTGGTTTAATATATTTACGCCACAACTTGATCTGTTCTTCTTTTAAGAGGCAGGTTTTTTCAGGCATTTTGCAACCCCTATCGGTTTGGTTGACCTGCCGTTATTATAATCAATTCAAGTGGGAAACGAAAGATTGATTGTAAGAAATTGTGCTCCTTTTTGAGATTCCAATTCGCTAAGGTTATTTGAAGCCTGACATGCCACTGACTTGTATATTTTGATAAACAGTATATATCTCAGGGCTTATGATAAATTCTAAAATAGTTGTCGTTATAGACGCATGGCCATGATTTGTTGATCAATTGAAATACCGGATAATCAAAATCATTTCCGCTTGCTATAGCAATGACCATAGTATATTTATTGCTAATGGAGTTGATACAATCTTGTGTATCGCATTTCATTAACACTTCATAATCATTCAGCATTTCATCGGATAATTTTGCGTTAAGCTGGAAATACTCTCCTGATTTATATGCCAACAGCGCATGGACTTTAAAAAACGGAAGGATATACTGGCGATAGGTATCGGCATGGATAATAATAAATTCATCGGGGAGGACAATTTGCTTTAGGACTTTTGAGATACCGGCCCTGGATTTGTTAAATTCAAGCATGTGAACGTTTTGATTTTTGTACTCAGTAAAATAAATGTATTGGTGATAAATCATTCCGCATATAATCAATCCTGATAGTACGAAAATTGGCAGGCGCGAATTTTTGAATCGATGAAATAAGTACTCAACCGCAAGAGCCGCCAGAAAGATAGAAATTATGAGATGAATCCGTATGGCATATTGCGGTTTAAAATTGTAATAGGTAAAAATATATGCCAGGAAAGTAATTATCAGAAACCATTTAAAACGAGAGAATTCTGCTTTTGGTAATCCTCGTAATAGTCCCCAGATTCCCAGCCCGGAAAGTATTGGGGCAATCCAAATCAAAGGATTGCTCCATGATTTCATAGTTGGATTGATAATGTATTGCAGGAGGTTTTTGAAATATTCGAGATTCGGGTACCCGCGCCAGAAAGAAAAAGCGGAAGTGCCAAAGAGCCCATGGGTATACACAATATATGCTTGATAGAAAAAAGGGATTAGCATAATCACAAGTACGAATGCGGAATTAATAAAAAGACGGTAATTGCGATTAATTAGTAATTCATAAATTAAGGAAAAACCGATTAGGAAAATATATACGGGAGAAATCAGGAATGCAAGTCCCCAGAAAATTGAGAATAGAAAAATGTGCTTGAGCGTTCTATTCGGGTGTAAGTATAACCAAACCCCAATTAGAAAAAAAGGCAGGCCGAAATAAAAAGCGGTTGGCAAGAGAAGATTACCGCAACCCATATATTCAACAATAAACGGCATTAATGCTGCCGCAACGATGGCAGTGTTTTGATTAAATAATCGCTGGTTTATTTTAAATGAGAAAATAAAAATCATAATGACATTCAATATTGAAATAATCCATAAGAGAAAATTAATCGGAATTCCAATTGAATTTAATGCCGCAAGGAAGAGGTGATAAAGAGGCGGGTGCATATTCGTGTAACCGGTTACAGGGTCTTTAAATAGTTCGCCCTCCAATACCCACAGAATTTTTGCCTTCACATATGCAACATCAGGGGATACAAAAAATAATGGGTATAGATTAAGAATCCATGGAATAAGACAGATCAGAGCAAGTAAAATAGGCGGGATGATTGGATACCTTTTTGTATATTCAATAATTGAAAAACGTTTCATAATTTGATAATCATCTTATTGTCTGTAAATTTTTGATCACATTACCAATAGTTCATTTAAATATATAACACAAATCATTTGTTGCAATAATTCTGAAATGAAGTTTTTAAATATTATCAAGTTTTGATTCATCTGGAATTTATTAACGACCGCCTTTGGAGAAAAAACCGGCCAGGAGTTCCATTAAGTATTTGTCTATTCTGAGACTATGAATTGACTGGGGCGGTCGCCCCAGTCAAATAATATTCGCATACTGATAGATCAGTCCTGCATTGCTTCGGCTCGTTCTTTAGCCTGAACCCTTATACATGCCAGAGGGCTGCTGTTGAGTCCATTGAAGTAGGCTGCTTTTTCATAGTACTTTTTGGCATTAACGCGGTCACCATTGCGTTCATACGCTTTGGCAAGATGAAAGAAGTTCCAGGGGTTCTGTAGATTTGAATTTAAGAAATATTCAATTGCCTGGTCATATTTGCCTTCTTCCGAAGCAATTAATCCATCCAATTGGCATACCGTCTTAATCTGGTTCTGATTATTGGCGGCTTCAGCCTCTGCGCGATATTCGGCGGCATATTTTCGGGCTTCTTCAATATTTCCCATGGCCACATATGCTCGGCTGGCGTTATAGCGGTGGCCTTGCCTGTTAATAGCTTTGGTTCTATCAGCAAGCGATGAAGCTTGTATCATAGCTGTTGCTTTATTGAATTTATCCAAAGCCTCCATTTCGCGTCCTTTTACTTCAACCAGGGCAAATCCCATAAGAGCCAGGTCTCCAGCCATTAAGGAAGTATCTCCTAAGGCTTCAGCTATCGCATAATTTTTGTCGTATTGTTTAAGCCCTTGATCGAAATCGCCTTCATCTATATATGAATACGCCATGGCGGAATTGGCTAACCGCTGTTGGCCGACATCTCCGGCTAAATCACACATAATCTGTAATTGTTTTCGAGCTTCCTCATATTTCCCAATAAAATTGAGATTGGTGGCAATGCCAACATATGAGGTTAAGAAATCGGGTTTAATTTCCAAAACCTTTTTATATTGTTCAATTGCCTCATCGTAGCGCCCCGTTTTCATTAGGAGTTCGGCGTATGAATCATAAGGATTAGGATCCTGAGGGATCAGTTCAATATACTTCTTAAAAGTAATTTCAGCCTCATCGTAACGTTCAGTAAACACAAGGGCATAGCCCATTTGATTATATAGTGGCGAGAACTCTGGGTTTATTTTCGCGGCCTGCTTAAATTTAGCTATTGCCGATTCCCAGTCCTGCTGACCAAAATAATATCCACCCAATAAATAATGTGCCCGCTCGTCGCCGGGGTATAAATTTGCGAGTTCTTGAAAATTCTCCAACTGTGCCTTTGGGATACCGGTAATGTTCGCCGCCTCATATCCAAGGATCCATAATCGTTCCGCTTGCGACACATTATTTATGAGGGCTTTTGCATTATTAAAGCTTTCAAGAAATTCATTAGTTGTTGGCTGAACGGCAGCCAGCTGCAAATGAGCCATAGCAAACTTGGGATCAATTTCTATAGCCTTTTGGAAAAGAAGCCGGGCTTGTTGAGTCTGAAGATTATCAGCCATATCCAATCCCTGATAATAGTACTCCAGAGCTTTCTCCGAAGAAGATGTAATAGGTATTTTCCCCTGGCCAGCTAAATCCGAGCAGGCAGTAATTATTATCGCCAGGCACAGCGCCCATAAGCCTTTGATTGCAATCAAGCGAATTTGTTTCATGAAATTCTCCAAATCTCCTAGCCCAATATTTTTGTTAAAAACAGACGGTCGGCGCGGAACATCCGGGCCGACGTGATCATCCGTCAGTTCGCTTCCCAAATGGTATTAAAAACCTATTTCATAATCTACCATAATCAAGACTATAATATCTAACCGGCGAATGGCGCCATTATAATCAATCCAAGCTGAATTGTAAAGCGTCAAATAAAATATATTACATATGGATTTTGGATAATAATGGAGACTTCAAATAACACCTCAGATTCTTCCGGGTATCTTATTTGTCGGATTACTGCAGCAGATCAAAAATAGTCTTGATATCAAAGCAGAGACTGGATACTTATTGCAGACCGTTCCCAATTTGACCCTTAGCGCTCGAATTTATATATGGCTACAAAACTTCAGGAAAATTGAGGCCGATATTATTGCAGTTGATGCCGGTGGACAAGGTTCAGGGGGTGTTAATTATGGTCAAAACGGATTGGGTTCTTCAGTCAATGGAATATTGGGAAGCAAAATGAATTTATCGCAACCATTTTTTTGCATCCCCGCCTGATGCGGAATAATCCTATGGAAACCACCCCCCCCAAAAAAACATAACACATATTTGGCTTGACTTGAATTTGAGTCGGGTGTACATTATCCGCAATGTTTGCCGCTTTTAATAATATGTGAATCTATTTCAAAACGATTGAACACAATTGTGTGTCAATCGTCTTAGTATATAACCGGATTTTCGCATAATCCCTATCGTGCGGGGCATAATAGGCGGCACAATAATAAGGAATCGTTATGCTTAAACGACTTAGTGTTTTTTCTTTTTATGCCGTTCTATTTTCATTAGTACTATCCTCACCAAAAGCTATAGCTCAATCCGAACCGGTTGAATCAAATACAGATACTCTAGCCCAACAGGTTTATGATTCGTCGTTTTTGGAGGAACTAACCCCGCAGCCTGCCTTTGATATTAACGCCTTTGACAATGCAAATGATAAGGGTGATGCCATTGTAATCAACTGGGAAAGATCGCCAGACGACTATGAAGGCGGCAATGTAATGGAATATAAGATATTACGCAGTACATCGCCGGAAGGAGAATTCACGGAACTGGGCAGTACCCCGCAAGGGCATACTACGTTTACTGATTTTCAGGCGCCTACCGATACGGAATACTATTATAAAATCATTACTGTGAATTTTGTCAAAACGGGCGGGAATGTTTTATGGTCGACATCGAGTAGTTCTGCCGTGATTGGACCTGTGAAATCTGTCTCTCAATGGTTTAATATGAGTCGCTTTGTAATTTTTATCGGTACGATCCTGCTGTCATCCTCAATTATTTATTTTATCTTTGCGGCCAAAAGCGGGAAGAAATTTTATATCCGGAAAATTGCCGGTATTGAAGAAGTGGAGAATGCGGTGGGACGTGCCACGGAAATGGGGCGTTCAATATATTATGTTCCGGGCATTCATGATATGGATGATGTTCAAACCCTTGCCAGTATGTCAATTTTGGGTCGGGTTGCGACGATTGCCGCCGAAAACGATACCCGAATAGATGTACCGGTTTGCCGTTCTATGGTTATGGTCACGGCCAAAGAAGTCGTCAAAGAAGCATACAGCAAAGCCGGTCGGCCGGATTCTTTTATTGAAGATCAGGTAAGATATCTTACTGATGATCAATTCGGATATGCTGCAGCAATTGACGGATTATTTGTGCGTGAAAAACCGGCGACAGTTTTTCTGATCGGTACCTTCTTCGCTGAATCACTAATCATGGCTGAAACTGGTAACAGCATTGGCGCCATTCAAATAGCGGGCACGGCCATGCCGGCACAATTGCCGTTCTTTGTCGCGGCCTGCGACTACACTTTAATTGGCGAGGAACTTTTTGCGGCGTCGGCATATTTGACAGGCGAACCAAAACTCTTGGGATCGCTTAAGGGGCAGGACGTAGGCAAAGTGCTTTGTCTGACAGCGATTATAATTGGTGTAATCTTACTGGCGCTTAACCCGGATTGGAATATCTCGGAGTGGTTTGCCGCCCATTAACGAAATAGAAAATATAAGGGATTTTTGATGAGACGAGAAATACCCCTGATAATAACCTTTGTAGTCGGTGTTGCGTATGTTATATCCTATTTCATACCGCATTGGCCATTTTATGAATTTGAGAAATGGTTTACCGATTGGTTTTTAATTGTGGCCGCTTTCGCAATCTGGCTGGGCGCGTTGAATCTGATTAAAATTTCCAGCATAAAAATTTTCAGGAAACGTCCCGATTGGCCATATGCCGTTATAATTATAATATCGTTTTTAATCGTTGCTATTGCCGGATTTGCTGGCGGGATAGAATTTCGAAACCCTGGCACGGCATTTGACTGGCTTTATATCAATGTCTATAGTTCGTTGTCATCGACTATGTTTGCTCTGCTGGCGTTTTTTGTAGCCTCAGCTTCTTATCGAGCCTTCAGGGCTCGCAATTTTGAGGCGACCATATTACTTTTGGCTGCGTTTTTTGTAATGCTTGGACGGGTTCCGGTAGGGGATCTTATTACCTCCTGGCTTCCTTACAAATATCAAATGTCTCAATGGGCTAACTGGATAATGAATGTTCTTAATACTGCCGGACAGCGGGCGATTATGATGGGTATCGCCCTCGGATTGGTTTCCAACTCTCTGCGAATTATTATTGGGCTTGAACGATCGTATCTGGGGGGTGATTGATGACTATCAGGATGAAAGAAATTATTGCAACGGTGTTAATCGCCATATTTTTTCTTGTTTGTTACTTTATGAAGGGACCGCTTCGGTTTTCGACTACGGTTTCGACGGTCATCATCATCCTGATGTTTCTGGTTTTCGTTATTATTTTTGTCAGGACGTTGCAAGGGAAATATGTTAAGCGTCGGATGGTATTTTTATTGATTGGCATTTCGCTGCTCCTGCCATTTTTCATGCAATTCACCCTTCCCATTCAAATCTCAGCTGAAGTTCGAGGCGTCTATGATGGATTGGTTGAACTGCAGTCGGGTTCGACCATATTGGTTTCTTTTGATTATGATCCCCCGTCCGCGCCAGAATTACAACCAATGGCGGAATGCATAATCAAATACGCCTTCGAGCATGATTTGAATTTAATTATTATGGGTTTGTGGCCCATGGGTCCGCAGCAGGCGCAGCTTGCGCTTGAGGCGGCTTTTGTGGAAAATCCTGAATGGCGGACGCAGAAGGTTGATGGGGTTGATTATTGCAATCTTGGTTTTCAATCAGGGAATGAATTCGTAATCCTGCGCATGGGCGAATCGATTCGGGCAACATTCCCGCGCGATATGAATGGACGAATTTATGATTCGATCCCATTGGTGCGCAACGTTTCGAATTTTACAAATATAGATTATTCGATAAATCTTTCTGCCGGTAAGCCGGGAACCGTTGAATGGGTTCAATTGGCCGTTGATAGATATAATCTAAAAATGGGAGCCGGGAATACCGCGGTTCAGGCTCCAATGGCTTATCCTTATGTCAATTCGGGGCAATTAATCGGATTAATGGGAGGCATGTCAGGCGCGGCTGAATTTGAATTGCTGACTGAATATATGGGCAAGGCAACCACGTTTTTATTATCACAATCGTTCGCGCATATCGTAGTGATCGGTTTTATAATAATTGGTAATGTCGCCTATCTTCGGGATAAGAAAAAGAAGGAGAAAAAGTCATGAGCTGGGAAGTATTTGGCATTTGGGTAGCTGCTCTTTTGACTTTGGGCATTATCTCTTTCTTATATAAAGACAATGTGTTCTACAAGATAAGTGAGGCGATCTTTGTCGGCGCTTCGGCCGGTTACTGGTTTGTCGTCTATTTTTGGGACATGATGTACAGTAAATTTCTGGAACAAACAGTTTTTGCCACAGATCCCTTAATTTATCCATGGTTCGGTTTTATTTTGGGAGTTCTTATGCTGGCCCGCCTTTTTGATAAGATTGGCTGGATAGCGCGATGGCCGCTTGCTTTCATAGTCGGCGCGACGGCCGGTTTATATATGATGATGTACTTTGTCTCTAATGCCATGCAACAGGTTTCGGCAACAATTGTGCCTCTTTTTGGGGGCGGAGCCAGTCTCTTTATAAACAACTTGATTATTATTGTTGGAGTCTGTTCTGGCCTTGTTTATTTCTTCTTCAGTAAAGAACATAAAGGGCTTTTTGGAGCGACCGCAAAGGTCGGCATTTGGTTTTTGATGGCCACCTTTGGAGCTTCATTCGGATATACGGTAATGAGCCGTATGTCGCTTATGCTTGGAAGACTTGATTTTCTTTTTGATCAATGGCTCGGATTATTACCGTAATGAATAAGATATTCTTAGCGCCGGCACTTACGTTTTGTCTCATATCTTCATTGGCGGTTTTCGCCGAGGAAGTAACTCCAATTGATGAATTGGCCGATTCTTTGGTTGTTTCTCTGCCTCTGCCGGCGACTAATGTAACTGCCCAAAACGCGGTATATGACGCCGGTGGAATATTAATCGTGACCTGGGAAAAATCCCCTGACGATCCCGATAATATTCTCGGATACAAACTATATCGTTCACAGTCGGACAACGATTTTGAACACATTACCGATTTAATAATTGGCCAGACTACTTATAGTGACCAGGAGTTAGAAAACGATATCCCTTATCAGTATAAAGTCGCGGCGTATAATTCGGCCGGTGAATCTATTTCGGAACCATCACGGCCCGCAGCGGCAACATGGGAGTTTTTTAATTTTGGTCAATTGAATATTCTGATTCTGGCCTTTATCGTTTGCGGTTCGGTCATAGGCTTTATATTGTCTGTAAAGGGCGGGCGCAAATTTTTTATTAGAAAAATCGCGGGTTTGGAAGCGATTGAAGAGGCGGTTGGCCGCGCAACCGAAATGGGACGCCCGATTTTATTTATAGCCGGTATTCAGGATATGGACGATGTTCAAACAATTGCGGGGATAACTATTTTGGGGCGAGTTGCCCGAGTTATTGCCGACTATGATAGTAAAATAAGGATGCCTGTCTCGCGCTCATTGGTAATGACTTCCGCCCGAGAAACAATAAAAGAAGCATATATGTCGGCCGGACGCCCTGATGGATACAGCGACGATATGGTTCAGTATATCACCGATGAGCAGTTTGGATTTGTAGCGGCTGTGAATGGAATCATGGTGCGCGAAAAGCCGGCGACCTGTCTGTATTTGGGCGCTTTTTTCGCGGAGTCCCTGATTCTGGCCGAGACCGGTAATAGTATCGGGGCGATTCAAATCGCCGGTACGGCTCGCCCAGGTCAGTTGCCGTTTTTTGTGGCCGCCTGCGATTACACTTTAATTGGTGAAGAATTATTTGCAGCGTCGGCTTATCTATCGGGCGATCCCAAACAGCTGGGATCATTAAAAGGGCAGGATATCGGAAAGATTATGGCAATGTGCGCCATCTTACTGGGCACGATGGCCGCAACAATCGCTAATGCCTGGGGCAGTGAATCAATGCAATGGCTCCTGGATATATTGAACGCTATATTCGCAACTAATTAGCGAGGATCGTATTAGAAAATGAAACGCATTATACCGATTGTCATAACATCAGTGGTAGGAGTTGTTCTGATCCTCTCGGTTTTTTTCCCGACCGCTCAAACGTTGGGTGAAGATTTCTCGCTGTTTTTTGATATTATCGCGGTATTCGCGTTTTTCCTCGGCGGAGGAAACCTGGTCCGCATACATTTCGCCAAAGTATATCGCAAGAAACCCGATTGGGGATTTTCAATCGTTACCATCACCGGGTTTTTGCTGACTCTGATATTGGGCATGCTAAAAGTCGGCAGTGAAAACATCGCGGCTTCGGTTATTGCCGAAGGAACCGCATTAAAAGTAATCTTCGATAATATTATCGCGCCGTTATCTTCGACAATGTACGCTCTATTGGCGTTCTTTGTTGCCTCAGCGTCGTACAGGGCGTTTCGCGCCAAAAATCGAGAGGCCACAATACTCCTTATTGCGGCATTTATTATTTTATTGGGCAGGACACCGTTGGGTATGGCCGTAACCGGCTGGATTCCCGAATCATTTTCCGTTCTCCAAATTCCAAATTTGGCCGTTTGGATTATGAACGGTCCAAATTTGGCGGGGCAAAGGGCGATTCTAATCGGTGTCGGTTTAGGCGTAGTATCGATGTCCCTCAGGCTGATATTAGGCATGGAACGAACTTATCTGGGGAGTGATAATGACTAATATCGGCTCAATTCTATCCGTCGTCGGAGTACTGATTGGTCTATTGGTCATCCTGATTTATTCTCTGAAGGGCCGAGATATAGATCGCCGCATCATATTCCTGTTTATATTTTTATCCGTCGCCTTCGCAATAGTTTTCAATATTAAGTTTAAAGAGACACCAACACCCATTGTCAGGGCCGTATTTGAAAAGATCGATAGCATGCCGCCCGGTTCAAAAATTTTAATATCATTTGATTTTGATCCAGCGATGAAGCCTGAAGTGGGCCCGATGGCAAATGCTTTTGTCCGGCATTGCATGTCAAAAGGGCACAAAATGTATTTTATGACTCTTTGGGCTACCGGCCACGCGCTTATGACCGAAAGTATTGAAGAAGTTTTGAAAACTGATTTTCCCGACGCGGTTTATGGCGTAGATTTTACATCACTGGGATTTAAGGCTGGCGGTGTTGGAGTATTGAATGTCATTGTTACCGATTTCCAGAAAATGTACCCGACCGATGATAATAATACTGAATTATCCGAATTGCCGATTTTTAAAAATGTCAATTCGGCTACGGATATGGATTTGATACTTGCGATTGGAGGCGGATTTCCAGGACCAAAAGAATGGATACAATTCATCGGTGATCCGGGGAATGTTGATATTGCGGCGGGTTTGGCGGCTGTCGTGGCTCCGCAGATATACCCTTATTATCCCAGGCAGGTAGTTGGCCTTTTGGGCGGCGTTAAGGGTGCCGCTGAATATGAATCCAAATTAATGGAGAGATATCCTCAATTTAAGGATACCGAAGCGCCCGCCCTGAGAATGATGGGACCGCAAACGCTGGCGCATATTGTCGTGATGGCTTTTATCGTAATCGGGAATATTTCTTACTTCCGGAGCAGAAGGAAAAATATCGATGCGTAAGGGACCAGTTATCGTTGTTGCGGTTGTGGCGGTATTGTTTTTATTCAGCATTTGGGCTAAAATGTTGGGCTCGCCTGAAAGCGCCTCTGCATTCGATTCATTTGCGTCAGCCTTCTGGGTAACATTCGCGGCATTTTTAACCTTGGCAGTGTTGTCTTTCTTATATAAGGATAATACCTTTTACAAGTTCGCCGAGCATCTGTATGTTGGTGTTTCCGCAGCTTACTGGATGTGTCTCGGTTTTTGGACGACATTGGTTGGCAATCTATTCCCCCGCGTATCGGAAACTTTAAGTAACTGGTTTGATGTGCCGTTTGCCGGATTCGAATGGCATTATTTAATTCCTCCGGCGCTAGGAATAATCCTGTTGATGCGACTGTCGCCCAAAGGCGGCTGGATATCGAGATGGGCTTTGGCATTTATTGTCGGAACCACGGCCGGTTTGAATTTGCCGCGATTCTTGCGCTCAGATTTTATTTCGCAGATTTCATCTACGTTTATGCCTTTATTAGTCGATTGGCAAGGCTTTGGACATTTTTTCTCAAATATGTCTCTTGCGGCGTCCGGTCAATTGGTCGGAATGCTAAGCAACCTTGTAGTTTTCACGGGCGTATTTTGCGGAATAATATATTTCTTTTTCAGCAAGGAGCATAAGGGAGCTTTTGGTGTAAGCTCGCGTTTTGGCATTTGGATTCTGATGATTACTTTTGGGGCTTCATTCGGATACACAGTGATGGGACGAATATCGCTTCTGGTCGGACGTTTGACATTCTTGTTGGATGATTGGCTGGGACTGATTCAATAGAATACAAAATAAATATAATAGATGATGAGTGGAGTCATTATGAAAAACAAATTTTTACTGTTTATCATGGTACTTCTGGTTATTCCCGTTGCCGGATGGGCTCAAGATGAAGCAGTCCCCGATAGTGTCGCTGAATCTGCGCTGCCGGCGCCGCCCACAAACGTAAATGCAGTTGATACTCCCAATGATAACGGTCATTCAATATCGCTGGAATGGGAGTTATCGGCCGATGATGTTGATGAAAATTTAGATTTCATCGGTTATCGCATTTTGCGAGCGGAATCACCGGATGAACCTTTTGCGGAACGAAAAGATGTTGCTCGCGGGAATACTTCGGAAAGGGATAGCGGCGTTAAGGAATCTGATAATGCTGATTACTTCCCAAGAGAAAAAGACTTCTGGTATAAAATAGTTGCCCTTCAGAAAAATGGCAATACTGAATCGGAAGCATTTGGGCCGGTACGTGCTGTGGGGCAGTATTACAACTGGGGAAAAACTCCAGTTGCGGCCGCAGTAATCCTGTTTACTATCTTTACTCTGTATTTTATCCAGAGAGCTCGGGCTGGTGCGGAATTATATGTTCGCCCGCTGGCGGGAATTGACGCTGTTGACGAAGCAATTGGTCGGGCCACGGAAATGGGAAAACCGATTTTGTACGTTCTGGGATTGGGTACCGCCGCGGACGTCGCGACTATCGCATCGTTTACTATCCTCAGCCGCGTCGCCAAAAAAGTCGCCGAATATCAGACTTCGCTAATTGTTCCCTGTTATGATCCGATCGTTATGACGGTCGCCCAGGAAACTGTCAAGACCGCTTACTATGATGCCGGACGTCCGGACGCTTACAATGAGGATGATATTTTCTTTGTTACCAATCAGCAGTTCGCATATGTTGGCGGTGTTAATGGAATCATGGTTCGAGAAAAACCGGCGACGAATTTTTATTTGGGTAAATTTTACGCCGAATCGCTTATCCTGGCAGAAACCGGATCAGCCACTGGATCGATTCAGATTTCCGGTACTGATGAGGTTACTCAGATTCCTTTCTTCGTTGTGGCTTGCGATTATACCCTGATCGGGGAAGAACTCTATGCAGCTTCGGCATATCTCGGTCGCGAACCGGTTTTACTCGGTTCTTTAAAAGGTCAGGACTACGGAAAAGCACTAGTTATAATTAGTATTTTACTTGGAGTCGTTGCGGCTATTTTTAATTGGGACGGCTTTATGAACCTTTTTCGGGTCGGTAATTAGGGAGGATTAAATTATGAAAAGAGAAATTCCTCTAATGATTGTCTTTGTTACCGGCCTGTTTATGGCGGTACAATTTTTTATTCCTCACAGCAGCTCGGAATTCGTTTATGAATTTGTGATGGAATGGACAATTATTATCGGTATTTTTGCGCTGGCTCTGGGGATATGGTCGCTGATCAGAGTTTCAGCCAATAAAATAAAACGAAAAGCGGAAAACTGGCAATACGCGATTGTTGTTCTTGCCGGCTTAATTAGTATGACCATCTTTGCCCTATTTGGAGGATTGGAATCATATATGTTCCGTAGTTTCTTCCTGTATATAATAATGCCCCTTCACGCGACGATGTTTTCGCTATTGGCATTTTTTATCGCCTCGGCGGCATTCCGGGCATTCAGGGCACACTCTCTTCTGGCAACAGTTTTACTTCTTGCCGCAATAATTATAATGTTGAGATTTAATCCATTTCTGGGATTTTTGGGCGAACCGATCGGTGATCTGGCCGCTTGGATTCTAAACGTGCCCAATATGGCCGCCAAACGAGCGATCGTTATCGGAATCGGCCTGGGTATGGTGGGAACTGCTCTCAAGGTTATCCTTGGTATTGAACGAACCTATATGGGAAGCGATTGAGGGAGGATGAGATATGAATTTTTTTGAAAAAATAGCAGGACTCGATAGAAGATGGATATACCTGATCCTTGCCGCAGTCGTTATTATTACTGTTCTGATTGAATTCGAATCGCCTCTCCGTGTCAATCCGGAAGTTCGTTCGATTTATGATTTCGTTGAAAATCTTGAGGAAGGCCAGTATATCCATTTCGCAGTGGACTATGATCCCGGTTCAATGGCTGAGTTGCATCCGATGACTTATGCTATCATGGAGCAGGCCATGGCAAAAGGGGTTAAGCTAATAATTACCGCGTTATCTCCAAACGGTCCGGGGATGGCTGAAGCAGCAATGCTTGATGTTATGGATTCGGTGAGAACCAAATACGGACGTGAACTTACATATGGTCAGGACGTCGTGTTTCTCGGATACAAACCATATCCGGGAATTGTCATCCTGAGTATGGGGCAGAATTACAGGTTATCCTTCCCCAGTGATTATTATAATACGCTGACCGACAGCATACCAATGATGAACGGCATTGTTAATTACAATAATGTCGAAGGTATTATTTTAATCACGGGGACAAGCGGAATCGATTATTGGCTTTCTTACGCCAACGGCAGATATAACGCTCTTCTGGCCGCTGGACTAACCGGCGTATCCGCAGCCGATTATTATCCATACCTTCGCTCTGGCCAATTATTCGGACTTATGGGTGGAATGCTCGGTGCCGCTGAATACGAAACATTGCTCCGTAAAAAATTACCGGGGGCAAAGCCCGGTCCAGCGATGGAGGCCATGAGAGTTCAGGTTTGGACCCATATGACAATCATAATCTTTATTTTGATTGGAAATATAGGTTTCTTTATTTCCAGGCGGAGAGGAGGGACGCACTGATGGATTGGGCAACTTTTCTTTGGACGACTCTCGGTGTTTGTCTCACCCTGTGTACGTTTTCATTTCTGTATAAAGACAATCCGTTTTATAAATTTTCCGAGAGTTTATTTGTCGGCGTATCAGCCGGTTACTTTTCGATGATTCTGGTCTATACCAGTTTAATCCCGACTCTCTTTGACAAAGTCTGGATGACGCCGGAACAGCCCTGGTGGCAATTCTGGGGAGGACAATGGTGGTATTTATTCCCGGGAATTCTTGGAGTGCTTATGTGGTTTCGCTTCTCCAAAAAGAAAGCCTGGATTTCTCGTTATCCGATTGCCTTTTATATCGGTATCGCTACCGGTGTAGCTATTCCTACGGAAATGCAGAACAGGGTCAGCCGTCAATTGGCCGATACGGTTAATATTCTGTTTGATGTTAAACAGCATTTTGCCGAGGGATTTTGGGTTGGCTTTGAAGACGTAGTAATAATCTTAGGAGTCGTTACCGGATTATTCTACTTCTTTTTCTCGGTCGCTCATAAGGGCACGTTTGGCGGTGTCGCTAAATTTGGAATATATATTCTAATGATTGGTTTTGGCGCATCGTTTGGATATACAGTTATGGCGCGCATCTCGCTTTTCATTCAAAGAATTCAAATAATTCGCGACTGGGTCTCGGCCGGATTCGAAGGGGGAGGAGGTATGACAACCGTTGTCTGGGCAATTGCCCTGATTTTGGTTTTGTTAATCATACTTGAAATCATTCGCCACCTGCAAAAGAAATCAGCACAGGCGCCGGCTTGATATTTAGTATAGATTAAATAAGATAAAAAACCCCGTCATCGAGCGGGGTTTTTTTTGTTAAAAAATTTCCAGAAAATCAAAAAAAATTATTGAATAAAGTTTTAACAACGTACTATATTAAAACTATAAAGGCGGGGAGACAGATTTAAATCTGTGCCTTTTTTTCAATAATTTAATCCTGTAAAAAGAATCAGTAGGAATGTGTCTTTTAGAATGTTAAGCTATTGCTGGATCGGGAGTTGCGGTGGTAGTCGTAAGTTGTTACAATGGAGTTTATTACAAGAGTTTCGCTTTATTCAGAAAACTAACTTGTTTGACCACAAAATGATATGAAGCAAGTTTTTTCAAAAAAACGAAAATATCCCTTGACAAAGGCGGCCGATATTTTTAATATAATCGCTGTGGGATTTCCTTGTAATAAGAAGACTTACGAGATATCAGGAGTAACCTGGGGTTTTCTAACCAAGGCAAAAGTGAGGTGAAGAATGGCACGGAAGACTGATTCTTCTACCACAAGAATAAGTAAGGGTAGATTATCAACGGCTGAAGCCCGCAGGGAGTATCAGCGCCACTATTATCAGATGCATAAGGAGAAGGCCAAGGAGTATCAGCGGTTATATAATCTGACCCATAAGAAAAAGAGAGGGGGGCGTGGCAAGGCCAACTTTGTCTGTCCTCGAGAGGCGACCCGCCACACCTTTAACACCTGTGATTTAATGAATTCACCGGTAGAAAAAACCATCAAGATGCTGGAGAAAATTATTACCGGTGAACGGCTGTTTACAATGTAATTAATACTCTTCTTTTTCGATTTATTATATGGATGAAATTTATTATGTTTCTTGCCTAATGGGGCAGTGTCTCTAAAACAAGCGACAGGATTGGCGTGAAATAAAAGCCAAAAAAGCAGCAATATGTAATTTTGTACTGAATTATACCTAAAAATCGGTATTTTAGTCCACAAAAATTGATTTTTAGAGTTTGTTTATGCCTTTACACTTGAAAATTGTTCATAATTTTTGTAAATACAGCTTCAAACCATAAACGATTTGCGGAGATAAAGAAAATGGTTAAGAAAAGTCAAACAAAAAGAGCAAGCAAGGCTGAATCTAAATTTATCTATTTCTTTGGCGCTGGCAAGGCTGAGGGCAGGGGAGATATGAAAGATCTCCTTGGCGGTAAAGGCGCCGGCCTGGCCGAAATGACCAATATTAAGATTCCGGTTCCGCCGGGATTTACAATCACGACCGAAGCATGTCTGGCGTATTATGAAAATAATATGAGCTTGCCATCGGGTTTTGAAAAAGAGATGAAATCATACATGGCCAAAGTGGAGAAAATCATGGGAGCCAAATTTGGCGATCCTACAAATCCGCTTCTGGTATCGGTTCGCTCGGGCGCCAAGTTTTCAATGCCCGGTATGATGGATACGGTTCTGAATCTGGGATTAAATGAAGAAACCTTGAAAGGTTTTATCGCCAGGGCCGGTGATGAGCGTTTTGGTTATGATAATTATCGGCGCTTCATTTCCATGTTTGGAAATGTCGTTCTTGGTATTGATAAAGATATCTTTGAGGAAGTAATAACCGCGAAAAAGAAGGACAAACGGATTAAGCAGGATAGTTCTCTTCAGGTTAAGGATCTTCAGGAAATTGTTGCGAAATTTAAAAAAATCGTACTTAAGAAAACCGGTGAACCTTTCCCGGAGGATCCTTATAAGCAGCTGGCAATGTCACGCGACGCGGTTTTTCGTTCCTGGAATAATCCCAGAGCGATTAGCTACCGCCGCTTAAATAATATCCCTTCGAATCTGGGAACGGCGGTGAATGTGCAGGTTATGGTTTACGGAAATATGGGCAATACTTCCGGCACCGGCGTTGGGTTCACCCGCGATCCGGGCAGTGGCGCAAAGGTTTTCTATGGAGAGTACCTGCATAATGCTCAGGGTGAGGATGTCGTCGCCGGAATCAGAACTCCTCTTCAAATCGGTCAGCTTAAAACGGATATGCCGGATGTTTATAAACAGCTAAAAGATATTACGGATCGTCTTGAGGCTCATTATCGGGATGTTCAGGATTTTGAGTTTACTATTCAGGAAGGCAAACTGTATATGCTTCAGACGCGTTCCGGAAAGCGCACCATCCAGGCCGCTTTGAAGATTGCGACGGATATGGTCAAAGAAGGCTTAATATCCGAAGAGGAAGCTCTGATGCGTATTGAGCCGACTCAGCTTGATCAGCTATTGCATCCGCGTTTGGATCCAAAAGTCGAATATACTTCGGTGGCTACCGGATTGGCCGCGTCTCCCGGTGCCGGTTCCGGTATGGTCGTTTTTACCGCCGAGGAAGCGGTACGGGTGTCGGCAAAGAAAAAATGCATTTTGGTCAGACAGGAAACTAATCCGGATGATATTGAAGGGATGAACTCTGCCGCTGGAATCCTGACCAGTCGGGGCGGTATGACTTCGCACGCGGCTGTCGTCGCGCGCGGAATGGGAAAGCCTTGTGTGGCCGGCTGTGAAAAGATTCGTGTTGACGAAGCCAAAAAGCGATTTCATATCGGCCGTCTTATTATTAAGGAAGGCGAAGTAATTACCATCAATGGTTCGACTGGTGAAGTAATTGTGGGCGAAGTGCCCACGATCGAACCGGAATTATCGGGCGAATTCGCGGAACTTATGGAATGGGCCGATAAATATCGAAAACTGGGCGTTCGCACTAACGCCGACACTCCGGCTGATTCCATCAAAGCGATAAAGTTTGGAGCCGAAGGCATCGGTCTTTGCCGCACTGAACATATGTTTTTCTCCGAGGAGCGTTTGCCGATTGTACAGGAAATGATACTTGCTGAGACAACCGAAGAACGGCAGGCCGCTCTGGATAAACTCCTTCCATTCCAGAAAGATGATTTCAAGAAAATCTTTGCGGCCATGGAGGGTTATCCGGTAACTATCAGGACTCTTGATCCGCCCCTTCATGAATTCCTCCCGAATCGAGAAGAGGTCGAAGCTCGCATAGGATTGCTCGAAAAGTCTGACGAACAATATGAAGAGAAACTGGAAAAAATTGAGAAGATGCTACAGCGCATTGACGAGCTTCATGAAATGAATCCCATGCTGGGCCATCGTGGTTGCCGCTTGGGCATTGTTTATCCTGAGATCACTGAAATGCAGGTTCGGGCCATTCTTGAGGCGGCCAATGAATTGACCAAGAAAGGCAAAAAAGTATATCCTGAAATAATGATACCGTTGATTGGTCATGTCAATGAATTTAAGAATCAGAAGGAAATCGTTGAGCGCATCGCTCTCGAAATTACCAGCCGCAAGAAATCCAAACTAAAATATCTGGTCGGAACGATGATTGAGATTCCGAGGGCGGCTTTAACCGCTGATGAAATCGCGGCAGAAGCTCAATTTTTCTCATTCGGAACCAATGATCTGACGCAGATGTCAATGGGATTTTCTCGCGATGATGCCGGTAAGTTTCTCAATTATTATGTCGAGAAGGGCATATTGCCGGCTGATCCGTTTGTTTCTTTGGATACGGTAGGTGTCGGCCAGCTGGTAAAGATGGGATGCGAAAAAGGCCGTTCCGTTAATCCTGAATTGAAAGTGGGTATTTGCGGCGAGCATGGCGGCGACCCTGCTTCGATTCAGTTTTGCCATGACGTCGGGCTCAACTACGTATCCTGTTCACCTTTCAGAGTTCCGATTGCTCGACTGGTAGCGGCTCAAGCGACCCTAAGAGATAAAGGTACGCTGGCCAAACCGACGGGCAAAAAGATGGCGGCCCAAAAGGTGGTGACTAAGCCAAAGGAAACAACCAAGACTCCGGCCAAAAAGAAACCGGCTCCAAAAGCAGCTTCCCAAAAGAAAACCGCCAAAACCAACATCAAATCAATTAAGGGCGGCGCCAAGAAACCTGCCTTGAAAAAGGCGGCTGCCAAGAAAAAGGGTGCCAAAAAGAAAAAATAATTGAGTTTCGTTTTAGATTAAAAACGTCCCGATGGATTAATCGGGGCGTTTTTTTTGAACGTTATTTATTTATCTCAATTCGTTTATAAAACGATTGGGTATCTTCGGGTTTTTGATTTATTCGCATTGCTTTACGCCATTCCGACATTAGCTTTGCCGCCCGGTCATCGGTAATCGAAATAATCCAAATGGCAACAAGGAAATTATCCTCAGATAGATCAAATATTAAATTGTCTGCGGCACGAAATGAGCGTTTGATTTTTTTAGCGGAAAATGTCAATCGAACCTGTGAATGATTTTGATCGGTTTCAATATCAAGGCATTGTGTTTTTTCGCGGAAACTTATAAATCTTACATCAGCCAATTCAATCGGCGGAGAAGGCTTCAATGATTTGTTTACCTTCCATTGCCGACGAGGAGTCTTAATTTGCAGAAATACCAGCCGTCCTTCATGATCTATATCCAGATTTGCAAGCGGTTGCTTATTATTATCCGCATTTTGAATATTGTTATCCGGGATTGAATCCAAATAAGAATAAAAACGTCCCGAAGGGTATATCGGTACGTATAATACGTCTTCTTCAATCTGATAAAAACCCTGGCAGAAATACTCAGTTTCTGCCGGTAGTCTTCTTATACTTAATTCAATATAATTGCCGCCGCTTAATTGTGCTCTTTTTGCCAACGCTCAATCTTATCTTTGACCTGCTCGTGCTGAACCGAGCCGGGGAACTGCTCCTGGATTATGATATAATACTCGAGAGCCTTTCCGTTATTGTTCATTTTTTCATACGAGCGGCCGATTTTGAAATAAGCGGATGATAGCTTTTCAGATTCGGGGTACCCGTCGATGAGCCTGGTATATTCCTCGATAGCCCGCTCATTCATTTCCATCTCATAATAGCATTCAGCAATCCAGTACTGGCTGTTATCAAGGAGATTGCCTTTCGGGCAAAATTTGATATAATCTGAAAATCCGGAAAGGGCCAGGTCGTATTGGCCGCGTCGCATATCCTTGAAAGCCTGATCCCACAGGCCGGTACAATCTACCGATGAAACCGCTTCAATTTCAGTGGTATCACTGGCCTGCGCGGCCGCATCATCTGCCAGCGGCGCTTGCTGGAATACCTGGGACTGGGCCGGCTGCGAAGCGACGCGCTGAGAGAAATTATAGATCATCTGATTGAGATCGTTGAGTTGATTTTGTAGTTGAGTTAGCTGTTCGTTTAAATCTTCAACAGACGAACGCATATCGGCGCGGAGACGGTTGTCTTGCTCGGCGCCGTCGGCGATCAGTGAATCGATGGCGTCAATTTTTGCCTTCAAGAGTCTTTGGTCGGCGCGAACCTGATTGACCTTTTCCTCAACCCGCAAAACATCCTGCTTGGTGGCGCATCCGGCGAATAAAACCATCAGGCTAAAAAGGGATACCACAATGAGGTATCCCTTAATGCGTTTTCCTTTTCGCATAACCATCCGATTATTTCGCCACGATTCGGAATTCAGCCCGGCGATTTTTGGCCCAGGCGTCTTCATTGCTGCCCATGACGGCCGGTTTTTCCTTACCGTAGCTGACGATTTCAATACGATCAGCTCTGATGCCAAGGCCGACTAAATACTCCTTAACCGAGTTTGTGCGTTTGTCACCCAGGGCAAGGTTGTATTCGACCGTTCCGCGTTCGTCGCAATGCCCTTCAATTTTAATGACCGCGTTGCTGAACGACCTCATCACGTCAGCATTTTTATCAAGACTCGCTTTCTGATCGCCTCGAATATTGTACTTGTCAAAATCGAAATAAATTGTGACAAAATCGGATGCCTTAATTGTGGGTGGCGGCGGTGGTGGTGGCGGCGGTGGTGGTGGTGGTGGCGGTGGAGGAGTCGTATCGACTACCGCAACCGGTTCTTCAACCACAGGCGGGGCGGTTTTCTTGCCGCCGCATCCGTAGATGAAAATCATAATCATTATTAGCCCAAGAATGAGCAATAATTTTTTCATTAGTCCCTCCTTACAATTTTTTATACAGACTCAGTTTCGTTAATCTCCAATCTATTGTAAAACTGTACGAAATTGGAATATCCATTGCAACAAAATTTTATCAATACATCGAAAAAATTTATCGGTCATATCCCGACCAATATGGGTTGGAATTGCCCCCTCCGGTTGTCAGACGCTTTTCCTCAAACCCAAATCTATCCATGATATAAATCTCTTTCGTTCCGGTCCGGGTCGATGAGAATACGATATGATTACCGTCGGGCGACCAATGCGGGTTTTCGTTATTTCCCCGTTCGGTCAGGACGCGATAATTATCGCCGGTAACGTCAATTGTGCAGATATCGAATTCACCGTTGACCCGGCTTAAAAAGACGATATTATCTCCTTTCGGCGACCAGTCGGGGGAGTCGTTATAATTTCCCTGGTAAGTTAGCCTTCGTACGTTGACGCCGTCGATATCCATTATATATATCTGAGGCGATCCGGTTCGGTCTGAAGTGAAGGCGATTTCCTTGCCGGTCGGCGACCAGCACGGGCCAGATTCAATTGAATTGGTGTAGGTTAGCCGGCGTTTGATTCGTCCATCGCGTCTTAAAAGATATAATTCGGCGTTACCGTCGCGGGAAAGCGCCGCTACTATATTATCCCCATCAGGCGAAACCCGCGCGGCTGAATTTATTCCCGGATACGCCGCGATCTGGCTGACGTTGCCATTGATAACATTATATTCAAAAAGCTGGGGTTCATCATTCATAAACGAAGTAAATATAATACGCCTGCCGTCAGGGTCGAATGCCGGGGACAGGTTAATCGAGCCGTTCCCGGTCAATTGATAGATATTGGCACCGTCATAATCGCACAGGAATAATTCCTTGTTGCCGGTTCGCTTGGACATAAAACAGATGCGGGTATCGAAGATGCCCTTGTCGCCGGTGAGATAATAAATAATATCATTGGCGATGGTATGCGACAGTCGCCGATAATTACTTGTGATTGATTGGAATCGTCCGCGAGCGAAAACCATTTGCGATTTGGCGGCATAAATCCGGTAACTGAAATTGATGTTCTCTCCCGAAAATGACGCTTCGCCTTTGACGACATATTCGGCGCCGAGCTGAGACCATCCCAGAAGCGTCATTATCTCGAGTTCCATATGGCGCAGGTAAAACGAATCAAGTGCAATGACTTCATAGAACGGTGAGAAGTTCAGGTCTTTTCGAATAATCTCACCCATTCGTACGAGAACAACCGAATCGGCGGATGATAATCGCTGATTTTCAACGCCGGTAAAATCTTCGACGCCGAGGGATATGGGTTGAAAAGTCCCCTGTTTGGTTATTATCCCTTTCCAGTCGGATTGGGAATATACCTGTGCGCAAAAAAGGATTACGCAGATTATTGATAAAGCAGTTTTTTTCATACTTATTCCGGTATATAACGAAATTCCAAAGTGATGCCTATAATATCGTCCTGAAAATTCGCAGGCAGAGGCGGTAACATTGTGGTTGCCTGAATGGCCCTTAAGCATGCCCGATCATATGCTTCGACTCCTGATGACTGGACGAGCTTCGCGTCCAGAATTGTACCCGATCTGATTATTTGAAAATAGATTTGCGCCGAAATTTGTTTATTGGCTCTGACCGGATTTGACCAGTTTCTCTCCACCTTTAAAAAAACCTGCGTCAAATATGAAGGATATTGAAAACTGGCATTGTCAACCGTTGCCGAACCAAAGGCGCTTCCGGGACCGATTTGACTGCTGACGTCGGCGCCGCCTTGTTGATTTTTATCTGCGGTCTTGGCCTGGCCTTTATAGCTCGTATCGCGTTCCGGTTTGGGATCTTCGACTTTTTCTTCAGGCGGTTTTTTGATCTCAACCGGCTTCTCGCGGGTTTCGGGAGTGGAAATGGGTACGGCAATATCCTCTTCGACCAATGCTTCAGGAATTGAAATTTCGGGCATCTTGTCGGGTTGTATAAGTTCGGGACTTCCCAGCGGAGGCATTTCGATAATATTTACTCCCACCGAATCAAAATCCGGCTTCATCAGGACCTTAAATGGATTCATGATAGTGATCATCATAATCAATCCCACATGAAAAATAATGGAGTAAAAAATATCTCGTGCCGTAAAATCCATGGCTGTTATTTCCGCATATTATCAGAATTGACCGGGGTCGTGACCAGCCCAAGATAATCGATTCCCATTTCCTTCAATTTGGCGACAACGTCAACAACGGCGGCATAAACGACGGCGCTGTCGGCCCTGACATAAACCGATGAGGTATTTTTCTGCCTCATAACGGCATCAAGCCGTTTTTCGAAATCGGGAATCCTGACCCAGATATCATCAATGAATATGCCGCCTTTTTTATCGATCGTCAGGACGACACCTTCGCCCAAATCATCGCTTATCGCCGTTTTTGTTTTGGGCAGGTTGACATCGATTCCGGACTGAAGCATTGGCGCCGTAATCATAAAGATAATCAACAGCACCAGGACGACGTCAACGAGGTTGGTGACGTTTATATCGGCCATATGTCCATAGCGACGTTGTATCATTGATAGCTGTCTTTCTTGAGGCGGGCCATAAACGAGATGCTGAAATTGTTGGACCGGTCGATTATATATTTGAGTTTATTATTGGCCCAGTTGTATCCGATTACTGCGGGGATGGCCGCGGCCAGACCGACGATTGTGGCCAAAAGCGCCTCGGCGATGCCCGGAGCGACAACCGTTAATGACGCTGAGCCGCGTTCGCCGATTGACCAGAAGGAATCCATGACACCGACGACCGTTCCCAAAAGTCCCAGAAACGGCGCGGCGTTGGCGGTGGTCGCCAGGAAAACGACATACCGCTCCAGTTCGCCGACCTGCTCGTTGACGGCCTTGTCCATCATCATCGTAATCGTCTTGAAATCATCTTCAGATAATTTGCGCTGGTTTTCGGGAACACCGCCTTTGTTTTTGGCTTCCATGATGGCGTCGGCCTCTTTGATGCCGGCGGTATAGACTCCCGAATCAGGCGTTAGACGAAAGTTCTTGGTTTGATTAATCAAATCCGAGATGTCGGTCGCTTTGTCGAATAAATTATTAAACTTAAACGACTGCGATTCGACTTCCTTGAAGAGGCGGTATTTGTTGAACATGATGCCCCATGACACCAGAGACATGATGACCAAAACGCTGACGATGATCCAGCCAAAGAATGACATGTGCGCGATGATTTCCCAGACCCCTCCGGAGAATAACGCGATCGGCATGTGAACCTGAGCGCTCAAAAGAGCGATTGGAATTGAAGTCATAACCTATTGTACACAATCTCTATAAAAAGGTTTATGTTTTATCTGTCAGACTGATAACGATAGAAAAAGGTTGTGTTTAATTCAACAAAAAACGCTTGCGGATTAAGAATTTATACAACAAATCGCAAGAAAAGGTTCCAGTTGGGGAGGCAAATTGTTGGACTTGGCCGGGCGGAAGCCCGCGATCCCGCCAATAAATTCGTAGCGACAACCCTCGGGTTGTCGTCTCGGTCATCGCGAGAAGGCCGAAGGCCGACGTGGCGATCTGTTTCCATCTCACAAAATTCCAAGATTGCCACGCTCACTTCGTTCGCTCACAATGACACATATTAATTGTGGCCGGCAGATGTTGACATCTGCCGGAATGAAATTCAAAAGGGCAGACGTCCTCGTCTGCCCGTAAGTAATTCCCAAATTTGTTGCAATTATCGTACAATTACTCTATTATTAAATATGAATACGGAATCCTGGGCAAGGTGCCATTGGAGATTGATGGAGTTGGTGCATAGGCATAAAAGCGGGAACCCACCGTTCCCGTTTCACGGGAACAATGGGCCACCGGTCTTGGTACAATGTTACTATCTAATTTGGCAAAATACTTTTCTAAGGTATTCCTTCTTAGGTTATCATGCTCGTATACAAATTTCTCAGACATTGAATTAGAAGGGCTAGTCCGATAAATTTTCTTGTTCCTCAAAAGGACTTCCACCAATCTACCATCAGAATCGGTGAATCCTTTAAGGAATCCTTCCGGGATATAATGTTGATTTTTGACAAGAAGATTATTCATCCATCACTCGTCAATTTTGAATTATCTTTATTCAATTGCCTTATTGCCCAAGATTTTTCCCTCAACAGTTAGCCACGTCCCGCTAACGCGGGACTCGCAATGACTAAGCAATCGCGCACAAATCAATAATACTCTATTTATATGATAATAGCAAAGGATTTTATTTTTGATGTAGGGGCGAGGTCGCCTCGCCCGTGGGCAGGGAAACCCGGTCGATGCAAGTTCTTTTTTCCCCCACATCATGCCAATATTGCTATTTCTCGGAAATGGTTACAGAACTGTCGATTAGGAGAGGTAGTTTTTGGCCAATAAAATCCTTCCGAAAGGGGTGGACAAAATTGCCTCTGATGATTATATTTGGAATCTTTTCTTGGCCGCTATATTTGTGGCTGGGAAGTAAAAATGATTTTGCAGACAGGCAATTTTGGGATTTTACATTTAGGATAGTGAGAGAAACATGCTTGAGAATCTGGAAAAGATTAATACAATTTTGGCTACCGATTGCGGTTCAACGACTACCAAGGCAATCCTGATAGAAAAACGAGACGGCGAGTATCGATTGATTGCACGAGGCGAGGCGCCCACGACGGTTGAAGCGCCTTTTGAGGATGTAACGATGGGGGTCCTCAACGCCGTGGCCGAAGTCGGTGAATTGACCAATAAAACTCTGCTCGATGAAAACGATAGAATCATCACGCCCGCAGACGGGGACCGGGGATGCGATATTTATATTTCGACTTCATCGGCCGGCGGCGGATTGCAAATGATGGTTGCCGGTGTGGTTCGTTCTATGACAGCCGAATCGGCCGAGCGCGCCGCTCTTGGGGCGGGAGCAATCGTTATGGATGTGATAGCATCCAACGACAAGCGCCGTCCTCATCAGCAAATTGAAAGAATTCGTCATTTGCGTCCCGATATGATTTTATTATCGGGAGGGATCGACGGTGGAACCACATCGCACGTCGCGGAAATCGCGGAATTAATTGCCGCAGCCGATCCCAAACCGCGCCTGGGTTCGGGATATAAATTACCGGTTATTTTCGCCGGTAATATAGAAGCCCGCAAAGCCGTCAAAGAAACTCTTGATAAAAAAGTAGATTTAGGCATTGTCGATAATCTCCGACCGGTTTTAGAGCGGGAAAACCTCTATCCCGCCCGTGAAGAGATTCATAACTTATTTATGGAACATGTCATGGCGCAGGCTCCGGGATATTCCAAACTGATGAAATGGACCGATGCTCCGATCATGCCGACGCCGGGGGCGGTGGGATTGATTATCAAGACGATTGCCGATCTGGGAAATATGGAAGCCGTTGGAGTTGATATCGGCGGCGCTACGACTGATGTGTTTTCCGTTTTCCGTCCCGGTGGAGGAGAAGGCGTCTTTAACCGGACGGTATCGGCTAATTTGGGGATGAGTTACTCAATTTCAAATGTGTTCGCTGAAGCGACTCTGCCCAATATCATGCGCTGGGTGCCATTTGAAATGGATGAGCGCGATCTGCGCAACCGAGTTAAAAATAAAATGATCCGCCCGACGACGATTCCTCAATCAATGGAAGAATTAGTGTTTGAACAGGGAGTCGCGAAGGAAGCTCTTCGCTTGGCCTTTATACAGCATAAAAGTTTCGCGACGGTTTTGAAAGGCGTTCAAAAACAGAGGACAATCGCCGACGCCTTTGAACAGGATAGTTCCGGTTCGACAATTGTCAATATGATGACTCTGGACATGCTAATCGGTTCGGGCGGCGTATTGTCTCACGCTCCCCGCCGGCAGCAATCGGCCCTGATGCTGATTGACGCGTTTCAGCCGGAAGGCATAACTCGCCTCGCGGTTGATTCCATCTTTATGATGCCCCAGTTGGGCGTTCTTTCTACATTGCATCCTCAGGCGGCTACCGAAGTATTTGAAAAAGACTGTTTGATTCATCTCGGAACCTGTGTGGCTCCTTCGGGAGAAGTTAAAAAAGGCGGAGAGATTCTCAGTTATAAGATTGATCTGCCTGACGGAACTGTTTCGGGCAGACTTGAATTCGGCGAGATTAAGCTGCTCAAGCTCGGCGTCGCCGAAAACGGATTACCGATGACTGCCCAGGCGACGCTGGAACCGCTAAAGCACCTCGATCTCGGCAAAGGACGCGGACAAAAAGTCGAGACAGAACTCAAAGGCGGCGTAGTTGGGATTATTCTCGATGGCCGAGGCCGCAATCCATTTGTACTGCCGGAAGATAATTCACAGAGGATTAGCTCTTTGAAAAAATGGATGACAGAACTTGATATTTATCCCAAAAAGGCCCTGGATAATGATTAAGGGATCATATGAAGGATATATTTTTATGAAAAAGTGGGTGATAATTTTTTTAGCATTGGCGGTTTTTATATTGCCAATTGGCGCTCTGGCAGGAAACTATGTCAATTGGAAAGGCGGTTTCTGGATAAGCTATCCGAAAAATTGGGAAAAAGTCGATTACCGAATTGTTGATGCCATATTTTCGCCTTCTGATGCCTCCAGCGATGCATATAATTATGAAGCAGTTTTCGCGCCAATATCATCGCAATATCTGGATGACGCTTATGTCGTGATTGCCTTCGACTCTACCGGAGAATTGGGCAAGCACGAGGCGGATTCATTGCTTCAAGATATCTCCGACAGTTATAAGAAGGACATTTACAAAAGCCGCGTAGTGGATAAAATGTCTGATTTGTTGCCCGGACAGCCTCGGTTAAATTTGAAAGAAAAATCAATTACAGTCATATCGGAAATGGCTTTTACTCCTGAAGCGATGATGAAGCTTCTGATGCATATGAAATTGAATGACGCCGGTTTGGTGACTCTCTATTGTTATAGTCCGGATTCCGCGTTTGAAGATAATAAGCCGATTTTTGACAGCGTGATCGCATCACTATCATTTGATAATTTAAAAGAAGCTCAGGCGCAGGAAGAACTGAAATTTACGGAAGTCGGCAATACGGAAAACCTGAACGAATCTTCATCTGAGGCGACTGAGGAACAGGCGGCTGAACCGGTTACGCGATTCAAAAACTGGATGCTTGCCGGAGTATTAGTGATCATTTCTTTTGGCTTGATATGGAATTTTGTCATCGCGCCTCGCGTGAAAAAATCAAAGGAAAAGTCCGATTAGAATTTGGAGTAATTTTAGGAAGGCAAAAACAGAATGGCACATGCATATACACCCGGATTGAAAGTCAGCGAAAAGCTGCTTGTGACGAAGAGAAGAATTCTCCCCCTTAAAGGAGAAGTTGTCGCTTCAAAGGGCGACAGAGTTTCGCCTGAGACCGTAGTTGCCCGGACATTTTTACCCGGTGACGTCGAACCTATTAATGTCGCCAACCAATTGGGGTTGCCACCCGAGGATATTGAGGGATGTATGCTCAAAAAGGTGGGTGACGCGGTTGAAAAGGGCGAAATTATCGCCCGCACAAAACCTCTTTTTGGATTGAAAATATTTTCCTCTTCAAGTGCGTCCACTTTGAAAGGTACAGTGGAATCAATATCCAGCATTACCGGTCAGGTTCTTCTGCGCGGAGAGCCCATTCCGGTTGAAGTAACGGCATATCTCGTAGGCGAAGTTATGGAAGTGATCCCCGAAGAGGGTGTGGCTGTGGCGGCCTGGGGAGCGTTTATACAGGGTATATTTGGCATCGGCGGCGAGACCCATGGGATGATTAAAGTTGTTGTCCCGGATAATTACACTCAGTTGCAGGAAAAATATATTACCGATGATTGCAAAGACTGCATCATCATCGGCGGTTCCCGGGTAACTGCTAATGCTATTAGAAAGGCTATAAAAGTCGGGGCCAAAGGCGTTGTCACCGGCGGTTTTGATGATAAGGATTTGCGCGAGTTTTTGGGATATGATATCGGCGTAGCCATTACCGGCTCTGAGGATTTGGGCATTACTCTGGTTGTTACGGAAGGGTTTGGCGATATCAACATGGCTCAAAAAACATTTGATCTGCTTAAATCCAGAAATGGGCAAATGGCATGTATTAATGGGGCTACTCAAATTCGAGCCGGCGTAATCCGCCCGGAAGTAGTTGTACCTCTCGGCGGTGATCCGAAAGAAAAGGATGACTCAGCCGCCTATGAACAGCAGGGTCTTGAAATTGGATCTCCGATTCGTGTTATCCGCCACCCTTATTTTGGAATGCTGGGTAAGGTTTCAGGATTGCCATCGCCGCTCCAGGTTTTGGAATCAGAATCAAAGGCTCGCGTTTTGGAAGTCGAATTTGACGACGGTCAAACCGCGATTGTCCCGCGCGCCAATGTTGAACTTATTGAATCATAAACGTCACACATGAATAAAAAAGGGCCGATCGCTTATTACGACCGGCCTTTTAATTTGTAATATTCGGAATTATTTCAAGAGTAACATCTTTTTGGTTTCAGATATCTCATCAGTTTTCAATTGGTAGAAGTAAATTCCCGAAGACACGGGCCGGCCTATATTATCGGTGCCATCCCATTCAATGTGGTTGATTCCGGGCTGCGCAATATCGTCAAATAACAATTTGATTTCCTGCCCGATTATATTGAAAACTTTAAGCGATGCATTGCGAGGTTGATTATAGGGATTATAAAATTCAATTGTTGTCCGAGGATTAAACGGATTTGGATAATTCTGCGATAGGGTAAAGTATATCGGCAAAGATTTTTCATCAAATTCATCATCCGTCGCGACGGGAGTCACCAGATCATAAATGGCCTTTTGTAACGCGGTAATTGCCGCGGTCCGTTCAATAAATGAAAGAGGGATATCAAAGAAAACATAATCTCTGCTGCTGTTAATATGGCGCCATGCAATTGGTTTGCCATCCGTTTCAGCGTTGCCTGTCGAGGAATTATAAGTATAAATTATTTCATTACCCGAGCCAAAAATCCCCGGTATGCTCGGGCTGGGAATCCCAGATGCCGCCAGGAAAATGGGGCTGATATGATTGGCCGTCGCTGTTGAGTCCCAGTTGAGTGAAGGATATCCCGATATTTGACTAATTGCGCCCACAAAGTCCGAAACCAGGTAGGGTCCGGGAGTAGTAATTTCCGTGGTCGGAATTATTCTAAAGGCAGTGTTGAAGTAATTATAATAATCCCCATTATAGGCTGCGGGATTATAAAAAACCGTATCCATACGGGATGGAGGGGAAGTTATTGTACCCCAGCGGCCAAAAACGACGGCTTTCCCTCCGATGGATAAATAATAAGAAAGATCGTTCAGGAAGTTTCCAGGGAAGGCTCCGATATCGTCAGTGGAGTTTCCTGATTCGGCTCCGATAATTACAACTCCATAATCCAATAATGAAATCAAGTCGGCTCGTTCGGTATTGGCGGTCGAACTATCAGAATAATAATCATAATTCATTCCTTCCAGAGCCTGGCGCATAAATTCGCCGGTAATCTGTTCATTGACATTGGCGAAAAACTGATCCGATGAACGATTGAGGGCAAGAATTCGATCCGCCTCAAGTGCGGCCGTTTTCATCTGAACCGGTTCGGCCCCGGTCGTGTCGGACATATTATCGCTCTCATCGAAAGCAACAACCAAATAGTCATGCAAATTCGAACCCAGAGATGGATCATTATCGGTATAAGTCGTATCAGATACAATATCAGGTAATAACGTTCCATCACGGATGATCTGATAATGGCTGAAATCAAGCTCAATATTGTTCTTGCCCCAGATTAGATTTATCGCACCAAAAATCGGCAGCGCTTTTAAACCGCCCGGATTATGAGGTATTGCCAGAGGCGTAGCCTCGACTTTTGTAATTGCGATTGATGAGCGGCCCAGATTATCATAAGAGATCATATAGAAGCTGTATTTCTGTCCCTCAATTAATCCATTGACTACATAACTACTGCTATCATTGGGTATCAGCACCGAATCGGGATTTGCCGCCGGAACTTGATTATAGTGCAAATAATAATGATCGGTATAATTCTGGTCTAGGGTTTCCCACATAACTTTTAATGATTGGCCATCGCCGACGTCACCAATGCTTGTAATTATCACCGGAGGCGGTGAATAATCGACGACATACGCCGTTGCCAGTGAGGATTTTATCATTTTTGTCATGTAATCAAAATTCATATAAGTAGCGCTATCCCGCGGAGAGTGGTAAACTGTTGAAAATTCATATTCAAAAACAAAAGTTACATCGTAACCCTTAAGTTGAAACGGATAATGATCCGAACTCGGTGAGGTTCCTGACAAAACTCCGATTATGTTGAATAAGCTATCGGCCAGGTTCCCCCATAATTGGGAATAAGCGGTTTGGGCGCCATGAAAAAGCTTGGCAAAAATATCATTGTCGATATTGGCGATCATATCCATATTCAGCATATAGACGATATCCTCACCTATAGCTTCAGCATTATTAACGTAATGGTGAGAGCCGTGAAGACCCGATTCTTCGGAATCAAAACGACCAGTACTATTGTCATATATGTGTCCAGATTCGAAAGTACTCTTGCGAATTCAAGAACGCCAACCGTACCAGACCCATTATCATCTGCTCCGGGAGAGCCATAGACGGCATCATAATGAGCGCCAATAATAATATGCTTCTCCGGATAAACGGTGCCAATTTTGTAAGCCGCGACATTATAAGCCGGGACATCGTCCCGGGTGTTTTGTTGAATACCGGTAAAGGAATCGACAACAACCGAATCGTAGCCAAATGCTGTAAACTTGGCCGCGATCCAATCGCGGGCGGCAAAAATTGAAGGCGTTCCCGATAATCGGCCATTAAAAGTCTGAAGAGTATCGGTGTATGCCATGATGGTATCCTTGCTCACAAGGCCGGTGAGTGAATCCAGATCGATTTGGGCGTTTACTATTGAAAATGACGGATTAAATATTGTCGGACGCCTGAAAAAAATCCGAGGCTGATTGCCTCTGACTGGGAGCATTTTGGTGGATATTGCTGACAGGGTCAGGTTGGTGGCGGATGATTGATAGAGTTTTAAGCTGTTGAATTCAAAAAGTGTCTTGTAATTGGCATTATCGCCTGCGCCTTCTTCAAATTCAAGAAATAACTCATCCAGATTAATATCCGACGCCAGACGGTACATGGGAAGCCCTGATTGAGTTAATTGTATCATTGTATTTTGATTGGCCAGAACCAAGTAATCTCCATCAACTCTGAGGACCGGCTCAATTCCGGAAGCTTCTAATAAACTTGCGTCCTGCTGGTTTCTAAGGTTCACCCGATATAAATCGTCAGCCATCGCCAAATTAGAAAATAAGGCGATGCCAAGTAATAGAGAAATATATATTTTCACAATCAACACTCCTTCTTCTTCAGACAAATAAGCCTCACAATATACGATAATTTGCAAGTCTGTAAAGTGTCCATTTTACATTTTATCTCATTTGTTTTTTAAACGAATGAAAGGGGTAAAAATCAAATGCAAAATTATTTTTCAGCGATTATATTGGATAAGCGTAAAAATAATAAACAGGGTGTAAGCGCATTTAGGCCGGGCGTATTGAATTTATTAGTTTTGAAGACAATTTTGAAGTTGACACACCGTGTTAAGTTATCCATAATACCTAATTTACCGGCCGTTAGCGGGAGTTAGCATCGTGATTACCAGTAGAGTATTAGTGCTGAATCAAAATTATGAGCCGTTATCGGTATGCTCGGCTAAGCGTGCCATAATAATGCAGCTTCTGGGAAAGGTTGAAATCGTGGAGACGTATGATGGCGTCCGAGTTCATTCGGTGAATTCCTCAATTCCGCTGCCGTCGATTGTCCGTCTGGGCGGATATATTCGAGTTCCGTACAAAAATATTCTATTAACCCGGAAGAATATTATCAAGCGCGATCGTCATATGTGCCAGTATTGCCGCGATGTGCGGGGTCCGATGACAGTCGATCATATCATTCCGAAATGTTATGGCGGCACCGACACTTGGGAAAATATGGTTTGCGCTTGTGAGAAATGCAATAACCGCAAAGGCGATCGCCTTCCCGAACAGGCGGGAATGAAACTGTTTAAAAAGCCACACCGGCCCAGCCATATAACTTTTATTCAGAGTTTCATCGGTATTTCCGATGAGCGCTGGAGGCCATATCTTTTTTTGGATTAACGCGGAGTAACTATGGAAACGATTTTATCGGGCATGCAGCCGACCGGTCATCTGCATTTGGGAAATTATGAGGGCGCCTTGAAAAACTGGGCGGCCCTGCAGGATTCTTATGAAATGTATTTGTGCATTGTCGATTGGCATGCATTGACCGCTGAATTCGATAAGACTAATGAGCTTAAGGAAAATGTCTTTCAAATGGCTGTTGATTTCATAGCAGGGGGGCTGGATCCTCAAAAATGCGCGATTTTTATTCAATCCGATGTCAAAGAGCACGCCGAACTTCATCTCTTATTATCGATGATAACGACCGTTCCTACTCTGACGCGCTTGCCGACTTACCTTGAAAAAAAGGAAGAAGCTGGTTTGGATAGTTACGGTTTTTTGGGATATCCTGTTTTGCAGGCGGCCGATATCCTTATATATAATGCCAATAAAGTCCCGGTGGGAAAGGACCAGGTAAAACATATCTGGCTGGCTAATGATCTAGCCAAAAAATTTAACAATCTCTACGGACCGACATTCAATGAACCTGAAGCCCTTCTGACAAAATTCCCGACGATTCCCGGTTCGGACGGTAAGAAAATGTCAAAATCTTTGAATAATCACATTGCCCTGGCCGACAGCGAAGAAGAAACGGCCCAAAAACTAAAGAGATTTTTTACCGATCCGGAGAAATTGCGTAAAGGCGATCCGGGGCGACCTGAGATATGCCCTGTATTTTTACTCCATCAAATTTATACTCCCGACCATGCCGATATTGTCGGGCCCTGTAAAAGCGGCGAACTCGGTTGTGTCGATTGCAAGAAAAGATTGACTGAAAACCTGAATTCGGCCCTGGCGCCAATACGAGAAAAAAGAAAAAAATTAGTTGAAAAACCTGACTTTGTTTTTGATGTTCTAAAGGACGGCGGTCAAAAGGCGCGTAAACGGGCTGCCGAGGCAATGGATAGAGTGAGACGCAACATGAAAATGGACTATTTTAAATGACGGTTGATATCAATAACTACTCGGTTGACATCGATGTTTTTCAAGGACCGATGGATTTGCTTCTGTATTTAATTCGGAAGGATGAAATTGATATTTATGATATCCCGATCGCCCGCATTACCAGTCAGTATATGGAATATGTCAAAATGCTCAAACTGCTCAATCTGGAAAACGCCGGCGATTATATTCTTCTGGCCGCGACCCTGATTCGCATCAAGGCCCAGATGCTGCTGCCGCGGGAATCGATCGATAACGAAGAAGTTGATCCCCGGGAAGAACTGACTCGGGCTCTTTTGGAATATGGAAAATTTAAAGAGGCCGGTGAGATTCTGCGGGAAAAACGCGAACTCGAAACGAGGCTTTCCGCTGTGGCCGGAAGGACCAATGGTTTCAAACCGGATCGCCCCGTCCTTGTCGAAAACAATTCTCTATTCGAATTGCTGACAGTGTTTCATGAAGTAATGTCAGCCTACAAAGATGATAATTCATACCTCGTGGATCATCAGGATGTTTCGGTTGATGATCGGATTGAAATTATCGTCGAGAAATTATCAAAAAGCGAATTTGTGTCTCTTGAAGAATTATTCTCTGATATCAAAGTGAAAATAATAGCGATTTTGACTTTTCTTGCCATTCTCGAATTGGCAAAGAATCATCGTATAATGATTCGGCAGGCGCGGCTGTTTTCGGAAATCAGAGTTTACAGAACCGATCGTCTGCTGCAGGCAATAAGCCCATTGCCCACAATTGGAGCCATAAATATCAGACCGGCCGTTGACAAAGAAAAGGTAAATATAGACTGATGATTAAAGATGAAAATACAAATTGTACAATTGAAGCGTTGATTCTGGCCTCTCCCGAGCCGGTATCCGTCAGGAAATTATGCGATGTCATTGGCGATATTACTCCGGCAAGAATAAGGCAGGGCGTCGATGATCTCAACAATGTCTATATGGGATGCGGTTCGTCGTTTCGCATCAGGGAAGTGGCCAATGGATATCAATTCCATATCTTACCTGATTTTGAAATATTAATTAAACGTCTCTTGACCAAAGAACGTACCGTTCGCCTGACTCGGGCCGCACTGGAGGCACTGGCGATAATTGCCTACAAACAGCCTGTCACTAAAACCGAGGTCGAACATATTCGCGGAGTCGCTTCCGACGGAGTATTGCATAATCTCCTTAGCCATAAGTTAATCCTGATTGCCGGACGCGCGGAAACGCCAGGACGGCCTTTGTTATATAAAACATCATCCGAATTTTTAAAATTCTTCGGGTTGAATCGATTAACTGATTTGCCTCGCATGGACGAAATTGAAGAGATGATTAAGCTGTCTGAAGAACCCAAAGAGCAAACCGCTTTGCCATTTGAAGAGGTAAAAGAGCAAAGTGCTTTTGAAGCAAATGATGAAGATGGCGAGGAATCTGAAATCCTGGAAACCACTCTGGAAGAAATTCCCGAAAGCGTGGCGGTCAGGGTAGATGAATATGAAGCTATTCAGGATGATTTTCAGGATGATTTGCGCAGAGATGGCATAGACTCGGAACCGGAAGAAATCATTGAACTGCCGCGCGAAGTCAGCGAAACCAATATGTTTAGCACCGAGCTTGAAATTGATTCACTGGACGCCGAAGTTAGTGACGTTTCCAAAGATAATGGAATTTCACCTCCACCAATTAATCGATTCAAATTGCCGGTAGAAGATGAGGACGAGCCGGTTGCCGAACAGGAAGATGGCGGAGAAAACACTGTCGTAGCCACACCGGAGTCAGGCCCTTGCTCGATTATCATCGAGAACCTGGATGATGCGGATAGTCCTGCCCCGATTTATTTCAATCGACGAGAAACCGCTGAAAACGAATCGGATGATGAAGAATATGATCCGGATCGTTAGACATCCGGTTTATCATCATTATGAGAATTAATAAATACCTGGCACGGTGCGGCGTATCATCGCGCCGCCGGGCTGATTCGCTCATTATAGAAGGAAAAATCTCGGTTAATGGCGAGATACTGGAATCCCCGGGATATAACGTCGATGAAACCAAAGATGTAATCTGCATTGACGGTAAACATGTAGCTCCAATTGAAGTTTTTACATACATCGTGTTGCACAAACCGAAGGGATATCTGACTTCCCGCGGAGACCCTCATCATAAAAAAACTGTAATTGATCTTCTCAAAGATATGCCGCACCGCCTCAATCCGGTTGGGCGTCTGGATTTGGATACCGAGGGCGTTTTGCTTTTTACCAATGACGGCGAATTGGCTTTTCGTCTTACGCATCCGCGTTATAACATCAAAAGAGTTTATCGGGCTTGTGTTAAGGACCAGATGGAAAGTGAGAAATTAGGTTTATTTAAAAGAGGAATTAAACTTCCCGATGGTGTTGTGGGAAAGGCCAGCGTTTCGATTATTTCAGCGTGTGTAAACCAGAGCGAGATTGAGTTGGAACTGACCGAAGGGCGCAAGCGGGAAGTCAAACATCTGTGCGAAGCGGCCGGACATCCGGTGATTAAACTAAAGAGAATATCGTTTGGAGGCATTACCTGTCAGGGATTGAAAAAGGGGAGATGGCGCGAATTGACTGCTGATGAAATCAATAATTTAAGAAGTATGACGGGTCTGACCAGATAAATCTTAGTCCGGTCCCATTATTTTTTGTTGATTTCGCATAAATTGCCGATAATATTCAAAGGTCATGTATTTTGAGCCCTTATGAATTTATGGAGGAATTTTGGGGTTTTTTGATTTGATTTCGAATGATATCGGTATTGACCTGGGAACGGCCAATACTCTCGTGTTTGTTCGCGGACAGGGAATTGTCCTGAACGAACCGTCGGTGGTTGCCATTGAGCGCGTGACCGGCAAAGTTGTCGCGATTGGTTCGGCGGCCAAAGAAATGCTGGGACGCACGCCGGGCGAGATTACCGCCATTCGTCCTTTGCGTGACGGCGTCATTGCTGATTTTGAAATAACCGAAAAATTACTATCCGATTTTATCCGGCGCGTGGTGCGTCATAAATATTTAATGAAGCCTCGCATCGTCATATCCGTGCCGTCGGGGATTACCGAAGTTGAAAAGCGAGCTGTCCGCGATTCGGCCGAAAACGCCGGGGCGCGCGAAGTTTATTTGATTCAGGAACCGATGGCGGCGGCTATCGGAGTCGGCCTTCCAGTCAGCCAGCCGTCCGGAACGATGGTCATCGATATCGGGGGAGGCACTTCCGAAATCGCTGTCATTGCTCTCAACGGCATCGTCAACAATACGTCTATCCGCATTGCCGGTGATGACCTCAATGAATCCATAATAATGTATCTGCGGAAAAATTATAATCTATTAATAGGCGAGCTCACCGCCGAAGATTTGAAAATAAATATAGGCTCGGCATATCAGCTTGAGCAGGAACTTTCGATGGAAGTCAAAGGCCGCGACCTTGTGGCTGGAGTTCCCAAAAGCATCAAACTATCGTCAGTTCAGATTCGCGAAGCATTGGCCGAACCGATTGAAGCTATCGTTGAAGCGGTACGGCGGTCTCTTGAACAAACCCCCCCGGAATTGGCGTCCGATATTCTCGAACGCGGTATTGTTCTGACCGGAGGGGGAGCATTGCTTCGGGGTCTTGATAAGCGCCTGCGCGAAGAAACCAATCTGCCGGTTTATGCGGCCGAGGATCCGCTGACCTGCGTCGTCCGCGGAACGGGTAAGGTCCTTGAAGACATGAACTCTTATAGCAAGGTTTTGATCAAAGCTCGTAAGGATTGATTTTTTTAATACAATCATATGAAATTCAATAACGGCTCAATTTATTTGGGCCGTTTTTTTGTTGCTCCGAATCTATCGAAATGACATATCTTAGGAGGTATAGTCGGGGGATGTCATTTCCCATTGGTCTTTTTCCGGGTTGGGGTGTCTAATTTACAGAAAGTATAAATAATGATATGACAGGCGAGATGGAACTCATAGAAAAAGCGGCAAAGGGCGACAAAAACGCTTTTACCGAACTCGTCCGGGAATATCAAAACAGGATTTTTGGATTTGTTATGAGAATGACGGCAAACAGAGAAGCGGCTCTTGACTTGACCCAGGATACTTTCCTGGCGGCGTGGCAGAACCTGAACGGTTTTAGGCAGGACGCGCAGTTCTCTTCGTGGCTGTTTCAAATCGCCGCCAACAAAACCAAAAATTATTTGAAAAAGGCAAAACGGGAATTGCCCTTGCCTGATGATTTTGATACACCCTCCAGTGAAGAATCGCCTCATGGGAAGATTGTCAACAAGGAATCGGGTCAAAAGATAATGGAGGTCGTGACTGATTTGCCTCCGCGGCAGAAATTGGTTTTCAATATGCGGTATTATGAACAGATGAAGTTTAATGAAATCGCCGAAGTTTTAGAAATCTCAGCGTCGGCGGCCAAGACAAATTATGCTGAGGCGTTGAAAAAACTAAAAATATCAATGAGTAAGTTCTATGAAATGTCATGAATTCAAATCAAAGATGGATGAGCTCTTTACCGGTTCTCCAATGAAATTGCCGGATGAGATGCAAAATCATATCGAGTCGTGCGACGAGTGCCGGGCATACTATAACGAGTTTGCGCAAATGTCGGAAATGTTGGCCCCCCTTGCTGGTTTTGAATTGACTGAAAAGGAAGCGGCGCGGCTCGAATCGGGGCTTAGAAAGAAAATGATCGACGAACCGGCGCCGATACCGGTGCAACCCCGGGAACGAAATATATTTTCATGGATTAGAATGGCATCAGCGGTCGCAGTGGTAGCCCTAATTGTTTTGTTTATTTATTCGCCGGAAAGTCCAAATCAAATAACGACAGCTCTCGACTGGACGGAAATTAATTCGGATAACATCGATACCGATTTGCTGGCCGAAATGATTTTCGATTCGGATGAAAATATATTGGGCGAATTCATCGATGAATCGACGACCGATTATATTACGTCACAGATAGAGTCGGACCAGGCCTTTGATCTGCTTGAAAACCTGACTGAAGAAGAATTGGCATGGCTAAGCGAAAACTTTACAATGGAGATATAAATTATGAAGCGGATAATTGCAATCGCGGCATTGATCATGCTGATATTTACCCTAAACCTCCCCGCCAATGCCCAGCATCGCGGAAGAGGACCCGGAAGCAAAAACGGCAAACATCGCAGCGCTGAGAATTTTGAGACACTTCGAAAGATGAAACTTATTGAGACGCTGGAGATGACTGAAGAGCAAGCCGATAAATTTCTGCCGGTTTTTAATACGCACCGCAAACAAATGCGGGAGTTACACCAGGAGAGAATGATGATACTTGATTCTTTGTCCGGTTTTGTTAAACAGGAAAACGCACAACAAGATATTGAACGGATGTTCGAGTTATTAAATTATAATGAGAAAAAAATGGGTGAGGAAAAGAACGTATTGGCCAATAAACTTTCCAATATCCTTGATATTTATCAAAAGGGGAAGTTTGTCCTCTTTAAGGAACATTTTGAGAGGGATTTGCTTGAGACCCTGTTTGATCGAAAACGGGGCGGGCCATTCCCTCCCAATGATGATGGAATTTAAAAAAAGGAGATTAGACATGAAACGGACATTAATACTTCTGATAGTAGTTCTCTTTGCCGGAACCGCTGCTGCCCAGATGCACGGACATGGCAAGGGACAAATGGGAGAAGCCGGATGCAATAAATTTGGACAAGGTGAGCGGTTTGAAAAGGGGCATCATCCGGGGAATATTTTAAGACATGCTGAAGCTCTCGAACTAACCGATCAGCAGATTGACAAAATCAAATCAATGCAATTGTCTAACCAGGAAGCGATGATTGATTTACGGGCGGATTTGAAAAAGCTTGAACTGCGTCTTCGCAGTGAAATGCATTCGGACTCTCCCGACAAAAACAGTATGCTTTCGCTGAATTCCGAAATCACCAAACTCAAAGGCCAGATTTCAGAGATGAGATTGCGCCACCGATTTGAATTACATGATATTCTGACTGAAGATCAAATCAAGAAACTTGATGAATTAAAGCTCGAACATCCGCCAAAGGGGATGGGACAAGGCGGCCATGGAATGGGAATGCGCCACCGCGATGGTTGTGGTCTTTAACGTAAAATGATTCCCTTCTCAATGAATCCCTTAAGGGGGTCAGGATATGCCTGGCCCCTTATTTTTCTGCCAAATTGGCAGTAATGCGCCAATATTTACTTGACAAACTTGATTAATCATCCCAAATTCTTTTAAAAACGGATTCCCATATGAAAAAGAAACGCTCAGAAAGCTCTAACCAGATTCTTCAATTCATTCGCTTAAACGCTGATCATCCGATGAAAGTTCGCGAATTGGCCAAAGCAATGGGAATCCAGGATTCCGCGTATTCGTCATTTCGCGGGAAGATTAAGAGCCTGCTGGATAAGGGGAAACTGGTCAGCCTCAAGCGGAATCGCATCGGCCTTCCCGAAGCGATGGATTTGATTAGTGGAATTATACAAATCACTAAATCTGGAATGGGTTTTTGCACGCCGGAAGGGACCGATGAAGAGATTTATATCGCCCCCGGAGATACTCTGACCGCATTTGGCGGCGACAAAGTTCTGGTCAGGCTCAAGCCGGGATTTGGCTTCAAAGGCAAACGCACCGGAATAGTCATCAAGGTTGTCGAGCGTAAATTACAATCGATTGTAGGTACATTTCGAAAAGGCCGCGGATACGCCTTCGTTATTCCCGATGCGAAAAATATCAATCGCGACATTTATATTATCAGGGGCAAAACAATGGATGCCGCGAATGGCGAAAAAGTTGTCGTCAGGCTGGTTGAATGGGAACATCCGTCATTGAATCCGGAAGGTGAGATCTCTGAGAGGCTTGGTTTTCCCGGCGATCCGGGCGTGGATATGTTATCGATTATCAGGGCATATGATCTCCCAATGGAATTTCCCGAGGAAATTCAGCGCGAGGCAGACGCCGTTATCAGCGACTGGCAAGGCGAAATCTCCAGGCGTTCCGATTTGACGAATCTCAACTCATTTACAATTGATCCTGCCGATGCCAAAGATCATGATGATGCTGTTTCAATAAAAAAAGAGGGAGATATCTATCGACTGGGAGTTCACATCGCTGATGTGTCGCATTTCGTTATTGCCAATACCAGGCTTGATAAAGAAGCGTATAGCAGGGCGACGTCGGTTTATTTCCCCGACCGGGTTATTCCAATGCTTCCTGAGATATTATCCAATAATGTCTGCTCGCTGATGCCCAATCGGAAGAGACTGGCGTTCTCGATAATTATTGATTTTGATAAGACCGGCAAAGTTCTCGATTACGAACTGTTTCCATCGGTCATCAGATCGCGTGCCAAATTAAGTTATGACGAAGTTCAGGATTATTTTGATACTGGAATACCGTGTCCGCGCATTGACCGTATTGCCGATGATTTAACGATTATGCGAGAACTGGCGAAAATTCTTTTAGCCCGGCGCCAAAAAGCCGGTTCGCTTGATTTTGATTTGCCCGAAGCCAAAATAATCCTGGACAAGCAGGGGAATGTGATAGAAATTGGAAATCGGGTCAGGCGCGAATCGCATCGGCTTGTTGAAGAATTCATGCTGGCCGCCAATCGCCAGGTGGCTTATCATTTTCTTCATCATGCTTTGCCGACTTTATACCGCGTTCATGATCGACCCAATATGGAAAAAGTGGAAGCCTTTTCATTTTTGATTTCCAAACTTGGTTATCGATTTCCAGTCTCGCCGACAATGCCAACCGGCGATTTCGCGAAATTACTGAAGAAGATTAAGGGTCAGCCGGAAGAAGATTTTATCAATGAACTTCTCCTGCGCTCGATGGCCAAGGCCGTCTATCAGCCCGAGAATATTGGCCACTTTGGATTGGCATTTAAACATTATCTCCATTTTACTTCGCCGATTCGGAGGTATCCGGATTTACTTGTCCATCGCCTTTTGAAAATGCTGAAAAAGAATAAATACCCGGTTAAAACGAGCCAGAAACTGGGTATAATATTGAACAATACCGGCAAACATTGCTCAGCCATGGAACGGCGGGCGATGGAAGCCGAGCGCGACGCCGTTAAGGCCAAGCAGGTCGCCTATATGGCGGGCCAGGTTGGGTCGGAATATGATGGGATTATTTCGGGAGTAATGAACTTTGGATTTTTTGTGCGCATAAGCGGACCCGAATGCGAAGGGATGATTCGTCTTTCGACAATGGATGATGATTATTATAACTTCGATGAAGCAAACTATCTGCTAAAGGGGAGGCGGCGAGGCAGAGTATTCAGGCTGGGAGATAAGATTCGAGTCGGGGTTATGAAGGTGGATAAGGAAGCAAAGGAGATTGACTTATTTGTGGTTAGCGGAAATAATCTAAGTAAGAAACCCCATGGAAGAAGATGCTTGAGAAAGAGGAATTAAATTAATGGTTATGCCAAACATTTTGGTGTTTTCAGAAGAAGAACACGGTTTTCTTGAAATCGTTTTAGACAGTGGACAGGCGCAGCGTTTGTGGGAACCTTCAAATCTCTTTGAAGCGGTCAAAAAGCAAGAGTATGAGATAATCCTGATTGACACCAATCATTCGCAATATTCGGAATCTCTGGTATTTAGGGTGTATCGAAAGATCCCTGAAGCGGAATTCTGGCTCATCTCCGATACGAATGGACATCATTTGCCCGATTACATAGTCGATAATGTAATCTCACCGCTTACCGAGGCTGCGGATTTTCAAGCGCGAATTAATTCATGTCTGCGCATCAGGGAAAAGTTGGAAGATTATGGACTGTCGGGGAAATCCGCCAATCTAAAACGCACGGCGGAAATGATCGCGCAAGTCGCGCCAACGAATATTTCTACTTTGATTATCGGACCGTCCGGGTCGGGAAAAGAATTGGTTGCTCGGGCCGTTCATGATTTTTCCGGCAGAAAGGGAAAGCCTTATGTCGCGGTAAATTGCGGGGCTCTTGCTGAGACTCTTTTGGAATCCGAACTATTTGGCTATGAAAAAGGCTCATTTACCGGGGCAATTGGACGCCGCGAAGGTATTTTCAAACGTGCTGACGGAGGAACGGTTTTCCTGGATGAAATAGGGGAAACGTCGCCAGCTTTGCAGGTCAAACTTTTGAGGGTGTTGGAAGAGGGCACTTTTTATCGTGTGGGCGGTGGTGAATTGGTTCATACCGATGTGCGTATTGTCGCCGCTACCAATCGCGAGCTTCTTGACGCCATTTCCGACAATGAATTCAGGGAAGACCTGTATTATCGGCTGGGAGCGATGCGGATAAACTTGACCGGGCTTATCCACCGCCAAGCTGATATTATGCCTTTGTTGAATTACTTTTTTCTTAAAGAAACGGGAACGACGCGCCTTGTTTCCGGAAAAGCGATGGAACTGCTTTTAAATTATGGCTGGCCTGGAAATATCAGGCAGCTTCGGAATTTTGTAAACCGAATAATCGTTTCGGGCGGAAAAGGCGAAATTTCAGAACAGCAAGTTATTCAGTACATTGAAGAACAGGGATATAGCGAACGAACACTTCCGGTTGTAACCGGTAAATCGCCTCAGGAAGCCGAATTTCAACTAATCTATCAAGCATTGCTGTCTTTGGGTCAGGAAATCCGCATCCTGCGCGATTTGATTGTCGATAATCTCCCGGGAAGAGGCGAAACGGTTTTTACCGAAGAAACTCCCCGGGAAACATCCATCAAAACCGTCGAGGATATGGAAGAAGAATTAATTCTTCGGACGTTGCAGGCGACCGGAGGCAATCGCCGTGAAGCGGCGAATAAATTGGGGATAGGCGAACGAACTTTATATCGCAAGCTAAAAAAGTACGGTGAAATTTAAATCAGGGCTCCTCGCATTATTAATTATTCTATATTTCTTCAGCTCCGCTTCGTATGGGGAATCCAATATACACATCCCTTCGCCGGAGGAAATAAACGAAGCATTTGAAAGCGGATTTCTGGAGTATAATGATTATATCGAGCTGCTGGAGATAATTAGAAAAGAATCACTAACTCCGGCTGATTCTCAAATTATAGTGCAATACCCTGACTTGATTGCTGGGTTTTCTTCAAATCCATATATCAAAGATATCTCAAAGGAGGCATCAACGGGGGAAGCGACCCAGGCGCAAAAACATGAAAAAACACTCAATCAAAGTGTTTTATTTCGGCAATATCAAAAATTAGAACCTGAGCAGGAAAATCAGAGGCTGATCCGTTATTTTGGAACAAATAATCATTTTGAAATCTATGGTGAATGGGAACACAGCTATGCCGGTAATCAAAGATGGTTAAGGAGGTATGCCAGATTCAGCTTTCCGAGTACTGATAAAACCCCGGCCATGCTTACGTTGGGAAATTATAAAGAAAAATTCTCGATGGGCTTGATTTATGGATATCATGGACAACTCTTTTCCAAATCCGCCGAGCGGGACGATATGGAAAAATTCCTGCTTCCCAATTACGGCGGATCGAACGGGATTTTATTGTACCGGCCTGTAAAACATGGTGAAGCAAAATTGATTATCGATTATGATCGCAATGATGCCTTCATGAAATTTCTTTCCGGCATATCAATTCCGTTCAATTTGTTTTCAGCGCCCGCTATCTTATCGGGGGCGCATGGCCGCATCGCTAACCGAGACAATGATAACAAAATCAATGCGACCTTTATATCATTGGGCATTGCGACGGATACATCGCCGCTAAGAGAGGGCGAAATCGCTTTGGCTTATCATGACAATAAAATCACTTCGGCTGCGGCTATCATGGTTCGCTGGGACAAAAATTCCACTTTACTCATTATCAACGGATGGCATTATGATAATCGGTATCCGTCATATTTTTCGGGGGGGCCATCTTCACGCCGAAGCCGAACCCTGTATTCGGATGATATCGATTATTCATATTCCGACCGTTATGCAGGAGAAACAGGAGGCGCCATCAATACATCTTACTCAATGACCAAAGGCACTCAATTTACATCATTTTTGGGATACGCCGATCGTTTTGCCGATGATAACCGGCTGGAGGCAAAAACCGGAATCATTCGCTTCTTGTCGGAAAATTATACCGCAAAACTCAATTGTTATTGGAAGTATGATAATTTATATTCTACTGACAAGGCACAGAGGCGAATCCAGTTTGAAATTAACAAAAATCGCTCAGCCCTAACCGGACGTTTAGCAGTAGGATATTATTTTGACAGATACAATAATCGCAACGACTATCTGTTGTTGGCTGAAGCCAATGTAAAAAACCGATTGGGGAATTTACATATTCTTATAAAGCTGGATAGAATAAAACTGACGGACATAAGGAACAATTACATTTACTCGACAATATCGCATGAGACGACTATCAGCAAAAATATCAGTTCTTATATCCGGTATGGTTATCGATACCGGGCCGATTATACCGATCAAAGGTATGTGACTATGCGGTGGGATATAATCTGGAGAATCTAATGAGTCTGAGGTTAGTGAAGTTCTTAATTGTTTTAATGCTAATATCGGTGATGTCATCGCCGAATATATTGGGTGAAGTAAGAATAAACGAATTCCTGGCCAATCCATCTGGTGATTTGGAAAGCGAATGGATCGAGCTATATTTTGGCGCTGATACGACCATTGATTTATCTAAATATGCCATTGGCGATAACCTCGGCTGGGCAAATATCTCGGATACGGGTATTTTTATTTCGGGATCTGCCTATATAATAGTGGCCCAGAATAAGTCATCATTTCTCAATTATTATTATGATTTTGAGGGCATTGTCATTGAGCCGGAGGGATGGAAGATTCTCAATAATTCAGGCGGAGATAAAATAAGATTGGGAATTATTGATTCGCCCCCACTTGATAGTTTTTACTACGAAGAGGTATTTCCGGAAAATCGAAGTTGGGAAAGATACGTAGATGCGATGGGGGAATCATATTGGGGGCAATCATATGATAAGACCGGGTCATCGCCGGGGAGAGCAAATAGTTTTGTCCCTTTTCGCCCTGATGGCATTGAAATTGAAATTACTCCTGACCCGTTTTCACCCAATGGCGATGGTTTTGAAGATAACGCGTTTATAACGTATGATATTCCGCCCGGTAGTTCGTTTGATCTATTCATATATGATATTTCCGGAAGAAAATTGAGAACGTTATTCGAATCTTCAGAAACAATTCCCGGTGAAATTGAGTGGGACGGAACAGATGATAATAATCAGATGCTTGCCGTAGGAATTTATATTCTTTATGCTCGAATTCAAGGCGATGAGGATCATGAACAAAAAAGAACGATAGTGATCGTACCATGATAATTCGTTTAATCATCATATTTGGATTCATTTTTTTGCCACTTTGCCAAATCACCTTTGCAGGCGGCATGTCATATCTGGATAATCAGGTTTTTTCACATGGTTATATCGATCATTATAATGCCGGAGCTCTTGATATCTCTCAATATCCCTTCGCCCTGACCGGTAAAAGATTAACTTTGCAGACCTCGTATCGTTCGCTCTACGGCTTAAGCGAATTAACCGATAGCCGGGCGGGATTAGCATATTCATTCGACAAATTTCAATTGGCAGCCGGATTTTCAAATTTCGGGGAATCAAGTTATTTTCAGCAAACCGGCCTATCGCTGGCCGGAAATTATAAATATCGCGAAATATCAATCGGTCTATCTGTCATCCATAGCCGTATTTCTTTTAATGAAAAATATGAATCAATTTCGGCAATAATGGTAACTTCAGGTTTGATGTTCAAAGTCAACGATATTTCCGGATATGGGATGCTTCGCGCGATTGGCCAGCCGTCTTATGCCAATGGTAAAAGCGATATACCGACCGAAGCGGAAGTGGGCGCATCCTACAAAAACAAAGCAGGACTCGATTCTCAAATCCGGTTTTTATTTATCCGGGACCAGAAGCCGACAGCGGAATTGTCTCAGGATTTCCAAATGGCTGAATATGCCCATATCAATTGGGCTCTGGTGTTGGCGCCGGTAAGGATAGGAGGCGGCCTGAAATTTGAACATCATAAAATGACTTTTGAATATAAATTCTCACATCACCCCGTGTTGGGATTAACTCATACGGTTTTACTGGGAATTTGGCGAAGATAGACTATTATATGCCGCAAACTAAGATGGATATATAATGATGGCAAAAAATAATGAAATCAATAATCTCGCTCCATATGCCGCCCGGGCGAAAGACAGCCGCGGCCGAAAGTATAAAATCGAAGAAGATCCGAGACGTTCGGTATATCAGCGTGATCGCGATCGGATAATTCATTCGACCGCTTTCAGGCGATTACAGCATAAAACCCAGGTATTTGCCAATTTGGGATTGGCCGATAAAGCACGAGATCATTACCGGACGCGGCTGACCCACACTATCGAAGTGGCACAAATCAGTCGAACTATTGCGCGGTCATTATTCTTGAATGAGGATTTCTCGGAAGCGGTGGCATTGGCCCACGATCTGGGCCATACACCCTTCGGTCATGCCGGAGAAGAAGTATTGAACATGATGATGGCTCATGATGGCGGTTTCAATCATAACATGCAATCGCTGCGCGTAATTGATTTTCTGGAGAAAAGGTATCCGGATCATTATGGCCTGAATTTGACTTACGAGGTGCGCGAAGCGGTTATTAAACATGAGACCGATCATGATATTTCTATCCCTGATGATTTCGATTCCAATGAAAATCCTTTGTTAGAGGGGCAGATCGTTAATCTTGCCGATGAAATAGCTTACAATGGCCACGATATAGACGATGGCTTAGGCAGTGGGTTATTGACATTGGAAATGTTGCACGATGTTGATTTTTTGGGCCCGGTCGCGGATAAGGTTGAGGCCGGTTTGAGTGATAAATCGGAAGATATGATTCGATGCGCCCTTGTTCGTTACATGGTGAATATTAATGTTCTCGATTTGACCACAGAAATCAGGAAAAGAATAGAAGATAATCATATTGAGTCCGTTTCCGACGCGCGAAATTGTCCTCAAAGAGTTATTTCATTTTCTGAAGAACAAAGCCAGTTTAATGATAAACTGAGAAAATTCTTAAGAAGCAACATGTATCATCATGCTCGCTTAAATGTCATGAAAGAACAATCATTTGAAATCATATCTTTTCTCTTTAGCTATTATCTTGAAGATATCAGGCGAATACCGGAGGGATTCAGGAAGAAATTTCCCGAAGTTCCTCACCGGCGTTTAACGGTAGATTATATTGCCGGAATGACTGATAGATTTGCTCAAAACGAGTTTACCCGCAACTCTTAAATTATTCAATATTCGCAACAATCTGCATTAATTAAAACCATCGTTTCCTATCCTTAATTTAGGTTTCCGTAATATCCAGTCAGGGAACAACTTAGCTGTCTAAAACACAGTATAATTTCAGGCATGTTGATTGCGCTAAACAGGTCGGAGGAAACTTTTATGGAAATTTATTTTGGCACTTTCAGACTTAAAAAAACCAACCATTGTATCGATACCCTAGTGACTTTTGATATTCCTGATATTGGAGTAAAATTCAAAGCGCCGTATCAGGCCGATGGAATGGCCATTGAATACGCTTCGCTATTGACGTTGCTGGAATTTGTGGAGATCAATCCACAATTGTTTTCAAATCGAGCTCTTGAATTGTACACTAATAATTTCGACCTGATAAATCAAGTGAATAATAATTCAGTAAGTAATGTCGCCCTTGCACCATTTCTGCAAAAAGCTCTTGAATACCGAGACAGGCTCAATTATTCCCTGAATTGGGTGTCGAGGCCCAATAATCCGGCCTTAAAGTCCAAAATTGATTGACAATTGCCTCTTCCGGTTCATACTTTCTATGTATGGACTCCGATTCCCTTAAAAAAGAAATTGGGGCCGGTAAATTTCGGCCCGTTTATTATTTTTATGGTGAAGAAGATTTTCGGAAAGTTGAAGCTTATAAATATCTGCTGAACAATTATATCCCCGGCCGCCAGAAACTTTTGAGCAGCGCGAAATTTTCCGCCGATAAAACCGATCTTGAAGCGATATTTTGCGAACTATCGACAATTCCTATGCTGGGCGAAAGACGCCTGATTTTTATTGAGAATATCCAAAAATTGAAACCACCACAATATAAACGGCTGTTTGATTATTTGATGTCGCCGCCCCCCAACACGGTCATCATCCTTTCAACTCCGGGATCTTATGCTCTGGATAAAAGAAGCGCCTTTTTCAAAGGGATAACTAAAATAGCCGAGCCGATGCAGTTTAATCGCTTAAAGGCCGGGAGCGCCAAAGTCAGGATAATCAGGCATATGGAATCTCTTGGATTTACCCATGATGCCGATGCGGTCGATTTGCTCGTTTCATTAACTGGCGGAGATTTTGGGGGTCTTTTGGGAGAACTGGACAAACTTGCCATATCAAGGGATGCTGGCTCTCATATTGGTCTTGATGAAATAAAATCACTGAGCAGTTCCCATGAGGAATTTGGAGTTTTTGAATTGATTGATATGATTGCCGAAAAAAACAGCGACAGGGCGTTATTCGCGTTTAATGATATGGTAAAGAAGGGATCCAATCCGACCGGCTTGCTGTTTCTGCTCTCGCGGCATATGATGTATCTGTTGAAAATACACGCCGGGAAAAAGCTTGCCCACCATCCGTTTTTTATCTCCAAGCTGACAAAGCAGGCCGCCGTGTACAATAAGAACGAGACTCTAAACGCAATTTCAAAAATTGCGATGACCGAGCGCAGAATACGCAAAAGCGGTATGGAACCAGGATTACTGGTCGAAAATTTAATTCGCGAAATTTCTCGATAAATTTTGGAAGAAAGTACAGACAGACCGGTAACTAATACGGAACAGGGTCCGGAAGATGCCACTTATATAATTGGGGCGCGAAACGGTGATAAGGCATCTTATGGTTATTTGGTAAAAAAATATCAGAAGAGAGTTTTGCGCATGGTAATCGGTATGGTCGGTGATTTGGATAATGCCATGGATATTGTTCAAAACAGCTTTATTCGCGGCTGGCAGGCGCTCGATAGCTTTGATGAAACGCGACCATTCTATCCCTGGTTGTCAACTATCGCCACAAATCAGGCGCTCAATTTCATTAAAAGAAACGACCGTCAAACGAGTCTTGAACCGAGTCATGATAAACGATTAGACGCCGGTCCCGATCCGCTGGAAAGTCTCCAGCTTGCTGAAAACGACCGCAGATTTTTGGAAGCTGTCAGAGAACTGCCTGAGCAATATCGAGCCGTATTTATACTGAGGCATTTTGAATCGCTCAGTTATGACGAAATCGCAAAACGTCTCAACATATCTCCCGGAACGGTGGATTCCAGGTTATATCGGGCGCGAAAGGCACTGGTGGAAAAATTGAAGGATTTACTGGAGTAAAATGGAAAAAGACTATTCCAAATACTCAGAGAAATTATCGGCATATCTCGACGGTGAATTGTCTGCCCGGGAAATGGCAGAAATAGCCGATGCACTGGAAAAAGATAGTAATCTCGCCACCGAGCTTGAGCGTTTGGCCAGACTCAGGGATATGGCCGAACAATCGTTGCCTGAATTTGAAGAAGAAATATTGGACAGCCTTGAAAACAGAATTATGTCCAATCTTGAAAATAAATCTTTAAAGGGACCATTACAGGAATCTCAATCGGCTAAAATCTTCCCCGTATGGCGGAAGTATCTTACGGCCGCGGCCGCAATCGCAGTGGTCTTTCTGGCTGGGCGTATTGCATATCAGGAGTATGGCACTGACATTTTGTCGCCGGCAGAAAATAGGAAAATATTTTCTCCAAAAGTTAAATCTCCGTTCGACGCGGATTCACTTGCCGTCGAAGAGCATATCTTGCAGGATTCCATTACGGAAGATGAGATATCAATACCGCTTGAAGATTCACGAATCACAGAGAGACAGGATAAAACTGTTTTGGAAGAATCAGCAGGAAAAACGTCAATGAAAGCAGAAAAAGTTACTATCCCTGCGCCGGTTAAAACGGAAATTCAAATAGATGGACAGGATTATGTTGTTGATAGAAAAGAAGCCGAGGAAATAATGCCACCGGAGACGGACATCAAAGTAGAACTAACTCAAATCAAACCACAATTGAATTCATCAGGAATAAGGTCCTTTGCAGTGGCTCCGCCGCGCGGTGAAAAAGGAACGGAAGATCAAATATTTGCGGCAGATGATTCTGAAAATGGATTCACAATTGCCTCTATCGATAGCCTCGATAAGATTTTTGATAATTATGCACCAATTAAAACCCGATCCAAAAAGTCGGCAGGTGAAGTAAGAACGTTTGGTGATGCAATATCGAAAGTAAGTCTCAACGAACCGGTATTACAGCTAATGGACAGCTTGCGGACTTTGCCGGAATATGATCAGGCCTCAAAGAACATAGAAAATCAATATTTGAAAATATTGGCCACTAAACATTTATATCAAATAACCGGGGAAAAGCAGTATTATGATGAGGCCGTGGAAAATTTAAACTCACTAAAAGCATTGATAGATTCTCAGCTAATTATGTATCCGGACAATCAAAATCTGATTGATTATAAAGATAGAATAAATAATCTTGACATAAGCGATTAACATATAGGGGTTTTGAGAGGGGTACGATGTTCTCGCGATTTTCAAAAAAATCAGACGCTTCTGAAAAAGATTATCTTCGCGCCAGGATGAAAATGGTCGCTCAACAAATCATGGCTCGGGGTGTGACTAATCCTTTGGTTCTGGAAGCAATGAGGCAGGTTCCCCGCCATCTTTTTGTCCCCGAAAATTCACTGAATTTAGCCTATAAAGACGGTCCTTTGTCAATCGGATATAACCAGACAATATCGCAGCCTTATATTGTAGCGTCGATGACGGAAAGTATTGATCCGGGTCCGGATAAAACGGTTCTTGAGATAGGGACCGGCTCCGGGTATCAGACAGCCATTCTTTCAAGGTTATTCAAAAAAGTCTATACGGTCGAGTATGTATCCGAACTTGCCGAACAGGCGCGCGGAATATTGGCAAATTTTGGTTATGGCAATATTGAATTCTATGTCGGAGATGGCCTCGAAATACCGGAAAGCCCGCCGGAATTCGACGCCATCATCGTGACTGCGGCCCCCGAGAAATTCCCCGATTCATTGGTTGACCGGCTCAATCGGGGAGGTAAATTGATTGTTCCTGTCGGCGTCGATGTTCAGAGTCTTAAACTGGCTTCAAAAAATATGGAAGGCCGCCTAAGCATTAAAGATTTGTATCCCGTTAGATTTGTTCCCCTGAAGCGTGGTGATTGATTCGCAGAATTATTATTAGACAACTTTTTGGCAGGTTTTTCGTAAGTAAATGACAGGTACAATAAACAAGGAAAGGGAGGCATCTTTGGAAAATAGAATCTATCGTTCTCGGACGGATAAAACTATTGCCGGCGTTTGTGGCGGATTAGGGCAATACTTTCGAATCGATCCGACCTTTATACGCATCATAGCCGTGCTTTTGGTGTTCGCCGACGGTGTCGGAATTCTGGCCTATATTATCGCCTGGATTATCATCCCTCAAGAGACTGTTGATTCAACCGCGGAAATCCAGGCCGAAGCCAAAGAGTCCCCGGTCCCCGAACCCCGAAAGACAGAGTATATTGGCTGGAATAAATATATTCCGGGCGCTATTTTAATTGGTATCGGAGTTTTCTTTCTATTGAAAAATAATTTCTGGTGGTGGGATTTTGAGCAGTTCTGGCCGGCCTTGCTTATATTGATAGGAATATTTTTGATATTTCGATGGGGCAATCGCCGAAGGCGAGAGGAAAAGGATAATCAGGAAATGAAAGGGGGATCTCATGACTCCGGCTCGGTTTAGATGGGGGATATTATTTATTTTGGCCGGCGGGCTAATCCTTATGCAAAACTTTGGAGTTATCGACTGGTATGCCTGGGAAGATATTGCCGCCCTTTGGCCGCTTATTTTAATTGCGATCGGCGTGGAAAAAATCTTCGCCAAATCGAAAGCCGTTTTCATTTCGTACCTGGCGCCGGTGCTTTTTGCCGGGATCGTCTTATGGGTAGCGATAGGCTCATCTTATTCAGATTTGGATTTCACACGCCGAGGTGATACGTATAAATATGAAATTGAAAAGGACACTGAAATTGCCGGCATAGAAATGACCGTTGATATCAAAAACGTGGATATCAATTTGAAAAAATCCGCCACCGATTTATTCAACGGGCGTTTCAACCGCCGCAAATACAAACCGGATATCGGTTATGATGCCTCTGGCGGCATTGCTAAAATCGATATCACCGAAGAAAAGCGGTTGTGGGGATGGAGCGATTCTCACTATCGCAGCTCTTATGACCAATGGAATATCAGGGTTGCCGATGGCCTGCCGTTAAACATGAAATTGTACGGTGGTAGATCGGACATGGACCTTGACTGCAAATTATTGGATCTCCGGGAACTTTATGTAAAATCCGTTAGTGGACGTATCGATATACATATAGGCAATATACCAGAATATATTAAAGTATCACTTGATGGTAATGGCGGCAATTATTCTCTTCACGCCCCTGAGGGCAGCGGTATAAAAGTAACCGGATACAGCGATGATTTGCGCCGTTTGTTTGAAAGAATTGGATTTGCCGAGGTCGAAGACACTTACATCAATCCCGGATTTGATACTTTGTCAAATAAGATTGAACTTGAGCTTTCACCGGAGATATCCCAGTTTTCGATAGATTTTTATTAGTCCAAAAAAGCGAGATTGATTCTTAAACGGCCCAGTAAGTTTATTTTATTGTGGCCGTTTTTTTGTATGAATGGCACTATTTGATGTACCCACTCTCGGATTAAAATCGAAGGGCAATAATCTTGGTTTATCAGCCCATATTCATAATCAGGCAATAGTGAGTTGACATATTCAGAAAATATATTAAATTATTATAATATAGGTGTGCTCATGATTATGTACATATATCAAATAGTTATTTTGTTGCTCCTGGCGTCTGGTGTAATGGCGCAGAGCGATTTTATCAGGCATCCGATTGAGCAGTATTATATAAAACAGAGATGCAAAACATGTCCGGTCGATTCGACACAGATTGGTAGAATAAGCTACGATCCGCTTCCGGCCTACAATCAGCAATCGAAAATTACACTTGAGTATTACAGCGAATTTTCGTGGGACAAAGGCGCTTATATTGAAATATTCGGGTATGATAAATCGTTTGAGATATATCCGATGCGCTTCGATTTTCCTGAAAAGATTTCGGTGGGCGATACTCTGATAGCCGAATTTATGATAAAGCCGATGCGTGTCGGGATTTTACCGATTGTTTTTCGTCCCTTTGTTGATGAGGAATTTGAATTCGCAAGTCGCCATTTTGATCGTAGAGGTTTCAGCCTTTTGCGCGCGGATATTAATATTGGTTATGATAGCACATTGTTCGCGATGAATTCTGAGGGGCTAAATAGTGAGTATAATACATATTTGGGGCCATTACCTGAGATTATGGCCGAATCATTATTATATATCTGGCATCCTCATAATCCTGGGATAAACGGATTATTAGATATGAGAAAAGTCGAAGATAATAGTAATAGGTGCCGGTATTTTCTGATAGAGAGTTCATTTTTTCCTGCCGCTGATGAAGAAGGATATCGCCGTGTTGTCTGCCGTATATCGCCGTTTCATGCTTATGATTCCGGAATACGATTTAGGATAGATCATTCGGACGATATTGAAATCAAAGATCAGTCAGAGGATTACAACAATCCAGTTACGCCGGTTGACACTATTGAGTTTAGTTTCGAATTTAGAAAGAATAAACCGGCTATTTCACGAATCAGTTTGTGCTTTGAATCAGATAATCCGGATAAAGGCAATAAGCTTGGGATTGGATTCGGAGACTTTAGAGTTGTCGAAATCCAGAGAACATATATTGGATATGACGAAGATATGAATTTGATGTTCATTACGGATAAGTCGCCGTCCAATAGCGTCCCCCAGCCCGATCCAAAAACCGGTAAGATGAACATTCCAAGGAATTATTTGAATCAAAAGGAGCTTGATCGTCGAGTAAACTGGATTCAGGGCATCTCCGAACGCGAAAGGCAGGAGCAGTAAAGGAAAAATAGGCGGCCCGTTAATATTGTGAAATAGTATGCATAGGCCCTGATACGCCGGGTAAATATCAATATAATCAATACAGGCCTGCGCCATAAATGTTCAAAACTTGCCATAGTAAAGCGTAGATTTTATTAATCCCTGTAATCTGTTGTAAATCAACGTGGTATTGTGGTTTATCAAAGCCACAAATTGCTTGACATATCTTCCGTTTCATTTATATTTCGATTAAAGTAGTGCACTTCATCCCCACCGATTGATAGTGCTTTTTTACTGCTGAAGAAAGTTTCAATTTACGCATCTGGTATGCTACATGATCAGGTAAGGAGTAGTTTCCAAGTAGCTGATAAATGTGACATTACGCCTTAGGATTAAAAATATAAATCTATGGAATTCCGCCTTGAAAATAAGCTCTGGAGGATAGATGTTTAGTTCCGGCAATAGATTCCCAAAAATTCTTTTATTAATCTTAATCCTGACCGTTCCACTATCAACGGCTCATGCAGATGATGACGATCTTTCCCTTTTCTATGATCCCACGATGGGAAATCAGGTTACCAACCCACCACCGAATTATACCATCCTGGATTCCAAACATTTCATCGGCGGTCCTCCGTTTGAAACATTGAGTACGCCCGGGATGGTCGGTTATTATGTCTTTCTTGATAGTACATCAAACAAATGGTATATTTGCGGGATAATTGTCCCCGGCGGCATGCAATATGAACATTTCCATGGATCGATTCTCGTTCAGCTTGAACAGGAACCGGCGCCGGACGTCAATGTCTGGCCGATAGGATTTGAGTCTTCTGCTGATTACATTAAGAACGACCGCTGGGGCTGGGTCAAACATCCCGATTCAGTTGCCGAAAACCTGTACGAGATATGGTGGGACATTACCATTGATTTAGCCCGTGTCGAATCCATTACCGATAATTATGATACCGTCGGAATATGTTTTGATGGATGCGCGGTGGATTTCAATATCTGGGCAACCGGACATCTGTCACCGTTTGACGCCGATCAACTCCGCCTTGGGAAAGAGCGAATCCCGATATCGTATTTACCCGATTTTGAAGATACCTACGCCGGAATTTATGATAAATATCAGGATTCCACCTCAGGGCGCGGCGCCAATATGACAACCTATACACCAGTACCGTTGCCGGGTGCAACCTATGATAAAATCGGGGAATTACCTTCCAGTAGTGAATTTAGCGGGAGCTATGTCTATGAAGGTAATGGACTGCAATTTTCAGTTCTATCCTGCGCCGGAAATAATAAACCGGTTTTTAATCCTCCTCTGGGAAGTTTAACCAATTTGGGTATCTGTCCCGGTGTAGAGATTTCCAAATTTATTACCGTTACCGATCAAAATCCGAACGACATCATTACAATCACTCAAATATCCGGTCCGGGGATACTTTCAACTACACCTGGAACTTCTCCGGTTTATGGCAATTATACCTGGACACCCGCCGATCCCGGCCAATTCGTTGCCGTTTTCAAAGCTGCCGATACCAAAGGCGATGAAACATTCGATTCTCTTATAATTGACGTCGGGTTCAATCAACCGCCCGCCGCAAATGATGGAGACACCGCGATAACATCCTGCGACGCCTTCATTGAAGTTTGCTACAATGTCAATGCCGTGGATCCAGATGGTGATTTATTGACTTATACGTTGCTTGACGGAGAGATGCAGGATCCGAATAATCTTGATTTGATCCCGATTAGTAAGGCTGAAAATACCAATGTAACGATTGATCCAAATACCGGAGCTTTGTGTCTGACCACAAATATTGAAGGTATTTATGAATATCAGGTTGAAGTTTCAGATGACTGCGGCGCCGATACGGCAAAGATTGTTTTTAACGTCGATATGAATAAACAACCGACTATCAATACTTTTGATTCATTAATTTACTTGTGTTCCGTTGAGGAAATTTGTTTTGACGTGACTGCTTCCGATCCCGATATAGATGATAAGCTCGAGATTATAAATACATCCGGCCCCGGCATTTTCACCCCAACGGCTGACGGTGAGGGGAGACATTGTTTTCTTCCGGCCAACGTGGATTCCGCGCGTTATGTGTTTGGGTATTATGTTACCGATAATTGTTTGCGGGGCGAGCCGCCTTCAAAATGTCCAACCGATTCGGTGGTCATAACCGTTATAATCGGCACGCCGCCGTCGATAGAATGTCCGCCACTTTCAAATATCAATCTGTGCGCTCCCGATAATGTCTGTTTGCCTCTGAATATTCTTCCAACTGATGCCGTTGTCACCATTGCCGAAGAAGGCGCGACTTATGAGAATGGCCAGATATGCTTCTATGCCGACCAGAGCGGAGTTTATACATTTAATGTCACCGTTTCGAATGATTGCGCGGAGACGACCTGCGAAATATCAGCCGACGTGAGTTTTAATCAATTGCCTGTTATAAACGGTTTTGATTCTCTGGTAGTCTTATGTGCCCCGGATTCAATCTGTTTTGACGTTACCGCGTCCGATCC
>JBDREQ010000063.1:0-181485 GCA_043819555.1 Candidatus Zixiibacteriota bacterium | reverse complement strand
TAATAATTTAAAAACTTAACTTTTTCATCCATAGGACAGGTCTCTTTCCACGACATAACCAAACCTCCTTCAATTATGCCGTAATATACCTGTTACCTATGTCACCGGTCTAAACTGTTACCTATCTATCCGGTCTATACCTGACGCCGTCCACCCCTCTCAAGAGGGGAACAGGCGAAAGCCTGTTTTTTTTCTTGTCATACCTACGCATGTAGGTATCGTACAAAATTGGAAGATACTCCGTATAAAAATGTTTATGATTAGTCCGCATGGATGCGTCCGCTGGCATGACAAAGATATTGCGGGCTTGTCGCGACGAGCCCCTACTGATAATTGTTTTCTCGCAATATGTTCCATCTTATATAAACGGATGATTTCGGAAATTACACCAGATTTGTTGGGAAAATGTGGTTGTCGTTTTTTTCACACATTCTTTGACTTACTTATAATGACAGGCCATGACGAACAAAATCCGTTGTGATTATCGTACAATTACTCTATCATTAAATACGAATGCGGAATCCTGGGCAATGTGCCATTAGAGATAGACGAGATTGAAATATAGGCTCTCAAGCGGGAACCCACCGCAACAAGTTGCAGTGGGCCACCAGTCGGATACAACACCGATGGGTTGCGGATTTACAAAGAGTATAAATATTATTATCAGGATTCATCAACACGCCCGAAGGCATGGGGCACCCTGCATTTTATAAGTCGCAAAATATAGACCGATACTCAAAATGACAATAATAAAACCGCCCGCCGGAGGGGATGGCGGGCGGGGCGGTGAAGGTATTTGAGGCAGGATTGTCTTAGGCAACCCTGGCCGCGGCAATTCCATTACCGTTTAATTTATCATTATCCAAAAGGCCATCTTTCAATTTTATTACACGCTGGGCGCGATTGGCGATATTCATATCGTGCGTAATAATGATGATTGTATGACCTTCTTTCCAGAGATCTTCAAATATTTTCACAATTTCCCGGCCTGATTTGCTATCGAGGTTGCCGGTTGGTTCATCGGCTAATATTAATTTGGCTTTGTTTCCCAATGCTCTGGCGATGGCCACACGCTGCATTTCGCCTCCCGACATTTCGGTTGGCTTATTGGCCGTTTTATCGGCCAGGCCGACTTGGGCCAAAAGATCGGTCACCCGTTGCTTTCGCTCTTTGCCGGATAGCCCGGCATACAACAGCGGAAGTTCGACGTTTTCATAAGCGGTGGCGTAGGGCAGTAAATTAAAAGCCTGAAAAACAAATCCGACTTTACGGTTGCGGATTTCGGCCAGCTGATTGGATGACAGAGAGGGAACGAGTTCGCCATCGAAATAATATTCGCCCTCGGTGGGCGTATCCAGGCACCCAATCAAATTCATCAGGGTCGATTTGCCCGAACCGGACGGTCCGACTATAGCGATAAATTCATTATCCTTGATTTCCAGATCTAATCCGCGCAGAGCCTCAAAACGGATTTTTCCGGTTTGATATGCTTTTCTTATGCCATTCATTTTTAACATAACAATCACCTGTTTGAATTTTTATTCATATCGCAACGCCTCGGTTGGATTCACCGATGCCGCTTTGATGGCCGGAAACAATCCGGCAATAAAACCAAGTAAGCCCAAAATAACTGTCACGATTATTCCAATTTCCAGCGAAACCGTAGGTCGTCCCATAAAGTCCAGTACATCCGATTCAATCGGGACCAACTTGAAACTCTCTGTCAGGATAAAGGCTATCAATATTCCGAAACCTCCGCCTACGAACGTAATCCCCAGCGCTTCTATAATAAACTGTGTCAGGATATAAACTTTTTTGGCGCCCATGGCCATTTTGACGCCGATTTCTCGCGTTCGTTCCTTGATGGAAACATACATAATATTGGCGACTCCGACTGAAGCAATCAAAAGGGTAAGAGCCCCAATAAAACCAAGGAATATTTGAATACCCAAAAATATAGCCATGGTAATTTCACGCTCTTCAACTAAATCCCAGGTTGATAGCGCGGCGTCATCTGATGGATCAAATTTGTATTTGGCGCTCATTACCTCGAATAGCCGTTTTTCAATCTGTTTGAAAGTGAGTCCTGCTTTAGGTTTGAATATGATATTGTCGAGATATGGATCACCCAGAATAGTATGAAAAGTCGTTGCCGGAATTGCGATAACATCTTCGTCCTGTCCCTGATATGAGCTCATTTGAATTTTCGGTTTCATCACTCCGATAACGGTAAAAGGAGTCGAATATATGTAAATAGTTTCGCCAACAACATCCTCAACGGAAATTTCCGGACCAAATAGGCGGTTTTTGGTGTTATTACCCAAAAACGCGACTCGTCGGCGATATTTCATATCCAGATCATTGATCATTCGTCCGCCCATTTCGGGAATGAAATTTCGAACTTGTTGATAAACCGGATAAACGCCGTTGATCCGTTCATTGAGAATTTTGTCATTATATTTTACCGCCGCGCCCCAGCGAATATATTCTCCGGCGACTATCTCAAGTTCGGGCATACGGTTTGAGAGATAATCAACATCATCCGGTAATAAAGAAATCCTGCGGCCTTTGCCATATCCCTGATAAGGTATCGATGTTTGCCCGCCCCAGAGGATGACGATTCCTTCGCCCAGACCACTGAGGTTTTTGGAAAACTGGGTGCGCATTCCTTCGCCGTAGGCTAATAGAAGCATTATTGCCATCGTGCCCCAGAGAATGGCAACCAGCGTTAAAAGCATCCGCTTGCGCTGCTTTTTGAAATCCCTGAGAAAAACATTAAATAAAATTGATAGTTTCATACTTCTCTAAAACAGTTTCAGCGCTTTTACAGGTTCCAGATTTGCGGCCCTTCGGGCCGGGAAAAATCCGGCCAGAAAAGCTATTAAGCCGAGAATACACACGGCGGCGATATTTTCAACAGTATGCATCGTTGGTATGCCGAGATTTTTTATAACATCCGAATTTTGATCCAAAAAAGAAAAAGCCGTGACGATGCCGTAAGCAATGCCAAAACCAATGGCTCCACCCAAACCGGTCAGGAGAACCGTCTCGAAAATAAATTGTGACATAATCGTTCGTTTTTTTGCTCCCAGAGCCATCTTGATGCCTATTTCTTTGGTTCGCTCTTCCAGGACGACGTTCATTATATTAGTCACGCCGATACCGCCGGTTATTAGAGTCAGGCATCCGGTTCCGACCAAAAACAGGCGGAAGGCGAGAAAAAAAGTATTGAGGAATTTGAATCCCTCGGTCACATCCCAAACTGAAAGAGCCTCGGTATCATCCGGATTAAAATTATATTTGGCCGCCAAATAGCGATAAACACCATCTATCGCGCCCTGTATTGAGTTATCATCGATTGCTTTGAGAACCATATTTTCCGGATATTGCCGAGAGAACATAGTATGGAAAGTTGTTGAAGGAACATAGGCGATGCGCCTATCTCGTTCGCCGTAACTGCTGTTTTGTTCTTTGGATTGCATAACTCCAACAATAACAAATGGAGTGCCTCGAATCTGCATAGTTTGTCCGACGGGATCCTCGCCGGGATACAATTTTTCGGCAAGTTCATCTCCAATAAAAACAACCCGGCGTTTATCCGACAAATCTTTATCGTTTATAAATCGACCACCAGCCTGCGGAAAGATATTTCGCATTTCGTGGAATTCCGGCCAGACGCCAACAACCCTAGCTCGCATGTTATTCCGCTGCGATTTTAGCATCACATTACCGGCTGGAAATTCTGGCGAAATTATTTCAACGAGCGGATTGGATTCTTTAATACGGGCAACATCTTCAGAGGTGAAGGGGATTCTTCTGCCCCGGGGTAAACCCTTCCAGGGTTCGGATGTGATGCCGGGCCAGATTATGGCTATATTTTCGCCCAATCCCCGAGCTTTGCGCATATGATATTCAGACATTCCGGTTCCGAAAGCCATCAGGAGAATGATTGATACCGTTCCCCACAGGATGCCGAACATAGTCATAAACGTACGCAGTTTTTGATTACGCAAGTCCTGAAGGAATTGTTTGATTGACAAAAGCGGCAACATCGGTATTAACTCCGGATTAATTATTCAATCTCTTTGGGCGGACGTTCGATAACCAATTGTCCTTCGGTCAGGCCGTCAACAGCTTCAATATTGATTCCGTCGGAAAGCCCCACTTCAAGTATGGTCTTTAAGGGGACTCCAAGGCTATCCTGAATTTCGACAAAAGCAGTATCGTTGACAAATTCGATCAACCGTTCCGGAATAAGCAGGATTTCCTCTTTTTTTGTGATAATTATGTCGGCATTGGCTGAGTATCCGGCACGGAGGACAGTGTTTTCAACCTTTGTTAAGACAATTTCAATGGCAAAGACTGTCGAACCCTGATCCTGATGGGCCTTGGGTGAAACTTTTGTTAGTTTGCCCGAAACGTTTGCCTCCGGTAAGGCCCCAATTTTAATCTCGACTTTCATACCTTCCTGAAGTTTGCCAACGTCAATTTCATCAACCCGGCCTCTGAACATCAAATCAGTCATATCAGCCATAAGCATCAATTCGGTCCCCGCCTGGAAACTGGTTAACGGAACGACCGGATCACCGACATTCACATTTCGCGTCAAAACTGTACCGTTAATTGGTGATTTGATGACATTTTCTACTACCCTGCCAGCAATGTTGGTTTGACCACTTTCAATCAATGATAGCCTTTCTTTGGCCAGATTCAGACGCAACTCCATTTCATCGCATTTCGACTTGGTCGACTCATAATCCTGCCGAGAAACAAGATTCTTGTCAATCAATGCCTTGGAGCGATCGAGTTCGCGTTTGGCGTTTTCATAAGCGACTTCGCTGATTTCAACCTGGCGTTTTGTTTCAGCATATTCAAGCGGGGTCGGATCGGGGGCGATATCAATCAAAGGATCGCCAATATTAACGACATCGCCAATATCGACATGCAATTTCTTGACGATTCCGGAGATGTTGGATTTTACGGCGATTTCTTCGCGGGGCACGATCGTGCCCACCGCCAAAGCTTTGTCGATAATATTTCCCTTGGCGCATGCGACGGTAGTGAAATTTTCATCTTTGGAAGCATTGCCATTATTGACCAAAAAGAATAATGACGCTCCAAGGATAACTATACAGACAACGATAATGGCTATTTTCTTTATCATTAGTTACTCCATCCGTTTAGCAAATACTCGATTGAAACCTGAGTTATATTTACGCTAGTTAGGTACTCATTGTTTCGAGCAATTCTATTAAATAGGACCGGTCAGGAATGAATTTGTTTCGGGATAGAAATAATATTTTAACCAAAGATATGCTCGACAAGAATTTTAAGACCGATTCCGATTAGGATTAAGCCTCCCAGCCAGGCAATTTTTTGTCTCCATTTCAATCCGATTTTATTGCCCAATGACAACCCGGCAAGAGTAAATAGCAAGGCCACGACTCCAATAATTATTGATGGATATATGATTGCAGTTCCCAGTAATGCCAGGGATAGACCCATTGCCAAAGCATCAATTGATGTCGCGAGCGACAGTATTACCAGCGATGCCCCTTTGGTTGGATCCGGGCGGGCGTATTCTTCAGATTTTCCGCCTTCACGAATAAGCTTAATTCCGATATAGGTCAGCAAAATCATGGCAACCCAATGGTCAACGGCCTTAATGTATGAACTGATTGTCGATCCGGTCAACCAGCCCAAAATCGGCATAAAAAATTGAAACAGCCCAAAATGAAATCCCAGTCGAAAATATTGCCGTGGACGAATATTGCCCTTTACTGACAGGTGAAGACCGACCGCCATGGCAACGGTAAAGGCATCCATCGCAAGCGCAATGGCGATCATTAGTATTTCCCAAAAAGCCATTTTGTCATCCGCTGATTAATTTCCGGACTCTAAACAATTTTTCGAAATTTTCAAAGTAAATTTTTGGAATTTTGGTTCGAGATAGTTATTTTCAATCTATGCCGGTCAAACGAATCATATTGGCGGGAGCGGCCGCGGGAGTGTTGTGTCATATCTTTCAGGGTACGGCGGCCTATCTTTTATTTGACAGATATTATCTGGCCAATCCCGATATTGTCCGGGATTCAACCCGTATCGTCGGGTTTTATTATTTAATTTTGAATTCGATTGTAGGTGTGGCGATCGCCTATTTGTCGGCGCTTTTGATGAAAGTTTTTGATGAACCAGATTGGCGGGTGGAAATTAAATCAGGACTTATTATCTGGGCCGCTTCATCGCCGGTATGGATCATAAAAAGACAGATTATTCTAAAACTTTCCAACTGGCTGCTATTTGAAATTGTCCTGGATTTTTTAATTTATGCTATAATCGGCGCGGTCGCAGGATACCTTGTCGGCCGGGGAATAATCGATGAAGATTAGGAGAAAAGAAATGATTATCACAACTACTCCGACCATTCAGGGAAAGGAAGTTCGTGAATATCTGGGCGTCGTCACCGGTGAAGCAATCATGGGCGCCAACGTTTTCAAAGACTTATTTGCTTCGATAACCGATATCGTCGGCGGTCGGTCGGGGACCTACGAAAAGGAATTGCAAAGAGCCCGCAAAATCGCCATTGATGAGATGATAGTCGAGGCACAGGGAATGGGCGGCAATGCCGTAGTCGGTATCGACCTTGACTATGAAGTAATTCGTGAAGGAATGCTGATGGTGGCGGTTTCCGGCACGGCCGTAAAATTATAACAAATTTTATCGCGAAGAAAATTGGCATAAATGTGTGATTATATTGCACACTCAAACCGTTTTTTTGTTTTATAGGTTGTAACTTGTTATTTGCCTTGAGGTAAAAAATAATAATTTCTTTTGCTTCTCGGCATAATCTTCGCTCTGGAGAGGTAGGTAATATTGTGGCTGGAGTAAACATGACTATACGTTCGGCAATATATCATCTAATCGGTTTTCTTGCTTTTGCTTTCGCCTGTGCTTTATTCGCCTCGGCGGTTTTGGCTGGAGAAATATCTCCCGGGCTTGAAAGTAAGATTCAGGCAAGCAAAGCATATGAAATGATTCGGGTTGTTATAATCCCCGAATCTGATAAAAATCAAGCCGCATTTAAATCATCCTTGAATGCAAATTACAAGAAATTATCCGATCGCCGCCGGGCAGCCATTGACCGATTGAAAGAAAACGCTGAGAAATCCCAGCAACCGCTCAAGGGCATTCTGAATAGTCTCGAAAAAACCAGGCAGGCAAAGAATATAAAATACTTCTGGATAGATAATCTAATTGAGGCCGAAATCAGATCTGATAAATTGAAAACCATATCAAATAATCCATTTGTTAAATCAATTGAAGTTTATCCCGAAATTGAACCTGTCCCCGCTCCAAAAAGCAGGATCGAGTCTCTGTCATCATCGGTTGGGGTTGAAGTTAATCTTTCCGCGATTAACGCTGATTCGGCCTGGGTTCTGGGTTATGACGGCAGCGGACGGATTGTATGCAGTTTTGACAGCGGGGTTGACGGAGATCATCCGGCCCTATCGAGCAATTATCGTGGCAATAAAGGTTATTCTGCGCGCGAATGCTGGTATCCGGGAGTTGATACTTCCACGTACCCTCATGATTTTCCCGAAGCAGGGACTTCGCGGGCTCATGGAACCCACACGACAGGAATTATGGTCGGGCATGATGATGCCACCGGAGATACGATCGGCGTCGCTCCGGGAGCGGACTGGATTGCCGCACTGGCCATTGATGTTCCCGGGGCTTCAATTTTCGATGCTTTTCAATGGGCGGCTGACCCGGACGGCAATCCCAATACGGTAACCGATATTCCCGACGTCATCAATCACAGTTATGGTATCAAAGATATCGGATGCAGCGAATTATTCTGGGGTGTGATTGATAATCTCGAAGACGGCCTGGGAGTCGTCAATGTTTTTTCGGCGGGCAATGAAGGAAACACCGCCAACGCCATACGAAGTCCCGCCAATCGGGCTGAGGACTCAATTACTAATTTTGCTATTGGGGCGGTTTATGCACCCGATTCATCAATCTGGTCAGGTTCGTCGCGCGGCCCGTCAAATTGCGACGGTATTTCCATCAAGCCGAACGTGGTCGCTCCCGGACAGTCGGTGCGTTCATCTGAGCCCAATAACGTTTATGCTATCCGCAGCGGAACCTCGGCGTCGGCTCCGCATGTATCGGGGGCGGTGGCGATATTGCGCCAGAAGAATCCTGACGCGACAGTTGATGAGATTAAGACGGCCTTGCTGAATTCGGCCCATGATCTGGGGACGGCCGGACCGGATAATACATATGGATGGGGATTGATTGATATCGTCAAAGCCCTCGAAGAGTTAACTCTATTGACAACACCGTCATTGCAGGTCAAAGGATTTGATATACCCCATATTAATCCCGGCGATCAGCTGGATCTGACTATGTCGATCAAAAATATCGGCGCCGACGCTTTTAATGTTATCGCCGATTTTTCCAATCCGGAAACCGGTGTCAATCTTATCACCACTCAAGTCAACTTCGGGACTATTAACCGCAATGGTTCGGTAACCGGAGCGTCGCCTCTAACGCTATCTTTTGATAATGAGATTGAAATCAATCGTTATTATACTATCGATATGTTAATATCCGCCAATGGAGGATATGGTCACGCCCAGATACTGAAGTTTTATGTCGGGTCGCGCGGCGAACGATCGTATTACACTCATCAGAATGAAACAATCTCATTTACTATCTCCAATTATGGCGCATTTGGATTTAATGACAACTCATATACTCCTTTTGGATATTCCGGATTTCAATTCGGCAGCTCTGTAAATGATATGTACGAAGGCGCCTTTTTGCTCGGAACCGATTCGGCCCATGTCTCCGACGGCGCCCATAATGTCGCTCAGGAACTCGACGGTGATTTCTTTGTAACCGGGGGAGGAACAATCCAATCGACGACATCGGGTATTTACTCCGATCAGGAAACTGTTTCGTCATTTGACGACAGTTACGCCGAAAATCCGCTGGGTGTGTCAATCGTTCAGAAGAGCTATGCCTGGGATACGGCCCCTGATGATAAGTTTATTATTCTTGAATATATCATCACTAACGACAACATAACTGATATCACCGATCTGTATGCCGGTTTGTATTTTGACTGGGATATCAATGTCTGGAGCCAGAATCATGGCCGACCGGTCGCAAGTGAAGACCTGGGGTATGTCTGCTGGGCATCGGTCACTGATTCATCGGATTTTCGCGGCGTGCGAGCTCTCAATCCGGAAGGGATGTTCAATCACGAAATATTGTTAAGTCCGGCTGAGACATATGGCAGTTTTTTTCATGAAGGATTAAAATTTCGTGGACTCGCCATTGATTTCCGACCATATTATAATGGAGTGATTGACGTGGCTCATATTACTTCGACCGGACCATTTTCACTCAGTCCGGGGCAATCGGATACAGCCGCATTCTCTATCATCGGCGGCGATGCCTGGGATGACTTTATTACTAATGCTCAGCGGGCGCAGGTGGTGTATGATCTTCTGCCAACCGATGTGAACGATGATGGTCCGGCATTGCCGGGAACATTCGCATTGTATCAAAATTTTCCCAATCCGTTCAATCCGGCGACGACAATTTCGTTTTCGCTGCCCAAATCAGGTAATGTGAAAGTCGAAGTTTTCGATATTCTGGGCCGTGTTGTAAAGACTCTTGAAGATAAAATATATCCTGCCGGTCGTCATGAAGTCGAATGGGATGGAACCGATGAGAGCGGCGCATCAGCTGCGAGCGGGATTTATTTTTATCGAGTTACATATGAAAATACCAGCCTGACACGCAAGATGGTACTCATGAAGTGATTCATGCCATCACATAAAATTAAAAGGCCGTCATTGATTAAAATATCTGCCTTTTTCATTTGCAGGACGCGATCTTTATCAGTATAATTATTATTCGACGACTTGAATTCCTGGGGGCGAGGAGGAAATTTGGGGAAGGAAAAATCACTTCTTCTAGTGGTACTTTGCCTATCTCTTTTTATAATTAATTCGTTTGTGTCCGCCAAAGAAATCCTGCCCGGTACAAAGTTAAAAATCGTTACCAAAGATGGTATCACGCATTTTGGCAAATATGAAACTGCCAATGACAATGCTATCAGCATCAATCTGAAAACCGGCAAATATATTCTCATTAATCGCAATGATATCGCTTCCTCCTACCGTCGTGGAAATTACGCGCAGGAAGGATTTGTAGTCGGGATTGTCGGCGGCACTCTTATTTATTATTTGATTCATACCATGAAAGTAAAGGATGACCCGGAAGGCAAAGGCATTGGATACGCCATTGGTTTTTCCGGACTTGTTCTTAGTGTACCGGGATATATCTTAGGTTCGTTGATTAAATCAGACCAGCCGATTGATTTGGATGATTTATACATTTCGATGAAAGTAAAAACTAAGCCTGAAGACAAAAGTATCGGTCTGGCGATTAGTTGGAACTTTTGATGATGCATTCATCCTGAGTGTCGAAACCGGAAGGATAATAGCAACGAGGTTTTTAACGCAATGTGGATTTCCGACTCGCTTCACCCCTAACGGGATTTCGCTCTCGGGAATGACATAGGCATGGGCATAAAGAGGAACACACCCCACCCTTCGGGCACCCCTCTCAAGAAGGGAAAATGTTGCATAAAAAAACCCGGCTGTTAAACCGGGCTTGGAGATTTTATTTCTTCTTGAATGATTTATCCGGATAAGGCGGCGGTTTGGGGACTTCGACCGGATGGAGTCTAATCTGTTCTTTCAGATATTCAATAGCCGCGTCCAGTTGCGCATCTTTGCCCTTAAACGTTTCATGCGGCAGATTATCAACGACGATATCGGGTTCAAACCCAAGTCCTTCGATGACCCATTCGCTATCGTCGATATAAAGGCCGGATTGAGCCGCTGACGCGATGCCCCGATCGACCATGCGATTTCCATAAGACAACCATATTTCACCGCCCCAGGTGCGGACGCCGATGACTTTTCCGATCCCAAGCTGCCTGATGCCTTCGCAGAACAGCTCGCCGTCGGATGCCGTCCATTCATTACACAATACGACGACATGACCGCCGAAAGAACTTTGCATATTTGGGTATGGCCGGCCCGTTCTCGATTTCCAGTAAACCCACGGTTTGCGAATCAATGAGGATAAAATCCAGCTATCGGTGCTGCCGCCGGTATTATTGCGCACATCGACGATGAGTCCTTTTTTATTCAGAGACGAGTAGAAGTCGCGCACCCAGGCGGTATAACTATCGGTTCCCATATTTCTAAGGTGCACATACCCGATATCATCATCGCTGTCTTCTTCGACTTTCAGACGCCGCGTATATTCCCAATCGATATAGCGCAGGTTTCTAATGTCGCCGGACGAAATCGGCTTTACAATAACATCGCGGTTCGCGCCGCTGCCGGATGGCTTAATTTTCATCCGAACCTGATTCCCGACCTGGCCGCGAAGCAATATCTCCAATTGCGGAACGGACAAGGCCGCCACGCCATTAACCTCAACGATTACATCTCCTTCTTTGACATTTACACCGGGATCATTTAGGGGGCTGCCGGTATGGGGTTCGTCGGGGTCGGATTTATAAATATATTCAACTCGAAAACCGCCCCGCTTCTCATCCCGCATCAAAAGAGCACCCAGCGAAGCGGCTTTGATATCATCGTCGCCTTTTCGGAAATCTCCTCCAAAAACATATATATGAAGAGTCGATAATTCGCCAACCATTTCTCCGATGAGGTCGGAAAGTTCGTTGCGATCGGTTACGCGGTCTACCAGTGGCAAATATTTATCGAGGATGCCTTCCCAATCCAGTTCGTGCATGTTGGGGTCGTAGAAATAATCGCGTTCCATCCGCCAGGCGTCAATAAACATCTGGCGCCACTCCCGTTTGGGATCGACGGTAAAGGTCCAATCGCTCAGATCAACTTTGTGTTCAGATAGTTCTGACGGGGCCGATGTTTTGGCCTCGATGACATAAAAGGCATCGCCTTTTCTGACGAGCAGCATTTTCCCATCCTGAGATAATTCATAGCTTCTTACTCCGGAAAGCAACGTTTTTACTTCAGCATCTTTATTTTTTATTTCAATTGTCTGGAGCTCGTTGCCATCGGCATGCATGGGCCGCGATAACCAGAATAGTTGTTTATCATTCGCACTCATTGAAAAATAATTCCCGGCCGGAACGGGGACCTCCATCAGGCGCGAAATAATGCCGTCGGTATCTATCGAGATAACGAATATTTCTTCCTCGTCATCTTTGTCTTTATCATCCTTTTCATCCTTTTTACCCTTGTCATCCTTATCATATTCCTCTTCTTTTTTAGCGGATAGTTCGTTTTCCTGCTGGAATGGAGATATCTGGTCCTTTTTCAGAGGAATCATGAAGATTTTTGTCATCTTATCAAGTGATGTAAACGGCTGGCGAGTTCCCCATGGACTGCCGGTTAAGGGTTGGAAATTTCGATCGGACAGGAAATAGAGCCATTTTCCGTCCGGGCTCCAGAATGGGCTGTAGTCTTCATAGCGTTCTGATGTTATAGCAAATTTTGATTTATCCTCTACATTATAAATGAAGATTTGATAAAGATCAGTAGCGACGTTCTTGCAGTACGCCAGCCAGCGATTATCTGGAGCCCAGAAAGCATTTGAGATATCATAAATTTCGGAGGTATCAATTACAATATGCGAATTGTCATTGATGTCATACAGCCAGAGTTTTTGATCCTTGTCGGTGTAAGCCAGAAACTTTCCATCCGGGGATGGAATGCCGTCAAAACGCGATATTTTTCCATTATCCGTAAGCTGTTTCGGATTTCCAATTCCATCGCCGGGGATTTGCCAGAATTCCATCTCGCCCGAGGCATCGGATAAACCAATCAATGAATCGGTTCCAGGCAAAAATTGAACGTCGCGATAACGGATGCCGTTTTCGTGGGTGGCTTCAATTAAGCGTCCCTTCTCGACCGGTGCGACAAAGACACGGCCTCTCGCCGTCATCACGATTTTATCATTTGATGGCGACAAATGCATACTTTCCAAATAAGTAAACGGTTCCTTTATCCATTTTTCCCGCAGGTGGTCGAAATCGGATGAGAGATGGATATCGAGTTTTTTATCTGTATTGGTTGTGATATCATACAGGAATAAATCGGCGCCGGATTGATAGACTATTTTACCATTTGATAATGATGGGGATTTGGCGTCGAAGCCGGATTGATAAGTATGCTGTTTCTTATCGTTTCCGCTTTCATCCATAGACCAGATATTCATAATGCCATCGCGGTCGCTCAGAAAATAAATCCGGCCATTATCGTACATCGGCGAACTATTTGTGCCGGTATAATCTTTAGTCAGATTGATCGCTTCGTCCAAACCATCTTCAAATTTCCAAATATCCTGCGCGGACCCTCCATGATATCGCTTGGTATAACTCCCCTGAAACGGCAATCGTGTGAAATAAAAAACATCGCCGGAGGAATGATATGCCCCGTCAGCCGCCTGACTGAGCGGGATAATATCAAATTGAGCGGTGGATGGACTTATACTTACTATTTGAGTATTGGGAAGGGTCGAGAAAGAACCGGTCGAATACAGAATCATTCCATCCGGCGACCATCCCTGCACGAATGAAGGTCGGCTGTTGCTGGTCAACCGTTTTGGCAATCCGCCGTCTATCGGCATAGCGTACACATCCGCCGGCCCCTCGTATCGGGCCGTGAAGGCGATCATTTTTCCGTCGGGCGAAATGGCGGGATGCGTTTCCTGATCGGGATGAGTCGTCAAACGGCGTGCCGTGCCGCCATTAACGCTTACTTTCCATAAGTCGCCTTCGGCAACAAAGACAATGATTTCGCCATGGATGGCCGGATAACGATAATATCCGGTCTCACCCGACGCTCCATCCAGGCCGGCCAAAATAACAGATGAACTCGAACAGGCTAACAGAATTAAAAAAAGATAAGATAAAAAGAAGCTCCGCCTCATAATTTCCTCCAAGCAAGAAATTGACAGGAACAAAATCTCCGTATTATTAAATGATATTATACTGAATACGATTAATCAGGGCAATTGATTCGGGAAATATAAAAATAAGAATTCAAAGCCTTACAATATGAATGAATTGAGGCGGCTAAATCAATCAGAACTTCTTTTCATAAACATGACAATAAGGCTGGCCGTTTTTGTTGGAATAATAATCCTGATGATAATCTTCAGCCGGCCAGAAAGCTCCCGCCGGAGTTAATTCTGTGGCGACTTTATAACCTTTGCTTTTCAAAATACCGATCAGCTTTTCAGAAACCTGCTTTTGATTTTCATCAGTATAGAAAATTTCTGAACGGTATTGATTGCCAATATCCGGCCCCTGGCGATTTACCTGAGTCGGATCGTGAATTTCAAAGAACAGTTTTGCCAACGCCTCAAAATCTATCAGGCTGGGATCATAGACAACTTCGACCGCCTCGGCATGGCCGGTATTTTCATGGGAGACTTCTTTGTAAGACGGATTTTCGGTCTGTCCTCCAACATAACCGACAGTAGTCGATATAACACCGTCGGTCTTCTGCAAATAGTATTCAACACCCCAGAAACATCCGCCCGCGAAATACGCTTTTTGATATTTTACGGGTTTTTCTTCGGGAATAAACTTCATAGAGATGGAATTGACACAATGGCGGGTATTCTTGTCGGTGAGCCTCTCGCCCAAAAATAGATGTCCCAAATGAGCGCCGCAATTGGCGCACAGGATTTCAGTTCTCTTCCCATCGGCATCGGTCTGCCGTTTGATGGCGCCTTTTATTTCGTCATCGAAGCTGGGCCAGCCGCAGGAAGCGTCAAATTTATCCTGGGACATATAAAGCGGCGCATCGCAGCGTTTACAGACATAAGTTCCTGTTTCCGAATGGTCATAAAACTCTCCGCTGAACGGGCGTTCCGTGCCTTTGTGAATGATGACCGCCGTTTCGGCGGGAGTCAGCTCATTATATTTCGTGTTTTTATTATCATCAGCCATTATCGTAACCTCAAATAGTAATAGCAGGCCAATTGCCACCCCAAAAGTAATTTGGCTTAGTTTTAACATATCAACCAGCTTTCAAAACATATTCAATGTTTGTTCCTGTCTTATGTTAAAACCTTTGGAAAAGAGATTTTGTTCCCTCGGGGAGAAATGGGAATAAATAAAACCGGATTGACCAATATTATTGAAAAAAAATCAGCCGGGAATTTGATTTTTTCCGGCTGATTTTTATCTCTGGAAATTAATTAAATCTGTTGTCCCTAATTATTCTCTCTGGTTGGCCGCATTCTCCAAAAAAGCAGCCAGGTCTCCCCTCAATTTTTGCAGAGAGGCTTCGCGAATGTACATCATGTGACCCGCTTCATAATAGCCCATAGTGACATTACTCCTGAGGCTTTTATCCAGGCCGAGATGATTGAAGGTATGCCGGGTCGCAAAATAAGGCGTGGCCAAATCGTAATAACCGTTGGCGACAAAAACTTTCAGATAAGGATTTTTTGTCATCGCTTCGCGGAGGTTTTCGGCCGTATTAACATAGCGATTCTGATAGCTCTTGTAGCTCCAGGGCTGCACGCGGCCGGTTAAGATTTCATAAGGCAATTCACTTTCGAATTTCAACTCCCGGCGAACATAATCATTAAACGTCGTGGAATAGGGGCCCAGAATTACAGCGTCATAACTGGGATCATAATCGACGCCCTCCCCTGCTGCATCCGAATCGATTCCTATGAAACGGCTATCGAGACGGCCAACAGTTCTGTGCTCATCGCGCAGCAATTCTTTGACGAAACGGTAGATCATAATGCGTATGTTGGTTTGTCTGACATATTCTTCCGAAAGTCCGGTATAGCGAGCCAGTTTTGCCACAATCTCATTATATTTATTATCGGGCAATTTATCGCCCATTAGCAGGGCGGTGGCGTATTCTCCCAGGGCAAATTCCTCAACCTGGTTTAAGGTGGCTTTTAAATCCGCCTGCAAATCGTCATCGAGCCGCTTGTGGTACCAGGCCGTCGCGGTATAGGTGGGTAAAAAGAGGATATAGGGCAGGTCGTTTCCGGCCGAAAAGCGGGCAGTTTGAAATTGCAATATTGATGAGACAAGAATGATGCCGTTCAGATACATGCCGTGCCGCCCCTGCAGATAATCGGAAAGCCCGGCCGCGCGAAGGGTCCCGTAACTTTCACCGATTAAAAACTTGGGCGAGCTCCAACGTTCGTATTTAGTCAAACACAAACGGATAAATTCACCGACGGAGGAAATATCCTCGTCAACACCATGAAACTGTTTGGGATCCTCGCCTTCGACGGCGCGGCTGAAACCGGTACTGACCGGATCGATAAAAATCAAATCGGTTTTATCGAGAAGCGAATATTCATTGTCGGTCAACTCATACGGGGGCGGTAAAGCGCCGCCATCCGGAGTCATCAGAACTCGGCGCGGTCCTAAAAGCCCCATGTGCAGCCAGACCGATGATGAACCCGGACCGCCATTAAAAGAAAAAGTTATCGGACGCCGGGCCGGATCTTTGGCATCAGTGCGAAAATAAGCGATAAAAAATACTTCAGCGATTACGTCTTTGGTGTCAATTTTCAACGGCATTGTTCCCGTGATAGATTTATATTCGATTTTTTTGCCATCGATTACAATTTCATGGGTGGCTTCAATCAAATTTTCTTTTACTTCTGTTTTGGTCGGCTTTTTCCCTTCTTTGCTTTCCGTATTCTTATTGTCCTGAGAATAAGCAAATTCGAATGCAAATAAGGAAAAAATAAGAACAAAAAGTACCGCTTGTGAAATCTTAAACATCTCCTCACCTCCGATTTGAGACGAACATAAATGGTAGACAAAACCAAGTCAATGGCAATTGCCATTCTATTCCAATAGCCTTTGCTTTGGCATTAAATGACATTGCTTTATTGAAGAAAATCTGTTATAATTCAAACTTGTTCCGGTTGACCTTTTCTCAATAACTTATATTAATTGCGTTTCCGTTTCCTGGAGGAAAAATGATACCTGCAGCTCAACTTCGAACTTCAATAGTTTTGGCTATGGCAATGATTGTTTTGGCCGGTTTGATTTCGGCTCAGGGGGCAAACGATGCAATCGAAGCAACTACCGACAACACCATCAATATATTTGTTGATGGCCCATTTGGGGGCTCTGATTATTTTCGTGAAAATATTACGATGGCCAATTTTGTCCGCGACCGCAAACAGGCTGACATTCATATTCTAATTACCCTTCAGCATACTGGCAGTGGGGGAAATGAATATACCATTGAATTTATAGGGCAAGGCCAATTTAATGAAATGCGGGATACTTTAGTCTATTACTCCGGTGAATCAGACACGGAGGACATGATTAGAGAGGGTCTGGTTAAAAAGATTAACGCCGGGCTTGTAAGATATTTAGCTCGGACGCCCCAACTTGAGTATCTTTCTGTTTCTTATTCATCCCCGATCAAGAAAGAAGAAGTGAAAGATAAATGGAATTACTGGGTGTTTAGTATTGGAAGTGACGTTTGGATGAATGGAGAAAGATCACGCCGTAATTTAAGCTTGCATGGGAATATTTCAGCAAAAAGAGTTACAGAGGAGATCCGAATGCAATTTTCTTTTAGTGGAAGCTATAATCAAAACTGGTATGAATATTCCGAAAACGATAGTCAAGACCACCTGATAACAAAGGACACAACAACAAGCACAAATAGTAAAAATAGCTATGGATTGGTATATTTTAACTTGGGCGAACATTGGTCGGCAGGATTTTATGTAGAAGCTTATACATCGTCATATAGTAATATAAAATTTTGCACCGAAATCTTCCCAGCTATTGAGTATAATCTCTTTCCCTACTCTGAATCAACAAGACGACAATTAAGATTTGCTTATCTTCTTGGCTTTAAATATTATGACTATGAAAAACTGACCATTCTGGGAAAATATAATGAGTGGATCGGGCGTGACCATCTGGACATATCGCTTGAAATGATTGAACCCTGGGGGAAAGCTGAAATTGGCGCTTCATTAGCTCACTATTTATATGATTTATCTATGTATAACTTTAGTCTTGATGGCGAGTTGTCCGTTAGATTATATGAAGGATTGTCATTTAATATTTATGGAGATTACTCGAAAATTCAGGATCAAATTTCTCTTGCAATTAGTGAAGATGACGTTCAAATAACCGATGTACTATTCGGCAATATTGAATTGCCTACAAGCTATAGATATTACATGTCATTTGGCCTTAGTTACAGCTTCGGATCAATCTATAATAATGTTGTCAACCCTAGATTTGGATATTGATATTTGTACAATTTGACGCAGTTCTTCGGCAAGAAAGACATAGAAATGGCCGTTTTATGATTAAAGCGGCCTTTATTTAAACTGTCATCTAATCAAAACTCCCTATCCGATTGTTTTATTTTTGGGGTTAAACTCCTGCCTGTTTGGCAATTAGCCTCGGAAACAACTCATAACCTGATCTTTCAAATATATACAATCATGGAGTATATTAATCCGTATTGTTTAATATCATGAGTGAGAAAACTAACTTCATGACTCAGGGGGGCGAAGCGACCCTATTAAAAAATATATTTGAAAGTTTGGCTGATGGGGTCATCGTGGCCGATTCAGAAGGCGACTTTCTACTATTTAATCCTTCCGCTGAGTCTATTTTGGGCATTGGGACCAGAAATATCGGTCCGGGCGATTGGCCTTCTGTTTACGGCTGTTATCAGAAGGATAAGAAAACGTTGTACCCTCCCGATCTTCTGCCTTTGGCCCGCGCAATTAAAGGGGAGCGAGTACATGACGAGCCAATATATATAAAAAACAATGATAAATTGGATGGTATATGGATTAGCGTCAGCGGCCAGCCGCTTGCTGACGAAGGTGGAGAAATTTGGGGTGGCTTGGTTTTCTTCCGAGATATCACGGAGAAAATGAACATTAAAGAAAGCATGAACTCCAACTTTCAGCAATTTACGGCTCTTCTTGAAAATCAGAAAGCCGCCACCCTTGTTGAAAACAATAAGAGTCAGATTCAATCGGTGAATAGCGCATTTTGCGAACTCTTTGACATTCCTGGTGATCCCTGGGATTTAATTAACACGAACTGTACCCAATTTGTCGAAAAAATTAAAAATATATTTTCAGATCCTGATAAATTCATTAATCGAATCGAGGAATTGCGGGAATCATGTTCGATAGTCACCAATGAAAGACTCCTTTTGAAAAACGGCCGATTACTGGAGCGTGACTATATTCCCGTCATTACCGGCGATGAATGCTATGGTCATTTATGGCAGTATTGGGATGTCACCGATCGCGAAATAATACAAGATAAGATTCATCTTTTTGAACGTTTGAGCCAGGCTCTTGAGCAAACTGCCGATAGCGTTGTCATTACCGGGAGAAATGGCATAATTGAATATGTCAATCGGGCTTTCGAAACAACTACTGGATACACAAGTTCCGAAGCGTGCGGCCAAACGCCTCAAATATTAAAATCCGGAAAACAAGATGGGAAATTTTATAAAGAGCTCTGGGATACAATTACTTCCGGAGAAACATTTAAGGGAACGCTGGTCAATCTAAAGAAAACGGGCGAATTATACTGGGCTGAACAAACTATCACGCCAATTAAAAACAATCATGGAAAAATTACACACTTTGTCTCAGTTTTGAAAGATATAACCGAGCTTTTGAAAAAGAAGGAACAGGAAGTCGAGATGCGTCTGGCGCGGCAGGTTCAGCAGCGATATTATAAAGCTGGGGCATCAGTGCCCGGATATGATATTGCCGGTGCTGCTTTTCCAGCCGATGCCACCGGTGGCGATTATTTCGATTTTATCAATATGCCCAACAATCGGTTGGGAATTGCTATCGGGGATGTCAGCGGACACGGTATCAGCTCAGCCATAGTCATGGCTGAGACCAGGGCTTTGATCCGAGCCTTTGCTTCGAACAATTCAGATGTTGGTTCAATCATGACTCAGGTCAAGCGGGTTCTTGAACCGGATTTGGATGAAGGCCGCTTTGTTACGCTATTGCTTATCTGTCTTGATCCGCAAAATCAAACCATAACTTACGCCAATGCCGGCCATGAATACGGTTATATTTTGAGCGAAACCGGGAAACCGGAATATATTATAAATAGTACCGGACCTCCACTGGGGATGCTGCCCAAAAGGAAATACTCCTCTCACAAAACGCCCCCGTTAAAGCCGGGACAAACGATATTGTTGTTAACCGACGGAGTTACAGATTCAAGATCCTCCGATGATAAAGAATTTGAAAGCGACGGCGCCATAGCCTGCGTCAAAGACAATTATTACCTGCCTGCCGCCCAAATCGCCAAGAACCTGTGCCTGGCCAGTAAATCATTTGCCAAAGATCAAATTCTGCAGGACGATGTGACCTCAATTATTATCAAAACTTTATAGTTTTCGGATATCGGATTCGCTTGACAAGAGAGTCATATTTCGTTATAATTAGAACGAACGTTCGATTTATTTAAGAGGAATTATTGATAATGCCTCAGCCCGCAACCAAAGCCACGCCGCAGCGCCGAAACAGCCAGTTCCACAAACGCCAGGACGCTATTCTAAGGGCGGCTTCAAAGATTATCGCCCGCGATGGATTTGAGGGGGCTTCGATTCGGGATGTGGCGGCCCGGGCCAAAATCAACCTTTCGGGCATTTATTATTATTTTGAAAACAAAGACGAACTTTTATACGCTCTTCAACACCATGCTTTTTCGACTCTGGCCGACACTCTCCACAAACGGCTGGAAGATTCGTCATCTCCCGAAGAAAAATTGAAGGCGGTCATCGAGAATCATTTTGAATTTTTTGTCAATAATATGGATAATCTCAAAGTCTGCGTTCATGAAATCGAATCTTTGTCCGGCAAATATTACAATGAAATATTGAAGCTTCGGCGGACATATTTTGGATTGGTCAAAGCTGTTGTTTCCGAATTTTCGAATGGTTCCAAACACGATACCGACCTGACGGCGTTATGCCTGTTTGGTTCGCTCAACTGGGTTTATATGTGGTATAATCCAAAACGGAACGCGAATATCAAAAAGCTGTCATCTCAATATTTGAAAATATTTTTAAATGGAATAAAGTCTTGAAAAAGCTACAGGAGGATTATGTTTACTAAATTTTTTGAATGGTACGAAAAGAGACATGATTACGCTCGCGACTGGCTCGGCAAAAACGACGGCGAAGTGGTCGGGTGTTTTTGCAGTTATGTCCCCGAGGAAATCATCTATGCCTCGGGCAATCTGCCGGTCAGGATGCTCGGCTCGCACGAGCCGCAGGACGTCACCGAGCCGCATATCTTTGGGATGTTCTGTCCGTTCTGCCGTGATGTCCTCGCCCAGGGGCTGAAGGGACGCTATAGCTACATGAAGGGCATCGTCATTGCCCAGTCATGTCTGCATTTGCGGCAGGCCTACACTTCGTGGAAAAATCATGTTCCCGAAGAATTCAGCTATTACATATACATGCCCAACAAAGTTCAGACGGAACATGCTTACACTTATTATGCGACCGAACTTGCTAAATTCAAAAAGGCTGTTGAAGAATGGACAGGTAATCCCATTTCCGACGAAAAGCTTCGGGAGGCGGCCGAGCTGTATAATGAAAACCGCCGTTTGATGCGAGAAGTCTACGAGCTTCGCCAGGGTCCCAATCCTCCCTTAACTGGCCTGGAAGCGATGGTCATGGTCGCCTCATCCTTTTTCGTTGATAAAAAAGATCACAACGCCGAATTGAAGCGTATCCTGCCGGAATTGAAATCACGAAAGCTCGACCGCGAAACCGGTGGACGATTGATGATTGTCGGTTCAGAAGACGATGACACTGAATTTATCAAGATGGTCGAAAACGTCGGGGCGACCGTTGTTGTCGATGACCATTGCACCGGATCGCGTTACTTCTGGAATGAAACCGAATTCAAAGGGGACATTATCCAGGATATTACCAATCGATACGTTGACCGCCCCCCCTGTCCGACCAAAGACTGGGAAGAACGAACCAGATTTCCGCATATCCTCAAGCTGGCTCAGGATTACAATGTCGAAGGCATAATTCTCATTCAACAGAAATTCTGTGACCCCCACGAATGCGACATGGTCCCGCTGAAAGAGTATCTAAACAGTAACGGCTTCCCGACTCTTTTCCTTGAATTCGATGTTACCGTCCCTATGGGTCAGTTTAGAATCAGGGTCGAGGCATTTTTGGAAATGTTGGGGGTGGAAGAATTATTTTAATGATTACAAGAAAGGGAGAATAAATGGCTGTATATAAAACGGAGCCGCTGAAAAGCTGGAAAAAAGCCAAAGAGTTGCGGCAAAAATACTATGAGGATTACCAGAACGCCCACACAAAAGGCGGCATCCGCTGGACGGGCGGAGCCTGGTCATTCGATGCGATTCCGGCCGGACTGGGCCATGATGTTTACAACATCACCGGCGAACCGTATGGCGCCTCAATCGCGTTTGACAAAAAACTATCGATGGAATGTCTGGAAGCGGCCGAAGCCAAAGGCTGGGCGCGCGATTTGTGCAGTTACATGCGCAATTACTGGGGCTCGATGTATCTTAATAAATATGCTTTCGGCGGTGAATACCCCAAACCGGATTTTTGTTTTCAGGATCACATTTGCTGCAGCCATGCCAAATGGTATCAGCATGTCGCCGAATACAAAAAGATTCCGTATTTCTGTATTGATGTATCGGTGGGTCCATACAAGGACCTAGACGAAGACCGACTGATGTTTGTCGTCAATCAGATGCATGAATCAATCGAATGGCTCGAAAAAACTACCGGGCGCAAGTATCAGGATGAGCTTTTGATCGAAGCGGTCAAAAACGAGATGCGTTCGACATCGACCTGGGCTGAGATATGTTATCTCAATATGGCCAAACCGGCCCCGCTTGATGAAAAAACAATGTACTCGCTTTATGTCCACGGTACTCTGGCCAAACACAACAAAGAAATCGCCGACTTTTATGAAGAACTGCGCGATGAAGTAAAATACCGGGTTGATAACAATATTGCCGCAGTTCCGAATGAAAAGTGCCGCTTGATGTCGGATACTCAGCCGCCCTGGGGATTTTTAAAGGTCTTTCGGTATCTTGAAAAATTCGGCGCAATTTCAGTGGGATCGTTGTACACGTTTGGCTTGATTGGCATCTGGGAGACCAAACCTGATGGTACCTGGGGACCGCGAACAACGCCGATGCAAAAAGGCGAAGACATCACCACCCGCGACCAGGCTCTAAGGCATCTGGCCGATTGGAATCTCTCCAAACCGGAATGGCAGCATTTCTATGATCCTAACATCAAAACCGAAATGATGCTGCAAATTGTCAAACAGTGGAAGCTTGACGGCGTTATGCTGCATCTTAATCGCGGCTGCGAAGGGCTGTCATGCGGTATCATGGAAAATCGTCTCGGTATTGCAAAAGCCGGAGTTCCGGTTATGACATTCGAGGGAAATATGGGCGACGAACGTGAATTTGATGAAAAGAGAACTGTAACGCGGATAGATTCCTTCATGGAAACTTTGGGTTATGACATATTGGAGCAAACAACAAAAACCGCGTGATTTAATTTGAAAAATAGATTTTATATAGAGGAGGATAAATGATTACCGCAGGTATAGACATGGGCGCCAAATATGTTAAGGTGGTCATTCTGCAGGATGGAGCTGTCAAGGGCAAAGCCATGGCTACGACCGGTTTTGATCCGCTTGAAGCGGCTTCGGCTTGTATGAAAGAGGCGGTTGACATGGCGGGAATCGATTCCGGAACAATTGCTCACATTACCGCTACCGGGGCCGGTCGCAAAAACGCACCCAATGCGCATTCGGATATTACCGATGTTGGCGCGGCCGCCAAAGGCATGGTTCATTTGAAAAAAGGTGTGCAAACCGTGATCGATGTCGGCGCTGAAGAAGGCCGGGCGATAAAAATTGACGCCGAGGGAAAAGTCATCGATTTTGCCGTCAATGAAAAATGCGCGGCCGGAGCCGGAGCATTTGCTGAATCGATGTCGCGAGCATTGGACGTCTCGCTCGAAGAATTCGGGAAACTATCGTTGCAATCAGACAAATCGATTCCAATGAACGCGCAATGCGCCGTTTTCGCCGAAAGCGAAGTCGTTTCGCTGGTCCATGCCAAAACGCCGAAGCAAGATATTTCTCGGGCGGTGCATGATGCTATTGCCAGCCGAATCGTCTCGATGGTTCGCCGAGTGGGGATCAACAATGACATCGCTCTAATCGGTGGCGTTTCTCATAGTCCCGGTTTCGTTGACGCCATCCAGAGAAGCCTGGAAACCGAACTTATCGTTCCCGAAGATCCGGATTACGTGAGCGCTCTCGGCGCCGCGATTGTCGCCGGGGAAAGGAATAAATGATGACGGAGAATAAAAAAGAATTCTGGCGCTGGAAAGAATATAACTGGCACGATGAAAACAAAGATCCCAAAAGCGCTGATATTATCTCGGCAGGAGTCGATGTCGGTTCGGTAAGCTCGCAGGCGGTCATACTTCTGGATGGGGAGCTTTACGCGTACTCCAATATGCGCACCGGTTCAGACAGCCCCAACAGCGCCAAAAATGCCATGAACTGGGCGCTGGAAAATACCGGATTGACAATTGCTGATGTGCATTACACCGTTGGAACCGGATATGGGCGCGTCAATGTACCGTTTGCAGATCGGGCTATTACTGAAATCGCATGCCATGCCCGTGGCGGCAATTTGATGTACGGCAATACCGTTCGGACTATTCTCGATATGGGCGGACAGGATTGTAAAGCGATCCTGTGCGATGAAAAAGGCAAAGTCAAAAACTTCCTCATGAATGATAAGTGCGCCGCTGGAACCGGACGAGGCATGGAGGTTTTCGCTGATCTTCTGGCGATTCCGATTGAGGAAGTCGGTGAGATGTCTCTTGATGTTGAAGAAGAACCGCCGCCGGTTTCTTCGACCTGTGTCGTTTTTGCCAAATCGGAAGCGTCTTCACTTTTGCGTGAAGGCTGGTCAAAAAAGAGAGTTTTGGCAGCTTACTGCTCGGCTATGGCTCATCGCGTTGTTTCGTTATTGGAACGGGTCGGCGTTGAGACGGATTTTGCCATAACCGGAGGAATTGCCAAAAACGCCGGCGTCGTCAAACGCCTCGAGAAAGAACTAAACGTAACCGCTCTCAAATCGAAATACGACACTCAGATTGCCGGAGCTTTTGGTGCCGCTTTGTTCGCCAAAGCATTAATGGAAAAACAAAGGAAGAAAGCGTCAGCATGAAAGCTAACTATGGATATATGGATGGAAGCGGTGATTTTTTCATTACTATCGATACCGATAAGTGCATCGAATGTGAACATCATGCCTGCATTTCGGCCTGTCCGATCGGTATGTTTGAAATGATTGTGGACGATTATGATGATGAAGTCGCGGCGATCAAGGAAGAGTTTCGCAAAAAAGTGAAATACGATTGCGGCCCGTGCAAACCGACCGGAGAACGACCGCCTCTGCCATGCGTTGAGGCTTGTACCCTCGAAGCGGTTTCGCATTCGTGGTAATAGCATTTTTCGTTTATCCTGACCGCTTTATTGGGGCGGCCAGGACGGGATTCTTATAATTGAAAGTCAGTCGCTAATGCCTGATATCAAAATAAATATCGATGGTGTGAGTGTCTCGTCTGCAGAGGGAAAAACAATCCTCGAAGTTGCCGACGGCGCAGGGATCTATATCCCGCGTTTGTGTCACCATCCCGATATTTCTCCCTCAGATAAAGTCACGTGGGCCGACTCGATATATCAGACAAATATTGAAATCAACTCGGAGAAAACAGACGAATCAGCGGGAGAAAACGGCCATTGTAATTTATGTATTGTTGAAGTTGATGGCCAACCGGAACCGGTGAATTCCTGTGTGACTGAAGTCATCGATGGGATGAACATTTCCACTACATCTGAAAAATTAATCAAAAAACGCCGAGATTCCTTAAGTAAGATTTTATCAGATCACCCCCATGCCTGTCTGACCTGCGCCCAAAAAGAAGGATGCAGCCGTACCGATTGCTCATCAAATGTTCCTGTGAATGAAAGATGCTGCCCCCTATTGGGACATTGCGAACTTGAAAAAATCAGCGATTACATCGGCATTCCCGGTGAAACGCCAAAGTATATTCCACAAAACCGGCCAATTTCATCCAATGTACCGTTCTTTATCCGCGATTATAATTTATGTGTTGGATGCCTGCGATGCGTCAGAATTTGCGATGATATTCATCAAGCAGATATTCTCGGAGCTGTCTGGAAAGATAGCGGCGCCTGGATTGGTTTCAATGACGAAACAGATTCAGAAAAAAGTATTTGTCGCAACTGTGGAGCATGTATCGAAATTTGCCCAACGGGAGCCATGCGCGATAAAGAAGGTGTAACTCCGGTTCAGGCCGGTAAGGCTCTCCCCTGCGTTTCTTCATGCCCGGCCGGGATTGATATTCCCCGCTATTTGCATTTTATCGCACGAGGCGAATATCAAAAGGCGCTTGAAGTAATTTGCGCCAAGGTTCCTTTTCCGGGTATTCTTGGGTATGTATGTTTTCATCCCTGTGAATCTGGTTGTCGCCGAAGTGAGATCGATAAGCCGGTAGCGATATGCGATCTGAAACGTTTTGCGGCCGAGAAAGTCGGGCATCTTGATTTTCTGTTATCAAATAAAAAACAAAGTACTGGAAAAAAAATCGCGATTATCGGTTCTGGACCGGCAGGATTGACATCGGCCTATTATCTTGCAATGCAGGGCCATGCGGTTGAGATATTTGAAAAGGAAAACCAGCCGGGCGGGATGCTCCGCCATGGCATTCCTGATTATAGATTGCCGCAGGATATTCTTGACCGTGAATTGAAAACTATCGAAAAACTGGGAATTAAAATTCATCCTAATAATGAATTTGGCGATACGGCGGGAATAGACAAATTAAAAGCTGATGGATACGATGCGATGCTAATTGCGGCGGGTGTATCGGCAAGTAAAATATTAAATATCGAAAATTCGAATTTAAACGGTATTTATCCAGCACTGGATTTTCTAAAGTCAGCCAAACTGTCGCATGAACCAAAACTTACCGGACAAGTAATAGTCATCGGCGGAGGGAATGTCGCTATTGATGCCGCCATGACAGCCAGCAGGTTGGGTGCCAATGAAGTAACTTTGGTTTGCCTTGAATCCAGAGAAGAAATGCCTGCTCATAAGTGGGAAATAGCACAGGCCGAAGAGGAAGGAATCAAAATTGAGAATTCCTGGGGCCCAAGAAAATTCATCAGCGACGGAGAAAAACTTGCCGGAATAGAATTCATTCGTTGTACACGAGTCTTTGATGAAAAAAACCGATTTAATCCTCAGTTTGATGAAAACGAAAGCAAAGAAATTGCCGCCGAGGCAGCCATCGTCGCTATTGGGCAGGAAGTTGATGAAAAGTTAAACAGTTATTTCTCAGATAAATTCGGAATAAACATCGAGCAGGCCATTGATATTGAAGTATCAGAAAATGTTTTTGTCGCCGGCGATGTTATGCGGGGGCCGACGTCGGTCATTGATGCCATTGCCGAAGGACGAATTGCGGTCGACCGAATTGACAAATTTCTCGGAGGTTCGGGAATCCCAGAACCTGATTTTAACAACTCGGAATACGAGTATTCCCGAATAGAAATCCCGCATGATGCATTCCAGCATTCTCGAACAGTGGTTGATTCGGTCAATCCGGAAAAAAGAAAAAGCAATTTTAATCTAATAACTGTTACGATGGATGAAGAGCATGCCGTCCGTGAGTCACGGCGTTGTCTGCAATGCTATCAAAGGCAAAGAATATCTCCGGTGACTTTACCACCTGAACCGTGGCTTCCGTTAAATCAAGAATCGATTGAATCCCTGCCCAATGCTGAAGGTGTTTTTCGATTGCTGGATGAGAGTAAAAAAGTTATTCGCATTTCGGGCGTGAGTAATATCCGTAACGGCCTGAGCGAATGTCTGGGAAATCCCGGTGAAGCCAGGTGGTTTATCTGGGAAGAAGATCCGATGTACACCAAACGCGAAAGCGAACTTATTCAGCAATATTTGCAGGAGCATGGAGAAATGCCGGGCGGTGGCGGCGGGGAAGATGATTTGGATGATCTTTTCTGATGGATAACATATCTATTGAAAAATTGAAAGCGGACGGCTGGAATCCTCAATTTACAGCATCGGGTCCAAGGCTTGCAGAAGCGCTTGAGAATTATGAGATGCTGGGATTCGAAATCAAAACCGTAGCGGTTCGCGATCTTGATTGCGGCGGCTGTAACGTATGTTTTGAGGATAAAAACGACAAAACCGTAATGATTTTTACGCGGAAGAAAAATTAATTGGCCGAGCCTCTTGAATATTGGCCGTAAATTTAGTTATTTAAAGCTTATACTGTACTATCTGGGTGGGAAGAAATTTTGGAATACCCAATCATAACGAAAATAATCGGGAGTAAATAATGGGCGAAGAGAAAAAAACTGGCATAAAAAAAATCGCCGCTACCGGACAGTTGAAAAAAATAATGGCGGATTATTTTTATGAACTGGATGCCGCCGCTCAGGATGATTCTCAAAAAGTCGCCTGGTGCACCAGCGTTGGCCCGGCCGAGCTTTTATTGAGCATGGGATTCAAAGTCTATTATCCCGAAAATCATGGCGCCATGCTGGGGGCGACGAGAATGGCGCCCAATTTAATCCCCGCCGCAAACGCGATTGGTTATTCTCCGGATATCTGCTCATACCTGACCAGCGATATCGGTTCCTATTTGAAAAAACAAACGCCGTTATCTATGGCTTACAAAGGCATCGAAGGGGTTCCCAAACCGGATGTTTTAGTATTTAACACCAATCAATGCCGCGATGTTCAGGATTGGTTATCGTGGTACGCGAGAGAGTTTAACGCTCCCATAATCGGAATTTCCACTTTTCGGAATATCGGAGACGTATCCGACGGCGTTTTATCCGGCATCGTTCATCAGATAAAAGAACTGATCCCGACACTCGAGAAAATTTCTGGCAATAGATTTGATATCGATAAATTTAGGGAAGTCATGGCTCGTTCCAAAAAATGCAGTGAATTGTGGAAAAAAGTTTTGGAAACTAATACTGCCTCGCCCGCACCGATGAGTTTCTTCGACGCCACTATTCACATGGGTCCGGCGGTTGTACTGCGGGGATCAAATACTGCCAACGAGTATTACGAGCTGCTTCTTAAAGAACTGGAAGAACGAGTCGCAAATAATACCGGCGCGGTCGAAGATGAAAAATTTAGACTTTACTGGGAAGGTATGCCGATCTGGGGCAAGCTCCGCGACCTGTCCGAATTTTTTATCAGTTTTAATACGGCCGTTATCGCATCGACCTATTGCAATAGTTGGATATTCAATGCCTTTGATCCTAAAGACCCATTCTTGAGCATGGCTCGCGCCTACACTGAGATATTTATCGTTCGTGATGAGGATTTCAAGGAAAAATATATCGAAGATATTGTGGATAGATTTAAACTTGATGGAATCGTATTTCATGATTCCAAAACTTGCCCTAATAATTCCAACTGCCGTTACGGCATGCCCGAACGGTTGACGAAGAAACTGAGCATACCGACGCTGACAATCAATGGCGATCTCAACGATTTGCGATGTTATTCGGAAGAACAGGCGAAAACCAATATTGAAGCCTTTATCGAACAATTGGATTCAAGATAAATTTCGCGATGCATTATAGATAAATCGATATTTTATGGATTATTACGCAGGAATTGATATCGGGGCCTCAACAACCAAGGCTGTCATTATTGATGATAACCGTGAAATCATCGGAAATGCTGTTGTCGATTCGGGGGCCGATTTTGAAAAAGCCGGCAAACAGGCTTTTGGCGCCGCCTGTGATATGTGCCAATGTAAAAATCCCGATGGTGTAATCGTTACCGCTACCGGATATGGACGCAACAATATCCCATTCGCGAGGGGAACCATGACCGAAATCAGTTGTCATGCAGCGGGTAGTTATCATTATTTCCCCTTTACCCAGACTTTGATTGACATCGGCGGACAGGATAGCAAAACTATAAAAATCGATGATAGCGGAAAACGTACAAATTTCAAAATGAATCGCAAATGCGCCGCCGGCACAGGCGCGTTTTTGGAAGAAATCGCCAACCGCCTGAGAATTCCTCTGGGACAATTAAACGAATTGGCTGAAAGAGCGGAAAATACTGTTCCCATTGGCAGTTATTGCACTGTCTTTACCGGAACGGAAATTTTGGCGCGCATTCGAGAAGGAGTTGCGGTCGCGGATATCGTTAAGGGCATTTTTATTTCAGTTATAAAAAGAGTTTTGGAAATGGATACTATGGACGGGAATATCGTGATGAGCGGGGGCGTTATCGCCCATAATCCCTATCTGGTAAAAATGTTCGAGGAAAGAATCGGGCAAAAAGTTCATGTTCCCCCTCATCCTCAGTTAACAGGAGCTTTTGGAGCGGCTCTTTATTCTATAAACGGCAAAGGAGGTCTCGATGCTTGACGGTTTGTTCAAGCCCAGGTCAGTGGCAATTATTGGAGCTTCAAATAATCCTTTAAGTATTGGCCATATCGTTATACAAAATCTGGTTGACCATAACTTTAAGGGCCCTATCTACCCTATCAATCCCAAATCGAAACATATTAAAAGTTTTAAGACCTACGCATCGGTTATGGATGTACCCGATGAAATCGATCTAGTCAATATATCGATCAAAAACACTTTGGTACCGGTCGTTTTGGAAGATTGCGGCAGAAAGGGCATTAAATACGCAATTGTCCATACAGCCGGATTCAAGGAAGTCGGTAAAGAAGGATTTGAGCTTGAAAAGAAGATAGTCGAAGTTGCTCATAAATATGGCATGCGAATCTATGGCCCTAACTCGCAGGGCATACAAAATTCCGATCCCGATGTTTCCGTGTATGCTAACTTCACTTTTGTGCCTCAAATAGCGGGAAATATCTCTATCGTAGCGCAAAGCGGCGGGGTTGGCGAAACTCTGAAACTACAGCTTTATAATATCGGAATCGGTACGCGGATGTATGCCAGCTTTGGCAACGAGGCTGATGTCAGCATGAATGAAATCATTGATTATTATGGTCAGGATGAAGGCACCAAAGTCATCATGACTCACATTGAGACTATTAAAGACCCGGCCGGATTTCTCGAAGTTGCCAACCGTGTAACCAAAAACACTCCGATATTGACTGTCAAAACCGGACGTACCACCGAAGGCGTCGCCGCTGTGGCATCTCATACCGGTTCGCTTATCGAGCAGGATACTCTGGCTGATGCCATCTTTGAAAAAGCAGGCGTGATGCGCTTTGATAATCAACAGGAAATGATTGAAGCGGCCATCGCGCTGTCCACTCAGCCGATTCCAAAATCTGAAAATATCGTAATCGTCACCAATACCGGCGGCCCGGCCATCATTGCCGTTGATGAATGCATAAAATCCGGCCTCAAACTGGCTAAACTCAGCCCGGAAACATCCAAAACGCTTGGTGAGCTTTTATTTTCTGAAGCCATCGTATCCAATCCGGTCGATGTTATCGCGACAGCTGGGGCCAAAGAGTATGGCGGGACAGTTGATGCGCTCTTGAAAGATCCTAATATCGATTCGCTAATTCTCAATTTTGTCACACCACCGTTTGTTGATTGTGAAGCGGTCGCGCATAAACTGGCAGAGATTGGTAAAACGGCAAGCAAACCAATCGTCTGCATAATCCTGACAATCGAGGAGAAATTCGGCGAAGTTGTCAGGCTGATTCGCGAGAGCGGGATCCCGGTCTATGATTTCCCGGAATCGGCTTCAAAAGCGCTGAACGCAATGATAAAATACGGCCGGATTATCCGGCGAGAAGAACCCAAATACAGAACTTACGACTTCGATAAAAAAACCGCTAAGGATATTATTGATAAATATCGAGGGCAGGATAAATTCCTCCCGCAGGCCGATGTTTTCGCATTGTTGAAAAGTTATGGGATTCCTACAGTCAAGACTATTAAGGTGCAAACAAAGGACGAGCTTGTCAAACAGGCCGCGAAGATGCACTATCCATTGGTACTCAAAGTTGATGCTGAGGAAATTGTTCATAAATCTGACGAGGGCGGAGTATATCTCAATCTCAAAGACGAAGCGGCATTGATATCGGCATTCGATGAAATGTCAAAGAAATTCGGCAAGTTCAAGCCTTCATTTGTCGTGCAGGAATTCCGCAAGGAAGGCAAGGAAATTATCATCGGAGCTCAGGCAAACGAAGGCTTGGGCGCGACGATTATGTTTGGTCTCGGCGGCGTTTTTGTTGAGGTTTTGAAAGACGTTCAGATCCGCCTCGCTCCGCTTTCTGAGCAGGATACCAATAATATGATTTCTTCAATCAAGGGCTATCGGATATTAGAAGGCTTCAGAGGCGAAAAGGCGGTCGATATCGATAAGCTGGCCGAAACGCTTCTTAGGATTTCCCAGCTTACATCCGATTTCCCGGAAATCAAAGAAATGGATTTGAATCCGGTCTTCGCGTTTGAGGCTGGCTATGGTGTTGAGGTAGTTGATGCGCGTTTGAAAATATAGAGGCGTAAGAGTTTTATTTGGGGAGGTAATGGCTTATCGCTAATCATGCAGGGATGATTGGGCTATGAATTGGATTCCGCTCATAATCGTATGTATTTATATCATTCTACTCTATGTTATCACTTGGATGTCGCGTCATCTCAGCCGGGGAGGAATGGTAGGTTATCTTTTGGCCGGACGCCGCTTGCCGGCCTGGGTAATTGCGCCGCTGCTGACCGGACTTGCGATTGGTGGAGCTTCCACTATCGGGGTCGCCGAGCGGGCTTACAATTCCGGCATTTCAGCCGGTTGGTATAATGCCGCCTGGGCCGCCGGTGCCTTATTAGTCGGACTGTTCGCCGCACAGAGATATCGCAAGCTGGAAGTAGCCACCCTGCCTGAGTTATTTGAAAAATATTATAATACATCCGGGCGAGTTATCGGCGTTGTTGGTCAATTGACACTTCAGATAGTCATCACATCACTTCAATATGTCGCAGGCGGAGCGATACTGTCATCTCTATTACCGGAAGTTTTCACTTTTCAATCAGGCATGCTGGTTACGGCGGTGGTGTTCGTCGGTATTACATTAATAGGAGGTTTCTGGGCGGCAGGTTTGACTAACATCATCAACGTGATTTTCATCTACGCTGGAGTTATTTTGGGCGCTGTCATGGCGGTTGATAAAGTTGGCGGGTTCGGAGAGATAATTTCCAAACTCCCGGTCGAACATCCCGGCTTTGATCTGGGTGCGTTGGGATGGGGACTCATCATTGCCTGGTTCGTCGTTATGTGTACGACGACTTTTTCCGTGCAATCAATCGTCCAGATAAGTTTCGCCGCCAAAAATTCCAGAGCCGCGCGTAATGGATTCATTCTGGGAGCCTTTATAATTTTTCCGGTTGGGTTTGTAAGCGCCATAATCGGCATCGCCGCGGCTATTCAGCATCCCGGTATTATTCCTACCGAAGCCTTGCCCCGCATGGTCTTGAGTTTAAGCCCATTTGTCGCCGGAATAATCCTGGCCGGGCTGTGGGCAGCCGATGTATCGACCGCGTCGGCTTTGTTGTTGGGCAGCGCCACGCTGGTTGTCGGTGATATAATCAAACGCTTTTTCTCGCCTAATTTGTCTGAACAAAAAGAACGGGTTTACTCGCGCTTATCTATTTTGGTATTAAGCGTATTCACATATATACTGGCCGTATCCGTTTCAGGAATATTGAAAACTTTGCTTATCGGTTTAACCCTGACGACGGCTTATACGCTGGTAACCTTGATGACCTTATTCTGGCCCGGCATCTGCCGCCGCTCACATGCGACCTGGACATTGCTGATGGCCATGGCGGCGCTGGTAATATGGCTATTAGTCCCGCAGATACCGGCATTTTTCAAGAGTTTTGGCCTGGTGCATCCAATTTATTTTTGCTGGATAATAAGCCTTTTGACGTTTTTTGCGGTACCTTTATTTGATAATAGAAAAATCAAACTGGGAACATAATCGGGGGATAAATATATGGCTGAAAATAAAAATCTACGAGTCGCCGTGATTGGTATGGGGCCTGTCGGATCAGTATTGGCGGCTCATTTTGCCAAAGCTGGAGTATATGTTGTTGCCTGCGATATAATACCTGAACGAATGGAAAATATTGAGAATTCGGGTATCAGACTGTCGAATACAATTGAATTCAAAACCGATGTTTCTGATATTTGTACCTCTATTGATAAACTAAAAACGCATGATCTCGATCTGGCTGTTGTATCTGTCAAGACTACTGCTAACGAAAAAGTAATGGCGCAGCTATCGCGAATCGCGTCGGATAAATTGTATGTCCTGTGCGCACAGAATGGCCTTGATGCTGAAGCAGAAGCGGTTCGAGTATTTGGCCCTGAGAAAGCAATGCGGATGGTAGTCAATTATGCCGGAGGCGTCGAGAATAATGATCTCGTCAATGTTACTTTTTTCAATCCGCCGAACTATGTCGCTGCATTGTCGCCGAAATCTGAAGAGATGGTCAAGACTGTTACTAATCTTTTGAATTCCGCTAATTTAAAAACTGAAATTCCTGAAGACATATTGTTCTATGTCTGGGAAAAAGTTATTCTAAACTCATCTCTCAGCGCGATGTGCGCCATCACCGGCAAAACCATGAAGCAGGTTATGGATTTTGATTTATCGGTTGAGATCGTCCGGGGTATAATAGATGAAGGGGTGGCCGTGGCCGCAAAAGAAAACATCAAATTCAGAGAAGACTTTGCTGATTTTTGTATCGGATATCTAAAAAAGGCCGGCCATCACCGGCCGTCAATGTGGGTCGATATCGATGCCGGAGCGCCAACCGAAGTTGATTATCTGAATGGAAAAATAGTCGAGTATGGTCTCAAGCATGGTATTTCAACTCCGGTTAACAAAACCATAACGGCGCAGGTGCATTTGATGGAATTGCCGGATATCGGACATTGATTTATAAATTGGAATTTTATGATAAACAAAAATAAATGTAAGGAGGAATTTTATGGATAAAATTCGAGCCTATCAGATGGTTGCCAAAGATCAGCCGTTTGAGCTTGTTGAATTTGATCCGCCCGAAGTGAAAGCCGATGATGCCATGGTCGAAATCGCCGGCTGCGGAGTCTGCCATACTGATTTGAGCTTTTGGCATTACGGTGTTCCAACAAAAAAGCAACTGCCCCTTGTTCTGGGACACGAAATCAGCGGCATTGTAATAGACGGTCCAGCTGAACTAAAAGGAAAACCGGTCATCATCCCAGCCGTACTCCCTTGTGGAGAATGCGACCTGTGTAAAGCCGGGCGAGGCAATATTTGCCGCAATCAGTTGATGCCCGGAAACGATTTTCACGGCGGATTCGCCAGCCATATCACAGTGCCATCGCGATTTTTGGCAGAGGTTCCCGACGCGGCATTAGCGGAACATTCTCTTGCTGAATTATCGGTTATTGCCGATGCGGTTTCGACGCCATATCAGGTTATTGTCAAAAGCGGCCTTAAGGCCGGTGATTTCGCTATCGTAATCGGAGTTGGCGGAATTGGCATATATGCCGCCCAACTTGCCAATATCGTGGGAGCCAACGTCCTCGCGCTTGATATCGACCAGAAAAAACTCGACCAGTTGGGGGACATAAGCATAACGTCAACCTTGAATATCAAAGACATGGACTTCAAGGCAATCAAAGGAGCTGTCAAAGCGGCCTGCAAAGAAATGGGCGCACCGCCCCACGGCTGGAAAATATTCGAGACATCGGGAACCAAACCGGGTCAAGAACTCGGTTTTGGTCTGCTGGGTATTGCCGGAGTTCTATCGGTCGTTGGTTTTACGCTTGATAAACTGGAAGTACGATTGAGTAATTTGATGGCGTTTGATGCCCAGATTATCGGAACGTGGGGATGCAAGCCGGAACTATACAATGACGTCATTAAATTGGTCGCCGATGGTAAACTGAAACTGAAACCGTTTACCGACACCTTCCCGCTTTCGCAAATTAATGATATATTCAAGAAAACGTTGGAGCATAAACTTTTGAAACGATCGGTTTTGACTCCCGATTTTTGATTTGATAATTAATTTGAAATGAAAACATACCGGATATAAAGGAGGAACAGGAGAATGAGCTTAGAACTAAACAGCCATAATCTTGTGGAAGTCGATTTTAAGGAAATTATCTATGAACGCCGCCCGTGCCTGGATAAAGAGGGCAAAGAAGTTTCTGGGCTTTTCAACGCCTGGATATTTTTGAATAATCCCAAGCAGTATAATTCGTACACAACTGCCGCCGTTAAAGAGGTCATCCTTGCGTTCCGGCAAGCATCCAATGACCGTTCGGTCGTGGCGGTTGTTTTTACAGCCGTGGGCGACAAAGCTTTTTGTACCGGCGGCAATACCAAGGAATACGCCGAGTATTATACGGGCCGCCCGCTGGAATACAAGCAGTATATGCGTCTTTTCAATGACATGATTACCAGTATTCTGATGTGTGATAAACCTGTCATCTGCCGCGTTAACGGTATGCGCATCGCCGGAGGACAGGAAATCGGGATGGCCTGCGATTTTGCCATCGCCAGCGATCTGTCTGTCTTTGGACAAGCCGGACCCAAGCACGGCAGCGCTCCCGAAGGCGGAAGCACCGATTTTCTGCATCTGTTTGTAGGTATTGAAAGGGCAATGCAGAGCTGCACTCTTTGCGAAATGTGGACCGCTTATGAAGCCAAAACCATCGGCCTTATCACCGATGCCATTCCCGTTTTGAAAGTCGATAATAAATTTGTGCGCAATCCGCTTCTGGTGACTGATAAATGGCTCGATGAATCCGGTGATATCGTCTATGGTAAACGCAAATCAGGCGACGATTACAAAAAAGGCAAAGAGATGATGGCAGGCGGTACTATTGATCTTGCTCCCCTTGATGATGCCGTGAATGTTCTGTGCACAAAGCTGCTCTATATGATGCCTGACTGTATCAATAAAACAGTAAACAGTATGCGGAAGAAAAAACTTGAGCATTGGGATCGCAATCAGCAGTCAAACCGCGACTGGCTCGGCTTGAATATGATGACCGAAGCCAAAGCAGGGTTCCGGGCGTTCAACGAAGGTCCAAAACACAATCGCGAAGTTGATTTCATTAAGCTGCGTTTGATGCTGGCCGAAGGTCATCCATGGGATGATGAAATGCTCGACGCCATTTTACCGAAGGGATAGAAGATGGCCAAAAAAATCGACGTTCAATATTCGCATGATAATCAAATCGTGCGAATTATTCTTAATTCCCACAAAGGGAATGTTCTCGATGCGGTTATGATGGATGATATTCAAAATACGCTGAAGGAATTGAAAGATCAGCTCCAGGTGAAACTCATTCAATTTACCGGTGAGGGGGAGCATTTCTGTTTCGGGGCCAGCGTTCCCGAACATACCAAAGAAAAAGCGCCGGAAATGCTCAAACAATTTCACGCACTGTTTTATACTCTGGCAGATTTGGCAATCCCGACAGCTGCATTGGTTTCGGGTCAATGTTTGGGCGGCGGGATGGAATTGGCTTTGATGTGCAATTTCATGTTTCTCGACCAAACAGCGCGATTGGGACAGCCGGAAATCAGCCTTGCTGTATTCGCGCCTCCGGCATCAGTAATTCTTCCAATGAAAATCGGGCAAGCCCGCGCCGATGATTTGCTTTTGACCGGACGTATTATCAAACCCGATGTCGCTCTTCAGATGGGTTTGGCGACAGAAGTATTTGATGACCGGGATGCGATGATGTCCGGCGTGGATGGCTGGGTCGAGAAATATATCCTGCCCAAAAGCGCGTCGTCTCTGAAATTCGCAGTCAGGGCAGCTCGAGGACAATTCAACAAAACCTTGAAAAAGAGACTGGATAAACTTGAAGAACTCTATATCGACGAATTGATGGATACGAACGACGCCAACGAGGGTATCAATTCTTTTCTCGAGCGCCGCAAACCGGAATGGAAAAACGAGTAGTCTATTCTGATTGGTAAATAATTAAAATAAAAAGGAATCCCGTTTTGGGATTCCTTTATCTTTTTAAATCTATACATCAAAATCAAGTCATCGAATTGCCTTTAGACCATTTGGTCCCTGGCTTTTCCAGCGAATAATAGACTTTAATTTCTTCGAGTTCATCAAATATCTGCGGTACAACCTGAAGCTCCATACCGATTTCGATTTTATCGGCGGCGACAGTATCTCCAATCCATGCCAAAAGCCTGCCTGTTTCTTTTAAATCCACAACCCCAATGGTGTAGGGAACAACATCCTCAAAACCGGTCGGAGCGGCGTGAATAACGGTATAAGAAACAAGCTTGGCCTGACCTGACATTTCGATAAACTCAAAATCACCCGATAGACAATTGCTGCAATCGGCCTTGGGAGGAAACGATTCGGTTCCGCATTTTTTACATTTGGAACCCATAAGGCGGCCATCTTTAAGGTGATTGGCAAAATCGGAGACTTTAGTATAGGGAGAAAAATTCACTTTCCCGAACCATTTAAACATAAGCCTAATCCCTCCTCAGAACTTGAACAAAGCAATACTGCCCGATGCCGCCGACGTTGTGAGTCAGTCCAATATCGGCATCCGGAACCTGCCTCTCACCCGCTTCACCGCGAAGCTGTTTGACGATTTCAACTGTCATCGAAACTCCGGTCGCTCCAATCGGATGACCTTTGGATTTTAATCCGCCATCGACATTTACTGGAGTCGAACCGCCGATATACGATTGTTTGTTCTCGATGAGTTTACCGCCTTCGCCTTTGGCGCAAAAACCGAGGTCTTCATACGCCATAATTTCAGCAATCGTAAAGCAGTCATGCACTTCGGCTACTTTGATATTTTTGGCATTCACGCCGGCCATTTCATAGGCAATCCGCGATGCTTCCGCGGCGCTGGGAAGTCCGACCAGATCGGGACGGCGCAAAACCGACATACTCGAAGTCGCGCATCCCATACCGTCGAGCCATGCTACCGGTTTTTTTGATTTTTTCGCGATTTCTTCCGACGCTACAATCACGCAAGCAGCTCCATCGGCATTGGCACAACAATCATAAACCTGAAAAGGATCCGATACCGGATCGGAAGCCAGAGCTTTTTCAATCGTGATTTCTTTCCTGAATAAGGCGTTGGGATTCTTTGCTCCGTAAAAATGATTCTTGACCGCTACCTGTAAAAGCTGTTCTCTTGTCGTGCCGAATTTATGCATGTGGCTTTTAGCAAACAAAGCGTAATAAGCCGGAAAAGTCGTGCCGAAAACCGATTCCCATTGGACTTCGCCGACCCGGCCCATCAGGGCCAAAATTTCCGGTGTTGAAAGCTCAGTCATTTTCTGGCATCCGATAACGGCCATTAATTGGTGAGCCCCTGATTTGATCCCCATCCAGGCTGTCCGGATCGCCGCGCTTCCCGATGAACAGGCGACTTCCGTCAGCCACGTCGGTTTGGGATTTAATCCCAGATATTCCTGAACGACTCCGGGCAATGATCGCTGTTTATGATATTCGGGAACCGAACCGATGACCGAGCCGTCAATTTCTTTGGGATCAATCTCGGCGTCATGCACGGCGTCGCGATACGCCTCAAAAGCCAGCTCCTGAACGGTGGCATCGCTCCTGCGCCCGAATTCTCCATGTCCTATTCCAATAATTCCCACTCGGGACATAAATTTATCCTCCTAAATGTATTGACCGCCGTCGATTTTGAAAACTTCACCGGTAATATGCCGGGCTTTATCCGAGCACAAAAATGTCACCAGATAAGCGACATCATCTGGGGTTGCGATCCGCCCCAAAACGGTTTCATCGATAGCCATATTGAGAAACTCTGCTGGGATATTTTTGGCCATGTCGGTTAATACCATACCGGGAGCGACGACATTGACGTTGACATTGAACTTGCCCAGCTCTTTGGCCAGGGCTTTGCTCATGGCTATTTCGCCGCCTTTTGAGGCCGAATAATTGGTCTGTCCGAATTTGCCCCGAAGACCGTTGATGGATGAAATATTGACTATTTTACCGCCTTTTTGGTCTTTGAAAACCAATGCCGCGGCTTTATTGTAATTGAAATATCCTTTGAGGTTCACGTTAATAACGCTGTCCCATTGCTTTTCAGTCATCTTCCAGATGACGCCATCCCAATTAATTCCGGCGTTGCAAACCAAAATATCAAAACTGCCGAATTCCTTTATGACGGTATCAACCATGTTCTGGGCGTCATCATAGCTGGAAACATCCGCTTTGACAGCCAAACCTTTCCGACCCATCGCTTCTATATCCTCGACGACTTTCTTGGCTTCGGTATCGTGGCGCCTGTAATTTATGGCCACGTTGCAGCCCTCGCGGGCCAGGTCCAGAGCAATTGACGTTCCGATGCCCAGGCTGCCGCCGGTAACAATCGCTCCTTTCCCTTCAAGACCCAAGTCCATATAAATCCCTCCTAAAGATATGAATGAGATAATCCAATTTTCGCGTTTCTTGAAATATGATGTAAATATAGCTCATAGTAAATCCAGCCCTGAATATACACCTTCCCCCGCCAAATTCAACCGTTTTCTTAAATCAAGTTGTATCCGCTGATTTGCTATTGAATATTGGCCGGCAATTTGTTATACTTGCCCTCGTGAAAAAAACGGCCTAAACCGATTAAGAGCGATGATTTCGATTCGGCATTGAAACTTTGAAAATGGAACTAAATATTTATGGCGTTGCCAAAAAAACCTGAGACATTGGTTGAGATCAACGAGGATTTATGCAAGGGTTGCGATATATGCATCGAGTTTTGCCCCACCGATGTCTTCGATAAATCCAACAAGTTAAATCGCAGGGGATATTATCTCCCCGTAATTGTTAACATGAAAGCCTGTACCGGTTGTCGATTGTGCGATCTAATGTGTCCCGAATTCGCCATCGTCCTGACCGAAAAGGAACAATAAACGGCAATAAGCATTATGGCACTTAACGAAAATAAAAAACAATATCTTCGGTCGCTCGAAGGAAAGAAGTATTTTCTCCTCGGCGATGAAGCCTGCGCCTATGGCGCTTTATTTGCCGGTTGTGATTTTTTTGCCGGCTACCCTATTACTCCGGCCAGTGAAATTGCCGAATTGATGGCTCGGGAGCTTCCCAAAACGGGCGGTATCTACATCCAGATGGAAGATGAAATCGCCAGCATCGCGGCCATTATCGGAGCCGCCTGGACCGATTCGCGGACAATGACGGCAACCAGCGGTCCCGGATTTTCACTCATGCAGGAAAACCTGGGCTACGCGATCATGACTGAAACCCCGACCGTTGTTGTTAACGTCCAAAGGTCCGGTCCTTCGACCGGGCAGGCAACCAAACCGGCTCAAGGCGATGTCATGCAAGCCCGCTGGGGTACTCATGGTGATCATTCCATCATTGCCCTGTCCCCCAACTCGGTTCAGGAATGTTTCGACCTGATGTTTGACTGCTTTGATTTGGCCGATGTTTACCGTACTCCGGTTATCTTTCTTATGGATGGAGAAATCGGGCATATTCGTGAAAGCGTCACAATGCCCGATGTATCGAAAATCAAGCATGCCTCGAGAAAAAAAGCTCAACCGGGTGAACAGGTTTTCGGCGGCGGGGACTTGATTCCCGGGATTGTTCATTATGGTGAAGGTCAAAACATTCATGTTACCGGTTCAACCCACAAAGCCAACGGGATGAGAGACGTAACGACCCAGAGGGTGCATGAAGTACTCATCAAAAGACTTCATGAGAAGATTGATGTTAATCGGGATAAAATAATAAAGATTGAGGAAAATAAAAACACTGGAGGCAAGGCCAAAATCGGCGTTATTTCATTCGGCGCCAGCTCGCGTCCATCGCTCGGTGCGGTTATGAAGGCACGTGAAGAAAATATCGATGTTGATTTTTTGAGATTGATTACAATCTGGCCATTTGCCGGCAGGCAGATTGCTGAATTTGCCAAAAATCTCGATGTCATTTTGGTCCCCGAGATGAGTCTGGGGCAGATTAACAGAGAGATCGAGAGATTCGTTGACTGCAAAGTTATCCCGGTCTCAAAAATCGGCGGTATCGCCCATTCGATCGATGAAATTTACGGCGCTATTCGGGAGGTAGCCTCATGAGTCAGCCCAGACATAGATTAATGGATTACGTGCGCGAGGACATTTTCCCTCATCGTTTTTGCGTCGGATGCGGATGCGGAACAATCCTGAATATTTTTACTAATGCCGTTGAGGAACTGAAACTCGATACTTCGAAAATGGTGTGCGTTTCCGGAATCGGATGTTCGGCCTGGATTCCCAGCCCATATTTCAAAGCCGATACGCTCCATACTACTCACGGCCGACCGATTGCTTTCGCTACTGGCGTAAAAATGATGCGGCCCGACATGAAAGTTATCGTTATTGCCGGTGACGGCGATATATCCGGGATCGGCGGCAATCATCTCATCCATGCCGCGCGGCGCAATATCGATCTAACGGTCATCATGGTCAACAATATGATCTATGGCATGACCGGCGGGCAGGTAGCGCCAACTACCCCGATCGGCGTAAAAACTACGACCACGCCCCATCACAATGTCGAACCTCCTTTTAAAGTGGCGGAACTTGTCCAGGCCGCCGGAGCCAGTTTTGTGGCTCGATGGACGACGTATCATGCTTTCCAAACGATGCGGACAATTCAAAAAGCAATTAATAAAAATGGCTTTAGTTTTGTGGAAATCGTCTCCCAGTGTCCCGATAATTTCGGAAGACGGGTGGGCATGCCTAAGGCAACCGAATTCCTTAAATATCTCAAGGAAAATTCGGTGCGCGTCTCAAAAGCCAAAGATATGTCGGAAGAAGAACTGGAAAATAAATTCATAGTGGGAACACTGTGTGACCGGGACCGCCCGGAATTCGCGACTCAAGTGCATGATTTGACCAATCGGATGGTGAAACAGGTCGCCGAGGAGAGTAAAAATTGATTATCAGATTAGCCGGATTCGGGGGGCAGGGGATTGTCATGTCAAGCTATATTCTCGGGCAGGCGGCATCATTGGACGGCAAAAAAGCCATCCAGAATCAATCGTACGGCAGTGAATCGCGAGGCGGCGAATGCCGGGGCGATGTGATTATATCCGACCGGGAAATTTATGAACTGGAACCGTCAAAATTTGATATTTTGGTGGCCATGGCTCAGCCCGCTTATGATAAATTCATTCCATTTTTGAAACCCGGCGGGACGCTTATTGTCGAAAAAGATTTGGTGATTACCAACGACGCTAACGAACCCGAAAACATAAAAAGATATGCCATCAGTGCAACCGATATCGCATTCACCAAATTCAATCGCAAAATCATCGCCAACATGATAATCCTGGGATATTTGAATCGGCTTTCAAATTTGATTTCACCAAAAATACTGGAACAAGTCATATCGGAAAATGTCCCTGCCGGTACTCAGGAAATGAATTTGAATGCTATGCGCGAAGGAATACATCTGGCCGAACAGGAAATGGCCGCTGCTTGATCAAAATTTATCCAAACCGCACTTTTGATTCTCTGGGAATTTGGCAGTCCCCGCTTGAATTAAATAATAGGCCGGAAGAGCTATTCTCCACACCTTGACAATTCAATATCGTTTGGTTATATGGTTATCATGCTCGAAGCGGGGATACAAATTACCGGCGCCATTCTGGCCGCCGGAAAATCCGAAAGAATGGGGACTGCCAACAAACTTTTATTGGAATACGGCGAGCAGACTATCATCGAAGAAGTGGTAGAGCAGATGGAAAAATCAAGTGTCGATGACATTGTCATTGTCACTGGATTTGAGAGTGATAGGATTGAGAATACTCTTGCCAATTTGATTAACGACAGAGTCGCGATTATCAAAAATGGGAATTATAATCAAGGACGAATCTCATCGATAAAATGCGCCTTGCGTTTTCTTTACGGCAAATCAGACGCGGCACTTTTTATGGTCGGCGACAAACCCGGAGTCGCAAGCGCATTAATATCAAAAGCCGTTGATAAATTTAGAAAACATTATCCTTTGATATTAACGACTCATACGCCGTTCGGACCCGGGCATCCCATTATCTTTTCATATCGGATTTTTGATGAGATATTGGGATATGAAGGTCAGAACCTGCGGGATTATCTGATTGCCCGTCATAAAGATGATGTTTTTGAACTTTATGATGACACCTCGCAGATAGATATTGACACTATGGAAGATTACCAAAAATTAATGGAGAGTTATTAATCTCAGGCTCGTATCGCTATTTATATGATCGATATTTATAAAGAAATCGTTCGCAACCGAGAACAAGGCCGTCTATTTGTTATTGCCACCATCGTTCGCACGGCCGGTTCGTCACCACGGCAAACCGGAGCAAAAATGATTGTCTTTCTCGACGGCACAATATGCGGAACAATCGGCGGCGGGCTGTTTGAAAAGCAGGTTATTGATGACTGCCTCTCTCTTATGAGTAGCGGCAATCGCTTTTTATTGAAAAAATACAGCTTTGCGAAAAACGGTCCCGATGCGACCGGTATGCAATGCGGCGGGGAGGCCGAAGTATATATGGAAGTAAACACTCGTCCCAATAAACTAATTATTTTCGGCGCCGGACATGTTGGCTCAGAATTGGCATCGCTCGCGAAGAGATTCGACTTCTCTATTACGGTGGCCGATAACCGCCGGGAATTGCTTGATGATGTGAGTAAAGGCACAAATGTTATTTTGATAGATGAGCATTATTCAAACAACTTACCCGACATTGACGATTCCTCATATGTCGTTATTGTTACCAGTTCGCATGAAGGCGATCTGGCAGTGTTGAAAAATGTGTTGAAACAAAACTCAGCCTATCTGGGAATGATCGGCTCAAAGGCGAAAATCAAAAAAGTATTTACCCAACTTGAGCAGAATGGTTTTACAAAAGGACAAATCAGTAAAATCCATTCGCCAATTGGCCTTGATATTGGGGCGGAAGGCCCGGCCGAAATCGCATTGGCCATAATGGCCGAAATTATTATGGTAAAAAACTCCCTCTTAGTAAAATCATATGACAGAAGAGATTAATCGAAATTTAATTATCGTTCGCGGCGCCGGGGAAATGGCATCCGGAGTGATAAAGAAACTTTTTATTGCCGGATTTGATGTCGTGGCTCTTGAAAAACCTTCCCCAACATGTATCAGGCGCAAAGTATGTTTTGCCGAAGCCGTCCATCAAAAAGAGGTAACAATTGAAGGCGTTACTGCGAAATTGGCATCGTCGGTAATTGATGCCTTGTCTGCACTTAAATCGCGACGCGTACCAATTTTGATTGATCCCGATGCCGAATGCCTCAAATTACTTAATCCATATTTTCTGATAGACGCCCGCATGATGAAAACCAAAAATGATACTAATCTCGATATGGCTCCCGTTGTCATCGGTCTCGGTCCCGGATTTACCGTCGGAGAAAATTGCCATGCCGCTATTGAGACAAATCGGGGTTTTGATCTGGGACGGGTCTTGTACGATGGTTCGACGCAGGCACATACCGGCACTCCGGCCAGCGTTGATGGTATCAGCGAAGCGCGGGTATTGAGAGCGCCGGGCAATGGCATTTTCATGCCTGATTATGAGATCACCAACAAAGTTCATATTGGGCAGGAGATAGGAAAAATTGGCGATACTGCCGTTGCTTGCGGAACAAGCGGTATTATCAGGGGATTGATTGCAAACGGTAGTGAAGTCAAACAGGGTCAGAAAATTGGCGATATTGATCCGCGGGGAAAACGTGATTTTTGTTTTCGAATATCTGACAAAGCCAATGCCATCGCCGGCGGGGCGCTTGAAGCGGCCCTGGCTCTCAAATCCCAAAAATAAATTATGTCCGACAATTAAATATGATTATTTTTATCCCTCATGTGATATTTAACTAAAATTCAGTCACAAAATATCTTCAGACTCTTGCCAAGTGAAGCAATTTCTTATAATTTCATAAGATTATGATACAATTTGCGAAACCGAAAAATAATATCAAATTATATGGGAGTGGAAAATAATGAAAACCGACGAAATGATGTTCGGTAACGCCAGGATACCTTATGGTACCTGGGGAAGCAGTTATTTCCCCGCCTGGCAAACATCGGCATTGGCCGAAGTTAATATCGGCCAATTTGCCGGGGAGGCGGCCAATCGAATCCTGGGATTAAGGAAAGTCCCTGTAAGCGAACTTGAATATCTTGTCATCGGATCGACGATTCCCTGGCATTGGAAATTCTGGACTGCCCCGCTTGTATCCAGCTGTATGGGCGTTCGCATCCCCGGATATCATATGGAACAGGCCTGCGCCACAGGTCTTCAGGCAATAGTACTGGCCGCATCGGAAGTTCATGGCGGCTCGCACGATGTTGTCGGCGTTTTGACTTTTGATCGCACAAGCGATTCCCCGGTGGGAGTGTTTCCTGAAAGAAGGACATATCAGAGAACGGCCGCACTAAGCGATGTCTGGGATAATTTTGGATTTGATCCGGCAACCGGGAAAGCAATGATCGCCTGCGCCGGAAAGGCTTCCCGAAAATATAAATGTGACCGCCGCGAAGTGGATGAGCTGGCTTTCCATCGCTATCAGCAATATTTCGATACAAAAAAATCGGGATTCTTTGATAAAATCCTTGTTCCGCTGGAAGTTCTAAATGTCCAGGGCCGGTATTTGGGAACAGTTGATGACGATTTGGGAATCAGGCAGGTTACTATGGATAGCCTGAGAGGCATGTTTGAACTTGATGATGGCGTCACAGCCGGTACCCAAACCCACGCTTCGGACGGCATGGCGACGCTTCTGGTTACATCACCGGAGAAAGCCAAAGAACTCAGCCCGCGACCGGAAATCGATATCCGATTCGTTGGTAAAATAGAAATTCGCACTCAACCCAGTTTAATGCCCGAATCTCCCGCGCTGGCTGTGCAAAAACTTTTAAAGAAAACCGGCTTGACGATGACGGATATGACTGTCGTAAAAAATCATAATCCCTTTGCCGTCAATGATGTCATTTTCTCCAAAGTGCTTGAATACGACTGGCACAATATGAACAATACCGGCTGTCCCCTGGTTTGGGGCCACCCCCAGGGACCGACTCTGACACGGGTTACTATCGAAGCTTTGGAGGAAGCGGTGACGCTGGGTGGAGGTTATGTGCTTATTTTCGGATGCGCCGCCGGAGATGTAGGTATCGCGGCTATTCTTAAAGTAACGGACGGGGGTAAATAATTATGAAACAGATGAGAAAATCTACTCTGGAAACGATGGGACTCGGTTCTGTTCTGGAAATATTCCAAAAGGGAAAACTCCCTGCCCGAGCCGATGATTTGGTCGATCAGGTATTTGGAAACTCCGGCAATCGCGGAGCGTTAGTCATCTCCGGAGCTAACGGTATTGTTGGCGCTGGCAAAACAATGCAATTGGGTTCGAGGTTGATGCCTTTTGATATCCCTGTCGCCTGCCTTGATTTCCCCGGAGCCCCCGATGGCATCGGTCCGCAGTATCAGGGTCTCAGGGCTGCATTCGGACAAGGCCAAGCCGATAAAATTATGTCAAACGTTGTTCGATTAAATTACGATGGCAAACAATTGCCATCTGCCTTGAAAAACATGAATCCGCGCTTTCTACTCGAAGCCATACCGGAAATCCTTGAGATTAAAAAAGCACATTATAAAGTTTTCCGTGAAACCTTCCCTGAAATTCAAATTCGTTCCGTCACGTCCGGTTTTCCACAGTCGGAACTCGGAGTGGGCATCGCTCATCCAGCCTTCCCTCATCAGATAAATAAAATGTGGGAAATTGTCGAAGATGAGGCATCGCCTATCACGAAATTATTCTGGGCCGTCGGTATGATTCCGGTACCGGTCAGCGATAACTGGTCATTCGTTCTTGATGTCCTCTTCTGCGGTTTGATGCTCGCGGGACTCAGGTATCATCGAGCGTCCAATATGCCATATTGGAAAATTGACAAATTTGTCCGAAAGATAATGGGTCCAAATCCATTCCGGGCACACGACGCCATTGGGGCGGCCGGGGCCAATTATCTGACATGGTCATGCCTGCATCACCTGAGTAAAAACTACGGCGAACTGTTTGAGCCTACTCCGGAACTCAATGAACGCTCAGTAACCGGCCAGAACTGGTATCCGCTTGATCATTTCCGTCCGGTTGTGAACTGGAAACTTGATGACGCCGAAACCGAAGAGATGCGCAATTGGCTTTTCGGGCCGATGATTCAAATGACATCATTGATGATCTATGAAAATCGTTCCCATTTCTCGCACATCAATGCTATCGGTGAGATTTGCGCCCAGTTTCGCAATGGTATCATGGCGGCCATTCGTGATCTCGGCGCTGAAAAAGCAATCAAAACCGTCGAAGCATATCATACTCTTCACCCGGAAGCCAAAGGCGGTTCGTGGCATCCGGAAGTTTTCGACAAGATAAATGATTTCGATTGGCAACAACTGTATGTTAATGCCGAACATGACGGGACTATAGGAGTAATCAGCATCAATCGGGAGAGCTATAACAACGAGGTCAATGCTGAATTAAACCGAGCTATCGATTGGCTGAAGGCGGATGGCATTGAAAGAGTGATTCTCACTGGCGATTTCCATCTGTCGACGCAGATGGTCGGGGCCGATACCAGCGATTTCTACCCGGCGCTGAAAGAACTGGAAAAGGGTTTGGAAATTTCCACCAATTGGTCCAGAACTGCCCGCCGTTTTAATGATGAATTCAAAGTATCGGTCGGATTCTTAAATGGCAAAAGATGCCTCGGCGGTATGCTGGAATTATTGATGCACTGTCACTATCTGGTTTCCGACGAAGGCGGCCAATTTGGAATGCCGGAAGTTACACTCCCGGTCGTCCCGGGTATGGAAGGGTGTCATTGGCCGCTCAGGAAAGCCAAATCAGATGACTGGACCAAAGTTATGCACCTGCTTTTAACCGGCAAATTTGTCAAAGCCAAAGATTCAGTCGGCTGGTTGACTGATTTTGCCGGCCCAATGGAAGAGGCAATCAAAATTGCCTGGTCGATTGCGTCCGGAGGCGGTCACAACATTCCCCTCAGGAAGGTCGAGGAAAAACCTCTTAGCGGAATCCCGGCCGATTTGGGTTTGACTGATTCCGGAAACCCGGCCACCGAAGCGGCTCGCAAGGCTATTTTGAATTGTATAAGAAATTCCTGCGAAAGCCCGATTGGCGAGGCTTTGAATATTCAAGCCAAACATTCGGCTGATTTCATGAGCAGTAAATATTGCCAAAAAGGAATGATTGGTTCCGAAGCCGTCAAAGTAATGTCGGTTTAGGCAATTACAATATATTTTTGTTGAATAAAAACCTGTGAGGTTTATATCTCGCGGGTTTTTTAATTATCTTTCCCAAAGAATAATTGAGCAATCTTGTTCTTATCTTTGTTATTACTGCAATAACTGTAGAATTCCAAAATCAATATGGCATTCAGTAATAACGGGAAGATTATGAAAAAGCATTCATAATGATATCAGCTAAAGGAAAGAGTCCATTGGAGCTATTTTTTTGAACTCTGAATTACACCGCCTTTTTTCGCAAATGATTTACTTGGCTCTGATGTCATTATTTTCTTATTATCCAGCCAGGCGGTAATTAAACTTATACCCGAATTGAAAATCAAATTGGCTGGAGGAAATCATGAATTCAAAAAATACTATAATACTCATGAGCATTTTGTTATCATTATGCATTTACGGCTGCTCAACACAGGAAAAAATTCCTGAATTGCGCGGCCCGTACCTTGGCCAAACACCGCCCGATACCATCCCTGAGATTTTTGCGCCGGGGATTATTTCACGTGGATTTCATGAGCTTGGCGCGACGTTTTCATCTGACGGCAAAGAACTGTATTATATCATGACGGATAATAATTATTCTCATTACGCCATGGTATCAATTAAAGAAAAAAACGGGGTCTGGGGTTCACCCGAAATCCTTCCCTGGTCGGGCGAGTATAAAGATATTTCAGTTGCATTTTCACATGATGGCAAAGGCATTTACTTTACTTCCAACCGCCCTGCTCCTAATGATACAACCCTTAAATTACACAACATTTGGTATGTCGAAAAAATGGCCGAAGGACGGTCGGAACCGACTGTCATGGGCGCTCCCCTGAATACGTCCGGCATCGAAGGCATCGGATCGATCGCGGCTAATGGGAATATGTACATTCAGGGAGATTATGATAAAAACCGCCAGTTCGATATATATTTGTCGCGCTTCGAAAATGGCCAGTATCAACCCCCGGAAAATCTGGCGGACATCAACTCTTCTGGAGTCGAAGGCCACCCCGCGATCGCCCCCGATGAAAGCTTTATCCTTTTTTATTCCAATCGCCTGACTGGTTCATACAACAATGATATCTTTGTCAGTTTCAAAAATAATGACGGAATCTGGTCAAGCCCGGTTATCCTGGGAAAGGACGTGAATTCTCCGGCCAGTGAATTTGATCCCTGCCTGTCGCCCGACGGCAAATATATATTCTTCTCCAGTTATCGTGCTATTGATCCGGAATCATTCAAAGGCAAAAATTTTGATCAATACATCGAGCTCTACCGCTCGCCGGAAAACGGCTACGCGACTCTTTTCTGGGTTGATGCCAAAATTATTGAAAAATTCAGACCGGAAAAATAAGCAAGGTCGAAAGCGGTAAAAGTGACGATGTGATGTCCCTATAACGGGTGGGTAGCTTCTCCCTGGCCTAATTTGAATGCGTTAATTTCTCTCAATTTCTTTACATCCACCAGGACAATCTCCTCGGCCCGACAAACAAGAGGAAACTCAAATCGAGACGCGATGTTTACCGCCTTAGAAATTTGTTCCGCCTTCAACCCTTCCGACATCGTCACATGGGGGACCCAGATACCGGGATGAAAATAATCCCAGACGTTTTCGGCATAATGAGAAAACATATCATGGAATTTCCGGTGAAGCTGAATCAGGTATTCGGTCGGAGTGATACTGTAATAAAGCACTAGTTGATTAGTTGTAAACAGCCCGACGCTCGAAATCCTGATATTAAATTGTAAATTACTCGCAGTCCATTCTTTGAGTTCAATAAAAAAGCGTTCCTTATCAAGATGGCCGCATACACTTAATGTTATATGGGGCCGCACATCAGTATTAAATAACGGCTGAGGCAAACCCGCATCTACGATACTTTGCCAGGCGCTTCGCAATAATGAAGTGGCTTCTTTATCAAAAGTAAGAGTGACTGCATGTTGCATAATCCACCTTGGTTTTGGCATGATTAATATAAGGCAAATCTGGATTAGTTGCAAAAAAAAGGCGGCCTCAATAGGCCGCCCGAATAGTTGCATAATTGTATTATTGAATCGGGCGACAGCAAAAAGAGGGATTATCCCCTCTTGGGCCTTGCCATATCCTCCGGTCTTACCTTCTCGTCGAATTCCTCGGCCGTGAGTAATCCCAGCTCCACTGCCCTGTTCTATTAATTTAAATAATTCCTTAGTGATTCAAAAACTTGATTCGGTCCCTAAAAAACCCAGCCTAGTTTTTCGTCGATAAGTTATTGGCGCAAAAAACAAATCTTGATTCGGCATTATAAAATTATTTTATCAAAGAAGGTTCTGTATATTAGGAGTGATAAATGAAGAAAAATCAAATCAAAAACAAGGTTAATAGTTGTTGGACTATTATTTGGATTTTGGCGGTCATATTTATTTCAACATGGGAATACAATATCATGGCACAGGAAAATATCCCGGAAAAGCCCATTCTGAATATTACCGACAGCGGTTTTGTCCAGGTTGAGGGCGGGCAATTGTTTTATGAAATATCGGGTGAAGGTGAACAACTTATTTTTATCCATGACGGGATTTTACATCGGGAAACCTATGATTTTCAATTTGGCGTCTTTGCAGAAGATTATGAAGTTATTCGATATGACCGCCGTGGATATGGCCGATCAAGCCAGCCGACGGAATTATTTTCTCCCATACAGGACCTTTTGGCCGTTTTCGACCAGCTTGGAGTCAATCAGGCTCATTTGATCGGATGTTCTGCCGGGGGCGGCTTGGCCATCGATTTTACTCTGGCTCATCCCGATAAAGTAATCTCACTTGTTTTGGTGGGAGCTGTTGTTAGCGGCTATGGTTACAGTGAACATTGTCTGACTCGGGGAGGGTATTTTGATCCGGCTTCATTTAAAAGCTACGATGATTATCGTTTTTACCTATATCATGTCGATCCATATTCCATCATTAAGGAAAACCAGCAGGTCCGATTGTACGCCGACCGAATCATAACGGCCAATTTGCACAATCTGCAAAGAACTAATTTCACACTTGCCAAAGATCCCGAAAGACCGGCAATGCCTAATTTGAATGAAATAAAAGTCCCTGTGCTGCTCGTGATTGGAGAATCCGATTTACCGGACCTTCATGCCCATGCGGGTGTTATCGAGGCCGGAATAGAAAATTCCCGTCGATACATAATGAAAAATGCGGGCCACCTGGCGCATATGGAACACCCTGACGAATTCAACGCCCTTGTGAAAAATTTTTATTCGGAAAACTCATTTTTTGAATATATCGCGCAGAATAGTATAGATGCCTATATTGAAAATATGGTGATGTCCGGCAAGATTGACTCTGGAAATTTTCCTTTCGATGAAAACCGCATGAATCAATTAGGATATCAACGGCTGTTGTCCGACAAAATTGATGAAGCAGTGGGATTTTTCAGGTTAAGTGCTATTTTGAATCCCACTTCCTTTAATGCCTATGACAGTTTCGCAGAAGCCTTGCTTGCCAAAGGGGATACGGCTAATGCCATAATCATTTACAGGAAATCACTTGAGTTGAATCCCAATAATCAAAACGCCAGAGACATTTTATCAAATTTAAATATTGAATAAATACTAAACGAACCGGGCAGGTGTCCAGAGATTGTCCCAAACTAACGATTCTTTTATTTAATTTTAAAGCTCCTTGCGGGCTGCCCCCCAGCTTGATTTTTATCATAGCGGGGCGGGATACAGATTTGAATTGACAGGAATCTATAAAATATCTACATATACTCATGCAAAACGGCTGCAGCGGGCCAATAGCTGAGATATAAAGCGAGTCAGACGAAGGAAGTCAGGATGTTTGGGACGGGGATCTATGAGTTAATACTATTTTTCCTGGTCATCGGGGCTCTGCTGATACTACTTACCCGCACTTGGAAAGTGACATCCGGGACCGTTTCAAAGTGGCGTCGGTTAACAAACGGGTTCGTCGATATGGTGGCTGCATTGGTGCTTTCGATCCTGATAGATATGGCATTCACTCTCCTGCGTGCACATTTTGTGAATTCCAAAGCTCAAGTCATTTTGACAATCGTTGCCTATTATCTTGTGTGCGAATATTTCTTTGGTCGTACAATCGGGAAAGCCATCACACATACTGAGGTGTTATCTGCCAATGGACAGAAACCAAGCTTTGGGCAAGTCGCGATTCGCACACTCGTTCGTTTTATTCCAATAGAGCCTTTGTCTATTCTCTTTTCTTCTCAGGGTAAAGGTTGGCATGATTCCTGGTCGAGGACACAAGTGGTACCCTCTGCAAAAAAAGCTAACACTTGAAATTTGTATCTCAGCCAATTCAAAACCTTAAACAACTTATGCTATAGAAACTATCGGGCGGGCTTACGATGGATTATTCGGCGGAGTCAACTTCGCACCTTGTGCGCGGCAAATTTCCACAAACGATAAAAATACCAGAATTGTGAAGCCTGCTTGCGGCGAAATCTTCCCAATTTTCAGAAGTGCGGCGGTTGATATTTTTCAAAGATTGGTTATCTTCTGGTCTGGACAATTGTAAAACATATCAGAGTATCGATGAATATCGGTGATAATTTTGTCGATAGAAATAAATGAGGTATTAACGTGAAGTTATCTGGAAAAATTATTTTTTTCTCCATGATTATAGCCTGCAGTTTGATGATGGCCTGCGGTGAGGAAACTACCCGTCCGCCTCAATCCTCAATCACCCTGATCGATTCAATTCAGCCCGACCAGGTTACGTCAAACGCCCATATTTATCTATACAAGAAGGGCTATAAGACAACCGATCTGCTCGCCGATGAGATTCGGCAGTTTACTCAGCGCGATTCGACCATCGCCATAAACCTGCACGCCGAATTTTATGATTCTTTAGGGCAAAGGTTATCAACATTAACTTCCAATCAAGGCTACATTCGCCAGGATGATAATTTTTTGGCAGTCAACGGCGCGGTTGTTCTAATTGGCGAGGATTCGGTGACTCTCCTGACGGAATATCTCGAATGGGACGGCAAGAAAGACTCGGTTGTGACCGATAGTTTTGTAACTATTATCCGACCGGGGGGCGATACTCTGACAAGCAAAGAAGGAATGCAGTCGGATCCGCAGCTTAAAAATATTTCATTCAAAAAAGCGAGCGGACGATTGACCGATATTGAAAAGGCAAAAGATGCAAACCGCTAAAGTATTCGTTTTATTTATTATTGCGCTGGGCGTCTCGGGAATGGCGGCCGCGGATGTGTCGCTTAATAAAGCGCTTAAAATCGGCAAAGAAGATATCAAAAACCTGACGGACCAATCTTATCATTACCGCATCGATTATGATACGATTATCATCCTTCCGGTTCATTCGAAATCAATGCGCCGAGACGACTTCTATCTTTTGTATTTCCTGAAGGATGGGTTCTTTCAGGCCGAAATTGAAGTCAATCAAAAAACCGGTCAATCGGTTCTATTGTCGATCGGGAAGATGTCGCCGCCGTATTACGCGATGCATGACGGCAAATTCAGCTATCATCATTATAATCCCGATTCGGTAATCGTAAAAGCCAGAAAACAGCACAGCATCATGTCTGATTCGTTACGACTCGTTTATTTTGGCGTGATTCCAAAATTCGGCAAGCGCGGCGTTGTCTGGGAAATATATTCCCCGCGCGGAGTGCATTACCAGATCCCCGGAGCGGGCATGGTAACGCGGGAAAACATCATTCGCGATTTGAATCATAGCCAGTGGTTTCCCGGCAATCATGCCGCCGATGAGATTCAGTATAAAGAACTAATGGATGAAAAGGAACGCATCAACAGTCTGACCGAAGAACAGAAAAGCGATTTGGGTCTGACGCCGGAAAAATTGCAGGAGTACCTCGATAAACTTGAAAACGAAAAAAAAGATATTCTGCTCCGATTCTCAGCCCTTAGAAAAATGGAAAAAGACTGGCAGAATAAACAGCAAAAATAAATGGTCCAAAAAAATTCATGGCCGCCCTCGGGCGGCTTTTTTAGTTTAAATAGATTGTTAGAGCCCTAAGCTTTGTAGCTCTCTTTCCGATAACATTCATATATGGATTTTAATGAAACACAATACGGGAATAAATCCGGCCTTGATAATGGTCAGGAAACCGGATATAAAAACGGGAATGATACCAGATATGATGCCGGTTATGAAACCGGCGAGTTTTTGCGCCGGCGGGAAGTCACTCCTCAGCGGTCAGGCAAAAAGACCAGAATCGAAAAACCAATATGGCGGCAGTACGTTGAAACGATAGCAATAGCTCTTCTGGCGGCTTTGATCCTGAGGGTTTTCATTGTATCGGCTTACCGCGTATCATCAGGTTCAATGGAAGAGACCCTGACCGAGGGCGACTTTATTTTCGTCAATAAACTGGCCTACAACTGGTCGCCCCCTCAGGCGAGTGATATTATTGTGTTTGAAAATCCGTTTGAGGAATCCAAAGATTTTATCAAGAGAATCGCCGCTGTTGAAGGCCAAACGGTTGAGATAATCGACAAGGTTCTATATGTTGACGGTCAGGTGGCTCCGATACCGCCAATGTCTAAGCATATTGATTATCGAATATTCCCCTCGGTGTTGTCCAACCGCGACAATTTTGGCCCGATGATGGTCCCCGCCAATCAAGTGTTTGTTCTCGGCGACAACCGCGACGACAGTCAGGATAGCCGTTTCTGGGGCTGTCTCGATAAAAGGTATATCAAAGGCAAGGCAGTTTTCGTATATTTCTCATATGCACCCGATCCCAGCTCACCGGAATGGAAAGCGCCGTACATCGGCGAAACTTTCGAAATTATCTGGCACAATCTCAAAACTTTCCCCACCCGTATGCGCCTTGACCGCCTCGGGTCTCTCGATTAATTCAGTTTTCAAACCGTATCCGGGGCCTCTGGCCCTCTACGTCCATTTTCCTTTTTGCGATAATCTCTGCGACTATTGCGATTTTTTTAAAGTTAAATACTCGGATGAACTGGCGCAGCGGTATTACCGGGCGTTACTTCGAGAAACAGAAATGGTTTTATCGGCATTTGAGCAGGAACCGGTGGAGATTTCATCAATTTATATCGGAGGCGGGACACCGACGCTTTTCGATACTCAATTTCTTGAAAAATGGATATCATTGGTCGGCGGATTTTGTACTTTTTCATCCGGATTTGAATTCAGCATCGAAACCAACCCCGAATCCTTGACTGCTGCTTTTGCGGAAAAGACATTTAGGCTTGGGGCGAATAGAATAATAATAGGTATTCAGTCATTTGATGAAAAATCTCTTAAGAAATTAGGCCGGTCTCAAAATTCAAAGAATATTTATCAGGCGTTTTATAACGCCCGCATGGCCGGATATAAAAATATCGGAGCTGACTTAATATTTGGCCTCCCCGGTCAGACAATGAAGAAATTACGCGGCGATATCGACCGCGTGCTGGCGCTGGAACCCAACCATATTTCATTTTATCAATTGACGGTGGAACCGGGAACAGCTCTTGAGAGGAAAATAAAATCGGGAAAACTCGTTTTGCCCGGCGAAGATAAACAGGCTCAAATGTACAGATTGGGTTCGCATATTTTGATGGATAGAAAATACGCGCGTTACGAAGTATCAAATTTCGCTCCCGAAGAGTTCCGGTGCCGTCAAAATATATCTTACTGGGATGGCTCTCCATACATTGGACTCGGTCCGGCCGCGCATGGATATATCAATAATCACCGATACCATAATGTATCAGATATCGATTCGTATCTCAATATGATTGAGGAAGGGCGTTTCCCCATTGCGGGAATCGAGAATCTCAGTCGGGAGCAGAAATTTACCGAAACAGTTATGCTGTCATTGCGCACGAATCCTGGAATTGATAAGAAAAAACTATTGAGGGAATTTGGTGAGCGGGCTCTGGAATTACTTGAAGGGAAAATAGCCGCCGCTTTTATAAACGACGGCTTTCTTGAGATTGAGGACAATCGTTTGTGCTTGACTGATTCCGGCTTTCTGTTGGCTGATAAAATAATCGAAATGTTGCTCTATGAGTGATTGCCAATCGGTCTGATACTTTCTATATTAGTTCCCCTATGAGCAGGTTGCTTGACAATCTCAATAACCGCCAGCTTTCGGCGGTTACCAAAACCGAAGGTCCTCTCTTGGTCGTGGCCGGAGCCGGATCGGGCAAGACCCGAGTACTGACGCATCGTCTGGCTTATATTATTTCCGAACAAAAGGCAAAGCCGTGGGAAGTTCTGGCAGTGACCTTTACCAATAAAGCTGCCGGTGAGATGAAAGAACGGATTGAATCGCTTCTGGGATTTGATATTGACCGGATGTGGGTCTCGACATTTCATTCATTTTGTTCCCGTTTTCTGCGTCAGGAAGCAAAGCATCTGGGGTATCCGTCTAACTTCACAATTCTCGACAGCGATGACAGCAAATCTTTGATTAAACGGTCAATTAATGAATTAGGATTGAACGGCACATCTCAATTTACACCAGATTCGGTCTTGAGAAAGATTTCTTCCGCCAAAAATAGTCTTTATACCGCCGAGATGTTCACCGCCGAAGCCGACGGATATTATGATGAAAAAGTTGCCCGGGTATTCATGCTCTATGAAAAAAAACTCCGTCAATCGGCCGCATTTGATTTTGATGATTTGATTGCAATGACAGTCAGAATTCTAAGCGAAAAAGCGGATGTTAGTCAAAAATGGCAAAATCGTTTCCGCTATATCATGGTCGATGAATATCAGGATACAAATCATGCCCAGTATTTATTATTAAAAGCTCTGACCGGGACGGATAAAAATATCTGCGTGGTTGGCGATGAGGATCAATCGATTTATGGCTGGCGAGGGGCTGATATTTCAAATATTCTTAATTTTGAAAATGATTATCCGGGCGCTGAAGTTATCAAGTTGGAGCAGAATTATAGGAGTACTCAATTGATTCTAAGCGCCGCGTCATCGGTTATTAAAAATAACACTTCGCGCAAAGATAAAATCCTCTGGTCAGAAATTGAGGGCGGAGATAAAATAATTGTCGGCCTATATGAATCTCAGGGCGATGAGGCCGATTGGGTAATAAATCGCTGTCTGGCCATGCGGGAAAAATATTCGCTTAAGCAAATGGTAGTTTTGTACCGGACCAACGCGCAATCTCGCGCTTTCGAAGAAACTTTGCGGCGCGAAAATACGCCTTATCAAATTATCGGCGGTATGTCTTTCTATCAACGCAAGGAAATTAAAGATATCGTCGCTTATCTGAAACTGATCTCCAACGCCAAGGATGAAGCATCGTTTGTTCGCATCGTCAATTACCCCAAACGTTCTCTGGGTCAGACGTCGCTGGAAAAGTTATCTGATTATGCGAGAGAACATAATTTATCCCTTTTGGAAGCGTCGCGGCAAGCCCAATTGATTGAAATAATAAATAATCGCGCCCGGCGAGGATTTCAAAAATTCGCGAACTTGATTGGAAAATTCGTTGAGGATTCCAATCATCTCCCGATTGATAGATTAATTCAGCAAATCATTGATGAGACCGAATTGGATAAGGCGCTGGTTGATGATGATCCGGTGGCCGGTGAAAACCGTCTGGAGAATCTTGATGAATTTATTGCCGCAGCGGCGGAGTTTTTTCATCATAACGCCGAACCTACACTTGATAATTTTCTGGCCGAGATTACGCTCTACACCGACCTTGACAATTATCAGGATACGGATGAAAAATTGACATTGATGACGCTGCACAACGTCAAGGGTCTGGAATACGATACTGTTTTTATTACCGGCCTGGAAGATGGACTTTTCCCACTGGCGCGAGCATTCGATGATCCGGCCATGCTTGAGGAAGAAAGACGGCTATTTTACGTGGGGACGACGCGGGCAAGATATCAATTATTATTAACGGCGGCACGGTTTCGTCATCGCTTTGGAGGAACTGAATCAATGCCTTCTCGTTTTTTGCGGGAGATTCCGGAAGATATCACTGACAAGATTGACCGAAGGTCTTATAAATATGAATTTGGCCCAGCCCGGACAATAAATAATATGAAAACCCCGACTCCAAAAAAACCTGAAGGGATTTATTATGAATATGAAAACGGTGAGGGAATGCGTCCGGGTTGTATTGTTGAGCATCCCAAGTTTGGTCAGGGGCGCGTCATATCAATAAACGGTTCTGGTGAAAATATGCGCGTCGATGTTGATTTTTATTCATTTGGGCCCAAGAAACTAATCGCCTTGTATGCTCATCTGACGGTTATCGGCCAGTAGGCTGGGCCCTCGTCGCCTCATCCTTGACTTTCAATGAATCTCCTCCCTGCCCGGGCAATTTGCGTAAATCATCGAAGACGGGCGGAATCCTGAATAGACGATGGAAAGATAACTCATTCAAAACCGCTTTTGATCCATCCGGGTTATTAACCGAATTCATACTTCGAGTGACGTTAGAAACTTTCCATTCATCGCCGTTTTTGCGCAAAATAATTACCACACACATAACCGCTTCCTTGCCATCTTCAAGGATTGTCGGGGCATGAGTGAAGACTATTCGGCGCCATTCCCCATCCGAAGTATCCTGTATAATAGGCAAACCGGCAACATCTGGCCAATTTGTCGTCCATTTGACAACTTTAGTTGAATCGACGGTCCAGCCCCAGTTTTTATGATAGTTACCAATTTCAAAATTAGTGACCGAATCACGCATTGAGAGAAATGTCTTAACATCGCCAGCCAGACCAGCCAATTTCATGGTCTGATATTTCCTGACCAATTCAACCTGTTCGGATGATAATTTATCAGGATCGCCTGAATTTCCACCGCACGAAATAATAAATGAAGAACAAATCAGGATTATTGATAACTTAGTAAGTCTAATTCTGTATCTGCTATTTTTCATATCCCGTCCTTTCGAATGGGGAAAACATAAGGAAAATTCCACAAGTTGTGAAACGTTTTTTTTTGCAATTGTCGGCAAAGACTCTGGAGAAATTATACGCGCCATTTACTAAATGGTTCGAGATGATGAATATTGATCAAAATAATCAATCAGTTCAAGCATTTGATCGGTGGAGAGATAACCTGATTTGCTGCCAATAAGTTCACCGCGGGGAGTGAAAAACAGCATTGTGGGATAGCCGTTAACACTGAATTTTGAGGCAAATTGAGGAAATGTTAGAGATCCACCCAGAAAATTGGCTATGCCTTCGGTTTCTGGATCAATATAAATACTGACAAGATTCTGATTCATCTGGGTCTGAACATTTTCGTCGGTGAATGTCTGCGCTTTCATCATGTTGCAAAACCGGCACCATTTGGTGCTGACCAGAACGAAAATTGGCTTACCTTTTTGTTCAACTTGTTCTTTTGAGATTGAAGGGTTGGTCCAGTCGATTTTTTCGCGCCATTCAATACCTGGCTTATTGAACTGGCCATTAAAGCCGTAAACTGCCAAAAGCGCTATGGTGACAATAGCCAAAAATAGAAGGTTAGATTTTTTCATAATAAATTATTACGCCACCGGCATAATTCTCATTAGGCGTTTCAGGTAAATCCGCAGCCGCTGTCAGCGCATGAAGGAGCGGCTTTGGCGGTAGAATTTCCTGATGAATTCACGGCAAAAGCGGAAAATTGTTTTTCGCAATTATCTGACCCGCATTTCGGGCACAAAGGGAAGCCTTCCGGTTCGGTCACTCCGACCAGCTTTTCAAAACAATGGCCGCAGTCTTTGCATTTGTATTCGAAAATTGGCATAAAATTTATTCTCCTTTAACAGCGCCATCGACTATATCAATAATCGTTTTGTCCACAGCGGACGCCAGATCACCCAAACCAGCTTCCGGAAAAAACTCCGATATGGCCGCCGGGCGCATGGCTTTTATTACCGTTTTCCCTGCCGAGGTGAAAACATTAATCTTGCAGGGCATAAACAGCGAAACGCTCATTTCTTTTTGCAGGGCTTCATAGGCGAATTTGGCGTTGCAAATTTCAATTATTTTTAAAGGTCCTCTTTCAAATCCTTTATCGGCCAGAGTAGACTGGACATCATGGATATGCAAAACACGAAACATTTTTTCCGCCGTTAATTCTTCTACTCTTTTTACAACGGCATCAAATGGCTTATTGGTTGTTAATTCATATTCGAGATTCATAATTATTCTCCCTTTATTATGCAGCTATGAGTTATTTCAGTTACTCCGCTGAGGGTGGCCGCAGCACTGCAGTATTTTTCTTCAGATAGCTTGATAGCTTTTTCCAGCTTACCCCGGCTGAGGTTTTTTCCCTCAAATATATATTCAATATGGGCTTTAGTAAAGGCTCTGGGATTTTCTTCACGTTGCTCGGCGTTGATTTTGATTCTAATACCGGTAATTTCCTGTTTCATTTTCCCGGCTATCAGGACCACATCAATTCCGGTGCACCCGGCCAGACCATACATCAATAATTCCAGGGGCTGATAGCCATCCTCGGCGCCCCCTATTTTTTTCGAGGCATCGGTCGATATTTCATGACCGAATATTGACTGGCCCGAAAACTTGTAGCCTCCCTGCCAGTTCATTTCAATATTCAAAACAACCTCCTCAGAAGCAATTAACCCTTTAGATAAGAATAACAATAAAAAGATTCAAAGGTTTTCGCCAGAGTTTGGTTTTTTTTAGAAAAAAGTGTGCTGTGCTAAAAAAAATCAGAAAATAATTATGAAAAAGCGAACAAAATTGATTTTCAATCGTAACATAGAGTGAGGAATATATTACTGAGGTTTTTTTAAGACGTCAAAAGACCCTTAGTTAAAGGAAAGGCGGGCCATACGGCCCGCCTTTTTATTTTTGGCGAAAAACACACACTTTTATTGACTAGGGGCAGCAAGCCGCCGGTCCGCCCTTGAAGACATGATTAATGATATAAACGGCGTCGCCGACATCGGTGTTACCGTTGCAATTGGCGTCCCCACTTTCAACAGGGACGGGAGCCGGCCCACCTTTGAAAGCGAGATTAATTATAAAAACGGCATCGCCTACGTTTGTGTCTCTATCTCCATTGGCGTCGCCGCAGATATAATCGCAAGCGTCGCCGATATTGTCTTCGTCAGAATCTTCCTGTTCCGGATTTATGACATCTGGGCAATTATCGCAACCATCGGGAACTAAATCACCATCGCCGTCGTCGAAATCGCTATATCCGGGACAAATATCGCATCCGTCGGGAACGCCATCGCCATCGGCATCAGCGTAATCGTCAGAGCCGATACATATATCGCAATCATCTCCGTTGCCGTCCTGATCAGAATCTGTCTGATCGGGATTATCTGTCTGAGGACAATTGTCGCAGGCATCTCCGTAATCATCAGCATCAGAATTGGCTTGATCGGGATTAAAGGTAGTGGGACAATTATCATCCGGGTCCTGCGTTCCATCCAGATCGGTATCATTATAAGGATTAAAAAGATAGGCAATGAGCTGATCCTCATCCATATAGTCAACCCTGATAATAATTCCGGTAGGACCATTATATCCGTCGCTGGATGGGGTCGTTGTTGGCGAAAATTCGGCTTTACCGGGAATGTCGGGATTAAACAACGCCGATTTGCGGGATTCATAAGGATACCACCATTCGGCGCTGTCGGATACGCGTCCATCGGGATTATTGGTATAATCCATGCCCGGATTGTACCCAATATCTTCAACAATAACGGTATAATGGGGATAAGTCGGGGTGCCATTGTTCATCCGATAACTGCCCGATGGCAGTGAATCGTGGACATGAGTTATAAGAAGCCCTTCATCCTTGGGATCGGCGCCATAAGTTATATCCGGCCAGAAATAACAGCTAAAATCAGAATCCGTACGGTCAAATTGAGCATTGGGATGATTGTTTCTATATTCAAGAAGAAAGTACTCACCTTCAAGAGGATTAATCGGAACCATAAAAAGAGAGTTTTCGCCGCTGATCGTTATTGGATTCATCACCACTTGTTCATATTCCCCCATTAATACCACCGGCTCAATCCACCCTAATGATTTTTTACTCCATCCGCATAAATGTGATGGAGTCGTCGAACGGATTGAAAACAAACCATATCCCCCAAAACCCATCGTGCACCAGTCATATAGTGGATGATCGTTGTTGTCGTTGGGTGTATAAAATGATGATTCCAACAGTTTGTCGTCATAATCATACAGGTCAGGCAATCCCAGGCTATGTCCAATTTCATGGCAAAAAACGCGAATGCTGTTTGTTATCTTTTCGCCTGAAAAAATAGTTGGATTTTCAGGCCAGCGGAGCGGAAATAGTTCAGGCGAGGTATTCCATGTCTTAATACGCACACCGTCAAGAGGACCCAAACCATTACCGCCGTAAGTTACGGCAAATGACCAGATATCTTCGTAATCACGAGTATCTTCCTGCCCGGTACCGGCGCGAATGAAAACAATTACATCAACCACACCGTCGCCGTCGCCATCGTACTGTGAATAATCCACGGAAGGATTCAATGCATACAGAACGTCATTAAAGCCGAACCAGTTTTCTCCCGTGTAATATCCGGCGTTGTACCAATCAACAACATCGCCGGTTACTTCCACCCGACCGAATGAGACTTCATGATAATAATCAGCAACTGAACCTCCGGCGAAAACATCGCGGGAAAAGAGGAGGCTATCAATAGTTTCTCGAGTTACTGTACCTGGCCTGTTATTCCATTCGAGTGGAATTGCCAGAATGCGAACATTATCACCGGTAAAGCGATAATCGGTAATTGATTTCAATTTTTCAGGAGTCAGTTTTGACCCCGGTGGAATATCGAATATCCTGTCTATTTGTTCCTGCGGCATATCATAGATAATGGCATTGCCATAATCCTGTGCCAGGGCGGGGGTAATAAATGTGAGGAGGGTTAACAATGCGGAAAGAAAAAAGAATTTTTTCATCGGCTATTCCTACGGTAAGTATTAAAACCTGCAGTTTGACAAATACAATATAATCATAAAATCAGTCATTCCAAATGGTTTATTATTGAACTCAAAAAAACGATCTCAATTCCGTACGATAGTCGAAGCCTGACAAATCTATCCAATTACCATGTATTATATTGACGGCAATTTGGGTCAAATGGTTGCGGTCTTTGCGAAAAAGAGACGAGAATTCCTAATTCCCTCCATACCAGGCTACCAGCCGAGGGTGGTGTTTAATCAGATGTTGATTATTATTAGGAATAATTTTGGCCGTGATACCCATTCTTCCGGATTTAGTATGAACCATATCGACATGATAAACATGATGCCCGTCTTTTTCGCTGTGATCCAGCGTCGCCGTGAATTTCTCCGTATTGAGCAATTGATCCTGAGCATTAAGATTTCCGCGCACGACTTCAATTTTTACATCTTCCGGAGACAAAGCACCCAAAAAAACCCGAATATTAACAAGCATAGTCTGCCCCACTCGAGACGAGCTATTGGTATCGGGTAATTCAATGTTATCGACACTGACCTTACTCCAGTCATTGGAAACTCTCTGCCGCCACTCGGTAATTGAATGGGATTGTTTATAATTGTCAGAAACCAGATCCTGATGGGCTTGAACGGCAGGGATATAGAATTTTTCCGTATATTCTTTTACCATCCGGTGCGATGAAAAATCCTTCCCGCCCATTATGATTGAGTGTTTCATCATATCGATCCAGTCGCGTGAAAAATCAGCGGTATCGCGATTATCTCGCCGATCGTAGAATAAAGGGATTACGTCTCGTTCAATAATATCATAGAGGGCTTGAGATTCTATATTATCCTGCTCGTCGGGATTGGCATAATCGAACGGCATGCCAATCGCCCATCCAGTCTTTGGGGTATATCCTTCTTCCCACCAGCCGTCGAGAATAGACAAATTAATAGCGCCATTGAGAGCGGCCTTCATACCGGATGTGCCGGACGCTTCCTGGGGGCGGCGGGGAGTGTTGAGCCAGACATCGACTCCACTGACCAATTTCGAGGCCAGATCCAAATCATAATTTTCCAGAAAAACAATATGATCACGGAATTCATCCTGCTGAGCGATATGAACAACCGATTTAATAATTTCTTTTCCTTGATTATCTTTGGGATGAGCTTTGCCAGCAAAGATAAATTGAACGGGACGATCAGTGTTGGCGATTAGTTTACGAAGGCGTTCAAGATCGGAAAACATCATATAGCCGCGTTTATACGCCGCGAATCGCCTGGCAAATCCGACGGTCAGAGCATGAGGATTGAGAATCTGTTCGGTACGTCTCAGTTCATGCTGCGATTTGCCCTTTTGCTCAAGTTGAATTCTAAGTTGCTTTCGCGTCAGGAAAACAAGTTTTTCTTTATTGTGATGGTGAGCTCGCCATAATTCTCCATCGGGTATGCGATTGACATTATCCCAGCAGGTGGAATCTTCAGGCTGTTCGACATACCTGGGTCCCAGATAAGTGCGGTACAGCTCGCCCATATTATGAGCAATCCAGCTATATGTATGAACGCCATTAGTAATTGACGTAATTGGGACTTCATTGACAGGGAAACCGTTCCAGACGTCTTTCCACATGCCCCGAGATATATTTCCATGCAGCTTGGATACGCCGTTGGCAAAGGCCGACATGCGCAGGGCGCCGATGGTCATTGAGAATGATTCCTTTTGATCTCCGGCATGCATCCGTCCCAGATCGATAAGTTTTTCGATTGGAAGTCCGAGTTTGGCAGACATTTTTTTAAGATATTTTTCTATCAATTTTGTGTCAAATTGTTCATTGCCTGCCGGAACCGGAGTATGGGTTGTGAAGATATTAGTCGACCAAACTACATCAAAGGCTTCTTCGTATGATAATTTTCCCTTATCCATTAATTGGCGAACTCGCTCAAGGCACAAAAACATTGAGTGGCCTTCATTGAGATGAAATGCATCGGGTACATAGCCAAGGGCTTCAAGAGCTCTGACTCCACCGATTCCAAGGAGAATTTCCTGGCGGATACGAATGTCTTTATCCCCGCTATATAGCTGGAAAGTAATCTCTCGGTGAAAAGTTGGATTTTCCGGAATATTGGCATCAAGTAGATACAGGGGCACTCGGCCAACCTGAACCCGCCAGATTTGAGCGAATACCGGCGAGTCGCCAATTTCAACCTCTATTTTGATCGGATTACCCTCTTTATCCTTTTCCAGAGTAACCGGCATATTATACCAGTCATTTTCATCATATGATTCGTTCTGCCAGCCATCCGCATTTAGAGATTGCCTGAAATAACCATAGCGATACAACAGCCCCACGGCGACTATTGGAATTCCCAGATCGGACGCTGATTTCAAATGATCGCCCGAGAGAACTCCAAGGCCTCCCGAATAAATTGGAAGTGATACATCCAGCCCATACTCGCAGGAAAAGTAAGCGATATGCGCATCCTTGCAGGCCGGATACCGGGTTTCGAACCATTTCTTTTGAGCCATATAGCGGTTAAATTCACCGTAAACGCGCTCCAAATGCGCCACAAATGAATCATCTTCGGCCGCTTCGCGCAGTTTATCCTGGGAAACATGAGCCAGCATCTGAACCGGGTTTTGATTACAATCGGCCCAACAATCGGGATCAAGGCGCCTGAATAAACGAACCAGATTAGGCGACCAGGCATACCATACGTTTTGCGATAGTTCAAGAAGTCGCGATATTTTGTCGGGTAAAGACGGCAATACCAGAATAGGTTTTATTTTCATAAGACTTTCACCAAATATTATAATTCGTTTCGGAATTCCAGCGCGGTTAACCAAGCCCCTTGAGTTTTTCCTTCAGAATCCCTTCATCCTACTATTTATCGGCAGACCGGTAATATTTCCTTATTTACCTTTAGGTCCTCCGAATTTTGCAAACAAGTATAAATATTACGAAGCGACGGATGAATATACAAGAATAATCAAATAATTTAATTGCTATAAACGGCCGAAAACATAATGTTGGGTTAGTGTATTTATTGCGGGAGTTTTTTATTATGACTAAAGGAGCGCGGATTGGAATCCTGACCGGGGGCGGCGATTGTCCCGGTCTTAATGCGGTCATTCGAGCAATTGTTAAAACAGCGATAAACAATTATAATATGTCCGTCATTGGATTTAAGGATGGTTATGAGGGGGTCATTCTTAACAAATATATTACCATGGATCGCAATTCGGTAGTAGGGATCCTGGCCCTGGGCGGAACTATTTTGGGAACTTCCAATCGGGCCGATCCGTTTAATTTCCCAATTCCCCAAAAAGATGATTACGTTTATCTTGACCGTTCTTCGGAGCTGGCCAATAACTATGAGAAACTGGGTTTGGACGCGCTGATCGTTATCGGCGGCGACGGCACCATGAATGCGGCGGCGAGGCTTTCAAGCCTGGGTCTAAATGTTATAGGCGTTCCCAAAACAATTGACAATGATTTATACGGCACCGACCAGACATTCGGATTCGATTCGGCTGTGGTAACAGCGACGGAGGCGATTGATAAGATTCATACGACGGCGCAGTCGCATCATCGGGTCATGGTTATCGAGGTAATGGGTCGTTACGCCGGATGGCTGGCGTTGGCATCCGGACTGGCCGGAGGCGGCGATATCATTTTGATTCCTGAAATCCCTTACAATCTGGGAAGTATCTGCGACAAAGTCAAAGAGCGCAACCGCATGGGGAAGAATTTTTCGATAATCGTTATCGGAGAAGGCGCTAAAATGGTAGGCGGCGAAATGGTCGTTAAACGGACAGTGGAAACATCACCCGATACGATCAGGCTCGGAGGCGTATCCCGTCAGCTTGCTGTCCAAATTGAAGAATTAACGCGTTTAGAAACTCGTGTTACAATACTGGGCCATCTTGTTCGGGGCGGATCACCTTCGCCGTTTGACAGGTTATTGGGCACTCGTTACGGATGCGAAGCGGTCAGGCTTGTCCATGAAAAACAATTCGGTAAGCTTGTCTCATTGAGGGGAGTTGATTTGACGACCGTTCCTCTGGCCGAGGTGGCGGGGAAAATCCGCAAAGTGCCTCTTGATCATTATCTCATCCGCAATTCGCTATCGACTGGCGTTTCGTTAGGCGTCAGCCGGGAAAAATTGGAAGAGATACGGAAAGAACAAGCGGTGGCTGGGTAGGGTGAGTTCAAGAACTCCATTCTTTCAATCGTTTGTGTACTTCTTTTTCCGGGAGATAACCGCCTGACTTTATTATTTGGCTTAAAGCTCGATAAGCAAACTTTTTTGATAATATATTTTTGTCAACTATCTGATCTAAAAGCCATAGAATTCCATGGCATTCTAATCCAGATTTTTCAGCCATTTTTCTAAGATCTTTGTCTCCTGTAATTAGAAGAGCCTTTTCTTGTTCAGCAGTAATAAAGGCAAATAAATCTTTGACGCTTAGTCTATTATGTAATCGCTTGATTAAATAGACTTTTTCGACTTCGTCAGGAGGGTGACTTATTATTTTAAATCCATAAGATTCTAGATCGCGACAAGTTATTTCTTTTCTTTTTTTCTGTTCTCCAACTTGGACATTTGAAATAAGTAATTCATAATCTAGCTGACACAAATGTTCCAAAATATCTGCATTGATTATGTCAATTAATACTGATGTATCGAATACAAGTCGACTCAACTACTGGCTCCGAGCAAGGGCTGAATATGAGAACGAATAGAAGATATTGAAGTATTCAGCAATTCAGCCGCCTTGGCTTCACCAATAATATTCTCAATTACAGCTCGGAAAATGAGAAGCTCAAAACGCTTTGGTGATTCAGAAGGCAATTTTTCCGGCTCAACTTTTCTCCAGCCTTTTTTATTGAAAACCTTCCATGCTCTTTCGAATAATGATTTTGATATTAGATTCAAGTCTTTCGCCCTAAAGATAATCGACTGCATGCTTAAGCCATATTTAATTTTCAACACTTTTAATTCGTCTATGTAAATAGAGGTACGACTAGAGCCGATTTCTGACAAAACAGAGGGTCTGGGGAACAGAAATGCCCCTGCAAATCGATTGGCTATATTTTCGGAGTCTAGATTATTATTATATTTTTTTATCAGTAAATGACCCAACTCATGAGCAATGGTAAATCGCTGTCTATCTCCGGGCCAATTTTTGGAAATAGCTATTACTGGAATGTTTTCATTCGCCCAAACACAAAACCCATCAAAACCTTTTTCATCGATATCTAACAAGACAATCTTTACACCCAAATCCTCTAAGACCTCAATCAAATTTCCAATAGGGTCAAATCCCAACTGCCACTCTTTTCGTAATTCCAGACACAAATCCTCGATGTCATCGTAACCTTCAATTTTTTTTGAAAAACAATTAGGTATTTTGAATAATGAATTAATTGAAGGAATCAATCCTTCGGCATAAAGATAACGCTCAAGAAAATCAATTGCCCTCGATTCAATCTCATGTTGTTTCTTCTTTCCCAATCCGCTGCGCTTGCGGTACGAAATTTCTCCCAATTTAATACTATTTTCTCTAAAAAAATAATCAAGTGGGTAATTTAAAGCATCAATTATGGCCATTAGCTTATCAGAACTAGGGAAAATCTTGCCCTTTTCATATTTGTCGATTGCAGTTTGAGACACATTGACTATTTTTGCTAAGTCACGTAAAGCTAAGCCGTTGGCTTTTCTCGCGCTCTTTATTCTTTCGCCTATCATATTAATCTCCCGGTTTACAAAATAGTATATTTTATATATTTTGTCAACTGTTTATTATATCGGCATTTTTCATAAAAAGTTCCAATTTCACATAATTTTTGTAAAAATGTGATTCCTTTTCCGGATTTTTTACAGAAATTTCACTCATGAGTATAATATGGCTATAAAATCAAGCATAGAGTGGACGGAATCGACGTGGAATCCTGTGACTGGCTGTACCAAAATCAGCGCTGGGTGTCGGTACTGTTATGCCGAGCGAATGGCCAAACGTCTTCGGGCTATGGGCTCCCCTAATTATAAAGACGGGTTCAAAGTTTCTTTACATCGGCGTGCCTCGAATCTGCCTCTCGGGTGGAAAAAACCGCAGATGATATTTGTTAATTCGATGAGCGATCTGTTTCACAAAGATATTCCGCTTGAATATATTCTCAAAGTATTTGATGTGATGAAAAGATGCCCGCAGCATCAATTCCAGATTCTGACCAAACGCGCCGGCAGGATGCTGCAACTTGACATAAAACTGCCCTGGCAGGAAAATATCTGGATGGGCGTTACGGTCGAAAACCAAAAATGCGTGCATCGCATCGAGCAACTGCGTCAAATCGGAGCTAAAACCAAATTTTTGTCTTTAGAACCGCTTCTTGGGCCATTGCAAAATTTGAATTTGCAGGACATCAATTGGGTAATCGTCGGTGGTGAATCCGGGCCGGGCGCGCGTTCGATGAAACCGGAGTGGGTTCTGGATATTCGCGATCAATGTCTTGAGGCGCAAGTTCCGTTTTTCTTCAAGCAATGGGGCGGGGTGAACAAAAAGAAAGCCGGGCGGATTCTTGATAATCAAACCTGGGATCAGATGCCGGTTAGTTTTGCCAGACTATCTGCCTGAACTAACATTTCACCTCAATTTTTTGCATCTTATAATTCCCAATTGTGTATTATATTCTCTATATGTACGAAATGGATAGGGATAATCAAGCGGAGAAGGCTGTTTTGGTCGGGGTCGCTGTGGGGCGGACGCCAAAGCAGGACATAGAGTATTCCATCGATGAACTGTCACGACTTATTTCAACCGCCGGTGGAATCGAGGCCGCCCGCTATATTCAAAAACGGCCCAAGCCGGATGGAACTTATTATATCGGCAAAGGCATGGTGGATGAGATCAAAGAATTCATTGATGAAAATGAAGCTGATCTGGTTGTTTTTGATGAACCGCTCTCGCCCAATCAAATGCGCAATCTTTCAAAAAAGCTCGATATAAAAGTCATTGACCGGCCGATGCTGATTCTCGATATTTTCGCTCTTCATGCCCGCACTGCCGAATCGAGATTGCAGGTCGAACTGGCTCAGATGGAGTACCTGCTTCCTCGTTTGGCCGGATTGTGGGTTCACTTTTCCCGCCAGCGCGGCGGAATCGGTACTAAAGGCCCCGGAGAAACTCAGCTTGAAACTGACCGCCGTCAGGTCGGGAAAAAGATATTGTCCCTCAAGCAAAAATTAAAAAAGATTGACAAACAGCGGGTAATTCAGAGGCAAGGACGGGATAAATTTTACAAAATCGCCCTGGTAGGATATACTAATGCCGGGAAATCAACATTGTTTACATGCCTGACCCGCGCCGATGTTTTGCAGGAGGATAAATTATTCTCGACTCTGGATTCAACGACACGAGTGATATCGGTGGAATATCCTCAAAATATAGTCGTCACCGACACCGTTGGATTTATTGAAAAACTCCCGCATCAACTGGTCGCTTCTTTCAAATCTACCCTCGACGAGGTGAATCTGGCTGATTTAATTTTACTCGTGGTCGATTCATCCGACGCTTACAAAGATAGGAAAATCGGTGTTGTCCGTAAAGTTTTGAAAGAAATCGGTGTCAACAACGTGCCCATTATAGAAATTTATAATAAGATTGATCTTCTTGAAGAAAGCCAGATTCCACCTTTGGGAAACGGATTTATTCCTATTTCAGCCTTGAAAAAATTGGGGTTAAATAGATTAAAAACCGAGCTCATGGCCCGATTTGGCTGATTTTTTTTGCTCTAAATATTTAATATTTAAGGATATCTGCCGATATTTATCGGGTAAGGATAAATATTATAATGAGCAAAAAAATACTTATAGTCGATGACAACCCCAATATGTCTGCCCTTTTGAGCGAAATGCTTGAAATATTCGAATATGATTCTATCCGTGCTGCCGACGGTGTGGAAGCTATTGAAAAAGTTGAGTTGGAAGATTTCAGCCTTGTCATCACTGATATGAGAATGCCCAAAATGTCAGGACTTGATCTCCTGCAAAAGATCAAACGAGAAAGGCCGGAACTCCCGGTTGTCGTCATTTCGGGTTATGCCATTGACGACGAAGGCGGCAATCTATTGACCAGCCTGGCCGATGGTTTTTTAAATAAGCCGTTCAAAATGTGCGACATAGAAAAGCTACTGGCACAAGTCTTGAAATAAGCCGCGTTATAATCATCTAATTTAATTTCCATCAATTCGTGATTTTTGTATATTTCCGTCATGGAAAAAGCGCTCAAGGATTCTATCCTGTTTTCCGGAATTGATACCGATGAATTAAAATTGGTTGAGGAAACGGGTGATAATATAAAAGCTGCCAAAGGGACGTTCTTATTTTTCCAGGGTGATCCCGGAGAGAAATTCTATCTGGTTCTTTCCGGAAAAGTCAAAATCCACAAGAATTCTCCGGACGGTAAAGAACAGATTCTTATGATGGCTTTTCCCGGTGATTCATTTGGGGAAGCGGCTCTGTTTGCCCGGACGAATTATCCCGCCAATGCTGAAGCGATTGAAGATTCAATCTTGATGTCATTTTCCCGGGATAAATTTCTCAGGCTAATAAATGAACATCCGGCATTAGCGATTAACATGATTGGCCGATTGTCGTCTCTTTTGCACCATCTTTCGCGCCTCGTTCAGCAATTATCGCTGGAAGATATCTCAACCCGCCTGGCCAGTTATTTGCTTGAATTTATGCCCGATTATAAGCCGGGTGAAAAACCAAAAATCATTTTAGGCGAAAAAAAAATGACTTTGGCATCTATACTGGGGACAATTCCCGAAACCTTGTCGCGGGCGTTTGCTAAACTAACGAAGATAAATGTCATTGAGGTTGACGGGCAGGAAATCACCGTCAATGATCCGGCCCAACTGGAAGAAATAGCGGCCGGCAAAAAAATTTGAAACGCTTGACCTAAATCAAACCCAAATTCCCATAATTTCCCGATAATACTCCCGTAAAGAGAATAAATAATAGGAGTTTTTATGACAAGCAAAACACGCGAGATAGTAAAAATTGACGAGGAACTCTGCGACGGTTGCGGTGAATGTATTATGAGCTGTGCCGAAGGGGCATTACAGATAATAGACGGCAAAGCCAAACTGGTGTCGGATAATTTGTGTGACGGATTCGGGGTCTGCCTTGGAACATGCCCGCAGGACGCCATCACTATAATAAAACGAGATGCGGATGAATTTGATGAAGAAGCAGTAAAGGTGCATTTGGGAAATCAGGAAACATCCGGAGAATCGGTAAAACAATCAGAGGAAATCCCTCAAACACAGATGGCTGCTTGTCCCGGATCGGCCGTTCAATCATTTGCCCAGCCGGTTCAGCAAGTCAAAATACCGGCCATGTCCGGCTGTCCCGGTTCGGCAATGCGGTCATTTGCGCCCGCGGTCAATCAACAGGACCAACATTCCGGATCATTCCCGATTCAACAATCCAAATTGACGCAATGGCCGGTCCAATTAATGCTTGTTCCGCCAACAGCCCCATTTTTGAAGGGCCGGGAACTGCTTTTGGCGGCCGATTGCTGTCCGTTTGCCTTCGCTGATTTTCATAATTCATATCTCAAAGATAAATCTCTTCTGATTGCTTGCCCAAAGCTCGACAATCTTCAATTTTATCGGGAGAAGATGGAAGAGATATTCCGTCACTCTGGATGCACGGCGGTTTCGGTGATGATTATGGAAGTTCCTTGTTGCGGAGGCCTGAGTATGATAACTCGTGAAGCACTAAAGGCTTCCGGACGCGATATCCCTCTTAAAGAAATAGTGGTCGGTATTCGTGGTGAAGTTTTAAGCGATAAGCAGGTTGCGTAGAATTGCCAGGAATTGGTCTGATTTAAATATTTAATTCTATCAATAATGATTCCCTGAGACCAATAATCGTCTTGGGGGTCATCTTATTATAATTCAATATCTTAATTGCTCAAAATCGGGATTGAAAAGTTAAGTAATTATCTTTGAAGTCGATATTTACATTAAGTACTTAAACAAATTGCGATTGAACGAAAACAATGGATGGGGTCATTTAATAAAAATAGATATACTGAGCTAAATCAATATGCCAAAGCAGACGTCAAAAGTAATTACCATATCTTCAGCAATCACTTTTAGTTTCGTTATTTTGGTTTCTCTAATGGTGCCTTGATGCCGGGCGCCAAAAAATATGTGGCCGATACACTAGGAACCAGCGCTATTCATCCGGCAATAATAATATTTGCAGCCGGGCTGGTTCTGACTTCAATTATCATTTTGCTCATTATGTTTATCTCGGCTCGCATCCAGATATTGTCGAAGGATGCACCGACGGTAACAAGCATAGCAACAGCAATAAAAGAACAAATAAATGACTCGTCTTCAAATCCATTTCCACCGGAATTACAATTCGCCCTCAATGCCGCTTTTGAAAAATTAAGGAAGAACCGAGATGAGTTGGAGGAATTGGTCGCCAAACGGACTAAGGAACTGCGCGAATCAATGGAAACCTCGGAGGATATCGTTGCCTCGATTCCCAACGCATTAATGATATTTGAATATCTGTCGCCTCAGCGAATAATCCTAAAATCATCCAACTCTAAGGCGGTAGAATTATCTGATGGTGAAAATATTATTGAAAAGAATTTCAATTTTGCCATGCCCTTTGGATTGGGTGAGAAACTGCAGGACAAGTGTATTGAAGTTATGAATTCTGGTGTCGCCTTTTCTACCAAAAAATTCAATTATTGTGAAAGTGGTATTTGCCAGGCATTTAAAATCCGGATATTCAAAATTTCAGACGAACGATTGGGTGTTTCTTTTGAAGATGTTACCGATTTAATATCCGCTGAGGAGAGTTTGCGCAAGGAATTTGAGAGAACTCAGTTATATCTGGATAAAATTGGAACGATAGTCATAGCATTAAACACTTCCGGCGAGATTTCCATGATTAATGATTATGGTTGCCGGGTTTTGGAATATGGGCGAGACGATATTATCGGGAAAAAATGGAATAGGATTTTTGCTCCGGATGATGGTCTACATAAAAACAAGGACAAGTTTGAAAAAATAATTTCAGGCAAATTGCTTCCTGAAACAGATTGCGAAATACCGGTCATGACAAAATCCGGACAGAAAAAGATTATTGCCTGGAATCACGCTCAATTAACCGATTCTCTGGGACAAATTACCGGTATCGTTTGTTCAGGAAATGATATAACCGAGAGAAATAATATTGAAGCCGCATTAAGAAAATCAGAAAGTCAATATCGCCGCCTGGTGATGGACGCCAAAGAGGGTATTTGTATTGTACAGAAGGGCAAAGTTGTTTTTGCCAATCCCGAAATGGAAGCTCTGACCGGTTATACTATTGATGAACTGAAGGATATGCACATACATGATATCGTTCATCCCGGTGATCTAAACTGGATAAAAGAAAACAATAAAAAATTTCAAGACGATGAAGATGTTCCTGCCGTTTATTCCATGAGATTTGTGGATAAAGGGAATAAACCACGTTGGGTGGAAGTCCGCGGAACTTTGATAACCTGGAAGGGTCAGCGTGCCGGTTTGAATTTCATAATTGACATCGCTGATCGAAAAAGGGCCGAAGATGCTCTGCGAGATAGTGAAGAGCATTACCGCGTAATCGCCGACAATCTCAAGGATATGGTTGTCAAAATATCATTGGATGGAACATTGTCATATATCAGCCCGGCCATCAAATATTTCGGCGACTATAAGCCGGAGGAAGAAATCGGCCAAAACATCAAGAAGTACTTTGTTTACCAGGACGAATACGAGAGAGCGTTAAGACTCATACGGCTGATAGTCAGACATCAAAAAGCCGCCAATTTCGAGTTCTTATATAAACCCCAAAACACCTCTCCATTTTATGTCGAAGTGGCGACAACTCCAATTATTGAAAATGGTAAGGTGACCTACATTCAATGCGCATTAAGAGATATAACCGAAAGAAAGCAGGCGGAAGAGGCTTTGAGAGAAAGCGAGGAGAGGTTCAGAGCGATTCTTGAAGGGGTTCCCAACATTGCCGTCCAGGGATATAACTGCGACCGCAGGATAATATTCTGGAATACAGCCAGCGAAATATTATATGGATATTCGCAAGAAGAAGTCATGGGTAAACAACTTGAAGACTTGATGACCTATGACTCATATAAAGTTGAGGTTGATGATAATCAGATAGCAATTCAATACGGGCCGGGCGAATATGGAATGCGCCATAAGGATGGCTCAATTATTCCGGTCTATAGCAGTCATGTTATGTTGTGCAACAGCCGCGGCGAGGACGAGATGTATTGCCTTGACGTCGATTTGAGCCAATTGCGCCGGGTCCAAACACAGCAACAGGTTTTGAAGGATAAGCTGGAACGCGCCGAACGCATGGAATCATTGGGCGTTTTGGCCGGCGGCGTGGCTCATGATTTGAATAACATGCTGGGCCCGATGGTCGGCTATAGCGATCTAATTCTTTCCCGGCTGGAAGAAGATAGTCCCTATAAAAAACAGATTGAGCGCATTGGGAAATCGGCTCAGGACGCCGCCGATGTTATTCAGGATCTATTAACACTAGCGCGTCGGGGACGATATGAAATAAAACCTATTAAGCTAAATAATGTAATCGAGGAGTACCTTGATTCACCATCTTATCATTTTTTATCAACAACTCGGCCAGAAATAAAAATCGATTTGGAATTAGATTCACAACAGCCATTCATGCTTGGTTCGCCTCCCCATCTTGTCAAAGTAATCATGAATTTGATAGTCAACGCCTTTGACGCAATGGAAGGCGAGGGAAGTTTATCTATAAGTACTGAAGCGCTCCATCTTGATACTCTTCTGGGGGGATTCGATAATATTGAGGCCGGGGATTATATAGTTTTAAGAATTTGCGACACAGGAACGGGTATTCCACTTGAAGACCAATCAAAAATCTTTGAGCCCTATTATTCCAATAAAAAAATGGGCAAATCCGGGAGCGGCCTGGGGCTGGCAGTAGTTTACGGTATAGTCAAGGACCACAAAGGATATTATGATATCTTTTCTGCCGAGGGGGAGGGAAGTGAATTTGTTCTTTATTTCCCGCTGTGCAAAGCAGCCGAAGCCGAAAGTCAAATAGAAACGAATGATTGCTCGGGCACAGAAAGCGTGCTTGTCGTCGACGATAATCCGGAGCAGCGGCAGGTCGCATATGAATTACTAACCAATCTTGGATATGATGTTAGTGTGGTCAGGCACGGTCATGAAGCAATTGAATTTCTGAAAAACCATTCCGTTAATATTATCCTTTTGGATATTATAATGGAACAAGATTATGATGGCCTCGACACATACCGTGATATTTTAAAAATACATCCGGCTCAAAAGGCGATTATAATTAGTGGCTTTTCGGCTACTGAACGTGTCAATGAAATGCAGACTCTTGGCGCCGGAGAATATGTACGCAAACCATTTTCTATGGCCAGTCTTGGAGGGGCCGTGCGAAACGAGCTGGATCGCAACAAGGTTACGATATCGGCTTCTTAAATCCGCCACATCTACAGTTCACTAATTTCATAATCGAATTTTGAAGGCTTAAGGCGAATTAACCATCCTTTGCCAAAGGGATCTTCAATTAATATTTTGGGCTGTTCCTGCAATTGATCATTTACTTCTATGACTGTTCCGGATAATGGAGAGAGAACGGTATGAGAGCGCAAATCAGAGGAAAATATTTGGAGATATTTGCTGCCCTGGCGGAGCTTGTCTCCGACTGCGGGTAAAAATATATTTTGTATTTTTCCAATGGCATGCAAAAATGAACGATCGATTCCCATCCGAACGTGACCATCATCTTCAACCATAATCCATACATGGTCGCCAACATTTTTAAGTTCGCCTGATATTTCATTCTTTATAGGTATTTCATGGGCACTATCTTTTTCTGCGTTGGCAATGTTCAGAACCAAATCCGCGGCGCGCTGGACAACTGAAATCAATTCCGACTTTGTAAATGGTTTGGCAATATAATCAAAGGCCCCCAACTGAGTCGCTTGAAGAGCGGTATTTATAGTGGCATAACCGGTAATCATGATAATCGGCAAATGGGGGTATTTGTCCTTGACAATTCTCATCAGTTCCAGCCCGTCTATATCCGGCATCATCAAATCAGTTAGAATAATATCGGGAGTTGATTTATCCAATAAATCGAGGCCTTCCTGCGCGGATAATACCGTAATCAGATTATAATTATTTTTTCGCAAATGTTTCTTGACGCTGTCGAGAACAACCTGCTCGTCATCAACGATTAAAATATCCAATGAGCGAGACATAATCTAATCCTCCTCGCCTTTTGTTGTTTCCGGTAAATTCATTTTTTATCGTTCTCAATAATTGGAATTGCTAATCTAAAGATCGCGCCCCCCGATTTATTAGTATCAATTTCAATAAAACCCTTATGCCTTTCGATAATGCCCCAACTAACGGCCAACCCTAATCCATTAGTGCCCTTGGTCGAGAAAAACGGCTCGAAAACTTTGGTTTTCAGATTTTCCGGGACTCCCGGACCATTATCGATCACCGTGATTATACAGCGCTGATGCCGAAAATCATATTCTGTCGTGATTTCTATTTTGCCCATTTCCTTAAGCGCTTCAGCCGCATTTATCATCAGGTTTAGTATGACCTGTTGTATTTGATGGCGGTCGCAGTTTATATCCGGGATATTGTCGGCCAGCGAATATTTAAGTGTGATATTACGAAACTGCGGCAGTTTTTTGACCAGTTCAATGGTGTTTTTGACAATATCGTTGGCATTCGCTTCTTCCAGTTTGGGTGTTTCCTGCCGAGCGAAATCAAGCAGATTCTTTACGATATCCCGACACCGCATTGTCTCCCGAATAATGACTTTAATATCACTATGAAGAGGATTATCGGCTGGTAATTCATCCAAAATATCTTCGGCATAGGCCAAAACACCGGTTAAGGGGTTATTGATTTCATGGGCGACACCTGCGGCGAGCTTGCCTATCGCTGCCAATTTTACAGCCTGAGCCAGCTGGTCGTTCAATTCCCGCTCCTGAGTGATGTCGCGGGCGATGGTACAGACTCCGATTGTTTGCCCGCGATAATCATTGAGAGGAAACCTGACTGTGCTATAATGGCGATCAAATCCATCAATGTTAAATATTTCCTCATAACTTTGAGCTTGATTGGCGGCCATCACATCATGATCATGCTTTAATATCATTTCCGCCAGTTCCCGGTCAAATAACTCATCCGGGCGGCGGCCAACAAAGTCTTCCGGTTTGCGTTTGAAAGCCTGGGCACAAACCGGATTGACGATGATATACCGTCCTTCGGTATCTTTGATCGATATCCAATCATGAGCCGAATCAATAAATCCCCTGAAGCGAACCTCGGCACTCTCAATTTCACGATGCAATCGAACCCGTTCGGTGATTCGATGCCATGTTCCGACAATAGCTTCTATTTCCAGGTTCTGATCAAGAATGGGGCTTAGCGTAATTTCCCAAAAAACTTCTTCCGGCTCGGTTGTATTCCAAAATAAAATGTGAGGCCGACCCGTTTCTAAAATATCTTTCAATACTGATAGGGTTTCCTGAATGCTCCCCGACAATTCGGTCTGAGTAAGCAGGTTTTTCAATTTTTCCCCGACAGCTTTTGAAGTGGACGTATGCGCGAAGCGAACCGCTTTCTCGTTAATTTTTATTATTTTTGTTTCGGTGTTCATGACAATAATTAGCTCGGGGATGGTATCGAATGAACTCTGTAAAAAATGCCGTTCGCGTTCGATTTTTTTCTCCAGCTCGATTTTTTCTTTGAGCTGTCTGCTTTGATCTTCTCGAGCCTTGACCAGATCCCAGAAGACATGCGCAAACGTATGGTCGACAAGACAGATACCCTTTGGAAGGATATGGTGAAGTTCTTCCAGGAGTTCATTTTCACCGGTCAATTCGATGACGAGTTCTATTCCAGGAAGAGCCAGCGCTTCAAGCATATTATCGAATATCTTGATGCCCTTTTGCCTGGCCAGGATTATTCCGGGGGCTTTATCATCGGGATCGACCACACACTGCACGTCAAGAGTTAACTCGCTTTTAAAATTGCCTGTGGCCAGCTCGATTATCGCTCGGCTGCCTTTTCCTCCGCCTATGATTACAGTTTTCATGGCCTCATTAACCCCGCTTATTGCTGAGACATTGCAGGAAAATCCGAATCCAGCATGTCATAATAATCGTCCAAAAGCTCCCCCACCGTCGCGTAATGACCAATCGGGTTCAGAGTAAAATGACGAAGAATGTTGTTCAATTTTTCTGGAATATAGGGAAACAGTTTTATTAAATTCATAATGCGGTATTCATAAAATGCTGATCCATCATCAGCTATCAGGCTCCGTTTTACTTCCTCAGAAAATGACTGTCCTTTTAACACCAGCTTAAAGGAGTTGATTCCTTTACCGGCGGCATAGCATAAAATGTTACCCATACTCCAGACATCAAAATCAGAAACATGCTGCTGTAAGTCAAAATCAATCCAGCGAAAATGCCTGGTCCCGGTTTCAATAATGATATGATCGTTGCGAATATCACCATGACAAAAGTCATTATCATGAAGGAATTTAATTGCTTCCATCGATTCGGCCAGATCGTGGAGTATTCCGGGTAGATCTTCCTGAAAATACTGGCGATGAGGTTTGTTGATTGAATAGATATAATTAAAAATGGTCAAGCCGGGTATATAATCAAGAACTCGAATACAATTACTTTTTTCGTCCTCAATCGTATACCCCTGCATAAATCGGCTATCTCCTTTGACACGTTCCAACACCCGGGCTTCTTTTTCCGGACTGCGATAACAGCGAATCTTGAACACTCCAATATGAACGTTAAAATCCTCGTGAAAGACGGTTTTTATTATTTTCTTTCCCCCGCTGTCCAGATCAATAGCGCTAAAGACCCAGTATTTGGGTTGATCGGCGATACCGAAACGTGTTTCATAGCGATTGCCCTCAATGACAAAATCATGTCCGCCAGCCCGCAGCACGTTACCTCGAACGATTCGCATCGCATCGGATGTATCAGTTACTAATTTTGGGAGCCGTTCCATCGGCCATCCGGTCAATTCTCTTATTCGCTCCTGCAGGCGTTCTAAATTTGCCATAAAACTTCAAAATAAATACGATGTTATAACGGGTTGTGAGCCTGACTTAGTATAATCTATTTACAACTTTGTGAAAAGTTAAATTGCGTTTTGGTCAACCTCCGGTTCGGACGATTCTATTGAAATTTATCGGGTCGGTATCGCCTTCGGTATTAAAGATCAATACGCGCGAATTATTATCAAGGGCAAGTAGTTGTTTTAGATTTTTAAGTTTCGGCGATTTCATGATGGCCAGCAAACCGGCCAAACCAGATGCGCCTGATTCACCTGAGATTATCTGAAGATCACCCTTTAATGGAAAGTAGTATTTCCGCATCGCTTCCCGGGCATAATCGTCGGAAATTGCGATGAAGGCATCGACTGTTTGTTTCAGAATTGGCCAGGCCGTAATCGACGGCGTCCCGCAATTCAGGCCGGCCATTATTGTCTTAAATGATCCTTCAAATACTGTCAAGGTTCCGTCCGGTGATTTTGCGGATGCCATCAGACAGGCCGCTTCGGTGGGCTCAACAATGATTAATTTAGATTTTTTTTGCGGGTAGCGGTTGCAAAAATACCAGGCCGCCGAAGCGGCAAAACTGCCCACTCCCCCCTGTAAAACAACCAAATCAATCCCGGGAATGTTATAGTTTCGAAGTTCCAATTGAGACTCGATTTCTTTAAACATCGTCTGATACCCGGCCATTATATCGGAAGGTATTTGCATGTAATTTTCATAGGCTGTATCTGAAATTACAATCCAGCCGTTTTCTTTGGCGGTGCGGGCTGAGGCTTTGACAGCATCATCATATTCCCCGTCAACAATTATTACCCGGGCGTTTTCGGATTCGATATTTTGGATTCGAGCGGGAACGGCAGATTTCGGCATGAATATAACCGCTTTCTGGGACATAATTTTTGCCGTCCAGGCCACGGCTCGACCGTGATTGCCATCGGTAGCAGTACAAAATGTGAATTTGCCTGGTGGAATATTTTTCAGATCCAATTTTTCGCTGGCGGCAATAATATTTTCACTTATCAAAAATCGATAGATGGCATACGACGCGCCCAAAGATTTGAAAGCTTTTAATCCAAATCGATGCGCTTCATCTTTTACGTATAATTTGCCAATCCCAAGATGACGGCTTAACTCAGATAGTGAAATCAGCGGGGTCGGGTTATATTGGGGTAGGCGCCTGTGAAATTCGATGCTATTGCACCGTTTCATAGGTTCGGCAACATCGTTGTCGAAATCCGGGGAATCCGAAAGAAATTTATTTTGATGCCATAAACACATTATCATATCCAATCATAGTCTATTACCACCATCCAATAAACTCAAACGGTGGTCGTTTGGCAAGTATAGTGAGGGATCTCTGGGGAACAATTCTCCCAATAAAGTGTTACGGAAATGGCGGCTATCCAAAATGAAAACCTTAACTTAAGGAATATTGTTATGCGGAAAATGATCATTTGTTTTTCAATTTTATTTTTGGCGATTGGTCCTATCGCCCGTGCTCAGACCTGGAGTCTCGATCAGGCTCATTCTACTATTGGATTCTCAGTCAGGCATCTCGTAATCAGCAAAAGCACCGGGCAATTCCATGATTACTCGGGTAAAGTTGAATTTGATGGAAGCGGTGTCGAAAATGGCTCAGTCGATATTACAATACAGGTAGCTTCGATTGATACTGAAAACGAAGATCGCGACAAACACCTCAAGTCAGCCGACTTTTTTGATGTCGATAAGTTTCCAGTCATGACTTTCAAATCCAAGAAAATTACTCCGGTAAAAGACGGCAGTTTTTCTATTTCCGGTGATTTGACTATCAAAGACATAACCAAAGAGGTGATGCTCGGTTGTGAATTCAATGGTACTATCGACGATCCCTGGGGAAACAAACGCGCCGGGTTCACCGCCGAAACAACTATTAATCGACAGGATTTTAATGTCAGGTTCGACAACACACTGAAGGACGGTTCTCTTGTGGTTGGCAACGACGTCAAAATCATGATGGAAATCGAGTTGATCAAAGACAAGTAAGATTATTTTGCAGGGGAGAATTGAAAATTTTCCCCATTTTCTTCTTTTGCTAATTCGCTAATACAAATAGTGGCTTAATAACAAACTCAGCGAATAGCCACTGGAATGGTTATCGCCATAAATATTGCTTCTGGAATTATCCTCGGATATATTATAACCGATGTTGGCCAATAATGTCGTCGGGATGGAAACTCTGTATTCCATTGTTCCCGAAAGTGAAAATGAACCAGAAGCGACGCCAGAAATGGTCTGACTCTCCTGAACCAAATTATCATCAATAATTCTCAGGGATTTTGTTTCACTATTGTAATGCCGAAATGTATAATTTACGGCTGCTTTTGCCGTAGTGCGCGAATCAATAATATATTTTACAATCCCATTGGCATGGATTTGATAATTAGCAAATCGTTTGTATTGATTTTCGGTATAGGCATGATTTTGTTCGATGAAATCAGAGCTGTATGTCTGACTTACCTGCTTGTAGGAGAGGTAATAAATGGCATTGGTAAATATGTCATATTGCCAGCGCAAGCTTACCGGTTTTAAATATTGAAAACGAAGCGAAAAGTAAGGATATTTACTTTCATCCCGCCTTCGATAAAATCGATCATGTCCGCCCGAATAGATAGAAATCGTATCCACCATCAGGCTGTCGGCCAGGTGGCGGGTGTAGAGTGAATACCTATCGCCGTATTCGGATTCATCATTGCTTCGATAAAAATAATCCAGCCCGGCGTCGAGGCTTGCCCGATAACCAAAATCGCGCACGTCGCGCGGGTAATAATCCCAGATATCCTGAATCAACAAATATCCGTATCTGTCGGAATAATCGATTACGCCTGCATTGTTGAGATACTCGATGATCTTTGAGAGCGCCTCGATTTTATGAATCCGTGAGTCAATCGGCCGCGTGTTGCGATAGCTATAAATTATATCGGTCAGATATAGCATTTCGTCGCGTGTGGGTTCTCTTTCAAGAAGATCGTGATGTTTCAACTCATCGATAATATACATTGCCGTCGCGGCAAATTGCCCGGAATAGATCCGTCCCCATCCGGGACCGGCGCTCATGTTGATTTTATGACTTCGCTCGTTGCTGCGCTGGCTCTGGCTGATATTGGTCTCGCGCATCCAGTAATCGGTATCGCTGTCATATAAGTATTTCTTGTTATAATTATAACTGGTTCCACTATTTTCCGGCCGAATATCAAATGACGACCCGAATCGCATTGCGCCGGTCACAAAGAAGTCAGACAGCAGATATTGCCCGGCTGATATAGACGGTTGAATAGATACGGTGTAAATGGCCTGGCCGCTTTCGTAACGGGAATTATTGATTTCTCCGATATTTCCGGAAGAAAAATCATCCCTTGAGGAATTACCATTATTAATCCGCACCGATAAATCTCCGGACGCGATATAAAATCGTTGTGCTGTTTCATTGCGATAAAAAATACTTGATCCAAGCGTTAGCGATTGCTTATCGCCTGACGAATTACGGTAATTCCGATTGCCCCACTCATCGATAAAACTATTGTCGGTCGAAGTATTAAATCCGCTGAGGTTAAATCCGCCATTTAATCTCCATTCGAAATCGATAAATTTCTCAGGGATATAACTGCTGACTTTGAAAGTCTTATCATCGGCAAATGCTGATTGAAATAAAAAGAATAAGCAGAGCACCGGCATCCACCACTTCTTCTTTGCATGATTATACATTGATCGCCCCTATCTGTGCGAATTTACTTATTGAAATGAAATATCTTTTCCTGCCTTCATGCTTTATACACATCCCTATTCGATGCGATTCGATTTATTCGATTCCGATTAAAAAATAACATGTTTTAACGGTGCAGGCAAGCTGTCACAGTGCAATTAATTGTTGAGGTCAATTTCATCCGCGGCGGAGGTTAATTGCCCTCGATGCCTCCGCCCCGAATTATGCATGCTAAACCAAGAACAATAACTCTACTGCAATGTCTGTGCCGAGCTGAATATTTATTTCGCTAACTCACAGGAATACACTCTCTTACAAGTATCAATAAAATATGTCCGTACTCTATGACGTTTCTACAAAAGCACGTTATTTGTGCGTGGATTTATATCATGCACATTTTTAATTAATATTTTGGAACCGAAATGAGTATAATATAGCGCATACAACTGATGTCATTCACACTTCATAGTTTTTATTTTCATCTTTTATTCGGAGGGATACATGTTGAAATCATTATTAATCCTTATTCCCATCCTTATTCTCCTCATCGGTCAGGCGGCGGCGGTGACGGTTGAGACGGTATTATGTACCGGCATCGAAGCAAGGATGCCGATTGATGCGGTCGAATCATTCGAGGTCGGAGTCGAGCGCGTTTATCTCTGGAGCCGGGTGCTGGGCGTCGAAGGTGAATCGTTTGTCCGTCATGTCTGGCTGTATGAAGGCCGGGAGTTGGCTGATGTCGAATTACCGGTGCGCTCCGCTTCGTGGAGAACTTACAGCTACAAAACCATGCTGCCGCGGTGGACGGGTATGTGGGAAGTCAAAGTCGTCGGCGCCGATGGCAATGTAATCAAAACAATTCCGTTTACAATTGGCGCCAAAGACATCCCAGCCGAAACCGAACCGGAGAAAACCGAAACTACCGATACGACAACAACTCCGCCTGACAGTTCCAATAACAAATAACGGCGACCGGTTTTATGTGAGCCGCTGGATATTCTGTGCCTATTTATTTCTGTTTGCACATCACAAATATATTTCGTAATCTACCCTATTAAGTAATCGAGGGATTAACGAATGGGTTCACAAACCGCTCTTATCACCGGCGCCTCGGCGGGAATCGGGAAAGTTTTTGCAGAGAAACTGGCCGCACGAGGATACAATCTAATTCTGACATCACGGCGCAAGCACCTTTTGGATTTGCATGCTGAAGCGTACACACATACACATCGGGTTTCGGTTGAAACAATCGCCGCCGACCTCTCGAGTGAATCGGGTATTGATGCCGTTATTGAGCGAATAAACAATTGCGATAATTTGACGCTTCTGATCAACAATGCCGGGTTTGGAACACCTGGGCGATTTCATGAGTATGATATAAATCGTCAAAAAGATATGCTCCAGGTTCATGTATGGGCGGCGATCAGGTTGATTCATGCCTGTCTGCCGGGGATGATTGCGCAGAAAAAAGGTAATATCATCAATGTTGCATCGGTGGCATCGTTCACTCCCTCTCCGACGAGTGGGACTTATTGTGCCAGTAAAGCATATTTGACGATGTTGTCGGAGTCGTTGACAATGGAATATCACGATGAAGGAATCGTTGTTCAGTCATTATGCCCCGGATTCACTCGTACCGAGTTTCATGATGCCGCCGGATATACCGATGAGGAGATGGCGAAAATTCCCAAATGGATGTGGCTTTCGGCTGAAAAAGTCGTTGATGATTCTCTGGCCGGAATGAAAAAGAAAAAGGTGATTGTCGTGCCGGGGAAGATTTATAAACTGATCGTCTGGCTGTTTCGAGCGCCGGTTTTCGGATGGCTGATGCGCAGGCACATGCTCAGTCACCGTAACGAACGCTAGGTTATCCACAATTCATTTTCCATAATTCCTTGTATTTTATTTCCTCTCTATGAGTTACGGCAAATTGGGTTTGTTCTGTCAAATTTGATTATCCACTACCATTTTGATGGTGATTACTTGCAGATGTGCACGTCTGCCGCCCATGGGTGAAATGGGTTTGTTTCCTCAGATTAACGTTTCTGGTCATATCAAATCGGTGGTGATTAATAATGATAATCGGTAAATCAACTTGTCATTTCCGCGAAGGCGGAAATCCAAAAAGAAGATGACTCCGCATGGATTCCCGACTCGTCCCGCTATGCGGGACTCTCGGGAATGACATAGGCATAGTCCAATTTTTATTAGATATATATATTTCATCTTACTTGATGCGGAAGTATCGGAAAAAACGTTGGATGGGTGGGGAAAGTGTAGATATGTTGGCTTGCTGGCGCACGGGCAAGCAGTGAACCAACGGATCATTTGATATTATTTATTAAATAATCCTTAATTCTATCAGTATTGGATGAAAGACTAGAATATTGTTTTTCGCAGACATCAGTAAATCTGGCTAGTGGTTTTCTGCCTATTTTTTCTTGATCTTCAAAGATGGCCATTGACCTAAACCTCATATCCCATTTTTCAAATTTTAATAAAGTAATTGTAGCAATGTGGGTATTCTGATCATTTGGGAGAGCAAACACCATAATTGGAGAACTCATCCCATTAATTCTGCAATCCACTGTGTAGTTCCCACTTGGATCCTTCTTATCGTTAAACCAATCAAATTCCCTCCTGTCTTCTGAAACGTTTTCTTCAAAAAACAAACGAAAATCCTCTAAAAATGTTGACCTTACACGGTCCTTTTGTAAAAAGGAAATATCGGTAATTTTCAACAATGCTTGCACATAGCTGTATAATGAATCCCCAAATTTGGAACCTTTAATATTTAGCAACAACTCTCCACCCTTGTCACAAACACCAAAATAGGCTAACGAATCAGTTATTATTCCCTGCCTAGTATCGGTGTCAAGAGATTTAATATCCATATGATAGGATAAATGCATGAAAGTATGCCCTTCATCTGAAAAGTACCATTTATCTCCTTGATTAAATAATACAATATGTAAATGATCACCATCATCAAATTGAAATGGTGTATATACTACATATCTTCCAATACCCTCTTGGAATAAACTTATTTCATCGCATACTTTTTTCTTGAATGATATTTCAATGTTTTCGGCCGTCATCATCAAAACCTAAATTGTATTGTTGTTTTTCGCTTAAAGGCAATACAAAATGACATTCATCTATCATACATTGTAATGCCGCATCAACATTCGTAAATTTATTAGAGGCGACAGCAAAAGTCTCCTCCTTGGCACCTAATTCTTGATACTGTTACGTTGCTTCATGAACATGAAAATCATATAAATCTTCTTTTTCCAAAGTGTTACGATGAAAATGTTTACCATTATAACGTTTCAGCAAAAACCTCTTTTGTTTTTTGGGCATTTCGTATGCCAATATTGCCGAAAAATCTAATTTGTTTATCTGATTTAATCTAATCATGATATAAAACGAACTACCCTTATCCCCTTTTATTTCAAGTTCACTCTGATAATGGCCCCGTTTACTTCGATAATTTTTCAATTTTTTCCGATAATTATCAGGTAATACTTTTTTTTCACTTATAAGGCCATTTATTTCCTTATCGGTTAATTCTACTGCCAAAATATTCTCCCCATTATCCTAAATTAAACAAATTCAATAGCTGTTTGTCCATTAAATAATCATCCCCCAATATCAAACCCACATGCTTTTAAGTTCTCGAGGAGTTTGTCGGGTTCGGACCACCATTGGCCCCATTTGCGGCCCATGTGTTCGGTCCAACTGTAATTGTCATAGGTAAACGTCTCCTCGCGGCCCCCTTCGAGCATAATCTTGATGTCGGGATCGCGGTAATAGTCCTGAGCAAGATAACCTTCGTCCATAACTTTCATGGCTTTTTCAATCGTCTCGTCAGAAAATTCGGGATATTCGTCTTCGAATAAAAAATAGTCGAGCGGATAGCGCGGGCGGGTCGGTTCGTCTTCGGCGGGATAGCCGACGGTGAGCTGGACGATCGGATAAACTCCGTCGGGGAGTTTGTAACTTCTTTTGATAGCTCGCGCGGTAATGGGCGGATGGCCCAAAAAGCAACTACCCATCCCGAGGCTTTCGGCGGCGATGACGATATTTTCAGCCATGAGAACGGCATCCTGCAGGCCAAAGAGAAGCATCATAAGATCGCACGATTTCATTTCCCAGTTTCGTTTTTTCAGGATAAGCGCGAGCTTATGGCGATCAACGCAGATGGTAAAAAGCAGGGGTGCTTTGAAGGGTATCTTTTTGTCGCCACGTTTTAGAAGAAGCGAACAGGCCTGCGCCGCGAACGGAGCTTGCTGTCCGGCCCGGACGATGGTTTCGATGACTTCATCGGAGGGCATTTCGCCTGAGTATTTGCGAAGCGATTTGCGATTCATCATGGCGTCGATTACGGGATTGGATATCATGGCTATATCTCCCTAAAATATTTTTAGTAGCCTCGGTTAATATCGATTTTGGTTTTTGGCTTCTTCCCCGATGCGAGGTTGTTTATCAGTTCGGCCAGTTGTGCGATGCGATCTTCTTCAACTAAATCCGAATGCCCGGCGAGATGCGGAGTCATGATGACATTTTCGAGCGACGCGAAATCGAATTTCGAGGGCGGATAAACGCTCCATATTTTTTCTTTCTTAGGATACTGATACCAAACATCGAGTCCTGCCCGAAGGCGGCCTGATTTTAATTCGCTGTACAGGGCTTCTTCCTGAATAACTGCTCCACGGCCAATGTTTACTATTATCGCATTATCTGGCAGAAGCGATAGTTCTTTTTTGCCAATCATCCCAAGTGTTTCGGGGGTCAGCGGAAGGCAGATAAATAGCACATTGGTTTTGGGGAGGAATGCAGGCAATTCGGCTGTTGAATAAGTTCCCTCCGCCATATCAAAGTCCCTTTTTAATCCAGCAACTTTCATCCCCAGCGTCCGGCAGATTTTTGCTATTTGCTTTCCGATGGCGCCATGGCCTAAGATTAGCGCCGTTTTTCCCTTTAGTTGAAATATTGAAGTTTTATCGTAGCGGGGCGACCAGTCATTGGTGCGAAAGATTTTATCGGTCGGGATTAGATTTCTAGCCGACGCCATCATCATCGCAACGGCATGTTCGGCGACGACAGCGGCGTTATGATGGATATTATATATGGCGATATGGGGATAATCTTTCATTAGCACTCGGGTAGCTTTGGGGAGCCCGGCCCAGGGAATAACAAGGGTCGTCAGGATTTTTGATGCCTCCAGATGTTTTGCTTCGGGCGATCCGGAGATGAGGATATTGGCAGTAGAAGACACATCGGGGTCGGTGGTAATAGTGATCGATGAATCGAGGCAGGTTGAAAACTCTTTGATCCAGCCGTCATCGAAGTCCTGAAGTAAATGAACATGGCAAGGCATAAGATAATATAAACATGAAAAGTTTCTGCGCAAGCCCGGCTTGAAATTGCTTTCGTTTTTGATTTGGTTTTGTTAGTTTGACGGCATGAGATTAGAGTTTTTAGCATTGACCAACTTTCGCAACTTTGGCCGGGCCGAATTACAGCCAAGCGCGGGAATAAATATCTTTTATGGCAAGAACGCCGCCGGGAAAACCAATTTGCTGGAGGCGATATTCACTCTCTGTTTGGGACGATCTCAACGCGGGGCGCGCGATGTGATGATGGTTCGGGAAGGCGATGAGGATTTCTTTCGGCTGGAGGGGATCGGGTACCTGGGTAATGAGAAATCTGCGACCGGGATTGCTTGCGCGTATCAGGCAGGCGGGCGCAAGAAAATTACGGTTGATGAAAACCCGGTGCGGATGTCGAAACTATATCAACTTTTTCATTTAATTTCGATGGCACCCGAGGATGTTACTTTGTTTTCGGGATCGCCTTCGGGGCGTCGGCGATTTTTGGATTTGTACCTGTCGCAGGCCTCACCGAGCTATCTGGCAGATTTAGGCGATTATAATAAAGCATTGGCGCAGAAAAATTCGTTTTTGAAAAACGGATCGGACGATGAATGTCCGTTTGATCCATTGATGGTCCAACTGGGGGCGAAGATTATGGTCGCGCGGCATCGATTTATGCATTTTCTGCAAGCGCTGGCTCCCGGGTACTACGCTCAGATTGCAGGGCAGAAAACGTCGGACGGGTTGCCGTCATTTACACTGAGATATTTGCCTAACGTCGAGTATAATGATTTTGGCGAAATTGAAAAGCAGTTTGAACAAAAAATAAACGCGGGCCGTCAGAAAGAGGCTATTTTAGAGACCGCCATAGTCGGACCTCATCGGGATGATATTGATTTCCAAATCGGCGGTTTTCCGGCTAAAGGATACGGCTCGATGGGCGAACAGCGCAGTGCGGCGATTGCGGTGATGATGGCGACGGCCAATTTTCTCGAGAGCCGCACTCATGAAAAACCGATTTTGCTTCTTGATGAGATTTTCGCCGAACTGGATCCGTTGCGTCGGGAAAATGTGGCCGGGTTATTCAAACAGTTCAAGCAAGTATTTTTGACGACGGCGGTCGAGCCGCCGGAGCCGCTTTTGAAGAAAGCGAAATTGTTTTATATATCGGAAGGTATTGTAACTGAAAGATGAGATGTCTGGACTTGAAATAAAAAATGTAACTAAGTCGTTTGATGGCAATGTTGTCCTGAGAGATATCAACCTGGAAGTCAAATCGGGCGAGCTGTTAGTGGTACTGGGGCCTTCCGGGTGCGGTAAATCGACAATACTCAGATTGGTCGCCGGGCTGGATTTCCCTGATGCGGGGCAGATTTTTCTCGATGGGAAAGATATTACCGGCCTTGAGCCTCAAAAGCGTAAAACAGCGATGGTATTTCAGAATTATGCGCTGTATCCTCACATGACGGTGTTTGATAATATCGCTTTTCCTCTTAGAGTTTCCAAAACATCGAAGGATAATATTAAAAAAGCAGTAGCGGAGACGGCGACGCTACTTGAGCTCGATGAGTTTTTGAATCGAAGGCCGGCGCAGCTGTCGGGAGGACAAAGACAACGGGTCGCATTGGGGCGAGGTCTTATCAGAGAGCCGTCGATATTTTTGCTTGATGAGCCGCTTTCGAATCTGGATGCCGCTTTGCGGCTCAAGATGCGGCGGGAGATCGTCGCATTGCAGAAGAAAATCGGCGTAACGATGATTTATGTGACACATGATCAGACCGAGGCGCTGACGATGGCCGATAAGATGGTTGTTATCAAAGACGGAATTATTCACCAGCAAGGTACGCCGGCTGAGATTTATGAACGCCCGGCAGATAAGTTTGTGGCATCGTTTATCGGGACGCCGCCGATTAATCTATATGAGGATAGACTTTCAGGTGGGATGGGCAAGAAACTGCCGATAAAATTCGGCCCGGATGTCAAAGATGGGCATTATACAATAGGGATAAGGCCGGAGCATATCACCCTCGGAGGCGACAGCGGCATCGAGGGAATTGTCGAGGCAATTGAATACATCGGGTCGGTAAGTTACCTGAGAGTGAAAACAAATAGCCTGACCCTGACGGTGACGGTTGATAATCACACGTGGCAATTATCACCCGGCCAAAAGGTGACATTGACGATCGATCCGGAGAAAATATATTATTTTAAGGAATAACAAGGTAGTAATGATTGGAGATAAAGATGTTACCGGATAAACAACTTAAGGCATATAAGGATTTTTATGATTCGGCTCGATACAATGAAATTCTGAAGCCGAAAACAACGTTGATGCTGCATCTGGCGTCGGCTATTTCGCTTGGTTGTTATCCATGAATGGAGCATTACTTTGGCGTCGCCAAAGAAGAAGGAATTTCTGATGAAGAATTGGGGGCAGTTCAATCGATAGTTATGGCGGTCGCCGCCGGTCGAGCGCGAGCGCAATTCCGCGAAGCGAGGATTAGGAGTAAGAAGAAGTAGCCTTGATCTGATTTTAAATTCAGTTTCTATGCAAGCACTTAAATATAAATGACCGCAATATATCGTTATAACAAGAAAGAATTATACAAGCAGGAGCCTTCCCCCATGCTCCTGCCTTGATTAAAACCGGCGCAAGGGGGACAAGCGCCAATTTGTTTCATAATATTTATGAAGATATATCCCTGTTTAATGCCATTGTCATTTCTTGCCGACATCACCGGGATTAAAGCCGTCAATTTTCCTGCGATCCGAGTCCTGTTTCAAGGGTAACTTGATATCTTTGATGTTTTTGGCGTCTTCCAATCCTTTTTTTATATCAGTTTCCCAATTTATTTTTTCCTTAGACATCTCAATTACTCCTTACAATAGAATATAGTCCTACAAACAGGTTATATCTGGCGGATACCAGATATAACCTCTGAGCAACGAATTATTGATCGAGTGTTCTCATTTCGAGAGGGCTGGCTGTCCGCATGAAACCATCGCCGCAGCTGTGGGCAACACTATCCAATAGGGCGCTTGCTTCAAGTTCGCTAAGACCTTCTTTGATGATCTCAGCGCGAAAGGTGGCCATATAGGCGGCATATTTCTTGGCCATTTCCCGAATCGCATCACTTGACAATTCTCTCAGGGCCATCCCCGGCATTTTTGCAACCATCGTCATCACCTCCTTTGGCAAATTTGTGGTTCATATTTATTGGCCATCGAATTCAAAAAATGGAGTATTATTTTTCAACCAGGTTTTATCTCCTGAACACTGGATATGATTTTTCAAAGGTGTCGTTTATTTATCGAGGGCTCTGATTTCGGGGAGACCAACGGTCTCCATGTAGCCAGGGGTACAGCTCACTGCAATTCTATTCAGTAAAAACATTGCTTCATGCTCGCTAAGGCCTTCATTAATTATCTCGGCCCTGAAGCTGGCCATATAAATGGCATATTTTTTTCCCAATTCTTTTGCCGCATCAAATGACATTTCCCTTAAAAATGTTCCCGGTACGGTTGTTATCATCATCACCTCCTTTGACAGATTTGAGATTTTCATATTTTTGGGCTATCGAGCTCAGATAGGAAGGCACCGTATCTTTAATTATGCACCGGCCTGAATTTGATTTATCCGAAAGTGGCATATTAATACATCCCCCCATGCAAATCGGAAGGTGATCGCATACTTTGCAGTCTTTGTCTTCAAACGGATCAAATTCCAAGTGCGGCGATTGGTCTGATGTTTTTTTAATCGTTCCATCATCCTGCAAATATCCTATCCGGTATTCAGTTTTCCCCGCCATAACAGTGCAGCGGTAGAGGTTTCCTTTGGGATCTATTAGCAGAAAATTATTATTGTAAGCGGCACAGAATAATCCACCGGGTGGAGTGTGAGTAACCGACGGATTAAATCCGTGAGAATCAATTAAACGGCCATAACTGTAATTTTCCCGTCGAAAAGATGCGTAGTTATTGGAATGTCCGTCGCATTCGACTGTTGTCTGGATTGGCATAAATCCTATATGTAATTTGTCCTTTATGGGATTGAGGCGGACGAATAATTCTGATATATCATCTGGTCTTTGACCTTCAATATTGACACGGACTATTATTTTGTCAAATATATCTGCTCCCAGAATCAGGTTATTTACAATTGTATCAAAAGTTCCTTTGCCGTTTTTGAGAAATCTCCGCGAATCATGTGTTTTTCGTCCGCCGTCTAGAGTCACTTGAATTTCACGCACGCGGTATTTTTCAAGGAGCTCCAGGTTTTTTTTATTTAAGAGATAACCATTGGTTATGATGGTTGATAAATATTCCGTTTTTGATATTTTGCATAATTCCATGGCCCGGTTGCTTAAATTCCTGATTATATCTGGCCGCAGCAGAGGTTCACCTCCAAACCAGTCGAGGCATAATCTGTCCCATTTATCGATATTGCGGGCGATATAATTAATGATGGCATCCTGTGTCTGAGCTGAGAGTGAACTGTTTTCCTCATTCTCATAGCAATAAGGACAGGCAAAATTGCATTGCATCGTAACAGCGATCTGGAGAGCACAATAATTTTGATGATTTTTGGCGTAATTGTATCGTTGTTTAAGCAACTCCATTTCGCTCTTATCATCATCGATTAGAAAGCCATTGCCATAAAGAATGTCTTTGGTTAGCTGAATTTCTTTTGAGCCATTGACCGCTTCCGGGAAGTCAAGAATATTATAAATCAGCGGTTCAAACTCATTTGGAAAACGAATAACCGACCAGGTGAGGCCGTTATAAAGATAAATATAGTCGCCGATGACCTTAAGAATATTGAATTTAGATTTTTGCACAACTTCCCCGAACGGATCCCCAGGCGCAAACTAAAGTAAAGCTCCAGCTTGAACAGAATATACATAGACAAATTGTCAATGTCAAGTGAAATTATCATAATACTTACATATCGCATATTGACAATTATATATATGTCAGATATTGACAGTGATGTGGGTGGTAAAAATTGTCAGACTTCAAAATATTAGAAAGGTGAAAATCAGGTTTGGATTAGGATTGAAAAGAAGTTCTGAATTGTACAATTGTCATTCAACGATAACAGAAATGCTATCGGAGATTTGGTGCAGGCTGTCGGAAACAATAACTTTAATGATTTGAAGTCCTTCAACTTCCGGCGCCTGCCAGGTAACGGGATTCCCCGATTCACCGGCAGGAAAGGTGCCGGCCTGACTCGACCACAGGAAAAAGAGTGAATCGCCATAGGGATCCTTCGCTTTGCAGCTGAATACGACGAATCCAGTCATGGGAACGTTTGTCCGGCTGCTGCTCATGCTGGTAATGGCCGGACTTTGGTTTTTGACGATTGGTGCGACTGGCTGGTCGGGTTCAAAAGATTCCTCGCACGAGATTATCATCAGAACGAGAAATAAAAAAGCGATCGAGTATTTTATCGTGCGTTTCAACATGATTCAACTTTCTAATATCTCAACGTATAATCATAGTAAGGGTTTGTCAACATGCTATAAATGATAAGAGGCAGAGTTCTTTTGGGCTAATGAATATCGTATCTAATTTTGCTTCATCTAAAAATAGGACAACTTTATAAGAACATGGTTTTTTTTGTTCTGGTTATAACAAATATCATAATTGATGTGCATAGCCCGATAAAGATCGGTTCAATACCAAAGAGATAGTCGCTCTGACCGGAGAGGCCGGGATAGAATAATGCTGAAGCGGTCAATAGTGAGGAAAGGATGATGGATAGCAGGGCGCCGCGATTGGAGAATTTGTATTTGCCCCAGTAAGATGTCAGAAGGGGGAGGAGTAATGCCGAAGTGCCGACCGAACCGAAATCATGCCAGATATCCACGACCGAATCGGAAATAATGGCGATACCGATTGTTCCGATGGATGATATCAGAAGCCCAAAGGTAGTGTACTGTCCTATTTTTTGCTCATCGAATTTTTTGAATCTCCAGAACAAATCATGGCTGATGGTGGTGGCGGTCAAAAACATATAGGAATCGACGGTTGACATAATTGTCGCCAGAAGCGACAAAAGGAAAATACCGAGAAAACCGGCGGGAAGGATTGTCATTGCCAGAGACGGATAGGCGGCGACGGGATTATCGAGATTGGGCAGAATGGCCCGAGCATAGAGGCCGCATGAGGTTGTCATAAAATCGAAAATAATCCAGAACAAAATCGAGACAAGGATACCTTTACGCGCGACGGCTTCGGATTTAGCCGCGAAACATCGTTGATAAAAAGCCGGTTCAACCAATGTCGCCAGCGCGATAATATACCAGAGAGCGATGTATCCGGCGCTGTTTCCTCCCGAAGCGGTAAAGTGGGCGTCGGGCAGATTTATTTTTAAGTATTCAAAACCGCCGTATGAGGTAAAACAGAAAACCAAAAGAATTATAAAACCGACAAACATCAGGATGAATTGAAGGACGTCAGTCCATATAACAGCGCGGAAACCGCCGGTCATTACATAGGCTACGGAGAAAAACGTTCCCGCGACTATGCCGACCCAGATCGGGATAAAGAAAATAATTTTTAACAAAACGCCGACCATGAGAACATAGGCAACGGGCAGGGTGACGATAATGAGGATTGATGATCCGGCGGCTGAAGCGGCGGGACCGTAAAATTTGTATAGTCTATCCGGGATAGTTATTTCGGGCGATGAGCGGGCTCGTTTGGCCAGAAATATCGCGAAGATTGCGGCCGCGAGATAGTAGGGTACGCCGAAGACAAGCCAATTGGAAATGCCGTGGAGGTACGAGAACTCCCCGACGCCGAGGATGCCTCCGTACCAGGTGGATACGAGAGTGGCGACAAAAGCCGGAAGAGTGAGGCGTCTGCCGGCCAAAATCAGGTTTTCGCGAGAGCCGTTTTTCTGTTTAAGTCCAATCAGGGCGAAAACAAATAGCGTGGCCAGATAGAGATAAATAAGTCCGCTGTCAAACCAGCTTATCATGAGATATTATATCGTCATTTTCAAATTTACGAACCAGTTTCTCTCGGCGGCCGGCCAGTAGGCGAAATAATTCTCCCAGCGATACCCAAAAGTTTCATATTTTTCATTGAAGAGATTATTAATTCGGCTTTCCAATTGAAAATTGGTTCCATTTAACAAACTTCCCAGATTTATGACAGCCTTCAAGGATGAGATGGTAAAGGGGGCAATCGATATATCAACCGATTCGTTTTTGACATCGGTATGACGGCCATCGAGTGAAATAAACTGGCGGCCTACGGCTCGGACGCGATAAACGAATTCGAAAGCGCTGATTGAATAATCGAAAGTCAGGTTAGTGATATATTTGGGGAAATTGGGTGTGGCCACGTTGCGATGCCGGGTGGTCGTGCCATCCCAGTTATGCTGGCTGTATTCTTTAATCCAGAAATCATTGAGAGCGATATTGCCTTCGATTCGCAGGCTGTTTTGAATTTTATACACCCCGGCTAATTCCAATCCTCGATGCAGTGATCGTTCGGCGTTGCCATAGGTAGGAAGTCCGTCATCGGTTAATCCCCCATCAGGGACGAGAGCATTGCGGTACTCCATCCAGAACAGATTGCCATCCAATGACAATCTTGAAGCGCGGTGATTGACGCCTAATTCAAAATCATAGATTCGTTCAGAACCAACGGTGGCATCGCCATACACTACTGGAGTTGCAGTATCATCTATGATTTTCAACCGCGGAATATCAAAGGGGTCGTCGGCATCATCGATCATATCGTCATTTGGTTCATGCGAAGCGATGGAGAAGCTGAAATAGGATGACAATTTTTCATTGAGGGAATAATTAATTCCTACGCGCGGAGATAGAAACAACCAGTCAAGAATGTACATCGTCGGATCAAAAATTCCCTGGGGAGTAATGTGTATATTTTTATAAAGATAACGAGCCTGAAGATTGCCGGATAGATTGAGGCGATCATTAAAGGCATAATTCAAAGACGCGTAGGCTGACATGTTGTGATATTTGCCAAAATATTCATAGTATTTGAACGGTGACTGTTCGTTGAGATTCGAGGGGGATAATTCTTCGGCCCAGAGAACTTCGCCCCAGTGCTCAGATTCAAAAAAGTAATACGATCCTCCGAGAACAATCTGTTTTTTCCCGTCATCATAATCAATATAACTGTTCAGGCCCGTCTGATATTTCTCAACCCATTTGCGACGGACCAAATCGCTTGTCAAGCCTCCGCTGTTTTCCGACAAATTGTATTCGAATAAATCTTCGCCTCTTTTCAATTGCTCATAGAATCCTTTGCCGCGAATATGATAGATTGTATTATTTAGCGTCGTTGTTTCGGAGATGTTATAGATATTGTGAAGCTCAAAGTGCGGTTGATTGAAATCATCGATTTCATTGCTATATGTATACTCATTGGCTCGACGATTTATTGATAGGGTAAGTCGGTCGATGCCATCCCAGGCGGCGTGTGTTTTTATCGGGCCGCCGTAAATATTGACCGTTGTTATCATCCCGGGATCAATGCGGCCGAGGGACAGATAAAAGGCGGAGCCGTCATACCATGAATTTTCGCGATAACCGTCGGAATATTGTTTGACCCATCGACCTGATAACGACCAGCCATTATCCAAAAGTCCACTGGAATAAAAGACTGATTGCTTGCGCATCAAGCCAATATTTTTTCCGTCCTGCCAGAAACCGCCATAGCCGGCTGTGATGACGGCCTGCCGATCGTGCGTTAAAACGCTGGTCAGGAGATTGATCGAGCCTCCGAACGAAGGATCGCCATACAGAGAATTGCCGACGCCTCGCTGGACCTGGACGTTGTCGAGATGGGAAGCGAAATCGGGCAGGTCAATGAAATAAAGAGCATGGTCTTCGGGATCGTTGAGAGGTATGCCGTTGATATAAACCGGAGCCCGGCGGGCATTGAATCCCCGGATACTGAGGTAGCTGTAACCAAGCCCCCCTCCGGCATCGGAATAACTATATAGGTTGGGGGTCAGATCGAGAAGTTCGGGCATTTCACCGATATCCATATCGCGGTCGATTGTCTCACGGTCAATATTTTGAAAAGATACCGGTGATTGACCCATGACGGCTCGGCCAGCGGTCACGGTAATCCCATCCATCGGGTGAATCTGGGTAATCATAGTAACAGCGATATTATTTTCTCCGGATTCGATATCAATAGATGTCGGGACATAACCGGCATGCGAGAAATTTAAACGCGTTGGCCTAGAAGAAATGACAATTACCGAAAAGCTTCCGTTTTCATCGGTCTGAATGTTTTGTGCGATATTTCCAGATTTTACGTTTACCCGCGCAATCGGTAAATTATTTTCATCTATTACATGTCCGTTTATCCGAATGTTATCGCCATAAACGGAGCAACTAAACCAAGCCGTCAATAAAATCGTGAAGAAAAAAAGCCGTTCCATACTTTTTCCCTCCCTCTTCAAGAAATGAAATTATCCAGTGCCGCTTGCCGCTTAGACTGTTTGATGCCCGCGATACCGTGCTCTGTACCCCGTGCAGGTATTGCAAACAAAAATCACACGGCAGGCGACGCTAATTTTTTTGTAATGCCCGGTTAAAAGGAATTAGGGCGGGTGATACACCGCAATGCAGATTACCATACCGTTTTCCTCCGCCGGCATTACCCGGATCAGGTTCGGGGGTATAGTCTCAGGCAATTATTGCCACCCCCAACGGAATTTATCCGATGTTTATACTAAATTATACAGAAAAAACGAATATAAAACAAGCCGAATTTAAATATGAAGGGATATACCGATATTAGTATTGGCTGGCCAGAACGCTGCGTTCATAATTGAATTGTCCCGCCATCAGGCTTTCCATCGCTTCAAGCTGTTCCATATTCAGACCCAAATGAGCGATTGAGGGAACCTGTGTTATATCTTTGGGACGGTAATCGTTAAAACCAACGGGGAGTTTTTTGGCGAAAATATTACCCAGATTGACAATGTAAGATATTGGAATCGAGTCCTGATCCAAATCGATTGGATTATGATGTTCATAAACGGCGTTGATTAGTTCCGCCGGAAACGACCATTTGTGAAGGATTAAAAGGCCGGCGTCGGTATGATTAAAGCCGAATTTTTCATCCTCTGTCTCAATAAACTTTCCGCCGGTCTTTTCAACGGTCAAAATCACTTCTTTATATTCATTCGGCTTTTTTTGAAGTAAAACGAGTTTGCCGATATCGTGCAATAATCCCGCTATAAATGCCTCTTCAACTTGCGGGTGATGGACTACTTTGGCGATCAGGCGCGAAGCTATAGCAGTCGCCAGGGCATGCTCCCAGAGCTTATTATGGTTTTCTCCGCCGGGGCTGGTGTAGAGTCCATGCGTTGACGCGGCCACGACGAGAGATCGCAGGGTCTTGAAACCGAGCAGGATGACAGCCTCTTTTAACGTTAGTATTTCCTTGGGACGGCCATAAAATGAGGAATTTGATAGTTTTAGTACTTGGGCGGTTAGTGATTGATCCAGCATCAGAGCCTGGGTGATTTTCTCTATATCGGTATTAACATCCGCGGTTAATCCCATCAGAGACGATATAATAACCGGAGTCGCCGGTAATTGGCCAATTGAAGAAACTATTTTATCCAGCGCCCGGCTGGATTCAATGGAATTTTCCATAAGACGAATTGCTGTCCTTTCCATATGCAGTACGTATTATATAACTCTACCCTATTTAATGATTTCGGTTGATTGGCGGGGAAATTTACCCGTGAATTGATTAAGTGCGTTATTTCATCTTGGTTATTTATCGGCGCTTGTAATTTTTTTTATTTTTTCCATCTGCCGCTCTTGAGTTTCCTCGGGAATTGGCAGGTTTTGTATCTCTTTGGCAAGAAGGCAGATTTCCGCGTGCGATTTTTCCGGATCCGTTCTTTGGGAATCGTAACATTGAAATAAATAAAAAGAGGCTTCAATAATATTGAAATAATTGCCGGGGTTCGTTGATAATTTGCTCTTTATTTCTGAGTAAATTTCAATCGCCTGACTGTAATCGCCCAGCTTGAAATAGGCTTCGCCCAGCGGCCACAGAAAAGTCAAACCGTGGGGATATTTCTTGAGCATTTCACCGGCCAGACTGATAGCCTGTCCGTACTGTTTTTCATTGATATAAACCCAGATCAATGCCGCCCGGGAAGCATCCCTCGAGATATCCGAAGAATCGGCCGCCAATCGCAATAATTCTATCCCCCGTCTTTTTTCGCTTTTGAAAAGAGGGGTCCAATTCAGAGCTTTGGTTTTGACCGTTTTCCAGTATTTATAGGAACCCAGTCCCAGGGCAATATCATGGAATGTCGAATCGGCTTTATATCCTTTATCGTACGCCTTCCGTGCGCCTAACGCCTTTTTGATGGCCGACCAGGTGTGCCCCGCTCGGCCCTGATACAGAGATCGAAAGGCGTGGCTGTGGCCGGAAAAATAATAAGCCAGGGCCGAATCCTGACCGGATTCAAGCATTCTTTGACTGGAGGCTTCAACGCTGTCGAGACAATCAAAAAACTGAGTTTCAAGGTGATTTGATTCGGCGGCCATCATTTGTGATTGATATAAAATCGAACGAAACAGAAAATTAAACGGGCGCGCGTTTCCATCGCGGCTCAATGAATCAATCAGGGCTTCGGCCTGCAGAAATTGATCATTATAAATGCAGGCGGTAATCTGATTAAGACAGATTTTTATATCATCGGGAATATGCCGGGCCGAAATTTGATGGGATCCTGCCAAATACAAAGCAAGACCGCAAAATAATATCATTCGCGGCTGAATCATAATGATGTATAAGTCATCCCGGGGGATGCCGCAATTAGAATTATAATATACGCGATTAAAAGAATTTGGTCATGTCGACTAATTCTTGAGGCTGGCAGGTCGAACTTGAAACGACCATAAAGATTAAGTCTTTCTTTTGAGTGCCAACAATGGTGCATTTCTCGCAGCGATGCAATACATACTTGTGGCCGTCAATAATACCGCGAGGATTTTCGGGAAGAGTATAATTATCTATGGCGGCAATAAAAATCGTCACCAGATTATTATCCTGATTTAGCATTTCCAGGCAGCCGAAGGGAACACTCATGATCGTATCGACCGAAACCGACAGGATATTTTCTTGCGAAAATTCGGGGATTGGATCAAGTTTTATGCCCGTAAGGTCATATAAATAATCCAGGGGAGAAGCATGGCTGACCGGCTGGGTATTCTGAGATAAGTGATTGGAAAAAGCGCTGATAAAATGGCTCATACTGTCGTCATAACTATCAGCCAAAATAGCTTCATTTGTATTTTCATGTGAGGTAAGATTATTCTGAAAATCGGACAGCGTATAAGCGGCGATAACGCAAATAATCAGGGCCACGACAGCGGCCAAACTAACCGCCTGCCATCTAAAAGGGTGTTTATTGCCGACCTCCCCAGCGGCATCAATGGCGTCGAGTTGATTTAGAATTGATTGCTTTATGGAGTCGGTGTCTGTGACATTGCGACCTTTTTCGACTACAAAGGCTTTGAAAGTCCGCTCGAATTCATAGTGGGCCATGCAATGACGGCACAGCTTTAGATGCTCCTCAACTTTACGGGAATCAATTTCGTTGGCTTCTTTATCGATTATTTCATAAAGATGGCTCAAGATTTCTTTGCAATTCAATTGTGGGGCTCCTTGATGAAACCGTTCTTGACAGCATAATCCAGGAGAGATTTTTGCAGTAATTTTCGGCCGCGATGCAATCTTGATTTCACGGTACCGATCTGCAATCCGGTAATATCAGCGATCTCCTGATAAGCAAATCCCTCCAAAAATGATAAGACGACCACGATTCGAAAATCTTCCGGCAACTCGCTGATGGCAATTTTAACGTCATCGTCGAATATTTTGGAGAAAAATACTTTCTCGGGATCGTCTCCGCCTTTGAATTTGGCCAGTTGGCCAAACAGGAAACTGTCATCGACTTCGTCAAAAGCCATTGATTGGGGAGCTTTGGCGCGTGAACGGTAGTTGTTGATAAATATGTTAGTCATTATCTTAAAGAGCCAGGCTTTACAGTTGGTTCCGGGTTCAAACTTATCAAAAAAGCGATAAGCTTTAAGCATGGCTTCCTGAACCAGGTCCTGGGCGTCATTCTCATTGTTGGTCATTCGGCGAGCTGTACGCATTAACGCATCGGTATGAACCATCGCCTCCTGTTCAAATCGTTTTCTCAGTTCTTTTTGCTTTTGGTCAGCCATATCGCACCCACAAAAAGTTTCCTTCGGCCGACCGTCTGATATTAAAAAACAGCATGCCGACGCCAAAGGTTCCCTTAAATCCTTTTAATAATTTAAACTATACACTCAATTATAAATGGTTCGAGTTATTGTCTCCTGCTAATTTCTGCACTACCCCTATAATATATACTCTCAAATTCCCGTCGAAAATTGCCATTTTATTGAAAATTCTTTAAATTTTGCTGTCCGCCAATCAGTTAGGCTATATTAATTTAATCAATTAATTCCTATTTGTCAAACTCAAGTTTCCATTTTTCATGATGTTGGGAGATGCCCAATAAGAATATTCTTGAAATTGGCTAATTTTCATGGTAGATTCTTTTTTGAAAGCAGTTAATATGGATGACCTAAGAGAAGATCGAGAAATAAAACTGACCGCCCAGGTTTCGGGTGCCGGTTGAGCTTCCAAAATCGGCCCGGCGGCGCTGGGTGAGATACTTAAGAGATTTACGCCTCCGCAATCGGAAAATCTTCTGGTCGGTTTCGACGGCGTCGATGATGCCGGAGTTTATAAGATCAATGATGAACTAGCTTTGGTCCTGACGATTGATTTTTTCCCTCCGATTGTTGATGATCCGTATCTATTCGGGCAAGTGGCGGCGGCCAACGCTCTTTCGGATGTTTACGCTATGGGTGGAAAACCTCTGGCGGCTTTAAATATCCTGACTGTTCCGGCTGATATGCCTCCCGATATTGTCGGAGATATTCTGCGGGGCGGGGCCGATAAAATCGCCGAGGCCGGAGCCGTTATCGCCGGCGGCCACTCCATAAAAGATAAAGAGCTTAAATACGGTCTGGCCGTAACCGGAATTATCCATCCCGATAAGATTTTCACAAACAAGGGTGCCCGGGCGGGTGATGTTTTGATATTGACCAAGCCGCTGGGAACAGGAATCGTAGCGACGGCAGTAAAACAAAATAAAGCCCAAAAAGAACATATTGATTATTTATGCCAATCGATGATCGCGTTAAATAAGATTGCATCTGAGGCGATGATTGAATTCGGCGGCCATGCCGCCACCGATATAACCGGGTTTGGTCTGGCGGGACATACTTATGAAATGGCGAACGGTTCGGGAGTTTCAATTGAAATTGATTTTAATAAATTAAAATTGTTGCCGGGGACAATTGAATATGTTAAAGCGGGAGCTTTGACCGGTGGAGCCTCGGCCAATAAGAGCCATCTTGAGGGGAAAATATCAATTGATTCATCTCCGGAAAGTTATGCATCCGATATAGTTTTTGACCCGCAGACTTCGGGCGGACTTTTGATAAGCATTGATGAGAAAAATGCGAACGATTGTCTTAATTATCTGATAAAAAGAAATATCGATGCTGCCATAATCGGTAGTATTTTACCAAAAGAAAAATATTCTGTTATTATTAAGCCGTAAGTTTTTCCAACAAAATTTATTTCAAATCCAGCTTTTTCAATTCAAATTTTTGGACGATGTCGCAGGTATCAATCGGCTGGCCGGTATAATCTGTTATTATCGTACCATTAATTCTTAATTCCCTGACAATAAGCCCATGCTCTGAAACATAATCATATCCGACAAGATTATCATCCCAGAGACCATCTCCATCAAAATCCCAGAGCCATTGAATCTTAAAACAATCAAACTCACCAGCCTCGGTTTTAACTTTGGTCCAGTTTGTAATTCGTTTGACAATCCGTTGGAAAGGATTTGCGTCGCCAAGAGTTACCACGGTCCATTGATTGCCAATTTTGAAAGGATATGCCAACCCGCGTCTCAAATTATCGGAAGAGCTTGAATAAAGCTTGGGTGAGAAGAAGTCAAATAATTGGTCGACCGACTTGAAAGAGATGCCTATATATGTATAGCAGTGATTTGTTTTGGACGGTTTGGCCGGAGCAATAAGACTGACACCATTATTTGCGTATTGATAAAACCCATCCGGGTTATTATTTAAATATACGGTTGCGGAATTGAAGCTATTGGCATTGGCGGTGTCATCTTCGGTATAGAATACAAATGTTTCCAGAGTATCTCCCAGGGTATCCATCCCGATGATTTCCGCTGTAGAGGTCGTATATATATTTGGTCTTAGCAAGGAAGGTTCTCCTGTTTCCGAGTCAAAATGCTCGTAAGAAAAATCATATTCCCAGTAATTGCCGACTTTTAGGGGATAGACGAAATTTCGATCTGGTCCGGTGACTTTGCCCAGGCATGCGGGAATTATTATTGAGATGATAATTGTCAAGCAGATAATCACAATTGATGTTTTTATGGTTTTCATTGTGCAGCCCTTTTTTAAATATGCCCGCATTCAAGATAATGGCATCGGGCGATTTTTCCAAGAACAAGATGGTAAGATTTTCAATGCTTGACACTGGCATGCTTTGCATCCTATTATTATTCATTATATGTCAGATTCGTTTGAACATACCCCGTTTTTAAGCAAGCGGCAAATCGGGCTGTATCTTGGGCCGCTGGCGGCGATATTCATTTTTTATTTTACCGATCTTGATCCGGCCAATCCCAATGTAACCCGCTGTGCCGCGGCCGCGGCGTGGATCGCTATCTGGTGGATCTTCGAGGCAATCCCGATATCGGTTACGGCTCTATTGCCGGTGGCGCTGTTTCCTCTTCTGGGAATCATGTCAGGCAAAGCGACGGCCTCACAGTACTTCAATCACATCATATTTCTATTCATCGGGGGCTTGATTATCGCGCTGGCGATGGAGCGATGGGGGCTTCATAAACGTATCGCTTTGAAAATAATATTGTTTATTGGGGCGAGCCCGAAGCGGATAATTCTCGGTTTTATGGCGGCGACTTTCTTTTTGTCAATGTGGATCGCCAATACAGCCTCGACGATGATGATGGTTCCAATGGCGATGGCAATTATCACCAAAATGACCGACAGCTATGGCGAAAAAAACGTAGGCAAATTCCCCGTCGGGCTTTTGATCTCAATCGCCTACGCCGCGTCCATTGGCGGTACGGCGACTCTCATCGGAACGCCCCCGAATCTGGCTTTTATTCGCATCCTGACAATTATCTTTCCCAACGCGCCCGAAATCAGCTTTGCCCAGTGGATGATGTTCGCCGCGCCTTTCGCCGTCGCATTTATGATTTTGGGCTGGCTTTTGATAGTCAAAATATTTGTGCCCAAATCAAAGCTCGAAACTGACTCCTCTGTTTTCCGCGAAGAATACCGCAGCCTGGGACCGATTAAATATGAAGAAAAAATCGTCCTGATAATTTTCGCCTTCACGGTGTTTCTATGGTTGTTCAGAAAAAGCATCGCTTTCGGCGATTTTGTCCTGCCGGGATGGTCGAGCCTTTTTGCGGCGCCGGAATTCATAGACGACGGCACCGTTGCGGTCGTTACAAGCCTGCTTCTGTTCGTAATTCCAACCCATCGCAAAACCGAGGGGCGAAGGCGGCTCATGAACTGGGCCACCGCCAAAAAACTAAACTGGGGAATAGTCCTGTTATTCGGGGGCGGGTTCGCGCTGGCGTCGGGAATGACCCAATCCGGGCTGGCCGAATATATCGGAAGCCAGCTGACCGGATTCAAACTGCTGTCGCCGTTAATAATCGTTATCGCCGTTTGCGCCATGATAACATTTTTGACCGAGCTGACATCAAATACCGCCACCACCGAAATATTCATGCCAATTCTTGGGGCGCTGGCGGTTGTCATCGGAATTAATCCGCTCCTTTTGATGATGCCGGCGGCGCTGTCGGCTTCATGCGCCTTTATGCTGCCGGTGGCGACTCCCCCCAACGCCATTGTCTTTGGAACCGGGCGGTTGACTATCGCTGATATGATGCGGGTTGGGATCTACATGAATTTGATCGGGATAGTCTTGATCACAGCCTGTGTATATCTTGTGGGATTGTATGTTTTTGATATTGATTTATCGGTCATGCCCGGTTGGGCGGGATGAGGCTGGATGATTCAATAATTGTCAATTCAAAGATAAATATCCCGGATTATGTACATTCTAAAACTCTACAGCGAATATTTCCCAAAATCTTCCGGGTCGATGCGTTTGAGGCGGTCGGCCAGAGATTCCGGCGGTCCTGACGGGGGCATCTGTTTTTCTGGCGGTTCGTCTGTTTTCGGTTGAATGGATAATAAATCCTCGTTGATGAAAATCGGGCATTTGGTCTTTAGGGCCAACGCGATCGAATCGGAAGGGCGGGCGTCGAGATCGATATGTTTGCCACCGATAATAATATGCAGCCGAGCATAAAACGTTTGGTCTTTTAGATCGGTGATTTCGACCTTATCAAGTTTGGCGTCCATGGCCAAAATCGCGTTTTTGAAAAGATCATGAGTCATCGGCCGTTTGGATCCCATCCCGGAGATTTCCATGGCGATGGCCCAGGCTTCGCTATGGCCGATCCAGATCGGTAAAACCTTATTTAATTCTTTTGAAGCCAATACGACGACTGGCGAATTGGATACGAGATCCATCGCCAGGCCGTCTATTTGAATTTCTACCATTGCCATTCGTTATGCCTTTTTTTCAACCAATAGTTTTACTGCCGCCTCGACGTCTTTTTCGATTTTTATCTTGATAGTGTACATGCCTAAAGCCTTAATCGGTTCTTCAAGCTGTATCCAGCGTCTCTCGATCGTGCAGCCTTCTTTCGCGATCAAATCGGCAATGTTATGGCTGGTGATCGAACCGTACACTTGATCTTCTTCACCCACCGCCAGCGAGCTGGTCAGGGAAAGCTTTTGGATATCATCGCGAATTTTCTCGGCGCCGCGGCGGCGTTTTTTGTCGCGCAGTTCCTTTTCTTTCTTAACATGATCCACCGCCCGCAGGTTTCCCTTAGTGGCGGGAATAGCCAGGTTGCGGGGGATAAGAAAATTGCGGGCGTAACCGGTTTTGACCTCAATTGTATCGCCGGTTTGCCCCAAATCGGTGACATCGTCGGTTAAAATAACTTTCATTGTTTATCTATCCTTTCAAATCCAAATTTTTATCCAAGAGAATGGGCTCGGACCTTTCTAAAATCAAAGTAACTGTCAAACAGCCCGGCGGCCGCCGCCGCGATGAGACCGGGAATCTGCATAAAAAACAGGCCGATATAAAAAATGATACGGATCAATTTCGGCAATCTCAGCTTGCGAAGTCCATACTCAATTAATGACAAACCGGTAACAGAATAAAAGCTGACGAATATCAGCAAAGCGTTATCGGCAATCATTTGCGCGGTACCGGTCCATAAGAGCCGAATCATGATGGCCGCCGTCCAAAAATATAATGATTTTTCGGGCATTTTCCAATAAACGAAACGCCCAAATCCGGGGAAATAGCTGTCCCGTTTAGTAAAATACCACTCAACCAAAACCATCGAAACGAAAATCTGGCCAATACCCGTCAGGATCATTAATCCCGGCAATAGATGCAGAAGCATGTTTTTGGCCCGAACCAGAGAATCGCCCACAGATTCAATAAATTCGGTACTGTATCCTGCCGATATCAAGGTTGATTTGAACCATCCCAGGGTTCGCAGATGGACATCTTCGATTAGTTCGGACATAAATCCCATTGTCTGTAAATAGCTGACGGTCATAATAAGCGCCATACAGCCGACCGCAAACCAGAATGCGGCCGTGGCCTTGATACCCCGATTCAGCAAAAATCCTATTATCATGGCCGGCAAAATTAATTTGACCAGGTTAGGCAATAGAAACATCATCGGCATAACAGCTATCCCCGGAATCGCGCCGAAAATTATGGCGACAATTGAGGCGCCGACAATCATCCAATGGCGCCCTTCAACCGTGGCGACAATGATTCCCCACATAAGATAAATTTCCAGGAGAAAACCTATCCCGGGGATTAACGACCAGTAGGCCGCCAGGGCGGTTAAGAATACGGTGGATGATATTATCACCGTGCGGGATTGCACAGTTACCTGCCCGTTTCTATTTGAAAGACTCGGCTACAAATGGCAAAATCGCCAGATGCCGGGCCCGTTTTATAGCCGTTGTTACAATGCGTTGATGGAAGGCGCAAGTACCTGAAATCCTTTTCGGGATGATTTTCCCTCGTTCAGTAACAAACCGCTTAAGAATGCGTTCATCGCGATAATCAACGGCATCTATTTTGTATTCGCAGAAACGGCAATGGCGTTTCTTTTTTTTATCCGCAAAGCGGGCTTTTTTTCTTCTAATGAAGGCCATAATTTATACTCTTTCTTTTAATCCGGTTAATGCTCTTCGGCTTTTTTAGGCGCTGTTTTCCCTTATTAATCCTCATCTATTCTGGGTCTTAAACGATCCCCAAAATCCCGCTTTCGTTCACGATCCCCAAAACCTCGATTTCGGTCGCGATCCCCAAAATCGTGATTCGAATCGCGATCATCATCATCGCGAGGCGAGCGGGAACTAATGGTTTTTTCGGGAACTTCCTTGTAAAGACAGGTTAAAAAGCGCATACAATTTTCATCGAGTCGAAAACGATGCTCCAGTTCTTTTACGGTATCGCCGCTGCCCTCAAAAACCAGATTGACGTAATAACCTTGTGTCATTTTTTGGATTTCATAAGCCAGCCGACGCATTCCCATCCGGTTTTCTTTGGTAACTTTTCCGCCATGTGAATTAATAAGCTCGATCACTTGTTTCACACGCTCGTCAAGTCCGGATTCTTCCAATTGTGGATTGAGTATAAAGGTGGTGTCGTAAAGAGTCATTATTTCTCCCTTCGGACTTAATTGACCCTGGAATTTCTATTCCAGAGTAGGGTTATTGTTGTTGTATCTACTTATCGCCAAATCAAGACCGTTCTTAATGACTTCCAAAACCGCCATGGCCGAGCGATTAAGCAGATTATTAACGACTTTTATCTCGTCCGACGCAAAGCGGCTCAGAACAAAATCGGAGATTTTATCCGGGGATCCGGAATATCCTTCCGGCAACGGACCAACACCGCCACGCAACCGAGGAAATTGATCGTCCTCGATAGTTTCGATTATCGCAGCCAGGCCGTTGTGTCCGCCCGCCGAACCTGATTTTCTAATCCTGATGCTTCCCAGGCTCAGATTAAAATCGTCAACGATGACAAAGAGCTCTGACGGTATAGCCGAATATAGATTCAACGCTTCAGCCACCGCCACCCCCGATCTGTTTACAAAAGTCGCGGGTTTCATTAAAACTAAATTTCCCGAATCGCCTCGTATATAATCATAATCAAACCAATTGGCACGACCACTTTTGATAATTTCCAGTCGCTCCCTGAGTCGATCCAAAACGGCAAAACCAAAATTATGCCGCGAATATAAATATTGCTTGCCCGGATTTCCCAGGGCGCATATAATCCTAATCACGCCCAACCTTTCTTTATCCGAACGACGCTCCAGCAATTTATTATTTTGAGTGATTTTGTCAAGCCGATTATGGATATTTCATATACTTAATTCCCCAAATTACATGGAATTACTTAAGCCTGGCTTGAATTTTTCAGGGGGAATATAACAATTCCAAAAAAAATTCTTTACTAACGAGTATTTATGTCGTATAATGTCACTCTGAACTGATATATTTCGTTAGACATTTATTCATTATAGGTATTGGTGTCCTTTTTTGGAATTATGTCGTATGGAAGAAGATTGTTTGATGCCAATTATAAAACAACCCCAAAAAAAAGTAAAGAGGAGTTAAATGATTAACAATCGTACAGAGTATGCAATTCGCGCGCTGTGGCAGTTGGCTGAGGCCAAGGACCATTTTTCGACATCTGAGAAAATCGCTCAGGCACAGGAAATTCCGTCGAAGTTTCTGCCACAGATTCTTTCTGATTTGTCGCGCGCGGGTTTGGTGCGTTCAGTTCGGGGCTATGGCGGCGGAGTTCGTTTGACGCGGCCTCCAGAAAAAATTACTATGCTCGATATTCTCGAAGCGGTTCAGGGGACGATTTTTCTTTATGATTGTATAAAGGGGCCGATTGATTGCCACAAGGAACCGGATTGCAAGCTTGTCAAGGTATATAAGAAAGCGCAGGATGCAATGAAGGTTGAATTTAAGAAAATGAACCTCGGCGATCTGCTTACCAAAAAGAAAAAATAAAAATATAAATAAATCGCATCAGATATTTAATCTGATGCGATTTTTCCACCTTAATTCTTTCCCTTATATCTTGACCCATTCGTAAAAATGGCGCCATTGTTTAGATATTGCTTTGGATCGCTATTTTATGCGGCCGTTTAGCAGGAATCGGTATAAATCGTTGTTGAATCATTACTGGTCCAGTTTTATGTTATTTGAGGGATAGGGCTATTACTGGATGTGTGAATTGGCGTTAGGAGGTTCTTGTTTTCGATTTCATGGAAGATTGCATAATTATCAACATTTATCGTAGAAAACTTTTGCCCCGAACTTACGTCATTTTAATAGGTTGCGATGGGGTGGATTTTATTTGTCGAAATGCCCCTTGACAGCAAACGCCAATAGCCCTATAATATTGACAGAACTCTATGAACGATAATATGTTAAAAAGATGTGGATAACTCCACGGGGGCCCGTACTTGTATGGCGTTCAACGTAATTGATACAGGAAGAATTCTCTATAATTGTGGAAAACTTCAACGCGACGCGCTAGCGCCTGTGGCAACCGGTTGAACTGCCACATGTTGCGATGGTATAGTTGTCAACATTATATGTGGAAAACATTGCTTGAGGGGTAATACCTTATGACGATTTCAGGGGATCACCAAAAAATATGGGATGATTGTCTACAGTATCTTTCACGGCGAGTAAAAAAGCAGTCTTTTGCCACCTGGTTGAAGCAGACCAAGGGTGTATCGGACAGCAATGGCGGGCTACAAATTATTGTCCCCAATCAGTTTGTAGCGGAATGGATTGGAGAACATTATTCTGGATTGATTGATGAAGCCATAACTCAATCGATCGGAGAAACCGTTCCGTTTTGCTTTACAGTAAAACACGAAGGTTCTGGTCAGACTGAATTTAATTTTCGCCGGACATCGATACCGATTGAGCATTTCTCATCTTCCGACATTCCGGCCATAAGAAAAAGTAATCATGGCGCCGGCATGCTCAACGACAGATATACTTTTGAAAACTTGGTCGTTGGAAATTTCAATCAATTCCCATACGCCGCTTCCCTAGCGGTAGCTGAAGCGCCCGGCAAAACAAAGTATAACCCGCTCTATATTTATGGCGGGGTGGGATTGGGCAAAACTCATTTGCTTCAGGGGATTGGACATTATATCCTCGAAAATGATTTGACTAAGAGGATTCTTTACGCGACTTCGGAGAAGTTTACATCGGAATTCATCGATTCGATTTCTCGAAATACGACCAGCGATTTTGTCAACCGATACCGCAACGTTGATGCCTTGCTGATTGATGATACCCAATTTTTCGCCGGTAAAGAATCGACCCAGGAACAGTTTTTCCATACTTTCAACACTCTCCACAATGTGGGAAAGCAGATTATCCTGACCTCAGATCGCGCCCCCAAGGATATTAAGGGCATGGAAGAGCGCCTTTTGTCGAGGTTTTCCTGCGGTCTAGTGACGGATATTCAGCCACCTGACCTTGAAACCAGAATGGCAATTTTGAATCGCAAGGTTGAGGCGGAAGGTATTGTCGTCGGCGAGGATATTATATCGTTCATTGCCGATTCGGTAACGACTAATATCCGTGAGTTGGAGGGTTCCCTGATCCGCATCCTGGCCTACGCTTCTCTGCGTGGCGTGGAGCTGAATCTTGAGATGGCTGAGAAGGTTTTGTCCGATACTTTTCGAACCCGCAGGAAGACGGTTTCAATCAAAGCCATTAAAAAGAAGGTTTCCGATAGTTTTGATATTGAGATTGATATGCTTTCAGCGCGAAAAAAGACCCAGAATATAGCCCTGGCTCGCCAGGTGGCCATGTATCTTTCTCGAAATCTCACCGGCAATTCATTAAAGGCGATTGGGGATGAATTTGGCGGGCGAGACCATAGCACTGTAATCCACGCCTGTAATTTGGTTGAGAAAATGAGTTTGTCTGATAGCGGCTTTCGAAGAAGGTTGGAATCTATACAAAACAGCCTATCAAGCTAAGGTGAGTATCCGGTTGAAAGATTAGTGGAAATATGTGTGGAAATAGTAGAAAAAATTTTCGTGTTGATAAGGCTATGAGAAAAAAACACTTGTTGACATCATTTTCACCCCCCCCGTATCTTATAGGGGCACGAAAAACTCAATATTTACCGGAGTTTATATTGATTGAGGTGTTGTTGTCCACATATCCACAGGACTAATTATTATTATTTTTTAGATATATAAGAGAATAAAATAATAAGATGGTGTGGATAGCATCGCCAGAAGATTTATTAAGGAGCATCGTATGAAATTTTCACTACCCAAATCAAGATTGACAAAACATCTTCAATCGGTTTTGACGGTAGTCCCCTCAAAATCAACTCTGCCCATTTTATCAAATATCCTTATGGAATGTTTGGAGAAAAAAATAAAAATATCTGCCACCGATCTTGATGTCACGATTACAACAACTCTTGATGCCGATATAAGTAAAAAGGGTTCAGCGGTTATTCCCGGAAGAATGCTTTTTGATATCGTCAAGGATTTGCCCGAATCCGATATTTCCTTTGAGAGTATCTCCAACCGCGTTGAGCTTAAAGTCCCAAACGGTAACTATAAATTAGGATCGATCTCCCCCGACGAGTTTCCCGAATTGCCCGCAATCAACCTAAAAAAACAGGTTAAAGTTGACGCCAAATCTTTAGTTGAGATGATTACGCGCACCACCTTCGCCTGCAGTAATGATGAAACTCGCCCGGCCCTTAACGGCGTATTATGGCAAACTAAAAGCGAACGGATGATGATGGTGGCAACCGACGGTCATCGGCTGGCTCGCGTCGCGATGGAAAACAAAAAATTAAAAGGCCTTAATGATGATGTAATTATCCCCCCAAAGGTTCTGGATCTTATACCTAAGTTTATCGGCGATGACGAAGAGAGCGTGGGAATAATATTTGAAGAAAATAGGATAATTTTTAACCTCGGCGATACTATCGTAAGTTCTCGCTTAATCGAGGGGCCATATCCCAACTTTGAGGCCGTCATCCCGAGCAACTCGGATAAAAAGATGATAATCTCGCGCAGCGATTTATCTTCTTCAGTCAGGCGCGTATCAATTCTGTCCAATTCCCTGACCCATCAGGTGAAATTCGGGGTAAAGAATAATAAGCTTAATTTATCGACGACAAACACCGATGTGGGTGGTGAAGCCAAAGAAAATCTTCCTTGTGAATATAAGGGAGAGTCAATTGAAATCGGTTATAACGCCGGGTATGTGGCTGATATTTTGAATAAGATTGACAGCGATGAAGTTATATTTGAATTATCCAGCCCGGTTGCGGCCGGAATTATTTATTCAACCGAAACGCCGAAAGATGACTATCTCTGCCTTTTGATGCCGCTTAGGTTGACGGAATAAAGAGGTAATAAATTTGACGACCCCGTTATTTTTGAGCGGGGTTTTTTTATCCAAACAATTATAGTCTCGGGATCGTTTGAAGTCATAGAGATATTTCTATGCTCACAAGGAGGAATAAATTGTACATCAAACACATAGATGAAATCACGAAAGATGAAATTACTGGAGAGGGTATCGCCAACGTCTGCAAGCAGGTTCCCATCGGACCGGATGAGGGCTGGAAAGAAAATACGCTTCGCGTCTTTACTCTGAAACCGGATGGCCACACACCCAAACATAGTCATGATTGGGAACATGTCAATTATATTATTTCGGGTAAGGGGAATGTGGAAATTGACGGCGTAAAACATGAATTATCCCAAGGCGCATTCGCTTTCGTGCCACCCAACACCGAGCATCAATATTCAAATCCAAACGATGATGATTTTGTGATGATTTGTATTGTTCCCAAACGCGGGGATTATTGAATAAAATGGGCGGTCGCATATAACATGAACCGCCCGTAATCGCAGCTTAAGATTTATTCCCATACCGGGTCGGCAACTTTACCAATAAATAAAATTGTACCCGATACCCGTTCTCGAATCGCAAACAAGAATGGACGATTAATCGTCATATATGGCGTTGGGTCAATTGATGTAACCCCGAACGCGACAACGGTAACGGCCGCCGCCTCGGTTCCCTCTTCATCAAGCTGAACGAAAGTTTTATGGATAATATCGCTGATGTGCAAATCATTGATATCGGCAATTGGTGTAAAATCGGCTGCGTACGGCTGAAATGCGATATTCATTCCCATTTCGGCAAGAATCTGTTTTGGCCTGATTTCATATTTGAATTTGAATTTGGGAAGTTTGAGATAAACCGTTTGATCTTCCAGTTGCGATACCCATTGGGCCCAGGCATCGGTGTCCAATTGGGCAATAATATCATTGACAGTATATTCCGGAAGGGGAAGGATTATAACAATTGAGAAGGCGCTGTCGCCGTACATTAATTCTATGGCCTGAAAGAGGTCGTTCTCGGTATAATTAAAGCTTGTGTCGGCTCGCATGAAAGTCCGGGGCACATCGGAGCCGTCTTCGCGTGTGAAATCCATATCGAAGCTGAATTCAGGGTCGAACGGCAGCGACCACCCGCCCTTGAAATATATGGCATTGATAAGATACATCATTGTCAGCGGGTCAATTGGGGGATTAATAATATTGGTAATTTTTCCATTTGTGTTTATATCAACCCAGGTGTTTATGGTGTCAGCCGATGAAGGATCGTTAAAATCAAGGGCTCGAACGGTAGCCAGGAAGTATTGCCGGTTTATATCGAGAAAACTTTGCTTCACGGGAAAGCCGTTGCGGTACCAGATTGAATTGGCGATATTAAAAGTTACATATTCATCAAGATTGCCAAGTATCTGGGTCATGTTTTTATAGCATAAATTTATGTCAATTGGTGATAATTCGGGCAACTCAAGGGTCGAGGCCATCGCTTCTTTAGTTTCGCCACCAGCGCCGTTGTAGGCCATTCCCAGGGCATAAGAAACGGACAAGGGGGAGATAAACAGGTTTTTGTTATTGGCCGAGGCATTATTGATTTTTTTAAATAATTTGAGGCCAAACGAATTAATCGACCCGACCATTCCTTTTTCGGCCAAAGTAAATTGCCCGGGAGTGCGATCCGATCCCGGGTCGGGATATTCCGGATCCAGGCCAGGGTTATTATTGTCTGAGCCGGTTGTGACGTTGGTGTTGAACGGTTCGATTATTTTTGAACACTGCAGACAGATTATCCCCGCACAAATGATGATTAAATACACAAATAGTTTTTTCATAAAGCCTCCCGCCTGTAACAGGAAAACGAATCTGCTAAAATATAGTCAAATCGCGCATTATTTGAAAATAATATTCATCCTCGCATTCCAACAATCAAATAACATGCCCGCTGTGCGATGATATCAGGCACTGGGCAACCGCTTAAATAACATACGATTGAAAATGCGTTATGGGAGGCGGTCAAAATTAAATAGTGTACGAAATGGAAATTATGTACCCTGTGGTACAAACGTTTCGTTTAAATTCAGTCATTCAATCTTCGTAATCTTAAATTTGATCGTTCCGGCCGGGACCTGGATTTCGGCGATATCACCCACCTCTTTTCCGCGCAATCCAATTCCGATGGGCGACTCGATAGAAATATGATTTTTATCAACATCAACTTCGTCGGGGGGAACCAAAGTATAGGTCTCTTCATCATCTTCATCGTCGACATCAACGACCGTTACCCTGGCGAATAAATAAGCCTTGCCCTTGGCGACTTCATCGCGCCTGATTACTTTAACGCGCGACAGTTTGAATTCTAAATCGGAAATCTGGCGTTCGATATGAGTCTGCGCTTCCTTGGCGGCATGATATTCGGCGTTCTCGGAAAGGTCTCCCATTTCCCGTGCCCGCTTAATTTCAGCCACGATCCGGGGACGCTCTTCTCGTTTTAAGCGCCGCAGTTCCGCTTTCATTTTTTCCAGTCCTTCTTCGGACACATATACTTCGTTAGAATCAGCCATTTTTCCTCAAACTCATTTCGTTAACGTCTTAATAATAATATGAAGGATTGACTTTAATGTCAATAAGACGATGATGGTTCCAGCCAATTATATGTTAGATTATCGGTGGCGCTCACGAATAATAAAGAAGCAATATTGAGCTAAGCAACCACAGAACGACGGTCAATAAAATCGGATGGTCGGTAATCAAAATGCGGGTTGGGGAGCCGCCTTTTTGTTCCTGGTGAATCAGGTAGATATATCTGAAGATGCCGTAGAACACAAACGGGACGGTCAGATAAAAATATTCGGTTCCCAGCCGCATCTGGACATCGGATGAAATGGCATAGAGCAGGTAGCAGACCAAAATGGCCGGCGTAACAATACCCATTAATTGGTCGAGAAAATAGCTTGAATAACTTTCAAGGATACGCCGGTGGTCTTTGCTGCCACTTTCAAGCATAACGATTTCGTGGCGCCGTTTACCGAAACCCAAAAAGAGTGCCAGGAGAAACGAGGTAATCAAAAGCCAGCCCGAGAAATTGACGCCAATGACAACCGCCCCGGCAAAAGCGCGCAAAACAAATCCGGCCGCGATTGACATGACATCAATTATTACGACGTGCTTCAGATGAAATGTATAAGCAATCTGCAATACGAAATAGCCTGCGGCGGTTAAGAAAAATCCCCAGCTTAATAAATATGCCCCCCCGAGCGATCCGGCGGAGAGGAGCAATGCCAACACCATTGCGGTTGATTTGCGTATTCGTCCGGACGCGATCGGGCGTTTGGCTTTGCGGGGATGATTGCGATCGGCCTTAGCGTCGGCAATGTCGTTGATGATATAAACAGCGGACGAGAGCAAACAAAACAGTCCGGTGGCAATAAGAGCGGTAATTGCCATATCGGGATTGTTGGCGCTGCCGGAAAAGATAAGTCCGGTTAGGACAATCCCGTTTTTAATCCATTGATGCGGGCGCAATAATTGAAAAATGTTTTTAACCATGATCGCGCTTAAGATAAGTTTATTTTAATAATAATTCAATGGATAAATGGAGGGGAAATTTGTTTTGCTCATTCGGAAGATGATTGCTTTTTCTTTTTTTAACGTTTCCTAATTAAAGCCTCTACATTTTGGCCAATTATTGACAAAAATGCAGCTACGGCTGCGACAAAACCAAGCCCCGCGAAAGATGTGAAACCCAGAAAATCATCTGAATTATTCTCCATTTGAGAAGCAATAACTTCATCGCAGGAGATTGCCATATCACTTTTAATTAATACACCATTTACAACAAAGTTGATCTCAAGCTCTGAATCAATTGCGAAAGATTTGCGAGAAAGACTTAACACGGAATCACCAACAAAGACGGCAGAATCTTTTTCAAATTCGCCAATCAGATTCCTTGGGAAAATACCAATATTTGCTATAGTACCATTGAGTGGAGGGTAAATATCTAAATTGGTTAATGGAATATCGCCCGAATTTTTTACGCTAATTGTATAGGGAAAATATGTTTCATTTCCGCTTGCACCAATCGCCATCCCCGGACCGGAATAAAGCGCATATTTTAATTCGTATTTATCGCTAAAAAAATGGTATCCAATTGCTCCCAGAATAATACCAATTGCAAGCGTAACAGGTGCGCCTATGAATATTTTTGCAATAATGTCTTTTTTCATGATTTCCCTCCGCGAAAATATTGATGAATCCATATTAATGATTGTTCTAATGTTATGCAAGCGAAAAGACTATTTATTATAAGTTAAGTCTACGACTCATCCCTTGTAATAAGATTAGGGACCAGGGCGTGACTTATCTCGATTGATAAATCATAAATATCTAAATCAGGATGGGCTAGTTTAAATTGGGGATAGTATTCGGATATAAAATACTCGCACAGTTTATCGACCCGGTTATAAAAATCATCTGATGAAAGAGGCTCTTTTATAAGCGAATATGTCGGGCCGTCGATGGAATTAATTTCAGATATTTCCGGGAGGTCTTTCTTCAAAATCCACGCCAGCCGTTTAATACTAAAGGCGGTATTGATGCCGCCCTTGATCCAGTGATGGGCGCATGACGAATAATTGAGAAAAACTCCCTGGGTTGGGAATTTATACTTCAACGTCGAATGAAATCCGGAAAGTAGCGTTAGGGCGCAGGCAACGCCGACTACTCCGGTATTGCCGTCTTCATTTTTCAATTCGGCAAAATATTTATCCAGCTCTTCCGGTTCAAGAAGAATAGTCGTGTTTGTATCGGCCAGCCAGTCTTCAATTTCATAAACGATGCACTCGGGATGGCACTTCGCGCACCAACTGATATTGCCGTCGGTTTCTTTGCCGCATTCCCAGTCGCTGTAATTTTTCAGACAATCAGGCAGGACAATTATTCGCTTTTCGGTTTTCAGAAATTCCGTCCGGCCGAGATGCGTCAGGATGCTGACTGCCAGGATATTGCGGATGTATTCTTCGGGAGATTTCGCTCGCAGAGAAGACGATTCAAATTTACCGGGTTGCCCCAGAGAATTTATAAATCGGTCAACCCCGGAAACATAATCGGTAAGTTCGCCGCGAGCCGTTTTTATGTAAGGTTCAATATCCATAAAAAATAACCAAACAAAAACTCACTAACCACAATTGATTAGTGAGTTATATCATTCTAACGATTTACCGCGCTGTATGCAAGCGCCGGGACAAATAAACAGGCTCTATATTTTTTTTGCCGCCGTTAATTTAGCATCTTTCAAGGCGTCGAGAATCTCTTTCTTTTTTTCTTCGGGAATTGTTGTCCCCCTAAACGAGTATTGAACCGTATGTGAGTTTAAATTTCCATCGATTATTTTCCAGTATTGAATTTGCGGTTCTTCTTTGGTTCGGAATTCGGGGCAAATAATTTCAAATATGATAAACGGGTATCCATTTTCTGTTTTGCCGCGTTCCAGAATATCCCAGGTTGCTTTGGGGCTGGCTTTTTCGGTGCCCAAAAATATGGAACGGGCGGTTGTAATAATGGGAACTTCTTTTAAAACCGGGTTGATCTCGATACTCCCCATTTCGGTCCAATTACCTTGTGTCTGACCTTTAGGGTAGAAAAACTCAATCACTGATTGGCCATAAGCTTTTTTCAAACCGCTTTTCCATTCGCCGCTTTCGGGCCAATTCATGACCAAGTTTTCCGATGATTTGGAAATATCAACCGGATTTTGATTGATTGGTTTTTCGATAGCAAAGGAAAGAGAATTAAACACGAACGCAATAATTGTCAGAGTTAAAAGTAAACCGCAGGTAAATTTGTTTTTCATAAACTTCTCCATTGTTATATTCAGTCTTATTATACAAAAATCGGCCGGATTGGGTACAAATTTCATCGATTTTCCTATTAAAATGTACAATAATCGGCAAACGACTAAGCGGATTTGGGATTTTTTACTTTCCCAAATGAAAGACAATCTCTAAATTAACGCTCATGAAATGGTTGCTGCTTATATTTATATCAGTTCTGCTTTTTACCGGGGATTTTGCTTTGGCCCAGGTGTTACCTGACGAATTTGCCCGGGCGCAGTCGCTGTTTTCGCGCGCCCAGAGACTAATGAGGCAAAAAGATTATCCCGGAGCCATTGAAGCCTATAACGAATTGGCAGAAGGGTTTAAAAATTCCGAATATCGAGATATTTATAACTATGGATTGGCGCGGGCTTATTATCATCTGGGCGATTATAAAACAGCTGGTGATATTTTGGCCGGATTTCAAACCCTTTTTCCCAACTCATATCTTACTCCGTACGCCTATCATCTGAAGGCTAATTGTTATTACAGGATTGGCTTGATAGAAAGTTCTTTTCGAAACTATATCATCGCATATCGATCCGCGCCGGATAATCAGCTTCGCCGTTTAAGTGAACGGTCAATCGCCGCAATAATCGAGGCTGGATATTTTCCCCCCGATTCGGTTCTGGCTCTGGTTCCGGGGGATTTGGAATGCGCCATTAAAGCCCGGATGGCGGTTTTGATGAAGGGTCGCTGGAGCCGGGAACAAATTGACAACTTTCTGGGAAGATGCCCCAACGAAATCTTTGAAGTTGATAAACCTCGAGAAGGTTCATCAAATGGCATAACCGCGGGAATGTTAATGCCGTTGTCCGGCACTTATGCCCGTTATGGCCAGGCTCTCCTTGATGGGAGTAAGCTGGCGGCTGAGAGGCTTAGAGGAATGGGTGTTCCGGTTGAGATTTTAGCCTATGACACTCGGGCGGATAATATTACCGCAGCCCGACAGGCAATTGCCCTTGCGGAAGCCGGGGTCGATATTGTCGTTGGCCCGCTTCTTTCCAATGTTGCCGCGACCACGGCCGCTGTTTTGAGCCACGAACAGATTCCGCTTTTGGTTCCGGCGGCAACACAGGCCGGCTTCACGGAGCTATCCCCGCGATGTTTTCAATTATCAGTCAACATCAAAACAATTGGCCGTGGGTTAGCCCAGTACGCCGTTCGCCATAGAGGAATGACAACGCTTGTCGTCATATCACCGACCTCTCTGGATGAGCTGACAATGGCCGAAGCGTTCGCCGATGAAGCCCAAAGGCTGGGGGCGACGCTGCTTGCTTTTGAGAGATTCCGACCCGGTGAAACCGATTTTGGCCCTTATCTCCACGATATAAAGGAAGCAATCCTGGGAACGGTTGATGATTCGACCTTTTACGTAACTCTGAAGGGAGATACCCTGCGCCCCGGCGAAATGGAAGTGGAATTCGACGGCCTTTTTATTCCGGCTGATGAACAACAGTTGTTTTTGATTTTGCCCCAGTTAGATTTTTACAGATTCAAAACATCGTATCTGGGCGCCGACGAATGGAACACCGATAAGGTAATGAAGCTCGATGAGAGAACATTGGGCAATGCCGTTTTTTATTCCAGCTCAATGGCGATGCGCGACTCGCCCGGGTATGATAGGTTTTCTTCCGATTTCGATAGCAAATATAGTGGTGAGCCGGATCGACTGGCGGCAGTCGGGTATGATGCCTTGATGATTCTGGGTGAAGCTTACCTGCAGGATCGAAAATCTCCGGGCGATATTGCCGAATATCTTAAATCCTTAAACGGTTATAACGGCGTTTCGGGGAAGATTACGTTTGGGAAAAGCCGCTCAAATTTGGAACTGCCGCTTTTCAAATACGAAAACGGCCAAGTCAAGCCATTGATTGAGAAACCTCTCGTGGAAGAACCGGAAAGCATTGAACCTCCTCCGGATTCAATCGGTACCGAAGTCATAAGGTATGAGTATTAGTTCATTTTAAAAACCGCAGTTTATTGAAGCCATCCACCATTACTATCATGGCGCTAAACCGCCATTTATCATTTTCATTTTTTGTTCCGTATTGTTATATTGTCGAGATATCGTTCATATATGGATGGGACCCATGCAGGGAATTATATTAACCGGTGGTAAAGGCGAACGGCTGGCGCCGCTGACCAATAGTTGCAATAAACATTTGATCGAAATCGGCGGACGGCCGATGATCAACTATTCCTTGTCGATTTTTCTTTCCGCCGGCGTTAATGATGTGACCCTGGTGACTAACCCGCACCATGTTGATAATTTCAAAAAGACTATGTCGGTCGGTATCGGCACACAGTTTAATCCTTTGACGATTGTGCCACAGACTGAAAAACCGGGAATTGCCGGTTCGATTCTGATGATGCCCGAGAATCTGCGCATTGGACCCTATATGGTTGTCCTGGGCGATAATATAATCGGCGGTTCGGCTCGAGGCTATCGGGATAAATTCGAGGAAGATCCCGACCAAGCTTTGATGCTGCTGGCCGAAGTGCAGTCTCCCGAAGCCTTTGGCGTCGCTCATATTGATGACGGTGAAATCACCGCCATTGAGGAAAAACCGAAAACATCCGATTCGCATTGGGCTATTACAGGAATTTACTTCTTTCCCAAAGATTTGTTCGATATTGCCTCAAAAGTAAAACCGTCCGGACGGGGGGAATACGAAGTCACCGATGTATTGAATGCTTATCATAAACAGGGGCGACTGCGATATGACATGCTCAAAGACTGGTGGATAGATGCCGGGACGCATGAATCACTGGCCGAAGCACGAAATAAGATTTGTGGCGAGGAAATTGAAGGGGAAGTAGAATCGGAAGAAGGCGCATTATGACCGATTTGATTGACGGTGTCAAAATCAAGAAATTAATAACTCACACCGACAAAAGAGGCTGGTTATTTGAAATACTTCGCAATGACGATGATATTTTTCAAAAATTCGGTCAGGCGTATATTACTTCAGTTCGTCCCGGCGTCGTCAAGGCATGGCATTGCCACGCCATTCAATACGATAATTTTTGCGCCGTATCGGGCATGGTCAAACTTGTACTGGCCGACTTGCGCGAAAACAGTCCCACATATGGCAAAATAAATAAATTTGTTTTTGGCGATGACAACCGTCTTTTGATTACCATCCCTCCTCACATTCATCATGGCATAAAAGGACTAAGCCCCGAGCCGGCCATAATACTGAATTGCCCCACCGAACCTTACAATCATCAAAATCCGGATGAGATGCGATTGCAGAAAGATACCGATCTGATTGTTTACGATTGGGATGCGGAAGCGTGATGAAAAAGTTACTTATTACCGGTACGGCAGGATTTATCGGTTCGCACCTGGTCGAATATATACTGTCCCATACCGACGATATTCATATTACATCGCTGGATAAATTAGATTACGCCGGGCATACTATGAACCTCGAACATATCCCGGGCGGGATAGCATCCGATCGGCACCGATTTGTCACGGGATCGATATGCGACCGTAAATTAGTTGATGAGCTTCTGTCTGATGGTTACGACGGTTTGATAAACGTCGCAGCCCAAACCCACGTTGATCGGGCTTTTTATCATCCTGAATTTTTTATCGAGAATAATGTTGTCGGAGTTTTGAATTTGCTTCGGGCGGTGGAAGAGCACAAAGTCCGGCGATACATGCAAATATCGACCGATGAAGTTTATGGGGCATCGTCTCCCGATAAGCCATGTGGAGAAGATGCGCCATTAAAACCCGGAAATTATTATGCCTCATCAAAGGCGGCCGCAGACATGTATGTTCTGGCGGCGATCAACAGCAAAGACATCGACGCCGCGATAATCCGGGGGACAAATAATTTTGGCCCCCGTCAATATCCTGAAAAACTGATTCCGTTTTTTACCCGGCGCATCCTTGCCGGCGAAACTCTGCCGCTTTACGGAGACGGCCTTCAGATGCGCGATTGGCTATTCGTTAAAGACTTTTGCCGGGCGATCTGGCTGGTTTATAATAAAGGTGAAAAAGGACAGATATATAACGCCGGGGCCGACAATCATACCAGTAATCTGGAAATGTCAAAACGGATGTTGTCTGTTCTGGGTGCTGATGAGAGCAGGATTAATTATATTGCCGATCGGCCGGGCCATGATTTTTGCTACAGCGTCAAATGGGACAAAATATCTGAGTTGGGATGGGCGGCAAAATCTGATTTTAATACCTCACTGGAAGAAACAATCAAATGGTATCGTGACAATAAAAAGTGGGTGGATACAATATTAGCAAAATCTCAGGACCATCCGAGTGACGCTAAATTCTTTGAAAATCACTACAAAAATCACTCATGAATATATGCAAATGCCAGATATTAATTACTGGGGTCGGAGGTCTTCTGGGGCGTCGGCTTACAGATGAGTTTTCAAATGCCGGCCGTTTGATCAAGCACTATCATAATGATCCACGAATCGAAAATGGAGAAAATACCTATTACGACGATCTCGGTGATATTGAGCACGTTAAATATCTATCACAACAATATTCACCTGATATAATTATAAATTCCGCCGCCCTGGCCGATGTTGATCGATGCCAACAGGAGCCGGAACTATCAAGACGAATCAATGTTGACGCCGTTGATTATTTGCAAAAGTATTTTCCCAAAGCCAAATTCGTTCAGATATCTACCGATTATGTTTTTCCGGGCGACAAACGAGCGTGCCCAAATGATCCGCCCCATCCGATTAATATATATGGCGAGCATAAACTCCGGGCTGAAGAATTGATTTTGGCAGCATCGACTGATAATTTAATCATTCGCACTAACACCATGCTCGATATTACGGCCGAACGGAATTTCTTCCTTTTCGTTTATAACAATCTGAAAGCAGGGAAGAAAATAGGCGGCGCGAGCGATCAAAGCTCTAATCCGATTAGCGATCTTACATCGGCAAAATTAATCAGGCAGTTGATTGAGAAAGATGGCAGCGGTGTATATCACATCGGGGGCGCTAATTTTGTCAGCCGTTATGAGCTGGCGTTGAAGATCGCTGAGATTTGTAAATTTGATAAGGGTTTGATTTCTCCGGTCGAATCCTCATCGCTCCCCCGTCCAGCTAAAAGGCCGCTTCTAGCAGGTTTATTATGCAACGAAACTGAAGAATTCCTGAATAGAAAAATGCCTGCTCTGGAAGATGAAATAATCGCATTGCGTGATTTGTTGCTTAAATAACCCAATTGAATTTATTGAATATCCTCAGGTTTTTCTTTCTTTTTTACGGGCCGCCGGAAAAAGAATATTATTGAGTATCAACCGGTAGCCGGGTGAATTTTTGTGGAGTGACAAATCAGTCGGCGGGTCATTGATCCGATGTTGATAATCTTCAGGGTCATGACCGGAATAAAAAGTGAAAGTACCTTTACCGAGATTGCCGTGGATGTAGCGGACTTCATCATAATCAAGCGGCTGTCCCAAAACAATCACGTATTTTTTCAAGAGAGATTTTTTCAATCCTGTTGTCTGACCCATGAAACCATTGACGACGGGCATATGATTCTGCACCAGCATCGTTGGGACCGGGTCGAGTTTGGCGGAAAACTCAAACAAATAAAAGATATCATCATCAGGCATAAGAAATCGTTCGATGCGCTCCGGGTAGGTATCGATATTGGAACGCCTGTATACAAGCGGATTAAAATCGGGAGTAAAATCTTCGAAAGCCATTGTCTGAGAAAAATCAAGTTTCGAAACGCAGTCGGGATCGGGCGGATCGCCGTCGAATTCGGAGGGTACAATATCGGTCGAATGGGCCGCCAACGCCATATCGAGAGTTTCGGCGGCCGAACACATGGCGAATAAAAATCCTCCCCGCAAAACATACTCTTTTATCTCCCGCGCGACGGCTTTTTTACATTCGGAGACTTTGTTATATCCCAGCGAGCGGGCCATCGCTTCGTTGGCGGCGACGTCCTGCTGATACCACAGTTCGCGGCCGAAGGCAAAATAGAATTTACCGTACTGTCCGGAAAAATCCTCATGATGCAGATGGAGCCAGTCGTATTCTTCGAGCTTACCCTCGAGAACTTCCTTGTCCCAGAGTAAATCATAATCGATCTCAGCATATTCAAGAGCCAGCCGGACGGCGTCATCCCACGGCTGGTGGCTGGGGGGAGCATACACTGCGATTTTTGGTTCTTTTTCGAGAAGAACTCGTTCCATATTTTCCGATTCGACAATTCGGTAAATATCGGCCGCTTCTGAGTTGGAAATGACATCGTAATAGACTCCGCGCATGAGGCATAAATCACGGTTGTTGTCGGTATCTTTTATCAGGAACGAACCGAAACGATAATTGAGAATCCATTCCGCCTGCTGATTGCGCGTCAGGCAGTTGAATACCACGCCGTACGCCTTGAGATGATTGCTTTGCGCTTCATCCATTGGGATAAGTAGCATCTCCGCCGACGTCAGGGCTGGAAGGAGTAAAACTGTAATCAGTAAATTTATGATCAATAATATTTTCATATTTTTCGTACTTTCCAATATACCCATTATACGTCTTATCGGCCAATCGGTTGATTGTTATAATTCATTATTTTCAAATTCATGATGCATCCAGACGTTAGGTTCAATATATACGCCTTTATCGTTTTCACGGTCAATATTGACCGGGACTAACGCGCCGGGAATGGTATATCGTCCGCTTTCGGGGAATTTCATCTTTGTCCACTCTTCCCATTCAGATACCGTTCCGGGAATCGTCATCGCCCGGGGGCAGGATTTTATAATCTTTGCTCCCAATCGAGCGTGGACTCTCAGCCATGGATCAAACGGCAAATCTTCACCGTTAGTCCATTTGATATAATTATCAATCGGTATCAGAGGATAATCGCATTTTTTGGTCGGTCGCACCGGTGCGATAAGGCCGTCCAAATTATTTTGTTTGGCAATGCCGCGCATCACCGTAACCGCCTTTGAGCTCAAGCCCTGACCATGACGATCAGGGTGTACCATAATTTGAATTGCGCAAAGCAGATTTGGTTTGCGTTTATTTCTATAATCGTCGATGCCTTTGGCCAGCGCCCAATCCCAGCCATCATCCGGCAGGTTTTCGATTTTATCTTCCCACAACAGAGGAACAGAATTGCCTATCGCGATAATTTTATCCGTATCCGGCTCAATCAGGGCGAACTGATATTTCATCAATTCCGGCTCGGAGAATAAATCAGTAAAATAATTCGCGACCGGGTCATGGAGCATAAAATCATGCCAGACCATCCGAGCCATTTTATAATTTTCATCTCGTAAAATATCAACCTTGCCGGCGGTTACTATTTTAAAATTTATTTCAGTCATTTTCTTAATCTGTCAATCTATCCTGTCAGTTATACCCCCAACGAAGGATGGGTGTGAACTGGCGGCAAATGTTAACCAGGGATTGCTCCGTCATCCCGTTAAAACGGAATTCCTCGCAATGGCTTTTTCTTATTGTTACGGCAGATCATATTTCATGACCTGCCGCATTACTCTATGCCGCGGCGCTGTCGCCGACGGCTTCGGCCAGCATGATGCGATGATACAGCTTGCAGTACAGGCCATCTTTCAATATCAAATCTATATGCCCGCCTTCTTCGACAACTTTGCCGTCGTCCAAAACAATAATCTTATCGGCCTTCTCCAGCGTTGCCGGGCGATGCGATACGATAAAGCAGGTCAAATCCGGCATGACTTCATGAAGCCGATCCCACAAAATTGCTTCGGTATCGGCATCGAGAGCCGAGGTGCAGTCATCGAGAATCAAAATCTTGGGCTTGCCCGCCAGAGCGCGAGCCACCGCCAATCGTTGTTTTTGACCGCCGGAAATCGACATGCCCCGAACGCCGATGCGGGTCTGTAATCCTTTGGGAAAACTATCCATTTCGCTCTTAAGCTGCGCGACATCAATCGCCCAGTCAATCGTGGCATCGGTAATATCATCGCGGTCGAACCGAACATTGTTTTCGATTGTATCCGAAAACAAAATCGGTTCCTGCGGGACATATCCGATCATCCGACGCAGATCGTGGATATCATACTTGCGCAAATCGATTCCATCGAGCGTAATCCGGCCTGAAACCGGATTAACCAATCGCGGAATCAGCCGCGCCGCCCAGCTTTTTCCAGAGCCGACTTTTCCGACCAGAGCCACGCGCTGACCCGGCTCCGCGGTAAAATTCAAATCGGAGACGATATCCCGTTCCATGCCGGCGAATCTGAACGTCGCGGTTTCGAAAACCACGCGTCCGGAAGTCCTCTCTTTTTTGACGGCTTGGCCACCTTCATTTTCATCAATCATAAGCGGATAATCTTCAAGTTCAATCAAACGCTTGATCGAAACCGCGGCCCGAAGTCCGCGCACGAGAAAATTGCCGACGTCAAACATCGGATATAGCATAAACAGCATTAACGAATTGAAGGCGACAAACTCGCCAATCGTCAAACTGCCCCTGATCACGTAATATCCTCCGGCCAGAAGGATTATTATCAATCCCAGTTGCCAGATATACATCCACAGCGATTCGATAATGGTGTGCGCCTTGACGGCGGATATTTCCGCGGCCTGGCGATTGTCGGCGACAGCGGCAAATTTCTTCCGCTGATCTTTCTCGCGGACATACGCCTTGATAACGCGAATACCGGAAAAGCAGGTTTCCATGGTGTCATTGATATCTGAGATTTTCTTCTGCAGAAAATCAAAACGCTTATCGAGCACCGATGAACTCTTCATATAAATAAATACCAGAATCGGAAGAGGCGTAGCCGTCCACAGGGCCAGCTTGGGATGAATCGAGATCATTGTAATCAGGCTGAAAATAATCAAAATCAGCGACTCATAGAAACGGAAGATGCCACTGCAGGCAAACCAGGCCAGCTTATCTTCGCCGCAATCATCTGTCATCCTCGTGACCAGATCCCCGGTACTGAATTTATTGAAGAAATCAGGACCTTTGACGGTCGCGTTATCAAACGCCTTTTGTCGAAACTCCAATTCCAGCCGGATATTCATATAGGCGCGATGTCCGACTAAGATGATATAAACGATAAGCCAGACAAAGGCGAAGCCAATCAGAATCATGGTGTAATTGCCAATACTATTTCCGCCGAGAGACTCAATAAACTCGTTCACATATGGCATATTTACCCGCGTTAATTCACCCGACTGAAGCAGATCGAATATATTTTTCAAAAGCAGCGGTTGAATGACCAATAGTATTCCTGACAATATCGAGAACGTCAGGAGCACAAACAGCGTTCTCTTGTGATGCCGGTAATAACGCCAGAACCATTTTATATATTTTAACATGCTTTTTTCACTCCATTGCCGTTTAACTGCTTGAATTGCAATTTGAACAGTTTTGAATAATAGCCATTCATCTCAAGCAGTTCCTCGTGTTTCCCCCGCTCTATTATTTCACCCTCGCGGATGACCAGAATTTTATCTACATTCATGATCGTTGACAATCGATGGGCGATAATAATCGACGTTCGCCCCCGCATCAGGGTCAAAAGTCCTTCCTGGATCAGCCGTTCCGTTTCCGGATCGACCGAACTGGTTGCTTCATCGAGAATCAACACCTGCGGATCGGCAATCAAAGCCCGTGCGAATGATAATAATTGCCGTTCGCCTCGGCTCAGGTTTCCACCCCGCTCTGATAATTCCGTTTCATACTGTTCCGGCATTCTCTCAATGAACTGATGAGCCGCCACAGTTTTGCAGGCGTCGATCACTTTTTCGCGATCGGATCCATTTGCCGAGAGGGACACATTAGAGGCGACGTTCCCCGGAAAGAGATAAATATCCTGAAGCACTAATCCGATTTTCTCGCGCAATTGATCTTTAGAGATGTCCCGCAAATCTATTCCATCTATCACAATCCGCCCTTTTTGAGGATCATAGAATCTTAAGAGCAGATTTATTACCGTTGATTTACCGCCTCCGGTCACTCCGGCCAGAGCGTACTGTTTTCCTTTCGGAATCGTAAAAGATGCGTCCTTCAAGGCATAATTGTCATCGTCGTTATATGAAAACCATACATTTTCAAACACGATGCTTTCGCGAAATTTCGGCCATGATTCCGGGCGCACCGATTCGGAAATGATTTCATGAGTATCCAAAAGTCCGAATATTCTCTTGGCCCCGGCGACGGCTTTTTGAATCATCGCCAGTTGCTCGGCGGCAAGATGAACCGGTTCCATCAATTGACGGATATATGTAATAAACATCACTAACGTCCCAATTGTTACCGCCCCTACTCCAGCCCATTTGGCGCCGAAATACAGAACGCTCGCGATTATCGCTGTTTCCATAAAGAATATGAAATTAAACATGACGATAACCCACATATTAGCCTGGAAATCAGGCTTCAACTTATTCATGCTTGCCTGAAACAGGCGCCGCCGAGCCATCCTGATACGGTCGAATATCTGAATAATCTGCATACCCTGCAAAAACTCAGTTAATGTCGCGGTGACATCGGCCATCCGTTTGCGAACCAATAACCATTTGGGCGTTGTCTGCCGCTGGTAGATATACAGGGCGGCAACGATAATTGGAATAAAGGCCATCACAATCAACGCCAGCTTCGGCGAGATGAAAAGCAGGATAATAAATATCCCGGCCACCTGTATAATCGTTCCGATGATATTAACAACCGTATTGGTAAACATCTGGCGCAGCGCCTCGGTATCAGACTCGACCCGGGCCATGAGGCGTCCGACCGGATTACGGTCATAGAACGACACGGCCATTTTCAGAATATGGTCAAACAGGTCCTTGCGCAGAAGCGTCATTACCTTTTGGCCGATTATTTCCATGCGAATGCGGAAGAAATAATTGCCGACTAAAAACAAACCCTGAAATAATATATACAGGCCGACGGTTGCCAAAAGGCCGCCGAAATCGGTATTGGCTATATCGACATCGATCGCCGTGCGAATCAATGTCGGCGCATAAACATAGACAGCCTTAGATGCGGCCAGAAGCCCAAAACATATGAACAGCCATTTAATATGCGGCTTCAAAAGCGGCATCAGCCGTCCGAATGCTTTGCGCGAACTTATATCTTCGTATTTTTCATCTTCGAAATATGCTGAATCCATTGTCTCCACTCCGTTTTTGCCGCTTCAACCCGGCGTTTAATTTATTTTACCGGTCCGAACGGAGTTTTTGAATCACAAAAAAACCCGCCGGACTGTTTATGTGATCCGGCGGGTCAAAGATTTACCTGTATATAGATACTAAGGTCTTATAGGAAACCTCCGCAACCGCAGAACCACTGCCCAGGATTACCCGGGAATACTCGCTTATATGTAAGTAGAGTGGTCATATTAGTCGATGTACTCCTTTTGGGTTATTACCCTGTAATGCCTGAGATCATTAAATTGTGAAAATACATGAACATCAAACTTCCTCGGTTGCGAGTCAATATAAAGTTTAACTTCCTGGTTAACGAGAACAATCTATAATTGTTTCGGATAAAGTCAAGCTTTTTTTATTAGTAAATTTCTTAGGCTCAAAATCTGATAACTTTTAAGCTGTTTACACCTCAATTACTTTTGTTCCGGCGAGAAAATCATGAATACAGCGGTGGTGTTCGCGAAAAATAATGGCGACATCGATGAGAGAATAAAAAGGAATGAATCCCAGTATCCCGTTGACGATTCCGCGTATCAAAACATTTGTGACAAATCCGCCGTTTTTGCCGGTATCGAATTTGACGATGCGGATATTCATGGTCATTTTGCCGACCGTTTGTCCCAATGTTGTCAAAAGATAAATTTGATAGATTGCCAATCCGGCCAGCCCCAAAAACAAAATTGCCGGAGAGTCGAATAAAATCGAAAGCAGATATATCACTATGGCGCAGGCTGAATCAATGATAGCCGCCATAAGCCTTGTTCCCCGTCCAGCCAACGGCGCCTCGGTTTTGAATGATATCGGTGGAGCCATTGTCGGAGGCGGCATAGTTGGTGGAAGCATTTGGGCCATGTGACTCTCCTTACCCTTGAGTTGAAGTTTCTCAAAATCGGATACTATATTATTGATTCGGCGAGAAATAAGGGGGAGTTAGCTATTAAGAAAAATCAAGTGTATTGATGTATTAAAACAGGGGAATTATGCTCAGAAATTGCTCAGGGGAGAAAAACTCAAACAGAAAATATTGGCCAACCATTGAAATAAACGAATATAGATATTCTTGCTTCCTGGTTATAATCTATATTCTATAACAAGAACTCCATAACCTTCTGTGAGAATTGGAGCGACGCTATACCCTCATCCTGACCAGTGGTCTTGAATGAGATGTGCGCTGGATGATCCTGAATCCAAAATCTTCAAACATTTTCAGAGGTCCGGTAAATGAAAACGCGGCCGGGAGTTTATTGCCGTCTTTGGCAAGCGGCGTCGGATAAGCTTCTATAATTTTTATTTTGCGATTCTTAATAAATCTAACCGCCGCCGACAGCATCTCACTTGCCAGACCCTTGCGGCGATAATTTTTATCGATAAAAAAACAATTGATACACCAGACGCCTTCGATATCGTTGCGCTGATACGGTTTCATCATATTGATACGAGCATATACTTCGCGCGGGCCGTACGAACACCATCCGACCGGAATATCTCCATCATATGCCAGAAGCCCGGTCATGGCGCCTGATAAAATCAACTTTTTGGAAGCGGCTTTGGCCTTGCGTCCTTTTATGTTTTCCCATTCTTTGGCACTGTTTGGCATGCGCCAGTGCTGGCACCAGCATCCGCCGCAGGCGCCTTTTTGCCCGAACAGTTTTTCAAAATCGCTCCACATATCCGGACAGATTTCTTTGAATAAAAAATTCGACATAATAAATAAAAGTTACTTATCGAATGGCAGAGCCTGGCTCATGGAAGGATAGAAATCCCGAATGAATTTTACCGCCCGCTCGCTGGCTTTGTCCAAATCAGCATGGAGCGTCAAAGGCATCGTCAGGCGGCAGAAAGCGGCATCGGTCGGCTGGAGAGCTATGGCGTTTCTCATCAGGTCAAGCTTTAGCCCGTATTCGTCGGAAATTACTCCGCCGCGAGTCTCAAACCAGTAAAGCATCAACTCTTTTCGCATATTATTGGCGATGGTCAGGCGGTTGACCTGAAGCGTTGTTCCGTCGTTGAGTTTAATCGGATATAGCTCAATAGTCTCAATTCGAAAGCCGCCGCCCGGCAGGCAATGTTTGGGCGAATGAATTTGCGCGCCGTATTTCTGGCTGGAAAAGTAGGCCACAAAAAGCCAGTAACTATTAAAGGCATCATCAAAGTAATTGCGCAGCGTTGAGGTGTCGGCCTTTAATACTTCATAAGCAAACTCATCAAATCTATGCTCGCTTCCGGTATAGCCGAAGTCATTGAATGGAATTAAGTCAAAATCAGGTCGGCTGTCCGGCATTTGTTCATGACCGCGCAGATAAGTTCCGAAACCGCCGAAGATTATCAGGATAATCAGTGATATAATCGCCTTTTTCGCGGTTGCGTTCATGCTTTGGTCTTCCTCGGCTTTATTATCGCGCCCCAGATAAAGAGCATTATAAAGGCTACTACAAAAACCATCATTCCCGATAATTCATGCAAAAAATCCTCGGCCAATTCGCGCGATACGGCGTACGCCCCGACTGATGTGAACAAAAGGCGAAAGATGTTAGCCGCGATGGCGATGGGAATGGTTGACAAAAATAAAAATACCTGGCGTCCGAATGTTTTCTGTGTGAAGCGGGCATACAGAGCTCCCAGCGCCAAAAGCGATATCAGCGACCGCAATCCGCTGCAGGCTTCCGCCACTTCAAGGGAATACCCCGGCAGATGGATTACGTTGCCTTGTTGAACCGCCGACATCCCGACGAAGCTCAATATTTTGGTTGTAATCGTCGTCGCGTAAAGCTGCATCGGAAACGTTAAGGCATAGTAAATCACATAAGGCAGGGGAATCATAAAAAATAAAAACAATAACTCAAACCATGTTATCCGAATCATCCGATATCCGAAAATATACCAGACCAGCCCAAAGAGTGTTATAACCATTGATGCCCGCATGGTAAAATATTCCGCGGCGGCGGTCGCCAGAACGAAGATCAGCATGCCGAAAATCAATATCAATAAGCCGGGATTATTCCCCTTTGATTCGGGAACTTCGGCCAGAGCCTTTCGCTTTTTCCAAAGCAAATATCCGGAAATTAGAGGAATTAGAAATCCATGCGAGTAATTATCATCCGCCCACCAAACTTCGATCAGTCCGATTAATACCGGCATATATAGCAATGCGAGAACCGCGAATGATATCCAGATAAATATCCTGGCGGATATATTGTTTTGCGATGCCGTCGAATTCATAATTATTAGAGATACGCTAATTCAATAATTTAGAGCAAGAAAATTCGTTTATCAAAATTCTGCCACGGTTTTTAGTTTTATATCGGCTCCAAAGCCTTTTCCTTGTATAAAAAAGCGAAGGGCCAGGCCACTCCGGCCTTTAAGTATATGTACAAAAAAAGAGCGACAATAAACAGTTGTTTTTTGGGACCATTAGGCGTTATTATTGAAGTCTATGGATAAAAGAAAGAGAAAATACACGCCGCGCCGCCCGGGCGGTACAAAACCTCCCGCGCTCCGTAAAAAAGCGTACAATTTAATTGTCAATGAAGCCGATTTTGGATTTGATCCCGACCAGGCGGCCAAATTGGCGCAAAGGCTTCAGGGGCGATTACGCCGTTCGGGCTGGGAATGCCACACCGATAGAGTCGATGACTGGACGGATTTTGAAAAAACAATTGGACAGGCCATTCGCAAAAATCCGTTTGCCATAATTGTTTTCGGAGGAGACGGATCGATTCGGTTGGCCGCCTCCAGAATTTCCCGAGCCAAAGGGCTTTTGGGAATTGTCCCGACGGGCTTGCATAATAATATTTTTTTGTCGCTTTTCGGCCATACCGATGCCGAAGTGGCTCTTGATATAATTCTCGCCGGCTATCAGACGCGAATCGATGCCGGTCAGGCCAACGGCACCTTCTTCCTTGGCTCTCTGACAGCCGGACTAGTGTACCATATGATTTACCAGCAGGGATCCAAAAAACTGCCGCGCCTGGCTATGTCGTGGGCTAAGATGGCCGGCAAAGCCGCCGATCAAACTGTTCCCCGAACAATGACACTGAAAATGGACAATCATACGTTTGAGGCGCAGCCGAAAATTCTTAATATACATCTCCTTTCACATGTGATGACGCTGCCGTTTGTCCCCGCCGCAACCCCTGATGATGGGCGAATCGTTATCGTGTATGATGATAATTGCCCCCGCGATAAAATTACCGGTTTTATTCGCGATCTGAAAAAAGATAAGTATCAATTCCTGGGCAAAATAAAAATGGTTCGTGGCCATCGCCTCAGCATCAGTCCGGCTGAAGGGCACACCTGGATGATGGATAGCGAGGAAGTCGAGTTTTCAGGAAAGGAAATCGTTATCGAGGCGCTTCATCGCGCTTTGCGGGTGTTTACCAATGCTCCCCAGAAGAAATGAAGATATCATTCGAACTATGGCGTTGTTTGTTCTGATTATTTTAATTATGCTTTCACCTGCCTGTGCCGCCACGACCGATATAATTCCGGCGGATTCATTAAATCCGATTGATTCCTCATTAGCCTCCCCCGCATCAAACGATGACGGTCTGCTTTTATCACCGGTTCTGTATCAGGCATCGGAAGATTCGTTTATCGTCAGAGCCTACCTGACGGAAAATACTCTCTCAATACCAAAACGCTCGCAGTCGATGACCATGCTCAAATCAGTCGCCTTTCCCGGCTGGGGACAATTTGCCAATAAAAAATATTTTAAGTCCGGAGTCATCTTCCTGGTCGAATCATATTTCATATACAAAGCGGTTGATTATGGCATCAAGGCCGGTGATGCGCGAAAATACTGGCGAGGCCTGCCCGACAGCCTCGCTTCTCAAAAAGCGGAGGCGTTTCGCGCCTATGCTAATTATCGCGACACGCGCAACACCAACATCTGGTACGCCGGCATTACGATTTTCTTTTCGATGATCGATGCCTACGTTGACGCTCACCTTCAGGACTTCCCCCCGCCGATTAAAAAATCGGATAACATCTCCATCGAGTTATCCCCCGGAGAAAAATCCGCCTTTGCCATCGTTTATAAGTTTTAAGCAATAATTAAAGCATATATGTATTGTTTGGGATTTGATAATTCATAGTATTTATATAAATATACCTCTTGACAAACTGTTTGGATTGATTAAATTTTGATAGGTATCATATACAAAAACAAGGGGAGGATTTTATGCGGGGTTTGTTATTCAAGGGGACTTGTGCGCTGGGGCTAATCGTAATAATTATGACATTGCTATTCTTCGGTTGCGGTAAAAAAGCCACCGATCCGGAACCGGTTCCAGTCGAACCGAAAGAATACATTGCGTATTTTGGATGCGAACAGCCGGGCAATAAAGTATTTGCCTATAATACTACTAATGGCGAATTGGATTCATTTGATCTGCCATATAATATATTAGAATCCGGTCTGGCAGTATCGCCCGATGGTGAGACAATGTATTTGGCTCCGGATGGATATATTGTCGAAGTATCGCTTGATTCTCAAGAGGTTGTTGCAGAACATCCAACTGGCGCAGTATATGGTACTGGTGGTATTAGATATCTACATATATCGCCAGAAGGTAAATACCTGGCTATTTCCTTGAGAAGGCTATATTTATTTGATTTGAATGATTTTTCGATTGTGTACGAGGATACTGCCGATGAAAGTCTATATTTCAGACATAATTTTACTTTGGATAGTAAGACTTTACTCTATTCCCATGCCATTGAAAATTACGGATTGGATATTGTTGAAGTAAACATCGATAATAATTTTTCAGCAAATAGGCGGAAATACAATTATGGTCATCCGCGACGAATTATCGCCAGCACGGATAACCGATTATGGTATTTATATTCTATAGTCGGACCTGGTACATTTAGAATTCAAGTATATGATAAAACTATTGATTCATTGATATATGGAAAAACCATATGCCCAGGATATGGAGACCTTGAGATAACGCATGATGGCGAATATTTAATTTACTCTCAGCCCGGAAATATGCAAATGCACTGTATTGCTCCTCAATATTTTACAATTTTTGACATTGCCAATAATGAGATATATAAACAAGTAGATGTGTTTGAGGATACTTTATATGCCGTATTTAATCCCAATGAACTTTGCATTACACCGGATGGTAATCATTTGATTGGTACTTCGCAGTATTATGGTCAATTATTCGATTACAATCTAGAAACAGAGGAATTAACAAGAATAGCTATATTTGGGGGGCAGCGGCCGCTGTCACTCACCTGTCAATCACAAAAATAATTTAAGGGAATGGAGGCTGTTATGCAAAGGGGAATGAGTTTATTTATATTTACTTTAATTTTGATGATATATTCTTCATCAACAAAGGCACAGCATTATTATGACCTTGACGGAAAGGTTCCACTTTCGGTTGACTCAAATAAAATTGTCCTGAAGTTTAATCCAAATTTATCACAAGAGTCGATTGAAACATTGATTACATCTAACGAGCGTATGATTAGTCTTCTTGATGATAAACAGTTATGTGAAGAGTTTAAGGTAATCTCTTTATCCAATAAGGAAGACTTGGGAAGTTTTCTTGATTCTCTCGAGCTTACTGACTGGATATTGATTGCCGAACCGTATTATCACTCTGAGGGTTATCCGATGCCGGTCGGTGAAACATTTGTAGTCGGTTTTGAGGATTTCATGTCCGAAACCGATATCAATTCAATGAGCGTGAAAGATAATGTTGAAGTTGTTCGCAAGCTTTATGGATTTGATAATGTCTGGCTCCTAAAGAAAACAAAGGCAACCCAAAAGAGGCTTTTGGATATAGCTAATGAGTTCCATGAAGGAATTGAAACGGTATTTGCCAGCCCCGATTTTATGGGAATTTACCAGCCGCAAGAATATAGCCTGTTTGATTACTATCGAAATAAGCAGGATCATTTAAAAAAAGTAATTGGCGAGTTGAATGTAAACACGGTTTGGGATTTCGCCGGGCTGACGAATTCCATTAAGGTTGCGGTCATAGATGATGGGGTAACTGACCATATTGATCTTCCATCCGAGAGGATTACGGCTGGATATGATTTTTTAAATATGGATGATAATCCCGCACCGGATCAATACTCAGCTCATGGTATGGGCTGTGCGGGAATAATTGGAGCTTCTCATTCAACCGATAGTGGATACTATTATAATCCTATGACATTTACGGGTGTATTTTCTCTAAATCCTAATTCCCATATTATGCCCGTCAAGATATTTGGAGAGTATGATATTCCTACATCCGCAGAAATTGCCGAAGCAATTAATTTTGCATGGCAAAATGGGGCAGAGATTTTATCCTGTAGTTGGGGACGCGCAGTGTGCCTAGGTGACGCCCCGATTGATTTGGCTATTAGGGCGGCGTACTATGAAGGAAGAGACAGTCTTGGGTGCGCAATCATATTTGCTTCTGGCAATTCGGCTCCTGATTTGCCCGGGACCGTTAGTCATCCCGCCTGTTTGCCGGAAACATTTGCTGTTGGCGCAATTGATTTATATGATGATCGCTGGGATTACAGCCAATTTGGCTCAATGCTCGACGCCGTAGCTCCCAGCGGTGATATTTGCCTTCAGGGGGAAGTTTATACTTTGGATCAGGAATGGGATAACGGATATAATCCAATGATAGATTCAGCTTGCGGTATATATTCTGTCGGTTGGAATTGTCCGATTTTCCAGACTAACGACAGGCATATCAATTGCCATTTTGGGGGGACTTCAGCAGCGGCGCCAATTGTCTCAGGGATAGCGTCTTTGCTCCTTGCCCGCAAACCCAACCTGACAGTTGACCAAATCTATGATATCCTGAGAAATTCCGCCGTTACCGAACTGGAATCAGGTACGATTACACCACCTGATTATTATTATGGTTACGGACGCGTGGACGCATACCGGGCGATGCTGTCGATTACTCGCGGTGATGCCAATAATGACGGCAGTGTAAATATCAGCGATGCCGTATATATCAATAATAAAATCTTTAAAGGCGGTCCTGATCCAATGCCGCATATGTTGACCGGCGACGCCAACTGTGATGGTTATACCAATGTCGGCGATGTCACCTATATTATCAATCTTGTATTTAAGGGCGGCCCGCCCCCGCCGTGCCCCTGCTTCGAATATGGAGACTATAAATAAGCTGAAATAAAATATCTTTGCAAAAAGCCCCTCTTGCCGCAGGGGCTTTTTTTATTTCAGGAATCGTTTAATATATAGTCATGCAATGTCACTTTAGTGCAGCATTATTATTTATTGCTTAAATCGCGAAATGTATTAAATTTACATACTGATCAAAGTGATATTACGCAAGGGTTTTTGGGAGTAATAATATGTTCATCGCAAGAATTTTCTGGATTCTCTTCTGTGTTTTTGCATTGTTCGGCATTTCCTCCGGTCAACCGGCTGATTCAATTGAATTTGTCTATGCCGGGAGTACGCTGTGGAGTCATGTTAGTGAAGTTTGTGTTCGGGACAATTACGCCTTCTGCGCCATGCAGCACGGTCTGATGATTCTCGATATATCCGATCCTGATAATCCGGTACTGATATCGAAGTATTTCCTTCACGAGGGCAAGGGGACGGGAATAGCAATTGTTGATAATTACGCCTTCCTGTGTTGCAACACCGTCGGACTTCAGCTGTTTGATATATCCGACGCTTCCGAGCCTCTGAAGGTAAATGAATTTAGCTGGGATTTCGGATATGCTGTGACTATTAAAATCTATGACAACTATGCATTTGTGACAGGTTCAATGTCTAAGATTACTACTTATGATATAACAAACCCTCTTTCACCGGTACAAGTTGGGGAAATTGCCGGCACTATTATTCAATTTGACAATACAAATCCAACTCCCCTGTTATACTCGTTGATTTCTAAGGGATTAACCATTAGCGACATAAGCGATCCTGCTCAACCTGACAGCATCAACACCATTATTGTTCCTCCATACGCCCGCTCGGCCGCTATTGACGATACTCTGGCTTATATCTGTAATGATTCTGCCATGTATGTCTTTAATATTACTAATCCTCTCGCTCCCCTGCAAATCGGCCATCTCAATTACGATACAACCGCTCATTCCCCGAGTCAGATTCAAATAATGGGAGACTTTGTTTATATGGCTAACGGATTGTACGATCAGTACCGTCTCGATGGTGGATTTTTCATTATCGATATTTCCGATCCAACTGCGCCCGAGATTGTCAATCATCTTCCACAAACGGCATATGCCATTACTCTTTTTGGCGATAAAATTGGGGTGAGCGACTATGACCGATATTTTCATATTTATGATTTGACCAATCCGGTTAATCCTGACGTGTATGTAGATATTGACATACCCGATACCAGAAGCTGGGGATTCCGAGGTGTTGTCACGAATGGTTTGTATGCCTATGTCGCATTGGGACCATCAGATTTAAATGTTGTTGATATCTCAAATCCCGAAGATCCTGTTGCTTTATCCGGAGATTATTTGACAGGGGGTGCTTTTGAGCTGACACTCAGGGATAATTATTTATATGTCGCTTCGGGTTCTTATGATGATAATGGCTTGTATGTTTTTGATATCTCAAATCCCAAAGAGCCATCCCCGATTGGTTTTTACTCTTACAGCTCCCCACAGGAAATTACGCTGCATGAAAATTATGCCTTCATGGCTGGTAATCATGGCAATAGTATTATTCTCGATATAACCAATCCTGCCAATCCTGAATTAGTAGCTTTGTATAGAACAGGAGGCATAACCTGGGGTGTTGCTGTGAACGGGAATTCTGCCTATCATGCTAATTCCAGCGGTATAATTATTGTCGATATTTCTAATATCAGCGAACCGGTTGTCATTGATACCCTGCAGACGCATGTTTCTTTTTATAATGACGCCATCATTTACAATGGTTATTTGGTTACCGGACATAGTCAGGGTTGGTTTGAAGTCTTCGATCTGACCAATCCGGCGGCGCCAACCGGCGTGTCGGGAATTCAATTTGACTCGGATGTCAACGGTCTCACGCCGTATGGCAATTATATTTTTGCCGCGGTTGGAAACGATGGAATGGCCCTGATTAATATGGAAAATCCCGGATTGCCAAAAGTAATCGCTGAAAAGACATTTTCCGGTGAAACTCAAGCAATTGCGGTTTTTGATGGCTATGCTTTTGTTGTCGATCAATATGGGCTGGCATCCTATTCAATAAATCTACCTTCTTGCTGCGTCAATGCCGGCGATGCCAATTATGATGGAGTGACCAATGTTACCGATATTGTCTATCTCATAAATCTTGTTTTCAAAAAAGGTCCGTCGGTAAATTGCTGGGAAGCCGCTGAAGTTAATGGTGACGGCAGAGTAAACGTCGCCGATATCGTTTTCATGATTAACTTTATCTTTAAGGGGGCTCCGATTCCGGATTGCCCGGACTAATTAAATATTTTCGCGATGGCGTTGACGGCCTGCATCTCCCAGCGGAGCAGGCGGCCGGAGAAATTATTTGCCTTGCCATCATAGGGGATGCTATTGAAATTATCAATCTCAATGACTTTGTCTTTGAATTCGCCAATTATATCCGCATCGGATATGACCGCAATAATCTCCTGTTCAAAATAATAGCTGAAACAATCAAAATTGCACGAACCGACGATTAAATATTCATCGTCAATCAGCATCGCCTTCATATGCGTCATTCGGTTTTGATACATCCGCAAATCAAATCCCGATCGGGCCGATTCCCATTCGATATATTTGCGCAGAGTTTTCTTATTGTTTTGAGCGGGAGAGACAATCGTTACGTCAATCCCCCGACCGGAAGCATCGGCCAGCTTATCGGAAAATGGAAAGCACAAATAAGGACTCTGGACATAGATTGATTTGTGCGCATTATCAATTAGTCTCATGATCGGCTCGAATGATTTTTTATTTTCCATGCCGTCAAAGCTGAATATCTCAATATTGTCAAATTGTCCGCGGCCTCCAAAATGCTTCCTGTCCCACGACATCATAAAATCATTTTTCAAAAAATCAACGACATCTTTATTCCTGATTCTCAGCATCAAATCATGCCAGGCAAAATTATGCTCGCTGAAATTTATGCCCCCGATGTACGCGATCTCATCATCGATAATAATTATTTTCTTATGATTGCGAGCGGGGATATGTATCAACAGCGGCCCAAATGGATTGACAAACTTAACTTTTGTGCCATACTCCCTTAGTTCATCAATCATCCGTGCCGTTTCTTTTTTCTCATTGTGTAATTCGGAATCAAATAAATTTCGGGGCGAATATAGCAGCTTATCGCTGAGAATATGCCGGGTGTAATAATCGACAATAACTCGCTTATCGACCGCATGGGATTCATTGAGCAAACCAGAAAGTCGCCGCCCGACAGAATCACCCTCAAAAGACAGGGTCTGAATATAAATCGCATTCCGGGCCGCCGCGATATCTTCGCGGAATCTGCCCCAGAAATTTTCTGAATCTATGAGTAGTTCCAATTTCATTGGCATCCCTGCATTAATAACCGAAGCTACTAATTATTTTTCTTTAAGGCAACCCGCCGTAACACTATTTTAGCATGGGTGAATTTATTGCTCTTTTGGGCTGTTCGATATATCTTTGCGGGATGGCCGATTTCCGGAAAATATTCTTGCCGATAATTGCCTCGCTTACGTTTGCGGGGAGTTTCATTGCCGGTAAATACGCCATCAGCGAACTGCCGCCGCTGACAATCACATTGATTCGGTACATCATTGCCTTTTTGTTTCTATCACTGTTTATCTTCAAATATAAATTATCAACTCTTAAAGTATCCGCGCGCGATCAAATCCCGATGGGGATTCTGGGACTGACCGGAGTTATCGGGTATCATTTCTTTTTCTATATTGCCCTGCGTTATACGGCAATTTCCAATACTGCCATCATCAACGCCTGCGGGCCGGTCGTTATTGGCATCGCCGCGGCTGTATTCTTGAAAGAGAGACTGCGCCTGTCCAACTACATCGGTATTTTGATTTCCTCACGGGTGTAATGATGCTAATTACCAAAGGCCAACTATCAATTCTAACCGGTATGGATTTCAATCACGGCGACCTGTTGATGTTTTGCGCCGTCCTCAGCTGGACGGTGTACGCTCTTATCACAAAACGATTGATCCAGAGATACTCCGGCTTCACGATAACTTTTTATTCGGCAATGTGGGGCGTGATTATTCTTTTGCCCCTGTCGCTAATCGAAAACTCTTACCATCAAATATTAGAACTATCGGCGATCGTAATTTACTCAATTTTGTATATGGGCATCGTTGCCTCAGCTATTGGGTACTTCTTTTATAATCTCAGCATTGAACAAATCGGCCCAACGCGCACTTCGTCGTTTGTCTATAGCCTCGTTCCGATCTTCGTGTCGATTTTGGCGCTGCTGTTCTTCGACGAAGTGATAACCCTTCTAACCATCTCAAGCACGGTTTTGATCATCCTGGGCCTGCGGTTTATGCTGAAGGAGAAGGGGTAGGGTTGGCGCAAGAGAACGCACGACACCCACGAACAAATGTCGATTTTGATTCGTTTTTCATAAGTTATCCACATTTCTTTTCTTAAAATTCAGTGTAATGCGATATATAATTATCGGTTACAGCAAATTGGCTTTGTTCTGTCATTTTTGGTTATCCGCTATAAAGTTGGTGGTGATTACGACTACAGCACAGATTGTGGATGTGTAGCGACAACTCTGGAGTTGTCGCTACGCGAGGGATGCGCAACAGTTCAATTATGCGGGCTCGTCGCGACGAGCCCCTACGGCCTACGGACAATTGTACAGTTGAAATACACTCCATCTTACAAGTGCGGGTGATTTATGAAATAGCAGGGAATATGATAGAATAATGTAAGGGCTCTATACTGGAACCAGCAGCAATAAGTTGTAGTAGGCCACCAGACCGTCCGGATGGGCAACCTGCCGCCGACAGAACGTAAAAATAAAAATTAGGGCAAATTAAGGAAAAAAAGGAATTGTCCCTTGCCAATCATCTTTCAAAAAACTAATTTGATATTTATATGAGATGGACTTAATTGAAAAATCATTCGTATAATTGAGAAGGATTTAATGTTATGGCCATGAGAGTTTTATTACTTGGTCCAACTGGTGTGGACAAAAAGTATGTTCAGGAAGTAATGGTTTCAGAAGGTAAAAAGGGTACGTTGCCGTGCAATGATCTTAAAGTGATTGATTTCGAACATGATTATATCTGCCAATTTGCCGAAGATATTCTTCGTTACCTTGATGGAAAAGAAGAAGATCAGGTAAGGTTGTGGAATTCTGCATGGGGCGAACTTGTAAAAGATTTCAGCAAAAGCTCGGATATTATGATATCCATGCATGCTGTTTTAGCGCGACCTTTTTTTACGAATAGATCTCCGGTTTTGATTGAACCTCTAAAAAAGATTGGTTTTACACACATTATTACCTTAATCGATGATGTCTATGATATGTGGTATCGTACTGAATCCCGTGCTGAGAATGCGGCCGTCCCACTTCGGCCGACTCTAATTGATTTAATTGAAACGAGAAGAGCAGAATCTATTGTCGGTGATATCATTGCGAACCAACTCTCTTCTGAGAAAAATAGATTAATTAATTTTTTTACTGGCAACAAAACACCCTGTAAAAACTATTACTTCTCTTTTAAGCGGCGAAAAATTAACAAAAAAAAGAATCTATGTTTCTCATGCAATAAAAAAACCTCGAGAATTGGAAGCCACGGGTGATTTTTCGGGCATCCAAGAAATTAACTCTTGGCTAAATAGGGTTTCTGAATTGGAAGCCGGTACGCCGGAGGCCTCCTTCTTCTACCCCCTTACTATTGATGAATTGCCTCTTAAAAAACTCAATACTGCAGATGAAAATGACGAAGATAAATATAGTTCATTTGATAGGAAACTAAGATGGATAATTGATGATTTTTTAAAAAATAGGCCTATCCTATCTAAAAAAAATGATATTCCCAATGATATTAAGTTAAAGCAAACCCAAGTTGAAAGAGCCCTTGATATTATATTATCCGATATTAGATTTCGTGATTTGCGGCTTGTTAATCAAGCAAGAAGACTTCTTGTGCTTAATCCTTGGTACCGTGATAAGAGACCGCGAAGTGTGAAAGCTGAAATTGATTGTGCATTGAGAAATACAGATTTGTCAATACATATCTGGCAAAGTCCCGAACATGATACAAAGGGTGAATGCAAAAAGGTATATGGGGAAGTTACGGGAGGCACAATACCCTCAGAGGCTAAAACAAAAATATATAATGAATTAGATGAAGCCATTGAAAAGGTTTTATCGGAATAAAAAAATATCTATAATTTAGGAGGTTTTAAATTACAATGGAATCTAAAATGTTGATGCTCTTTGTCGGGCTTGATGAATCTGAAAATAAAAATGCCTTATCAGAATTAGAATCACTCCCCGGTTTTCGAGTAAAGGTAATGGCTGTTCCTAAAGTTGCAGCGAATTATTTTAGGATGCCTTTTATTGAACTTCCACAAGGGGAAAGGCACTTTGGATTAAAAGGTATTTTGGAATATGTTTCTCGCGTTCGACAAACTGTTTAAATACCGTGTTAATTTACAATTATGCCTATAAGTAGACGCAATTTTATGATGTAAATTACTTTGAAATTTAGCGATATGTGTTGGAATTACTACAATTGAAAAAGGTGGTATTTCCTCAATATATTAGTGTTTTAGATTGCCCCGCTTTCCCACTTGCCACTCGGAGAGAATAAATATATATTTCCCGTCTATGGGTGAATTGATTGATAAAATTGGAATCGGGAAGAATTTCTTTCTTATTGCCGGGAACTGTGTCGTCGAAGATGAACAGACGACGTTCGAGACGGCAGAATATCTGAAAAATCTGTGCGAAAAGCTCAAACTCCCGCTGATTTATAAATCATCGTATCGCAAAGCCAACCGCACATCAGGACAATCCTTTGCCACCATCGGCGATGGCGAGGCAATTGGCATACTCGAAAAGGTTAGGACTGAATGCGACCTCCCCGTGTTGACTGATATACACGAAACGAGCGAAATCGATCTGGTCAAGAATATTGATGTTTTGCAGATTCCGGCCTTTTTGTGTCGCCAGACCGAGCTTATCCGGGCGGCGGCCGCAAGCGGCAAATGGATCAATATTAAAAAGGGGCAGTTTTTATCGCCGGAGAATATGAAAGAAGCCGCCGAAAAAGGGGCCGGGAAGAACGGCAGGAAAATCATGCTGACCGAACGCGGAACGACTTTTGGTTACAACAATCTTGTCGTCGATTTTCGTTCGATTAAGGTTATGCGCAGTTTCGGTTATCCGGTTGTTTATGATGCCACTCATTCAGTCCAGCGTCCCGGCGGGATGGGGACTTATTCGGGGGGCGACAAGCAGTTTATCGTTTCTCTGGCCCGGGCCGCCGCCGCGGTTGGCATTGATGGTCTGTTTGTCGAAACGCATCCGGAACCGTCGCGGGCCAAATCGGATTCGGCGACGCAACTGCCACTCGATCAGATGCCCGCTCTTTTGGAACAGATTTTGGAGATTGCTGGAAAATAGATGCCGACCCAAAAGAAATATCTCACTACACGACAACTAACTTTGCGTTTGAAAAAAATCAAAGCCATCATTCTTGACGTTGATGGCGTTTTGACCGATGACCATATTTATGTGGGCGCCGACGGATTTGAGCTCAAGAAATTTCATATCGGCGATGGACTGTCAATAGTATTGGCGATGCGGTCGGGGCTCGAGATTATAATTATGTCCAACCGCCCCTCCCCGGCTACGACTTCGCGCATGAAAGACCTGAAAGTCAAACACGTCATCCAATCTCACGGTGACAAGGCTCGCATCGTCGGCGATTATTTGAAAAAGAAAAAGCTTGGCTTTGACCTCAAACAAACAGTATTTATCGGCAACGATATTATGGATATGACTCTCGTGCGGGCCGCCGGAATCGGAATCGCGGTGGCGTCGGCTCATGATGACTTAAAAAGTGTCGCTGACTACATTACCAAATACGACGGCGGGCAGGGAGCTGTGCGGGAAATTATTGAACTGTATTTCAAGGCAATCGGTAAAAAACCGATTGAATATTTTACGAAATGATTCTCAAAACCGCCAAAGATGTCATTCTCAAGGAATCACAAGCCATCGCCGGACTGGTAGATCGGTTGGATGAAAATTTTGAGATGGCCGTCAAAGCCATTCTCGAAACATCGGGCCGGGTGATCGTAACCGGCATGGGTAAATCGGGAATAATCGGCAAGAGAATCGCGGCGACGTTTTCATCAACCGGCACGCCGGCTATTTTTCTCCATCCGGCGGAGGCCATACACGGCGATTTGGGCATCGTTACCAATCAGGATATCGTCATCGCCATATCCAAATCAGGCGGCACCGAAGAACTGCGCCATATTATTCCGGCTTTCAAACGGTTGGAAATTAAAATCATTGTCCTGACCGGCGAAACCGATTCGCCTCTGGCGCAGAGGGCCGATATTGTTATCGATTGTTCGGTTCCCAACGAAGCCTGCCCCAACAATCTTGTTCCGACCTCATCGGCCACCGCGGCGGGAGTAATGGGCGATGCCCTGGCGGTGGTTCTTCTCCAGCAGCGGGGATTCACTCAGGATGATTTTGCCCAGCTGCATCCCGGTGGATCGCTTGGGCGGCGGCTGCTGCTCCGGGTTTCCGATGTGATGCGCACCGGTGATAAGATTCCACTCGTCAAAAAATCGGCGACAGTGCAGGAAACGCTTATCTCGATGTCGCATGGGATGGTCGGCACGGCTGTGATTGTCGATGATGATGGAATACTGGCCGGTATTTTTACCGATGGCGACCTGCGCCGCGTTTCGGAAAAAGGCAACGGCTTTATGGAACTCCCGATATCGCAGATGATGTCGGAATATCCCAAAACGATATCAGCCGATGCCCTTCTCGATACTGTCCTGGCGATATGCGAAAAATATAAAATCACGGCTCTGGTGGCGGTCAATGATGATAACCGGCCGATTGGAATTATCCACCTGCATGATATCCTGCAATCGAAACTGGTGTGAGGTTTCGGTGATTTCCCGTGGCGAATAAACTCAAAAACAATGTTGCTTATTTCAGCGCCCGTGTTCTTTTTTGGCTGATAAATTTTCTCCCGCGGTTCATTACTCTTTTCCTCGGCGAGTTTTTGGGAGCGGCGGCGTATTTTCTCATAAAAAAAGAACGCCATAAAACACATCTCAATCTGGACCGGGCTTACGGGAACAACCTGAGTTATCGCCGCAAAAAAGAAATTGCCCGGTTATGCTTTCAAACATTTGGACGGGTGGCTCTTGAAGATATGAGAATGCGCCGCTATTATCAGACCCAGATGCGGCCCAATATTGAAATCATCGGGGAAGGGAATCTCAAAAAAGTGTATCAAAAAGGCAAGGGCATCGTTGCCTTTACAGGGCATATCGGGAATTTCGAGCTTCTCGCCGCTTGGGTGGCGCAGTCGGGATACAAAGCCGCCGTCATCGGGCGGGAATTATATGATAAACGGCTCGACAAATTGCTGATCGCCAACCGTACGGCTATGGATATTATCAATGTCCGCACTGATGACTCGCCCCGAGATATTCTCCGGTTGCTGAAAGACAATTACATCATCGGTTTTTTAATAGATACCGATTCGTTTCGCGTCGGTGGCGAGCTGACTCCGTTTTATGGACGCCTGGCCAAAACTCCTACCGGACCGACGCAACTCGGTTTGTTATCGGGCGCCGCATTTTTGCCGATCTTTTGTTTGTCATATCCGGGAGGGAAATACCGGATTGTCATCGGTGAAGAATTAACTATTGAATCGCGCGAACGGAGTCGGGAAAATATTTATAAGGTCACCTGCCGCATGACCGAAGAAATCGAGAAAATTATTCGTCACCATCCTGAACAATGGATCTGGATGCACAACCGCTGGCATACCCGTCCTGAGGATGATGATGTTGATTTCTTGAAGTCGTTTTATTAAAAAGTTATCCACATTATTTTTTAAATATTTCCGTATAACGCAATGCTTGTTTGTACGTTACAGCAAATTGGCTTTGTTTTGTCATTTTTGTTTATCCGCTATCAATTTGATGGTGATTGCGGCAGAACTGCTCTATGCCGCTTGCATAATCATATTTTGTCATACCCATGCAGGCGGTATCCAGTAGAGTTTTTCATTTTCTGGATTCCCGACTCGTCTCCCGCTGGGCGGGACACTCTCGGGAATGACAAACCCGTTAGCCGAAGCTGGCAAACTTCATTCCTACATAATCAGGAGCGTTAGTAATTAAGTGTGAATTGGATTAGAATTGGATTGATACAATTTGAGTTGCCTTTATCAATATAATAATATATTGCGACCCTTGACTTATGCTGATTTCCATATTATGATTAAAGCGCAGAAAAAAGAGGAAACTCCAGCAAAATTTATATATAGTCATCGGGCAATCGGGGTCCGCATTGAAATATTAACCTATGGAGGTTTTGTATGTCTAAGTTAGGTATGGGTATTTTATTAACCGGCAGTGTCCTGATAATGTTATTTACCAATGGTTGCGGCAAGTGGCCATCGGATGAATATGATTATCTCAAAAAGAATTTAACCAATCGATCATCACAAATGGCAAGTTATGAATACGATTTTAATCTATTCAACCGTGCCGTGTTAATGGATATCGATGAATTATTGGCGCTGGAAGATGAGATTATTGTCGTCATTGATCGAGATGGTCTTGAACCAATCGCGTCATTTTTAATTCATTATCTGGAACGGCTGTATTTTGGGCAGCCGCCCGGGTGGGAAGCAGTCGCCAAACGAATTATTGATAAGGCAAAATCAAGAGGTGATATCGAAAAAGAAGATGATGAAGCCAGGACAATCGGAATAATCGATTACTATTACCCGATGAAAATTAAGGTCTATTCGCTTCAGACATTTAATCTATTTATTTATTTCGCGGATACCGATTTCGGCCGATCATTTTTAATGACCGGCGAAGGCGCAGATAAAATGATTGATTTGCTCCTCCTCATGGGCCAAAATTGCGGAAAATTACAATCTCTTGAAACACATGGTGATGTTATGGCGGAGAAGATGAAAGGTTTGTTCAATGAAGTAATCAATATTTATGATATTTGCGGCACCGGAGATGGGCATGGAGGGGGTCACGGCGAAATATCCAAACCATTCGGACTCAAAGATGCCTTTACTGCTTGTGTTAAAAACGAAAGCAATGAAGGTATCGCCTATGCTCAACGTGTAATTGAGGCCTTTGAGCGCTGTATGGATGCCAGACTTAATCAGGAAACTGACCGCTTGGCTAAGGGTGGAAAAAAGAAAACTAAAAAGGAAAAAATAAAAGATGCGGAGAAGGATACAAAACAGGCAAAGGAAAATAAGGAGAAAGCGACCGCAAAAGTTAAAGAACTATCAAGTGGGGGAAAACAAGTAATTGAATTAGAAAAAGGAGCAGCCGCCGCAGGTAAAGCGGAAGCGGACGCGAAATTGGCAGAAGCTGATGCTGAAGTAAAAGTAGCGGAAGCTGAATGGCGAGAAGCCAAAGCTAAAGGTGATAAGACCGGTATGGCAAAGGCCGAGGAAAAAATCAAATCGTCAACCAAAAATTATTATAAAACAAAAGGTAATAAAAATATGCCTTATGATGGTTTAACGCCTGAGGAATGTATGCCCGAGAAATTGCATGGCGTAAAAGATAAACATGATGAGATAATGGCGATTTTTGGGTTTGAAGAAATCGATCCGGATAATCCAAAACCTCCAAAACCTAATCCCCTGGTAAGTTACTTTATCGACGATCCTGGTGATGAGTGGTTTATAACCGGATGTGGTGCACTATTATTTGCAATGGATGACGGGATGACACAATGTATGCGGGGCGTCGTCAAACCATGTGCGTGGACCGATCCCATGCCGGGTGATCCGGTTGATTATTGTGCATGCGCCGAAAAATTCAAATCCAAGACGACGAGTCAGGCTGAAACATTAGAATATCTCGGGATAAAAAATGGATGTACGGAAATGTATTGTGAAGAAGGCTATGAATGCGTCAACGGCAAATGCCAGCCGATTGTTCAGGAACAATGTGGAAATCCCAAAATCCCCGGTGTCAATCCGGATCCATTTACAGGCGTATCAGAAAGCCTTGATCCATTAGAAGACTGTTTTCGTGGCGGCATCAGACCTGTAACATTCGAAGAAATTAAAAATACTCTTTTAACCGATGGGATTAATATTGACGATTTGCGGGATAAGATAGTCAATCTAAAAAATCTACGGTTAGGTTTGCCACCGAACATAACAAATCCAAATCCTGATAATTAATAATGGCATGAAAATGAATACCCGATTACCCATCCCCAAAAATGAAGTTTTTTTTGGGGTGGGTTTCTGCCATAGATGATTAAATAGCTATTGCTGGATTTAATCGAACTGCTGGGCGAGGCGTCGTCCGGCGTAAATCCCCAGACCGGTGCCAATCATGCTGATTACAAGGGCGGTAAATAAACCGATCTGATCGCCCAGCCACCAGCCGAGCCATCCGCCAATGAAGCTGAGAGTTATGGTCAGGAGTGTTTTCATACTAATTGATAAGATCGGAAGATAAGGCGAAAATAGTTACTACGATCTGATGTTTGGTGTCAAAAAAATTTGGATTCCTAAAAAAAACCCCCGGATGTGTATCCGGGGGTTTATATGGGTGCGATTTGCGATTTTTTTTATTTCAGCAGAACCATTTTGCGCGTTTCAGTATAATCACCGGAAGTGATCCGATAGAAATAGATGCCCGTTGACATTGGTTTGCCGTCCTCGTTCGTGCCATCCCATGTGGCGCTGTGGGTTCCGGCCGGTTTGATTTCTTCCACAAGTGTCTTAACCGGCTGGCCAAGGATATTATAAATCGAGATTGAAACATGACCGCGAGTTTCAACGGTGTATTCAAAAGCCGTACTCGGGTTGAATGGATTGGGATAGTTTTGTTTCAGCGAATACATTACCGGTCCGGGAGAAATATCATCATCAACGTCAACTGAAAGATTAGGGCTCATCCGCCCGCGAATCGCAACGTCACACCCTTCGTTTATACCCATCTCATACCAGCTTCCATTCAAACCACTGTTGCTGATATAAGTTTTTGAGATTTCATGAGGACCCAAAACATCGCTCACAATTGGAAATCCGTAAGTAGCGTTAGTGAATTTAACGACTATATATATGGCATCACCCGAAGTCAGGGCTGGCGGCGAATCGAGCAGCACTGAGTGATACCCGGCTTCGTTATAGGAGTTATTTAACTGCGCGGCGAGGAGATTAGACGTTCCGGTCGAGAAATCATCATAAACATAAACATCAACGTCGATGCAGGCATCGTTAGTCCAGAACTCTACGCGGGTCAAATATCCGTCGGAAGCGGGAGTGTACCCTGCCATACCATATCCGGTGACATTGGCATAACCCCAATATTGATTTGCCCCGGCTTCATCATAATAGAGAAGAGTTTCAGTGGGTTCGTAATTTTGCCATTCATGAATATAGGAAGACCATTGTCCGAAATTGGCCGAGCCATAGGCAATCGTAAAATATCCTGATTCGCCGCCGAATCCGCAGGCGCCGCCCCATGACGTACCCCAGCTATTTTTAACAATCCATCCTCCGGCGCCTCCCGCATGCGTAAGATTATCATCCCAGCCAACGATCAGGACGGCATGATTGGGGTTATGCGACAGATTATTATAGTACAGCGTATAGGAGCCGTCGTAATTGTTGAATTCACTCTGCCAGGCAAGGTCCAGATTATCGCCAGTATAGAATGATGTATAGACGGGACCGTAATTGTAGATGTAGTCTTTCAAAACGGATGGGGAGGGAATACTATTGGATGAGATGATTCGCCAATCCAATAGTGTTTTCTGGATATTGCAGGTTCCTTTGCAGGCGACATCGGAGGGGACATAAGGATCGCACGATTCCAATACCGTACCTTCAATGGAATAAAGATTGGCCAGATAATCAAAGTTTCCTCCGCCGCAACTGGTACCAAAATAGTTGCACTCCTTGGAATGGTTTTCGGAAAAATCATAGACGACATTGGAATCGATCAAAACTTTTGATTCAAAACATCCCAGGGAAGCGAATGAATAGCAGGCTCCGCAAACGCTTTGATTCCTGACCGGCGTGACTTTGCCGGTCATGCGCCAGTCGAACTGAGCGATCGTATCAACATCGACGACCGCGAATTTCAGGGGTGGTTTCTTGCTGACAATATGAGACATATTCAACCGCGGAGCGATAAAGCCGCGCCCCTCGGGCATATGGCCAATATAAGCGTCCGGCAAAGGAGCGCTAATCGGTTTGTCGGCGGCTAAATCCGGGGTTGTCATGATACAGGTAAAAACCGCTAAAATTAAGATGGGCAAAAATCGTGAACGGTCGGACATGACTGTACCTCAAGCATGAAAGGTTATTTTTCTACTGTTAGAAAATTTCGGCCATCCTCCGCATAACTTTAGGCGAGTACGACATTTAGAGCCATTTTGAGCCTTATAATGTACATTGTTTTATCAGAATTGCGCCGGATGCTCTTGAAAATCAGATAACCGCTAAAGAATAAATAAGTTAGTACGCTATATTTAGCCTATCGTCTGATTGATTATTGTTAGAAGTGCATAAAAATACCTGTCGATAAATGAAATAAAGCCAATTCTGAGTCAAGAAAAGCCGTACAATGCATAAAGGCGGGCAAATAACATGGGTTGTATTTATCCATATTATCGCTACTCGCCGAAAACTAATCAATTTGTCACTTGGAGGAATTAATGAAAACGTTTTCCAAAATATTTTTAAGCATGGCCGTGATAATAGGTCTTTCGTACTCGGTGATTATAGCCGACGATAAGCCGTGGTTCGATATGGATAATTGCGACATGTGCAAATCCCTCAACAAATACGATGGTCTCAAGGAAAATATGACCTGGGAGCAGTATCCCATTAGCAACGGCATTATGACCGTCAGCACGGTTAAGCCGTCCTTTTTGAAAGCTTATCGAAAGGCTCAAATGGATATGGATATGGTTGAGAAAAAGCTTCAAAGCGGTCAAAAAGTTGGTCTTTGCAACATGTGCAATGATCTTGGTTCAATTTTCGAAAAAGGGGTTGATACCCAGAGAGTAAATACTCAGCACGGAAGTATCTGGCTGTTAACTTCTGACAATACCGAATTAGTTTCACGGCTTCAGTCCTGGGGTGAGAAGACAAATCTTGAAATGGAAAAGATGATGGCTCATCATATGCAGGAAAAACACTGACACGCTCTTGGGAAATCAAGCCCTATAACCTGCATCTCTATGAGAACCCCGCAGACGGATTTTGCGGGGTTTTTTTATATTATTGTAAATTAAATATCCGGAATTGAGCTGTCGTCTCCAAGCATTTCGAAGTATTCCGAACGATTCTCTCGCGAGACCGATTTGCCTTCGGGGATTTTTAGAATCTTTATTTTTAAATTTCGTTTTCCGGTTATTTCAATAATATCATTCGCCTTAACTTTATGCCCCGGTTTGGTTCTCTGGCCGTTTAGTTTGATATGGCCGGCGTCGGCCATTTCTTTGGCGATTGTCCGGCGTTTGATAATTCCGAGATCGGAGATGTAATTATCAAGTCTCATTACTTAAGAGTAAATTCCCGAATATCGTAATAAATAGTCTTTTTCAAATCATTGACCCATTTTTCGACCAATGTTGCTGTTTTTTGCTGCTGAGCGATATTGCGGATGATGTCATAATCTTCATCAATATTCAGCGGTCGACCTTTTGTTCTTTCCAGGAGTTTGAGAATGTGAAAACCCAGCTGGGATATTACTGGAGGCGTGATGCCATCTATTTCGACAGCTTCCAAAGGCGCAACAAACTCCGGACGCAGTTGATCCACCGTCATTTCCTCAAGTTCTCCTCCGGTTGCCCGGGATTCGTCATCATCGGAGTGAAGTTTGGCCAGTTCTTTGAAGTTGGCGCCGTTTCGCAGTTCATTAAGCAATGAATCGACGACAAGCCTTGTCCAGAGAGAATCTGCGGCCGATGGGATTGTCGGAAAAAGGATATGACTGACATCGACGCTGTCAGCTCGACGGGCATGATTTTTTATAATATGCCATCCATATTCGGTTCGGACCGGTCCAGAGATATTGCCCGGTTGCAGGGCAAACGCAGCCCGGCCAAATTCCTCGACAACTTCCGTTTTTCTGATAAATCCAATTCTTCCTCCGACAACACCGGGTGAGATGGCGGCGAAACTATCGGCAACATCAGAAAAATCGATTCCCTTCAGGGCCATTTCGCGGGAGGCCTCGGCGGCGGCCTTCAATGAATCATCGGTTGCGGGAGAGGCTTTGAATTTGACAAGAATATGGGCCAATCTGATTTTGGCGGGAATTTCAGGTAATGAATCGATGTTTTCATTATAGAAGACTTCGACTTCACTACGAGCCATGGAGACGTTGGCCAGCTTACCGGAGATGATTTTCTGTTTAAGAATCTGGTCTCTGATTTCAGGCCTCAATCTTTTTTCAAGAGCTCTTTTATTCAGGCCTTCTCGCGATAATTGCTGTAAAAAAGCTTCTTCGGAAGGAAAGCGGGCAACGATCGTGGCAATATGCTCGTCGAGTTCAAATTTGATTTCGTCGGGAGTCGCGGTAATACTGGTATCTTCTCGCGCCGCTGATAGAATCAATTCGTCGTTTATCATCTGGTTCAAAATATCAGAGGCAACTTCATCGACATCCACATCAGCCCCGGGTTCCATTTGCATCATTATCATCTGAACCTGATTGGCGACCTCGGATAATAAGATGGCTCGATCTCCGACTACGGCAACGATACTTTCAATGGTTTCTCCCTGAATAGGATTGAATAAAAGGATGGCTCCAATTATAATTAGAGCCATTTTTGATAGAATCTTCTTTTTCATAAGCGGTTATCCTGCCTGCGAGGTGTCGGCAACGTTGTCGTAGATACTTTCGTCAATTGTGCCGGTCAATACGTCATCGTAAATTATTACTTCGATCCGTTTTTTCATATCCTCAGCCCATTCCTTATAAATGGCCTGGCTTTTTTCCTTGGTGAGTTTTTCGATAATTACTCGACGCACTGATTCAAGATTCATCAATTCCGGTTTAATTATTTGTTTGACCCAGGCGATTGACCATTTTGACCCCATCTTTACCGGATCGGTGATTTTCTCAACGGCCACGCTTTTGGCCGCGTCGTAAAGTTCCGGGTACTGGTCGCGAACTATAATTCCCAGGTCTCCCCCGATACTTTTCTTTCCCGGGCGAAGCGTTTTACGGCCGGCCCGTCTTCTGAATTCATCCTCTGAAGTAATAGAGGCTTTTTCTTTAAGAGCCTCTTCCCGCGAGGCAACCTGCAGTTCCAGAAGATGAAATCTCTCCGGGGAAGTGAATTCTTCCGGGTGCGTGTCGTAATATTCAACAAGGTCCTCTTCAGTGAGCTCAACTTTGCTGGGAATCGAATCGTTGAGCATCAAATCCGCCATGGCTAATTCTCGAAAACGGGTAACTTTGCGAATGTATTCTTCATCCTTTTCGAGTCCCATTTTGCGAGCTTCAATCCCAAGTATATCCCAGAGAGACATTTGGAAAATAAACGTCGCCAGTGAATCGTAGTTATCAAAGTCGGGGCAGCTCTTTTCGGGCAGTTTCTCAGCCTGCTTAATATAGTCACCGAGAGTCAATTGGCCGCCATCATAATTTCCAATAACCAGAGCCTGTTCGTCACGATCGAGCTGTTTGGGGTCGATTATGTTTCTCCATCGCGGGCGAGACCCGATTGTATCGGGATAGAGGTAGGCCAATTTATTTAACACAAACTGACAGGTTGGTTTTTCAACGGTCACCGGGTATTTTTTCTGCATTTCAGCGACATAATCTCGCATCAGAACCCGGCGGCGGCGTTCGATAATCATACTGCGAATTTGATTTTTCTGTTCTTCATAAGAAGGTCTATGCTCAATTGGCCTGCGATCAACCAGTTTAATAATATGGTATCCAAAATCGGATTTAACAGGGGCGGATATTTCTCCCGGCTGCAAAGCAAAGGCCGCTTCCTGGAAATCATCGACCATCATACCCCAGCTTATCCATCCCAAATCACCCTGATTGCGCTTGGCGGTCGGATCAATGGAGTATTTGACAGCGAGATCTTCGAATACTTCGCCCTGTTTCAGCATTTCCAGAATCTCATTCGCTTCAGACAAAGAGTCGACTACTATATGCGATGTTTTAATTTCTTCGCTTAGACGATTGTAGTAATCCTTAATTTCAGCCTCCGATGGCCGGGCTTTGGAAATTATTTCTTTTTCAAATAAGACATCGAGCAGGAATTTAATTGACTCGCCTTCAAGAACCCGAACGACCTCATCTTCGTTTTCCATATTGTTTTCATAAGCGGCGATAATCAACAGCTCCCGATTGATGAGCGTGTCAAGCATCATTCTTTTGGTTTCGAGTTCCGCCTCGGCAGAGATGTATTTGACGCCGAATTGTTCAATGGGTCCGGTAATCTGGCCTATTTTTATAACTCGATCGCCGACACGGGCAACTATATCACTTTTGTTTTTCTCGCAGCCGCACAGAAATATCACAACGGTCAGTAAAAGTAAGAGAATCAAATCATTAGCAATTTTGCGCTTCATTCATCACTCCTATTGATTGTTTACATCTGTCGATATTCTACTAATGGGGCAACCGTCGGTTCCCCGTAAGTTTTATTACAATTTGAAAATATAGAAGATACATCCGGCGCGGGCAAGCCCTTTTTGGATTAGTGTATCTTTCAATCGGGAATATATGTGCCAGAATCTATAATTGTAGGGGCAATCCAACAATTTCAGCATTACCACCAGACCAAAAACATTATTGAAATTCAGCTAACCAGTTAACGGTCAGTCGATTATGTAGTAAATCATTAAGAGGCATGATGGTTGCAATCGTCTATTTTTATGACAGTGGCATTTGACATATCAAAATTCGATCTTTTCAGAGACGGAGATTTGTTTTACCCCGGAGTCGCCTCTCTTTTAGCCATCATTCATTGTGGGGGGCGGGTGGTTCTTTACAATTCACAGGGTACCACAACCCGGCAGGAAAAGAAACTCATTGATAAACTAACGACTACTTTCGGGGGAAAGATAATTTATGCTCATGACGACAGCAACGCCGACATGAGCATAAATTAGGTCTGGCTATGGGTAGCGCAAAACTTCATTGCGATCACTGTGGAAATCCATTGGAAAATATCGGGGGATTGTCGGTTTGCCCCCGATGCAATGATAGCCGCGGTGAATTTTATAATCCCTTAACTTCGGCCATCAATGATTTTGCCCATAATACGGACATGGTCTTGATAGCGTGTCCGGGCGCGACATTGTACGATGAGAATTCGAATGAAGTTGCGGCGGGAGTCAAATATATTGATAATAATGATCCAGCTCAGGGTTATGAAATTATCAAAGGGCCGGTCTATGGTCCTCGTCATGTGAAAAAAAGATGGGTCAAGAAGAAAGATGCTCGTCTGATTCGCCGATGTCAATCATGTCAGGATTACACTATACGCATGCGCCGCAAAGAAGGCCCCGATTTATATATCCCGAGCCGTAATGGGAATAATTTTCATCGACAAGCCAATCGCCCCCGGCGCTAAAGACGAATATTCAGGATTAAAACATAATTTTATCAAACGCAGGAACGCACCGTAAGTAGTCATAATGGACACCGGGCCAAATTTGTTATTTTTTATTCCTGTTGGGAAGGAGCCCTTAGGCTCCTGCCAATTGCGCGAAGCGCCATACAATAAAATTTATTGGCAGGATCACAGGGATCCCGCTCTACTTACTATTCTTGAGTGTTCTTTTATTTTTTAGTGCTCCATATAGCTAAGATATCACTTCTCTCTTCCCAGTATTCATTAGCATAAATTTTTAAAGTAAAATCCATCGTATCAAGTCTATTGTTATTATCTCTATAAGGGCGAACTTCTCCTAACCACGACTGTATCTTTTCAAAGTTGTCTTGTGAAATATCCATAATTGCATTTATTACAATTGCAGCCTGGTCAACACAAATAGGTAGAATTGTACGTTTTCTTAAGCGCCTAGCTTTTGTATAATCCAATTCAACGTGAATTCTATAGATTGGTGTTGATTCCGAATCTGCCAGAAAATTAGCGAAAAGTGGGCCCCGAGCCATTGTAAATTTACCTTGAGATGTCGTTTGTGCATATTTAAAGCCGTGCCACTTGTGTCCACCTGCACCATTATATACCAATAAAGGAGGCCCCTTGGCGATGATTGGGATACTTGAAGATAAATCATTTATGGAAAATTTAATTGGTGTATGTCCGCCTAATTCATGTAATGCTCGGTTTACTGCTCTCCGGGACTTTGTACGAGCTGTTAGCGCATCCAATCTGCGTGTTATAGGCCCGAAAAGTACTTTGACAGATGAATATATAACATACAGGATACCCATAAGGCAAAATCTTGTAAACCATGTCATTTTCGAATCATATCCAGTGCCTTTTTTCTCAAACAGCAAATAAAAAAGTGCAGTTAAGGCTGGTAAGCCACGGATAATATCTACAATAAGAAAGGTAATAAGAGCAGAAAGGAAAAAAACCGATAAGCCAAATTTCATTCTTTCTTGTTCATTCAAGTTTGACCTCCTAGAAATAGAAAGACCACTCTTTTAGAATAACCTATAGTTCATAGCATTGGCAACAGAATTTGTTCGTTTTTCATCAAAAGACCGGTGGCCCATGCTCCGCTCCAGGCGGCGGAGAGTGGGTTCCCGCTTGGAGAGGTTTTCTTCATATCAATCAATTTTAACTTAATTATTCGAACAGTAAACCGGCCGCGCAGTGAGCAAAACGTTCATTCCATTCATTAAAATCCATCAGAAAACCGACCTGATTTATATTGAATTCGGCATGCTTTGATGCATCTCAGGAGCACCGCTTTGCAGATTGAAATATCAAAGTGCGGTAGCGTGCTAATTCATTGTATTTTAAGAAATTACAGGCATCATATTTTTTGCGAAAAGGTGTTTTTTCCTTGCCGTAAGCCGTAAACATTTGTATTTTACTAGCTTGGAGAATTATGGTCTTCATGGAGTTTGGATTAATGGAACAAAAGCCAGACCGGCTTGGCAATATTTTTGATGGCTTGATGTCCTCGCTTGGACTAAAAAAATCCTTCCACGGTTGGCAGATCGTTGATAAATGGCCGGAAATTGTTGGAGTAGATATTGCCAAGGTATCACGGGCGGATAAATTCCAGGATGGCATTCTGACGGTAATCGTTGAGCAGGATACATGGCGGCAGGAACTGGAGATGCAGCGTGAAGAAATATTAAAAACAATTCATCGGCGCCGCGGCGGAAAAGCGGTTGAGAAAATAATACTTAAGACTGGCAGTATCAGGGAGAATTAGAATGACGATTACCAAAAATTCTGAAAAAACCGAAAATTCGACAAATTACGATGCTTCAAAAATACAAGTATTAAAGGGACTGGAAGCGGTCCGGCGCAGGCCGGCGATGTATATCGGTGATATTTCCAGCCGGGGTTTGCACCATCTTGTCTATGAAGTCGTGGATAACTCCATCGATGAAGCGATGGCGGGAGAATGCGAAACAATCCAGGTAATATTGCATGATGATCAATCGGTGACGGTTATTGACGATGGCCGCGGCATTCCGGTCGACATGCATCCGACTCAGAAGAAATCGGCACTGGAGGTTGTTATGACGACTCTTCATGCCGGAGGAAAATTCGAGCATAGTTCGTATAAGGTATCCGGCGGCCTCCATGGCGTCGGCGTGTCGGTCGTAAATGCCCTCTCGCAATGGTGCAAGGTAGAAGTTTGCCGGGACGGTGAAGTATATTTTCAGGAATATAAAATCGGCAAAGCTAAAGCGCCGGTCAGAAAAATCGGTAAGCGAAAAAAAAGCGGTACCAAAACAACTTTCCTGGCCGACGGCTCGATCTTCACAAAGGTTGAATATTCATTTGATATCCTGGCGGGGCGTTTGCGCGAGCTGGCTTTTTTGAATCCCGGTTTGAAAATCGATTTGAAATCGGAACGGACGGGACGCGAGAAAGAAAAAACATTCTATTTTAAAGGCGGGCTGGCTTCGTTTGTCGAATTTCTGAATGAGAATAAAACCAGCATTTTCAAAAAGCCGATATTTTTCCAGAAAGAACTTGAAAATGTCGATATCTCCGTCGCGATTCAGTATAACGAGGGGTACAGCGAATCGGTTTATTCGTATGTCAATAACATTCCAACGACCGAGGGAGGCACCCACCTTGTCGGTTTCCGAACAGCCCTGACGCGATCAATCAACAACTACGTTCAAAAGAACAAGCTATTGAAAAACGGCAAGGGCGATACGCTGTCTATGATCGGCGAGGACAGCCGAGAAGGGTTGGCTGCGGTTATTTCGGTGCGCGTCATTGATCCCCAATTTGAGGGCCAAACCAAAACCAAACTGGGCAACAGCGAGGTAAAAGGTATTGTTGAGCGAGTCGTCGGAGAGAATCTTTCTGAATTTTTCGAAGAGAATCCGCCAACAGCGAAAAAAATCGTTGAAAAAACCTTGGCGGCGGCGCGGAGCCGCGAAGCGGCGCGAAAAGCCAGAGAGCTGACGCGGCGCAAAACCGCCCTTGACAGCGCGGCTCTCCCCGGCAAGCTGGCTGATTGTGCCAGCGCCGACCCGGAGCTAAGCGAAATCTATATTGTTGAGGGTGATTCGGCGGGCGGATCGGCCAAGCAGGGACGGGATCGCCGCAATCAGGCGATATTGCCTTTGAGGGGCAAAATTTTGAATGTTGAGAAGGCTCGGATTGATAAAATTCTGGCTAATCAGGAGATAAGATCGCTGATAACCGCACTGGGGTGCGGCATCGGTTCGACCGAATTCAATCCCGATAAAGCCCGTTATCATAAAATCATTATTATGACCGACGCCGATATCGATGGCGCTCATATTCGTACTTTGATTCTGACGTTTTTCTTCCGCCATATGAAAGGTTTGATTGAAAAAGGATTTATCTATATAGCGCAGCCGCCTCTGTTTCTGGTCAAGAAGGGCAAGAAAGAAAAATACGCTTATTCTGACGAGGAGAAAGATAAGTTTGTCAAGGAGTTGGGCGGCGATAAAGTTATGCTGCAGCGTTACAAGGGTCTTGGTGAAATGAACCCGGAACAGTTGTGGCGGACGACAATGAATCCGGAAACACGGACTTTATTACAGGTATCAATGGAAGACGCGGCCGAATGCGATCATCTGTTTTCGATGCTGATGGGTGATGAGGTCGCCCCGAGGCGCAAATTCATTCAGGAAAACGCGACCTATGTCCGCAATTTGGATGTGTGAGTGGGACTAGATTGATTGTATCCTATCCCACGGGTGGGGTACTAATTTGTGATATAATTTAACCTTGACTTATATAAAACACCTATTATTTTATAAATTAGACATACATTTTATATCTTGGTTGCGCCAAATTTAAATAATTTACTAGGGGGAATCAAATGAATGGGCATATAAAAATACTAATCTGTGGTCTTAGTTTATTAATTCTGTCTCAATCGTTATTTGCCGCACCCCCGGAGGAGTTGAACAAAAATCGAGACCCCTGGGCATTAATGACCGTCGATAATACGTCTTATATACACTCCAATTATATTTTTATGTTCGTTACAAATCACGGGAATTTTGGGCGCGATCTTGATGGTGAATTTTGGATTCGTGGGCATGGACCTGGTACTTTTTTTCCGTATCGGACAAAAAATGATATTTTCTTTGCCCTGCCGGCCAAAAGCCCTCTTTATGCAGCCGGTCTATGGATCGGCGGAAAAGTTAATGGCGAAATAAGGATCGCTGGGTCCGAATATGTAAGTGAATATGTTCCGGGACCAATGGAAAACGGCACATTTCAATCTGATCGTCCCGAATTTCACGTTTACAAACTCCATCGAGACAGCCTTAGCGATAATCCCAACGATGATTATTTAAACTGGCCAACCAATCAGGGCGCACCAGTTAACGCAAATGGTGAGCCTATTGTACTCGGCGATCAGCTTTTGTGGACGGTATTCAATGACGCCGATCCCGCTCAGCACATAGGTGTTGATGGCGGTGAAACCTTACCGTTGGGTGTTGAAATTCACCAGAAAGTATGGAGTATATATCAGGAAGGAGCTGATATCGATATTTACAGTCCCAATATTTCAATAACCCAATTGGGGAATTCTGAAATCAGGGTAGGCGCTGAAATTGTTGAACCGAATGCAATAACGGGTAATTCATATAAAGTTGCCGTAGAAAGTCATCCTCAATTAAGAAATGTCTGGCATCTGATAAACACCACTACTGGAGATACTCTTCTCCTGAATCAAACCGATTTTTCGGGCGTTGCCAGTTCGGTAGTTGAAGGCATGGTCATTAAAGTTACCGGCCTGACCGCAAGATTTTCTGAATTTTCGGTTGTTGCCAATGCCAATGGTCCGATTGATCCGCCGGAAGCGGGCGCGGCCGAATGGGCTGGTTTTCCGGTACCGAATGATATTGACGGCAATCCCTTGCGCCCAACCAACAATCAACAGGTTGGCGGCGGCAAATGGTTTTTCCATACAGCTGATAATGGCGGAACTTCCGGGGGAGGAACTCGGGGTGATTATGCAGCATTTTTGTCAAGGGTTACTCGAGATGGAGGGAATTTTGAGTTTATCGGCACTTATGATTATGAAATGCGTTTTACCGGTAATAATAGTAATCCCGGGATTGGGGGTTCCTATGCGATTGAAGCGTTTACCGATGATAATGTTTTCTGGGTTCCTTTTGAGCTGTGGAGAACCGGCATTGACACTCCCGACGATCCCAGCGATGATGTGAGATTGATTCCGTTAATTATTGATGATGCCAACGTAGATTATTCAGGTGATGATATTTATGCGCTCGAAAGTTGGGGGGCTGAGGGTACAACCCGTAGCGGAGATTGTGAACATTCTGTATCGGGAGCCGATGATGATCCGTTCACCGATTGGGTTTATTGGTATGAACCGGCTGATTTGAGCGCGGGTGAAGCCGGGTATCTTGCTCATGAAGCCCTTCTTTTGGATGCCGATCCAAATAATGATTATGATGTCTTGGGCGATGCAGTTCTGTCACGAACGGTTCTGGTCAATTGGAATGGAGGAGAAACACCGCCTTTTACTCAGGATGTACCGGAGCAAGGGACAGTCTTTCGCATAAAAACTTCAAAAGATGAACCGCCGGTTGATGAATTTACGTTTGTTTCCGAACCTTCTCTTGATGAGACCGCAGGATACGAATCGGCGGTAATATATATGCAGTATAAAATCTACAACAGAAGCGAAAATACTATTGAAGATTGCTTTTTTTCATTATGGGCGGATCCGGATATTGGCGGAAGTGCTGATGATTTAGTGGGCTGTGATACGTTAGATAACTCATTTTTCTGCTACAGTGATGATACCATAGACAGAATATATGGATCCAATCCGCCGGCGCTTGGATTTAAGGTGCTTGCCGGACCAATAGTTCCCTCTGCCGGGAGCCAGGCAGTTTTTGATGGTAAATTAATAGACAATCATAAGAACCTGGGCCTGTATTCATTTATTAATTTTTGTGCCACCTTCGATCCGGATCATGCAGTCGAAACCTATCGATTTATGCAGGGTCTTCAAAAAGATGGAACTCCATATACATATGAAGGAAATGTTATAAGGTATAATGAGTCCGGCGATCCGGTTAGCGGTACCGGCGATTTGGATTGTTGCTCCGCAGATCGGCGTATGATGGGGACAACCGGACCGGTGACGATGCAGCCGGGAGACAGCCAGTATGTACTAATCAAAATGGCGGTCGGGCAGGGCACCGATAACCTGAATTCTATAACGGTTATGAAAGAGATTCTCAACTCTGGAATGCAGCTTTTTATTACCGGAGATGCAAATGGAGATTCAAAACTAAACATTGCGGACGCGGTTTATCTTATAAATTATCTATATAGAGAGGGTCCTCCCTCCGGCGTTATGACCAACAGCGATGTCAACTGCGACGGCCTTATAAATGTTGCCGATGCCGTGTATCTGATTAATTATATATTTCGAGGAGGCTCTGGCCCGGATTGTTCGTGAATTTTTGAAATATTAACTTGCCGTAAAATATGGGTGAAATTTGCCTACTCTAAACCTGGTTCTATTGCGAATTACCCTTGACAGGGCGGTACATTTTAGTATACTTATAGGCTCGAAATTAATTAAGACGACGATTGGACTAAAACAAAATGAAACGACCATTCCAGCCATCCAACCGGAAAAAAATGAACGATCATGGTTTCCGGAAAAGGATGAGCACAAAAGACGGACGGAAAATTCTCTCAAGGCGCAGAGCCAAAGGCAGAAAACGCCTGACCGTCCGGATAGCGCGCAAGAAATAATGTGGACAATCGGTTTCCGGCTAATCGCCGGCTGAAAAACAAAAGCGATATCCAAGCCGTCTATGCCCGGGGAGATATTTACCGAGGCAAACGGCTTGTTTTCTTCCGGGACAAATCGAGAGGTTTACCGGACGATGAGAACCAGCCGCCTCTCAGCCGATTTTGCGTGGTTGCCTCGAAAAAATGCGGCAATGCCCCCAAAAGAAACCGAATAAAGCGGCTCTTGCGGGATATAATAAGAAAGAATTTATTTCGGGTCGGGGCAGGATTTGATTATATTATCCAGGCCAAACCCGAAACAATTGAGGACAAGGTTAAACAGGACGATTTCCTTGCCGACTTCAAAGCCTATTTCGACTGGAATTGACCAGCAGCTCTCCCCGCTGGCATGGATATTTGTGGGATTCATCAAATTCTACCGCGTAGTTTTGAGTCCTTTCTTTAGATTATTCGGACAATGCCGGTTTTACCCAACCTGTTCGCATTATGGGATGGATGCCGTTAAGCATCACGGCGCCTTACGCGGCGGTTGGATGGCGATCAAAAGAGTCCTGAGATGTAATCCTTTTTTCCCCGGCGGATATGACCCGGTTGAATAATTGAGTGTGAGGTTAATGTGGATAGAAAAACGATAGCTCTGGTTGTTATTTGCGTTGTGGTTCTTGTTTTTTGGAGTCAAATCCTGGAATTTTTGGGGGTAGTGAAGCCTGCTCCGGAACGACCGCCGATGACTGCAACACAAGACTCAACAGTTTATCAACCCCCCGCGCAACCTCAAACTCAACCAATTACTCAGACTGAAACCGAACAAACGATACCCGAAGCGGCAATTGCTAAGCAAATCGATTCCCTTATACCGGAACAAGTTATAACTGTAAAGACGCCATTATATACGCTTGGATTCACGAATTATGGGGGCGGAATCAATAAGATTGTTCTAAACAAATATTTGTACCACGATGGTGGAAATGTCATATTGGCAGAATCGTCTGACAAAATTGTTCCTGATTTTGAGACTGCGAATAGCGGATTTGTTGCCTCACAATTGGCATTTACAGGAGATGCCACAGATTTCGAGATTGGCGCAGGTGATTCACCTCGAAGGATTACTTATGTTTATTATCATCCCAACGGTGGCACAATCACTAAAACATATACGATTAACGCTGATTCCTATGATATCGGCTTTGATATTACGATTGACGGAATAGAGGGTTTTGGATTCGAGCGCGATTATAATTTGGTCTGGGGTATTCACCTTTCCCCGACCGAACCCAATCTGGAGGATGATTATACCTACTTCAACGCCGTCACGATGATGGATGAAAAATATGAATTTAGCGATTTCGATAATGGCCGGATGCGGGAGAATCAACACGGAGCGGCTGTCTGGGGCGGAATGAGAACAAAGTATTTTGCCGCCGTGATGATTCCCAGAAGCAGTCAAACCGAGAGCTTTGAGGCCTTTGGCACTGAGCGCGAACAACGAATTGGCGATGATAATATTGATGTCAGAGAAATAACAGCCAAACTGACTCTGCAGATGCCTTCATCCGGATCGCATTCTGATTCGTTTACTTTGTTCGCCGGCCCTCTCGATTATCAAATGCTCAAGGGATACAATATCGGACTGGAAGATATTAATTCGCTTGGGTGGATAATTATCAAACCATTCTCAATCGGCATAATATGGTTATTGCCAAAGATATACAGCGTTTTACCTAATTATGGCGTGGTTGTTTTGATATTTGCTTTGCTCATTAAAATCATCACTTTTCCCCTGTCCAGAAAACAGGCTGCGGCGATGGCCAAGCTCAAAGACGTTCAACCCAAAATGAAAGCGCTGCAGGAAAAATACAAAAATGACGCCGGTAAATTGAACAAGGAAATGATGAAGCTCTATAAAGAAGCGGGGGCTAATCCATTGTCGGGATGCCTGCCGATGCTTCCCCAGATGCCTCTGTTTTTTGCCCTGTTTACCGTATTCAAAACGACAATTGAATTTCGCGGTGCTTCATTCATGGGCTGGATTACCGATTTGTCGGTGCCGGATCCGCTTTATGTCCTGCCGATTATTATGATGGTCAGCATGTTTGTCCAGCAGAAAATGACGATGACTGATCCTAAAAATAAAATGATGGTCTATATGATGCCGCTTATTTTCGGATGGTTGTTTATGAATTTCCCCGCAGGACTGGTATTGTACTGGACCGGATTCAATATTCTCTCATTTGTCGAAACGATGTATGTTCGCAAACAGATGGAACAAAAAAACCCACAGGTAAAGGATGCCTGATGAGGCAGCAAATAATTCAGTAGATACGATTGCCGCTATAGCCACTCCAACCGGCTCCGGCGGCATTGGGGTCGTTCGCGTTTCCGGTTCAAACGCGCTTGCGATTCTGAAAGGCGTCTTTAATCCCCACAAGAAAAAGTCCAGGCCATCGCCATACTTATTGCGCTTAGGTCAAATTAAATCCGCTTCCGGAGAAACTCTGGATGAAGTTCTTTCGGTATATATGCCGGGGCCGAAAAGCTATACCGGTGAGGATCTGGTTGAAATATACTGCCATGCCGGAGCAATGGTGCTGGGCGCGATCCTTGAAGCTATCTTTGCCGCGGGCTGCCGTCCGGCCGAAGCAGGCGAGTTTTCCCTGAGGAGGTTTTTAAACCGCGGTGAGGATTTGACGCGTCTTGAAGGAGCGGCTGATATTGTCGCCGCCAAAACCGAGCTTTCATATCGAGTGTCGCGGCAGCATTTGATTGGCGTTTATGGCAAACTTATAACTAAGTTAAGAAATAATATCGTCAATATACTGGCCGAACTCGAGGCTGATATCGATTTTCCGGATGAGGATGATGTCGGCCGCATCGGCCAGGAGCTCTTATCTGAAAAACTTGAAAGCGTTATCTCGCAACTCGAGGATTTATCCCTGAGTTATCGGACTGGGAAAATAATCAGGGATGGATATCGAGTAGTAATTTTAGGGCCGCCCAATGCAGGGAAATCGCTTCTTTTTAACCGCCTGGTAAAGCGAAACCGGGCTCTGGTTACCCCTGTTCCCGGAACGACCCGCGATTATATCTCTGAATGGATCGATATCAGAGGATTACCGGTCGAGCTGTATGACACGGCTGGAATTCGCCGCGGGCGAGGCCGTGTTGAAAAAGCCGGAATTGCATCATCGCAAAATCTTATAAAGCAAGCTGATATGATAATTTATCTGTTTGATATTACCAGACGGCCGACTGCTATTCCGGATGTCAGATTGTCCAATACTCAAAGATTGACCATTGCTCTAAATAAAGTCGACCTATGCGATTATACCCACGGGATAATTAAAAGATGGACAGATAAGTTAGGAGTGGCCTCACCGATTTTTGGGATTTCAGCAAAAACGGGTAAAGGTTTGAGAAATTTGACAAAAATAATCTATGAATCAGCCGGGATTACGGATCTAACGGACGGTTTATTCGTGACGACAAATCGTCATAAGAATAAAATTGATAAATGCTTAGCTCATCTAAAAAGAATTAAAAAAATGTCTGCTCCGGTTGAAGTTATCTCCTGGGAACTGCGTCAGGCGGCTGATGCTATCGGGGAAATAACCGGCCATATTTATACCGAACAGATACTCGAAGAGATATTTTCAAATTTCTGCATTGGGAAATAGTGTTTCATGTGAAACATTATTGACGAATTTCTCATTTTATGCTATATATTTTCGGGATTTATGAAATATGATTTTGACATACTAGTAGTCGGCGGCGGCCACGCCGGGACTGAGGCGGTCATGGCCGCTCATCGGATGGGTATGAAAACAGGTCTGGTCACTATGGACAAAACCAGGCTGGCTTTAATGTCATGCAATCCCGCCATCGGTGGAGTCGGAAAAGGCCATTTGGTTCGCGAAGTTGACGCTCTCGGAGGCATAATCGGCAAGGCGGCCGACTATTCTGGAATTCAGTTTCGACGGCTCAATTTATCAAAGGGTCCGGCTGTCCGCTCGACACGAGTCCAATGCGATCGCAGAGTCCATTGCAAGTATGTCAGCGATTATGTCGCTTCACTTGAAAACGTTGAAGTTATTGAAGGTGAGGCGATTAGTCTATTAATCGAGCAAAAGGCAATAGTAGGATTAAAGCTAAAAAGCGGTGAGGAATTATTTTCCAAACGGGTGATCCTCTGTACGGGGACTTTTCTGGGCGGGCTGATTCATATCGGTGAAAAAACATTTCAGGCAGGACGGCGCGACGAACCGGCCGCAATCGGAATGACTGAGTCTTTGAATATGGCCGGATTCGAGACAGGCCGGCTAAAAACCGGAACGCCCCCCCGCATCAATGGCAAATCGATTAATTATGATGTAATTGAAAAGCAACCGGGAATGAACCCTCCGCCATATTTTTCTCACTGGCATCGCAAAGAACAGAATCTTAATAATGAGAGTTTATGCTGGTTGACTTATACGACCAAAGGTACGGCAGAAGTCATTCATAAGAATATCGATCGGGCGCCTTTGTTCTCTGGGCAAATTAAGGGAACCGGTCCTCGCTATTGCCCTTCAATTGAAGATAAAGTCGTGCGGTTTGCCGATAAACCCAGGCATCAAATCTTTATCGAACCCGAAGGCGATGGCACGGATGAAATATATTTAAACGGTTTTTCGACATCATTACCGGAAGATGTACAATATCAGGCTGTTAGAACTATAATTGGACTGGAGCAGGCAGAAATTACTAAGCCCGGATATGCAATTGAATATGATTTTGTGCCGCCGTACCAGATAACGTCTTCGCTCGAAACAAAATTAATCAAAGGGCTTTTTCATGCCGGGCAAATTAATGGCACTTCCGGATATGAAGAAGCCGCGGCCCAGGGATTGGTAGCCGGATTAAACGCATCGCTGTCAATTCTTGGTCAATTACCTTTTATCCCCGGTCGGGATGAAGCCTATATTGGCGTGATGCTTGACGATCTGGTAACCCGGAATATTTCCGAGCCATACCGCATGTTTACCAGCCGGGCAGAATACAGGCTGGCATTGCGGGAAGACAATGCCCTGGATAGGCTTGCAAAGTACGGGAAGAAATATAAAATTTATGCAAAAGGTGAATTAACAATGATCGACAACTATAGTAAAAGATTAACGGAGATGGTTACTTATCTTAAAAAACAGAGATTTTCGGCTGACTCATTAAAAGAAAACTTTGGTTTGAGGACTCAACGCGGAAGCTTGACAATGGCCGATTTACTCTGTCGCTCCGATTTTGAACCGGAAAGACTATTTGAGATTAAATCCGGAAATGGACTGAAAGACCATCCTGATATATTTGAGAAAGCGGCGATTTTAATTAAATATCGAGGATATCTTGAAAAACAGGATCGTGAAATCGAAAGAAAGAGAAAAAATGAGAGTATTAAAATACCCGAAAGCCTTAATATCACTCATTTATCCGGCCTGAAGACTGAAGCGATAGAGAAATTGAAGCGTTTCAGGCCTCAGACCCTCGGGCAGGCTGGACGGATTGAAGGAGTTACGCCTTCCGATATCGCAGTATTAACCATTCATATAAAACACTATCGGCTTGATAATGTTTCACGTGAAACATCTGAGTCGGGCCATGAATAAGTACATTTCCAGGGGATTGATTGAAAAATATATTAAAATGCCAGGACTTGATATTTATCTGGATCTGGTAGAAAAGGCCAACCGTAGCTTCAATCTATTTTCCAGAAATCTGAAACGGGAAGATTTAGGACAAATCATTGCTGATTCTCTAATCCCAATGGAATTGGGATGGATTAAAAATGATGATAAAATTCTTGATATCGGTTCCGGGTGGGGTATCCCTTCAATTCCATTCCTCATGGCTATACCGGCATTAAACATAACAATGGTCGAAAGGTCGAGAAAAAAGGCCGACTTTCTCACCCTGGCGCTGAATCGACTCGGTTTGTACGCTGATGTACAATGCCGGGATATATCTGACTTTACCAATAAAACTCAATATTCTCTGGTTGTTTCCCGCCGCATAAGTCTTGACGGGAAAATATTTCCTGATATTAAAAGACTTGCTCTTCGTGGCGCACTCATGATTTATTATGGCCCGAATTTTCCCGATAGTTTGTATGATCAAATTCAAGTAATTGATTATTCAATGGATAACTCACCGAAAAAAAGAATTACGTTATCTGAAATTTAACAAAAATATTTGTTGCGCTGCGTTATAAAATTTGATACTCTAACGTTTTAACACTGATGTTTTGGACAGCGAGGATTTATGGCCAAAGTAATGGCGGTTACCAATCAAAAAGGGGGCGTGGGGAAAACAACGACAGCCATTAATCTTGCCTCCTGTATGGCGGCGGCCGAAAGAAAAACTCTTTTAATGGATATGGATCCTCAGGCCAATTCGACCAGCGGCATGGGATACCACGCCAAAGATGACGATACGACGGCTTATGAGGTTTTGATTGGACTGGCTAATGCCGCCGACGCGATCGTCTCCACGGAATTGGCATATCTGAATTTGCTTCCGTCGCATGTGCGCCTGGTTGGGGCCGAGGTCGAGCTGGTGCCGATGGTGGCCCGGGAGCATAAATTAAAAGAGATATTAGTTACAATAGTTGATGATTATGAATATATTATTATTGACTGCCCGCCTTCCCTCGGACTTCTGACGTTGAATATTCTTACCGCCGCCGATTCGGTCATCATCCCCATTCAATGTGAGTATTATGCTCTTGAAGGCATGGGGCAATTGTTAAACTCCATAAATCTGGTCCAGAAGCATCTCAATCCCGATTTGAAAATCGAGGGTGTTCTCCTAACGATGTATGACGGCCGTCTGAACCTGTCGCGTCAGGTGGCCGAGGAAACGCGCAAATATTTCCCAGACAAAGTTTACCGGACGGCAATCAATCGCAATGTCCGTTTATCGGAGGCTCCGAGTTTCGGCAAGCCGATTATTTTATATGATATATTGTCCACTGGAGCGCAAAATTATATTTCTCTGGCCAAGGAGATATTGAGTCATGGTTAGTAAAATCGCATTAGGGCGCGGGCTGGAAGCATTGATTCCGACCGCTGACAAAGAGAAAACATTGGAAGGAGCATATCAATCGATTCCATTGAATCGAATAGCGCCTAATCCGCATCAGCCGCGCAAATCATTCGACAGCGATTCTTTGGGCGAGCTGGCGGCATCGTTCAAGGCGCGAGGGATGCTTCAGCCGATCTTAGTCAAGAAAGAGGGTGAAGGGTTTACTCTCATTGCCGGGGAGCGTCGTTTTCGGGCGGCCAAAATCGCTAGTCTTGAAGAAATTCCGGCATTAATAATGGGGGATCTGGGTAAAAACGAAATGCTCGAGCTGGCTCTGATTGAAAATGTTCAGCGCGAGGATCTAAATCCAATTGAGACGGCTCAGGCGTACCGGGCTCTGATTGAAGAATGCGGCATTACCCAATTGGCGCTGGCGGACAAAGTTGGGAAAAATCGCGCTTCAGTGGCTAATACTCTGCGGCTTTTAACGCTGCCTGAAAATATTCGCCAACTGATTGTTGAGGGTAAATTGACCGAAGGTCATGCCCGCGCGATTTTGTCGGTGAGCGATCCGAGTTTGCGCAACAAGGTAGCGCAGAAAATTATAGCGGAGACAATGTCGGTACGGCAGGCGGAGGACATGGCTCGCCGGTCGAAACGGCGCCGGTTGGTGGTTAAACGAAAACCTTCGGGGATTGAGGATGCCGAGACGTTTTTGAAACATATTCTCGGCACGGCGGTAAAAATCGTACCCGGGTTAAAAAAAGGGCGTATAGAAATAGAGTATTATGGAGATGAGGATTTGAACCGATTACTTGATATGATGAGGAAACTGTCTTAGAGATATGGCTGGGCATTATTTGACATTCATGATTGTGCCTGACGATCAGGAGGAGCCGAAGCGGTTTCGCATGGCGGTCTGGTTATATCGCACGCTGATAATTTTTATCGGTTTGGTTCTGATCGCGCCAGTCGTTTATTTAATTATTTATTTTAATATCGTTTCACTTGCGGCCGACGCCGAACGATTGGCCGAGGAGAATGAATCGCTGAGGCTCTATCAATATAAAGTTCAGATATTGGAACAGTCGCTTTTGGAAACGCGCCAGCTTATGGCGGATGTCGTCGCGATGGCCGGCCTGGATTCGATTCTATTGGCCGATTTATATGGCGACGATGAAACATTTACCGAAAGCCACACTCAGACTCGTCCGAGTTCGATATCGCGTTCGCTGCCGCCGTCATCTCCGATTCCGGATGGTTTGCCCGCGATTGGATGGATCACGCGCGGTTATTCCGAAATCCCGGGCAAGCGTCATGAGGGAGTTGATTTGGCGATGGCGATTGGTTCGCCGGTTTATTCGACCGCTTTTGGGGAGGTGATATTCGCCGGGGAACGAGTTGAATTCGGCAAAACTGTGATTGTCAATAACAACGATAGTATCGAAACGCTGTACGGCCATAATAGCGCTTTATTAGTACAGGTTGGCGACACTATTTTCGCGGGACAGCGGATCGCGCTTTCGGGCAACACCGGACAAAGCTCGGCTCCGCACCTGCATTATGAAATCAGAATTAACGGAAAGGCTGTTAACCCTATAAAGTATTTTGCATATGAAAATTAAAAACATTAAAACCGAAGAGATCAAAATGGATGGAAAAATGAACACCATTATCGGCAAGGACTCGACCATTACCGGAACGATTGAGGTCAAGGGTCCGCTTCGCATTGATGGTAAGATTAGCGGCAAAGTTAATTGCGAAGATACGGTAACGATTGGTTCCGGGGGAAACATCGAAGCCGAGATCAATTGTCGTAATGCGTCGATTGCCGGGAAGCTCAAAGGCAATGTCATTGCTAAGGAAAAAGTCGAACTGCAGGCTCAATCTGAAATTAACGGCGACATAAAGACCAAATCACTGGTTATTGAGCAGGGCGCTGTATTTTGCGGGTCGTGCAATATGAAGGACGGCAGGCCACTAACGACCAATAATTATTCCGAAGCGGCCGCAAAACTGCGAAAAGATACATCTGAAACTGTCAAGTAGATGTTGATAAGCTGTTCGATATTGTGGAAATGTCGTTAATTTGTTATCATGCATTGTGTTGCATATTCTTGATAAAGGCGCGGTAAAGCATTTATCCACAATTCCAACTCCTATTTGAGGTTAGGGCAATTTCTGCGAAATTTCGGCCAATCTCAATATTTGCGCCGTTTTGAGGCGTTTCGAGGGAAATAGTATTTCTCGATAATTTTTACATATTTTGGAGGTTTTTAAATCGTGACCAATACAGATGACGCTCAGAAACTGCTGGATTTACAGAATTCATATTCACAAATAAAAAAAGAAATCAGTAAAATCATTATCGGCCAGGAAGCTGTTGTGGAGCAACTCCTTATTGCTCTTCTGGCGCAGGGGCACTGCCTCCTCGTGGGTGTTCCGGGTCTGGCCAAAACGCTTTTGATTTCAACTCTGGCCCGGATTCTCGATTTGAAATTCAACCGGATCCAGTTTACGCCAGATTTGATGCCGTCTGATATCACCGGCACGGAAATTATTGAAGAAGATCATGCGACCGGAAAGCGCGGATTCAAATTTGTGCGGGGGCCGGTGTTTGCCAATATTATTTTGGCCGATGAGATCAACCGCACACCTCCAAAGACTCAAGCCGCGCTTCTCCAGGCGATGCAGGAACATGAAGTTACGGCGGCGGGTAATACTTACAAGCTCGACGAGCCGTTTTTTGTTCTCGCGACGCAAAATCCGATTGAGCAGGAGGGGACCTATCCGCTTCCCGAAGCACAGCTCGATCGGTTTATGTTCAATGTTTATGTCGATTATCCGTCGCAGTCTGAAGAAGAGGAGATTGTCATGACAACGACCGCGGCTCCGACTGCAGAACTTGAAAAATCATTAAATGCCGAACAAATTGTTACCTTTCAAAAACTGGTGCGGATGGTTCCTGTATCCGAGCACCTTGTTTCGTATGCCGTTCGATTGGCTCGTGCAACGCGGCCACACGAAGACGGCGCTCCCGATTTTATCAAGAACTGGGTATCGTGGGGGGCCGGCCCGAGAGCCGGACAGTATTTGATTCTTGCCGCCAAGACCCGCGCGATTTTGGACGGCCGTCCGACACCATCGGTAGATGATGTCAGATTCGCCGCCATTCCCGTCCTGCGCCATCGCATCGTGACTTCATTCAATGCCGAAGCCGAAGGCATCGATACGATCGCGATTGTAAATAAATTATTGGAGACGGTTGGGGAGAAGTAGTAACACCCCACCGCTTCGCGGCACCCCTCTCAAGAGGGGAAAAATAAAATTGGGAGCAGGGAAGGGATGCAATATCATGAAATCATTCATGCAAATTACAATTGTACTTCTTTATTCATTGACGGGTGGCCCACAGCAAGCTGTGGGCCACCCAAAACTTGGAATTGGGATTCACCATTTGAATGTTTGGTTCCATCGTAAAGCGAGATAACTAACCCATGACTAACTTTTCAATTGCGATACACGGCGGGGCGGGGACGATACTCCGAACGTCAATGACGCCCGAAAAAGAAAAAGCATATCTCGAGGGGTTGACGCAATCGCTTAAAGCCGGATACGAGATTCTCAAAAATGGCGGAACGGCTCTAGATGCCACTCAGGCATCAGTCGTCGTGATGGAAAACAACCCGCTTTTCAATACTGGAGTTGGCGCGGTGTTTACTCATGACGGCGGTCACGAGCAGGACGCCTGTATCATGGAAGGCGCGACCAAAAACGTTGGGGCGGTCGCCAATGTTCGGCGTATCAAAAATCCGATTCTTCTGGCGCGGATGGTTTACGACAAAAGCGATCACATCCTCTTTGCCGGTGAAGGCGCTGAAAAGTTCGCGGTTGCCAATGGTATGACGCTGGTTGATGATATGACTTATTTCGATACCGAATTCCGCCGTGAACAATGGCAGAAAGCTCTGGCGCGCGAAAAGAAACAGGACAGTCCGGCAACACAACTTGACCATTCGGATGACAAAGATAAAATGGGAACAGTCGGAGCGGTAGCCATTGACCAAAACGGTAATCTTGCCGCGGCGACATCCACCGGAGGGATGACGAACAAAAGAAGCGGGCGCATCGGAGATACTCCGATGATCGGAGCCGGAACCTATGCCGATAACAAAACCTGCGCGGTATCGGCGACCGGAGTCGGCGAATATATCATGCGCGGGATGATCGCGTATGATATCGCGGCGTTGATGGAGTATAAGAATATGGCTCTATCCGAAGCCGCCGATTTGGTCGTGATGAAAAAGTTTACCGAGCTGGGCGGTTCGGGTGGCGTGATTGCTATCGACCGCGCCGGGAATATCGCCATGCCTTTCAATTCCAAAGGCATGTACCGCGGATATATGCTCGCTGACGGCACAATGAAATTAGCGATATTTGACGATTAAGTGTAATCGATGTCATACCCGCGAAAGCGGGTATCCAGATTACCAAAAGCGACAATTCGAGAGTTGTCGCTACGCGGGAAGGGAGTTATATTAGGATTATAGGTGAGATAAACTCTAGCGATACGAGGATATTTAGATGGATGTTGCTTTAGGAGTAAATTTGGTTTTGGGCATTTTTAATATCTTGTTGTTGCTTTATAATGTTTCCGAAAAAAGAAAACAGTCCCAATACCAAAAAAAGCTAGCCCTATATGAAAAACGACGTGACATTTTTCATGCGATTATGTCTTATATTGCTACAATTCTCCGCAGACCGAATCAATTAACGCATGAGGACAGCAAGGAACTAATGAGAAAGACAATAGACGCAGAATTTCTATTTGATGATGATATATTAGAATATAGAAAAGAGATCTTTGGCAAAGGATTAGAAATAATAACGCATAACGAAATGTTAGAGAATTTACCGGTGGGGGACGAAAGAAATAAAATAGTAAATGAACAACACGAGAATATTAAATGGTGTCACGCCAAATTTAGTGAAACAAAACAAATATTCGCTGAATATCTCGACCTGACGAAAGACTAATACATGCAAACTGATTATAGGAAATATTTGTCGCCGGAGACGGTGTCGAAGCTCAAAGGGATGGAGCTCAAGGCGCGGATGGTCGTCGAGGGATTTATCGCCGGGATGCACAAATCTCCGTATCATGGGTTCTCGGTCGAGTTCGCCGAACACCGGCAGTATATGCCGGGCGATTCGATCCGCGATATCGACTGGAAAGTGTATGCCAAATCCGACCGATATTATATCAAGCAGTACGAGGAAGAAACTAATCTCAAAGGATATCTCCTGCTGGACTGCTCGGCTTCGATGGGATATTCGTCGGATAAAAAACTGGTCAATAAATTCGACTATGCCCTGACACTGGCGGCATCGCTGTCGTATCTGATGCTCAAACAGCGTGACGCGGTCGGGCTGGTGACGTTCGCCGATAAAATTAATAAATATATCCCGCCCCGCTCAGCGACGGGACATTTGCACGTTCTTCTTAATCAATTTTCGAATTTAATAACCGAATCGACGACAGATTTGGCTTTGCCACTGCATGAGATGGCCGAGAGGATTCGTCGCCGGGGTTTGGTGATAATCATATCGGACCTGTTTGACGATCCGGAAAAGATTGTATCAGGGATAAAACATTTTCGGCATCGCAATCATGAAGTTATCGTATTTCATCTTCTCGATCCGCGCGAACGGGATTTTGCTTTTGCCGGTGAGGCGATTTTCCAGGACATGGAGACCGGCGAGAAAATCACAACACTTCCTTGGCAGATAAAAAAAGATTACAAGAAGCAGTTTGAGAAGATGACTGATTACATCCAGTCCGAATGCCGGCAAGCCCGCGCCGATTATCATTTATTGAATACATCAACTCCGTTTGATAAAGCGTTGTATGCGTTTTTGTCAAAGCGGGAGAGATTGTTCTAGGTGACTCGTCACTTTTTGGCTGTCGCTCGGAATATTTACAGCTGGGAATAAATTTTTGTCATACCCGCGCAGGCGGGTATCCAGAAGATCAATGAAACAGTACTATGTTTATATTATGGCAAGCGAACGAAACGGAACTCTTTATATTGGGATCACAAATGATTTAGTCCGACGAGTGCTCGAACATAAGAATGATCTCATTGAAGGATTTACAAAGAAATATGGCGTTCATAAATTGGTCTATTTTGAGCATACTGCCGATGTGGAATCCTCTATAGCACGAGAAAAACAGGTGAAGAAATGGAATCGAAAGTGGAAGCTGAGATTAATTGAAGAATCGAATCCAAACTGGAATGACTTGTATAATGATATAGTTTAGTATAAATTTTCTGGATTCCCGACTCGCTTCGTCCCGCGAGGGACTACGCTCTCGGGAATGACAGGAAGTGGACTTGAAAGATGATCCACAGCTTGTTGTGGGGAAAGTAGTCTTCATTAGAGGTTGAAATATGCTCCATTACAAAATCATAATATTCATCATAGTAACGGTTGGGTTGGTGTGGCTGTCATGGAAATCGTTGCGTAGTTTCCGTTCGCACGGGTTCTATCGTTTCTATGCATGGGAAGCGATACTGGCGTTAATACTTTTGAATATCGGACATTGGTTTGACTATCCATTAAGTACCGATCAATTGATAGCATGGTTTTTGCTGATTATTTCTCTGGTTTTGCTCATTGCAGGAATACGGCTGTTAATATCTATTGGAAAACCGGACAGCAGCCGCGAGGACCCGTCACTGATAGGTTTAGAGAAAACAACAAAGCTGGTTACCGTTGGGGCATATAAATATATTCGCCATCCGATATACGGCTCGCTTTTGTTTCTGGCATGGGGCGCTTTGTTCAAACAAATTAATCTAATCACAATTTGCCTTGCATTAATCGCGACCTTTTTTCTATTTATGACGGCGAAAATGGAGGAGGCGGAGAATATTAAATTCTTTGGAGACGAATATAGAGAATATATGAGACGAACTAAAATGTTTATTCCATATTTATTTTGATACAGAAAGAATAAATTGTTTTCCGTGCGGGTCAGATGTCCACATCTGACCCATACTGATTCCGGCGCAGGGGGACACTTGAACCGCACTATATAAAATACTCAAATAGGAAAGGATGTATTCGTGTTCAATAAAAAAGGTTCAACAAATTATAAGCAGCCTCTGG